>NZ_JAAIJQ010000169.1 GCF_010820565.1 Thiorhodococcus minor | reverse complement strand
GGGGCTCGCTCCGAAGTCCGGATGTGGCCGCTGGGTGCGGCTCCTAGGATGCGAGTGACGCATGGTGATCCGCTCCCCACGCGCATGAGCTATTACCGCGGCAGCGATCGGGCCAAGTGGGTTTCCGCAGTACCAACCTATGACTCGGTGCGGTATCGCGCGGCCTATCCTGGGATCGACCTCTTGTTTCGGGGCGATGGATCAGGGTTGGCCTATGACTTTGTTCTCCAGCCCGGGGCCGATCCTTCTCAGATCCAGATGGCTGTGGAGGGGGTCGAAGCTCTGACACTTGCTCCTGACGGAGCCTTGCTCATGACCTTGCCCGATGGCCGTGAGCTGCGGCAGCGGGCTCCAGTGATCTATCAGGTCATCGGCGACAAGCGGGTCTTGGTGGAGGGGCGTTTTGAGATTCTGGTGCCGCGCTCTGGCGAGAGCTCGCCTACCTTTGGGTTTCAGATCGCTGAGCATGATCCGAGCTACAAGCTGGTCATCGATCCCACTCTCGACTATTCGACCTACGTCGGCGGTACTCGGGATGACGATGCGCGGGTCATCACGGTGACTGCCGGCGGTCAGGCTATCGTAGCGGGAAGCACGTCCTCGAGCGAATTTCCGGTCGGCGGGTCAACGACGGCGTCTGGGGACGATGCCCTCGTCTATCAAGTCAGCGCGGATGGCTCCGCGCTCGACTATGTCGTTGTCCTCGGCGGATCGGACGACGAGCAGATCAACGGGGTTGCGCTTGATCCTGACACCGGGGCGCTGTATCTCACCGGAGAAACGAGCTCGGAGGATTTTCCAGTACAAGCAGCGCTCTACGCTGTCTTGCCGGGAGGTCGCGCTCAAGCGGCATTTGTTGCGAAACTGGCGAACGATCAAACGGTCGAGTTTGCGACCTACTTCGGTGGCTCGAGTGCTGATACAGGGCAGGCAATCGGCATTGAGTACGATGAGGCTGGGGTGGCCGAGTCGCTCTATATCGCGGGAGGTACTCGCTCCGACGACATGGTCATGCGCAATGCCCTCTACGACAGGAGTGCGGGTCGGACGGACGGCTTCTTGCTCAAGCTGAGCAAGGATGGGCAAACGCTGCAGTCTTCGACCTATTTCGGTGGCAGCGGTGACGATGTTATCAAGTTCATGGATATCAATGCGGACGGCATCGCTTACCTCATGGGCGAGACAAAGTCCGGTGATTTGCCTCTGCGTAACGAAATCCAGCAGTCTGGTGGCGGTACGGATGTTTTCTTGGCGAGAATCGCGCGCGCTGGGCTAGAGGTGGTCTCCTCGACCTATTTGGGCGGCTCCGGTGCGGATATTCCGACAGGAATGATCCTGGACGATGAGCGGAATATCTTCTTGTGTGGCTATACGACATCTGATGATTTTCCGGTGGAAAACGCCCTCTACGAGACGCACGCCGGCGGCGGCAACGATGCTTTCGTTGCGAAATTCGATCATTCGGCGACTTTTTTGCATTTTTCCACTTTTTTGGGCGGTTCTGCCGATGATCGGGCTCTGGGGCTGACGCTTGACCAAGTTGATGATCAAGATACATTTAGTCAGGATTTGAAATATCTCTATGTGGTAGGTGATACCGAGTCGAATAATTTTCCGGCTGAGAACGCTTTCCAAAATTATTACGCGGGTGGTGTCGATGGATTCATTGTGAAGCTGCATCCCTGGGGGTTGAGTTTGATTAGCTCGAGCTACTTCGGCGGTACGGATGAAGATTCGATCACTGCGATCGCGGCATCGCGTACTGAAGCGCAGCGAGTCTTTCTCGCCGGCAATACCGAGTCCGAGGCCCTTTTTCCCCTGAGTGAGACGCCTGCGTTCGCGGAATTGAGTGGGCGTACGGACAGCTTCGTCGCCGCGCTAAGCTCCGTGGATTATGATCCATTCGATCCGACGATCGCTGTTGAAACCAAGCAAGTGACGCCTGAGCTGCTCGATCCGAGTGAATTGGAAGTGCAGCTGACGCTGAGCAAGAACAGTTGGTATGACGATCTCAGCGCCTTTTCCACGCGTTTGCATTATGACTCCAGTGCCCTCGAATATCTCGATGTGGCTTGGAGCGGGCCTGCGCCGGGTGGAACGCAGCCTGAGGAGGCGAGGATCGATTCCAGCGTCGATGGTGAGCTGTATCTCGAGATCTATCAGGACGCTGCGCCCGTTCCACTGGAAGGCATCACGGCGACGATTAAGTTCGGCTTCATAGAAGTCGGGTCGACCGACGATGATCCACTCGAATCCGGGCAGCTCATGCTGACCCTGGATCAGCCTTGGGCGGCCGATATGCGGGGGCTGGATACCTTCGTCCGAGGTATTCCAGGCGGGATCTTTGTCGACCGTCGACGAAACGCGGTGCTCGGCGACTGCGACGTGAGCGGTCGGGTGCGCTTGTGGGAGGCTCAGCGGGCAGTCGACTACCTATCGGCGGGCCTCGAGAGCCCGGCCTGCATGACGCGTGACTATGTCATGATGACGGTGACGGATCTGCAGGAGATCATCAACGGCTATCTCGATGGAGGCGTTGGTGCCGGGCTAGAGTCTCCGGTCGCATTCGCGCCTCCGGCGCTAGCCGCTCAGGCGTCAGAGGCGGCCTTGACGTTCGATTCGGCGCGCCTGGAGGGCGGCGTCATCCGCGTGGATCTGATGCTAACCTCGGGCGGTTATGAGGTATCAGGGCTTCTGTCGGACATCACCTACGACCCGGCGCTGTTTCCATCCGTTGATGCGGTCGTCGGTCCTGCGGCTAGCTTGGCGGGCAAGGGCGTGATTGCAAACGTGGTCGAGCCTGGCTGGCTCAGGGTTCTCGTCTATAGCGTCAGCAAAGCGGTGATTTCTGACGGCGTGGTTGCCACGCTGGCTCTCATGCCAGGCGGTGGGCTTGGATTGGCGGATGCGAATCTGCTGCAGGCCTCGAGCGCCTCGACACCCGAAGCCAGAGAGGTTTCTTTGCAAGGCAGTGCCTTGTTGGCTGGGGAGTCTCAGGGGCCGCGGGATGATCTTTGGCGTGTCGCGGAGATCTATGCTGCGACCATGGGCTATGCGCCGGATAACGAAGGATTGCAGTATTGGCTCTCGCGCGTGGCTGACGCTCCTGACTGGACGCCGACCACTGTAGCCCAGAGCTTTTTCGATCAGCCCTTGGTCCAGGCGGAGTATCCGGAGGCGCTTGGCTACGAGAGCCTGGTCGACGCGCTCTATCAGAACTTGTTCGGTCGCGCAGCAGACGTGAGCGGTAAGGCCTATTGGCTTTTGGAGCTGAGTTCAGGGCGTATTCGCCGCAACGAAATGATCATTGCCATGATCAACGGCGGCTGGGCGAATCTCGAAGCCGCTCAGGATATGGCGCGATTCGGCAATCGGATTCAGGTGGCGCTGGCCTTCGCCGAGCATCAAGCAGGACTTAGTGTGGTCTACAGCACGCTGTCGAGCGATGATCAGATGGCCTTGCGCGCGGCTGGGCGTGAGGTCTTGGCGACCGTTGGCTCGGATGCTGCGTCGCGTGAGGCGGCCATCGCGGCTATCCCCGTTCTGCTCAGTCAGGCCCTTACGGGGTCGGCTCTGGAATGATGTGAGCTTTGCGGTGTTGGACTGATGTATGCGGCTCCTGGTCCTGGCTTCCTGGCCGGTGCCTGCCAGCCAGGACGGCAATGCTGAAGCCCTTTGGTCGGTGTTCTCGGGCTGTCTTTGGCGGTGCTGGCTGCGTCTATTATCGGCTCTGTGACAGGGGTCTCCAGATGCGCGGTCGGCTCTGGCTAAGCTCTAATCATGCGAAGCCTATGATTCCAGTGCCGGCCAGAGCACATTCCGGGAGACGCCAGTGAGCACGCATAGAGACCTCCTCATCATCCTGATCATTTTCGCATTGCCTGGACTCGCCTTGGCGCAGCCCGGCGACGGCTACGATCAAGACGGGTTTGCGCCCCAGCCGGTGCGCTCCGCCACCTGCATCGTCGAGGGGACCTTCTCATGCGCCGAGTACGTCTACACCTACAGCGTCCGTGGCTTGTCGTGCACCGAGGACTGTTTGGCGATCAGCAACCTCAATACCTGCCAGCTCAACAATCGCTGCAACTGGGATCCGGCCAGCGGTTGCTTCACGAAGGACGTTTGCGTCGAGATCAGCGATCTCAACACCTGCCGGCGCTGGGAGACGCATCCTATCTGCGGCGGATGAGGCGCCTGTCGTCCTCTTAGGGCGGGCAAGCGTGGAGACTGTGAAAGTATTCCGAGCACACAACACGAAGATGGCGTGCTGACATAGGTTGGGCCGACGTAGGAGGCTCAACAATCAGCGCCTTAGGTCCGCCGCTATGTTGGGCTTCGTGCCTCAGCCCAGCCGACGGGGGAGTCTCTTCACCGTCTCGCACCGCAGCCCACCAGTCAGCGCCAGCGCGGGATTTGGTGGACTTCGCTCTCGCTCGTCCACCCTTGTATGTTCTGTTTCCAGGGCTTGAGAAGGAGCTTGGACAACTGGACGTTATGAGGAGTGAGCCGGAG
>NZ_JAAIJQ010000168.1 GCF_010820565.1 Thiorhodococcus minor | reverse complement strand
CGCTCGTGCGGCGGCGCGTCGACCCTCGTGAAGCAGAGCTTCTTCTCCGAGGTCACGAAGCTGGAGCTTCGTGACCAGAGTCTGGTTCCCTGGTGACGAAGCCCTCGCTTTACGAACCGAGCCACCCCTTGTCGATCTCGATCCGCCCGGGCTGGCCCAGGTAGTCGCGCGCGCTCGACCAGCGCCAGTGCTCGGGCGCGTCGACGTAGCCGCGCTTGACGGGGTTGTGATGGATATAGTCGAGCTTCTGACGCATGACATCTTCATGCTCGATGCGCTGCGGGTGGCTGCCCTCTTCCCAGACCTGATAGGTCGACTCCATTTTCCCCTCGCCCTTGAACAGCCGGAGCATCTTCAGCAGGCGATGCGCGCCGGCGGTCTCCAGGGTCGCGATCAGCCGTCTCGCCGTAAAGGACTTGAACCGCCTTACGTCCTGATCCAGCTCGGGGGCGCGGGCGATGAGATGCAGATGGTTTTCGAGGATCACGTAACCATGCAACCGGAATGCATGGCGTGCTTGCAGATGGCGCCAGCTATCGAAGATCACTTCGACCGTCTCTGGGCGCGTGAAGATCGGCAGCCAGTGATTGATTGTCATCGTCAAAAAATAGGGGGCATCGTTGCCGAGAAAACGATAGCGGCTGCGGGTCATGGTTGGCCTCCGTGCGCGTCGTGAAGCGGAGCTTCTTCTCGCAGGTGACGAAGCTGGAGCTTCGTCACCAGATAGGGTGTACCGATTCCGACGGCACCTTCACGACATCTACGATCATCGCCTCGAACGCCTCGGCGACCTTCTCCGTGAAATCCGCCTGCATCTGGAAGACATCCGTGAATTCGGCGAAGGCCCAGCGTCCGTAAGCACCGAGGTTGTTCACGCCGGGCACCCAGTAGGTGTCCATGGTGGACTTCTTCTCCTTGGAGTCCTCGCGGCGGTAGCCCTTGATCTCGACGACGAGATGGAGCGGATCCTCGGCGCCATGCCCGTCGTCGACCAGGACGATGAAGTCCGGGAGATAGGTCCGTGTCTCGGAGCCGTAGCGGTAGGGCACGGTCAGGCCGAGGTTGTGGTTCTTGACGTAGGCGATGACGCGCTCATGCCGCTCGGCGACGCGGCAGAATTCGGCCTCCCAGTCGCTGTCGAGGATGACCCAGTTGAGGTGGCAGCGCTCGGCTGCGGTCTCCCAACGCTCGGTCTTGGAGGTCGTGAAGTTGACGTGGAGGGTCGAGCCGGTCGGGTTGTAGGGATCGAGCACGGCCTTGATCGGGCGTTTGCCGACCAGCGAGCGGGTGATGGCGGCGGTGATGCGCTCGCTGGCCATGTCGGCCAGGGTCTTGTACTTGAGCTGCGCAGGATAGGTCCCGCCCTTACAGACCAAACAGGTCTTGAGCCATTGCTGAGTGATGCGCTTGAGCTGGCCGAAGAGGTGCATCTGGGGCTGATCGTCGGCATCGCGCCAGCGCGTCAGCAGCAGATGCGAGGTCAGCTCGTAGAGCACCTGAGAGGGTCGAACGTCGCCCGTGTGGACCAAATTGAGGTCGATCGGGGCGCCGATGATGCCGGCGTTGCGTGTCTCGGTTGCGCCGACCAGATCCGGGGTGAGCTCCATGACGGAGTCGTCGTTGAAGTCGGCCGTGAGCCGATCCTCGGGCAGCTCGGCCCGGTAGCCCTGGACGCGGGGGAAGCGGATCTCCAGATGATCGCGCTCGGGGCGCACGGCCTTGACCTGGATGGTCTCGCGTGGGGGCTGCGGCTTGGCGATGACGGGCTTGGCGGTGAAGTCGAAGGGAATGCCGAGCACGTCGGCGTATTCGACATTGAAAAGGTCCGCCTCATTCAGATCATAGGACTGGCGGCGCAGCGCGCGACCGATCACCTGCTCGCAGAGGAGCTGCGTGCCGAACGCGCGCACACCCAGCACGTGGGTCACGGTGTTGGCATCCCACCCCTCGGTGAGCATGGACACCGAGACCACGCAGCGGATGGAGTCGCCGAGCCGCCCCGGCTTGCCGACGGTGTTCATGACCTCGCGCAGCAGGGCGGAGTCGTCCAGGGTCTTGCCGGCGCGCAGCTCGTCGGCCAGGCGGCCGCCGCGCTCGAAGATCTCGCGGCGGAACTGCTCGATCTCGGGGCCAGCGATGTCGCGGAACTTGGGGTCGAGCCCCTCGCCGGATTCCAACTGTTCGCTGTCGATCAGGAGGGTGCGGGGCCGCGGCAGTGCTTGGCCATGCTCGTCTTGATTGCGGAACAGCTCCAGGCGACCGGGGATGGGGGTCCCGCTGCCGTCCTCGTTCTGCTTGACGAAGCCCGAGATGTAGTCGTAGACGAGCTTGGAGGTGGAGGTGTTGTTGCAAACGACGATGAAGCAGGGCGGAACGGAGAGGCCGGCCTTGGACCAAAGCGCGAAGGTCTCCTTGTAGTGGCCGTAGAGCGCGTCGAGCGCGGTCTGGAGCTGGGTCGGCAGGTCGAGCGGATTCAGGCTCGCCGCCTTGCCGCGCCCCTTCTTCGGCATCTTGGCGCGGATGTGCTCCCAGAGGTTGCGGAACATCGGCATCTCGCCGCCGGGGATGTTGTCCGAGACGGGCACGCGCGGGAGCTTGACGATGCCGCACTCGATGGCGTCCATCAGCGAGAAGTCGCTCATCGTCCAGGGGAAGAGCGTCCCCTCGATGTAGCCCGAGCCGCGCAGGAAGAAAGGCGTGGCGGAGAGGTCGATGACGCGGTTGAGGCCGAGCTGGCGGTTGACGGCTTCCAGCCCGGAGATCCAGAGGCGCGCGGCCTCGTTGTTGTGCTCGGCCTCCCTGCGGTCGTCGCCCTTGAGCTTGGCCTCGTCAGGGTCGGCGGGCTTCTCGCGGTAGCAGTGGTGCGCCTCGTCGTTGATGGCGAGGATGCGCTTCATCCCCATCAGCTCGGGCATCACGCGCTGGAGCATCTGGCCCTCGCTCTCGATGGTGTCGAGCGCGTCGCCGGTTCGTCCCTGGAGCAGGCGGCGGTTGCCCTTGGAGAGCTCCAGTCGCTCGCGGCGCTTGAAGGCGTGGTAGTTGGTGATGACGATCTTGGCGCGCTCGAGGTCTCCGAGCATGTCGCCGGGGACCAGCTCTCGGCTGGCGTAGTAGCTGTCCGGGTCGTTGGGCTGGAGGACGCGCAGGCGGTCCTTGATGGTCAAGCCCGGTGCGACGATGAGGAAGCCACGGGTGAACTTCTGGCTGCCCGGGCGCCGGACCGCATTGAGTGTCTGCCAGGCAATGAGCATGGCCATGACGGTGGTCTTGCCGGCGCCGGTCGCGAGCTTGAGCGCGAGCCGCATCAGCTCGGGGTTGGCGTCGCGGTTGGCGCGCGTCAGGTGGTCGAGGAAGCGCTGGCCGGACTTGCCGATCTGCGGGGCGACCTCGGTCAGCCAGATGGCGGTCTCGACGGCCTCGACCTGACAGAAGAAGGGGCGGATGCCGGCAAAGGGATGATGACGCCAGTGCTCCAAGAGGCGGGCGGTCTCAGGGGTGACGCGCCAGAGATGGGCCGGGAGCTGACGCCACTTGTCGACCTCCATCCGCACGCCGTTGATGACGGCGGTGTGGTCGTACTGCTGCTGCTCAGTGCTGAGGCCAAGCCCTTCGTCGAACAGCAGGTCGACTTGCTGGCCCGCACCCTTTTGCTTCTTGGGCTTGGGAATCGGTGTGATGAGCTCCGCGCGGCGGCGCGACTCGATGATCTTCTGGGTTGGCTGGCCCTGATCGTCCAGCTCCCAGTGACGGGCCGGATAGTCGTAGGGGGAGCTCAGGATGGGCTGATCGAAGAAGGGGTTGTCCATGACCTCTCTTTCCCGCCAAGGCGCGCTCGCAGCGCCTTAATCGATATGTCGGGGGAATCCTATCAGTCAGCGTGCAGACCAAGCCACTCCGGGCCGTTCGATGGACGCCGACGTCGTGGTGCCACTGACACACAGAATGCATCGATCGGCGTGCGATTAGGAGATCAAACCGTCCGATTGTGGGAGATGGCTGCGTAGCGAAGGAGTGCCTGCCAGGGTTTCCTGGTCGTCCGATATGCTCTTTGTGCGTTTCAGTCAGCGCGCCAAAATCGACGCAATTTGGTCGCTTGGAAACGCCACGGCTAGGCTCGAACACAACCACTTAGCGTTCGGTCAGCCTGACTCGCGCAAGCCGCCAGTTGCCAGCGATCGACCTGTCCGGAATCCATCAAGAGCCAGACTCAACAAAAAACCCGCACTTGGGCGGGTTCTAAGTCCTTCGCGGATTGTCGCGGATGCGAATTTGGTGGAGGCGGCGGGAATCGAACCCGCGTCCGCAAGCCCTCTGCCATTGGCCCTACATGCTTAGCCCGCTCAATTATTTTTAACCTTCCGCCGCCCGAGGGGCAGGGCGATCAGTCGGCGATTCCGTTAGGTTTTAGCGGATCAGGTCCGGACTCCCGTCACCGCGATCCTATGTGTTTTTACCCCAGAAACCCGCCCCCCATAGGCAAGTTGCGGTCTGAGGCCCGCTGGGATTATACTTCATATAGGCACAAGATCACATTTCTTGAATGCCTGAAAATTCAACGTGAGCAATGAATCGAGTTCTTTCT
>NZ_JAAIJQ010000167.1 GCF_010820565.1 Thiorhodococcus minor | reverse complement strand
ATCTCATCGTGATGCTGTTCAACAAAGGGGTTCATCGTCTGACTCCCGTGTGCGGGCTTACTCAAACGATAGACGATCCGCCCCTCTTTGGTTCCGGCTTTGCCGGGTTAGGGCCATCCCCTCCCCGCGCCTCGCCGCCGATCAGGGCTCGGGCATGCAGATCGGTCTGCTCGAGCGATCTCATGGCATCGGAGAGCCGGCGCACGGCCTCCATCTCGCTCAGATCGACGCCCGCCGCATTGCGCCGGTCCGGCTCGAAGAGCGCCCGGGGCAAGGGGACGCGTGCGTGCCCCGCCCCAGCCGTCTCCAATGGATCCGAGATCAGCGTCTCGATGGGGATGGAGCGGTCCTGCACACGATTGACGAAAGACACATTGGCGCCGTTCTCCAGCAGGCGGCGGACGAGATAGGGCAGCAGCTCCTCGTGACTGCCGACGGGCGCATAGACGCGGCAGGCGACGTGGTCGCCGTCGACGACCTGGGCGTGCAGCGACCGCCCCATGCCGTGCAGCCGCTGTAGCTCGATCCTATCCTTGTCGCCCGCCATCTCCAGCACGGCCGCGACCGTGTGGGCGTTGTGGGTCGCGAACTGCGGAGTCAGTCGGTCACTGAGCGCCAGCAGACGCCGCGCGCAGGCCAGATAGCTGAGATCCGTATTGGCCTTGCGCGTGAAAACCGGGTAGCCCTCCAAGCCGCTTACCTGCGCGGCGCGGATCTCGCTGTCCCAATAGGCCCCCTTCACCAGCCGGACCTGTAGACGGCGGCCGTGCTCGCGCGCCAGCTCGGCCACCAGGTCGATGACCGGCGAGGCGCGCTTCTGATAGGCCTGGACCGCAAGCCCCAGCCCTTCCCAATCGGCCAGGCTCGGCTCGGCGCAGAGGTGCGCGGCCATGTCGAGCGTAATGTCGAGCCGCTCCGCCTCCTCGGCATCGATGGTCAGACCGATGTCCTGCGCGCGGGCGGCGCGGGCCAGCTCGACGAGTCGCGGCAGCAGCTCGCCGCGCAGCCGATCGTAGTGCGCGACCTCGAAGCGCGGGTGCAGCGCGGAGAGCTTGACGGACACGCCCGGCCCCTGCACCGGCCCAACCCCTCCGGCCGCCTTGCCGACCGCGGCGATGGCGCTGAGGTAGCGCTCCAGGTAGCGCTCGGCGTCCGCAGCCGTTCGCGCCGCCTCCCCGAGCATGTCGAAGGTGTGGCGAACGTGGCTGCGCTCGTCGGCTTGGACGCGCTCCAGCGCCTCCCCGATGCGGCGTCCCATGACGAACTGGCGGCCCAGGATGCGCATCGCCTGGGTCACCGCCTCGCGGACGAAGGGCTCGCCGCTGCGCTCCAGCCGGCGGCGCAAGGCGCCCAGCAGATCGTCGCTCGGCGCATCGTGCCAGTCGATCAGCCGCCCCGTCAGCATCAGCGCCCAGGTCGAGGCATTGACGAACAGCGAGGCGCCCGCCTCCCGATGCCCGCCCCAGTCGGCCGACCCGAGCTTGTCGCGAATCAGCCGATCGCGCGTCTCCTTGTCCGGGATGCGCAGCAGGGCCTCGGCGAGACACATGAGCGCCACGCCCTCCCGGCTTGAGAGATCATAGGCATGGAGAAAGGCATCCAGGCCGCCCTCCGGGCCTTCGCGGCGCACCGCCTCGGCCAGCGCTGTGGCACGTGCCTGGATGCGCCCACGCTGCTCGGCATCCAGCCCGACCAGCTCCCGCAGCGCCGCGACCCGCTCCGCTTCATCCTGACGATGCGCTTGGGTAAGGACGCGATGGCCCGGATGCGCGACAATAGCGGGTGCGAGATATCTCATAGCCGTCTCCATTCGATGGCATCGACGATGACGTAGGCCTTTCGCCCTGCTTTGCCAAGCGTCCGAATCCGCCCGACATCCGCCCGGAGCCTCGTGCTCACATCCTCCCTTCCCGTTTCGTTGAAGTACGCAATGAACAGACTCTCCGAATCGCACGCCTTTTGGCTGCAAGCCACCGCTCCCTTCCGTTTCGCCCTCGAGGCCCGCGCGGGCCTGGAATTCGCCAGCCTCTTCGCGTCCCAGCCCTTCCTCTACTCCGCCCCCAAGGGCGACGGCCACCCCGTGCTCGTGCTCCCGCGCCTGCTCGGCTGCGACCTCTCCACCCAGCCGCTGCGCTACTACCTCTCCAGCCTGGGCTACGCCACCAGCCCTTGGGAGCAGGGTGTCAACCTCGGCCCCCGAGGTGGCGTCCTGAACGGCTGCCTCAAGCGGCTCGAGCAGGTCCACGCCGCGCACGACCGCAAGGTCAGCCTGGTCGGCTGGAGCCTCGGCGGGCTCTACGCACGTGAGATGGCCAAGGAAGCGCCGGAGCTGGTCCGACAGGTGATCACGCTCGGTACCCCCTTCGCGGGCGAGCACAAGCCGGACGAGATCTGGCGGATGTACGAAGCAGCGACCGGGGACACCATGGGGCTGCCCGAGCAGCACGGCCCGCTCGACGAGGCACCGCCGGTCCCGACCACCTCGATCTACAGCCGCAGCGACGGCATCGTGCCCTGGACCGCCAGCGTCGGCCGCGAGGGACCCCAGACCGAGAACGTCGAGGTCGAGTCCAGCCATCTCGGCCTCGCCTCGAGCCCGCTCAGCCTCTACATCGTCGCGGACCGCCTCGCCCAGCCGGAAGACAGCTGGCACCCCTTCGAGCGCCGCGGCATCAAGGGGTGGCTCTATCGCAGCCCGGTGCGCATCTCATGAGGCGGCGGGTCCACGCCTGAGCTCGACCAGCCCTGGGAGTGTCGGCCTCCAGGTCAACAGGTGTCGGCCTGAGGGCCGACACTCCCAGCACAGCGTCCACAAGTCTCACCGCTTCGACCTCAGCCCTCAGTGCGCCAGATGACGCGGGCACGCTCGCGACCCGCCGACGGCCCATCCAAGTCGCAGCCTGGCATCGGTGAGATCCGCAGCAGCTTCCCCTCCCCTGCGCCGAGCTGGATCCGATGCTCGGACGCACCCTCAGCGGTCCCATCGGTCGCGACCTCCCCAAGCTGCACCGCACACCTGAAGCTCAGCTCACCCAGTCTTCGCTGCCCGAGGTCCCGATTCACGCCCCAGAGGTACCTGTCTCCTCCATCCGCACTCCCCGCGGCCTCATGCTCCGCCAAGAGCAGATTCGCCGGCGCCGAGGTCAGCCCAGAGAAACCAGGCACGAAGACCTCGGCCCAATTCGGCACGGGATCGATCAGCATGACGCCCCTCGCCTCCAGCGTCATCAGGGCCGGCGCCAGCCCCCGCATCCACTGGTTGACCTGCTTGAGATCGTCGTACAGGAGGCCTGGGTCGCCCCGAGCATCCAAGGCGCCTCCGGTGAAATCCACCGCACCGCCGCTGTAATCACGCGCCATGAACCAAATCAGACCACGCGCGCCATAGGCCAGGGCCGTCGCCGCCTGAAAGCGCAGCGTGGCAAGGCTCGGCCTGGCCATCGCCCCCAGCCGACCGCCGAGCCATAAAGCCACAAGGGTCGGTCGACTTCCCGAGCCAGATCGCTCCAGAGCCGGAGATCCCGGTAGAGAAAAGGATTCACGGTCGGCGGACCATCCGGCGTCGTCTGACGGACCCCGTAGAAATCGAAGGCCACCACCTCCGGATCGACCACGCGCATGAACCGGCGCGCGAACGTCGGATACTCTCTCGGCCAGCGATAGCGTCCATAGCTCGGCAGCATGCCGACCATGGGCAGGCGTGCGCCGTCATGTGAGCGAATGATCTCCGCGGCCCGCCGGACTGAGGAAAAGTCCTCCAGAGAGGGCTCGTCCCAGAGGTAGTAGCCACCCAGCCCCGGATAGCCGCCGAAGGCCTCGATCACGCCGAGCACGCTCCGCTCGTCGGGATAGGCGACGCCCGTCAGATGGCCGTGATCCGTCAGAGTCTGTCTGGAAAAAGCTCAGACACGATTTGCAAGCGTTTTCTTCAGCATCGCGATGCGAATCATGTTCTCGGCCGTGGCGGTAAGAATCTCGACATCCTTGCTCAAGCGTCGAAACAGACCGAGCCAGGCGAAGGTGCGCTCAATCACCCAGCGCTTGGGCAGCACGGCCCATTGGTCTTGGATTTTCTGCGAAATGTGCAGCTCAAGCCCAAGGACTTCATCGACAGACTTCACCGCCATGCCACGGTAGCCTGCATCGCCGGAGAAAGCGCGTATCGTGGGGTGTTTCTCCGCTGCGCGCTCGAGCACAGGACACGCCGCGACGGTATCGTTGTGGTTGGCCGCATGCACCGAGACGTGTAGGAGATGGCCGAGAATATCGACCACAATGTGGCGCTTGCGCCCTTTGACCTTTTTGCCAACATCAATACCACGCTCCTCGCTGGCGTACTGAGTCTTGACGCTTTGTGAGTCGATGATGCCGTAGCTCGGGCTGGGGGCGCGCGCGCACTTGGCGCGACGCCGAGTGTTGAGTGCATCGAGCGCGGCCTCCCAGACACCGCGCTTGCTCCAGCGGCTGAAATGATCGTAAACCGTTTGCCATGCTGGAAAATCGTTAGGAAGCATGCGCCACTGATCGCCCGATTTCACAACGTACAGGATCGCATCGACGATGCGTTTGCGTGGGTGTGAGCAGGGACGCCCGCGTCCAATGCCATGGACTTAAGCCGCCCGGCAGTAAGCCGGGTGGAATCCAGGCTTGAGCTTGCCGGGATTGCGGCGTGGAAATTGTCGGTCTGGCCGTACCGCCTCGACGGCATCGGAAAGCGCGAGGACGGCCTGTGTCAGCAGGGTG
>NZ_JAAIJQ010000166.1 GCF_010820565.1 Thiorhodococcus minor | reverse complement strand
CCTTGAGCTGGGCCGCGGTCTCGATCAGGGCCAGGGCGGCGGTGCGCAAGCGCTCAATGCGCGCGTCCGTCTCGGCAATGGCCAGATGCAGCTCCTCAAGGAGCACCGCCGGGGTGGTGGTGCTCTGCTGCAGGGCATGGAGCTGGTTCTTCGTCTGGGTGCGCGCGTGCGTCAGCGCACTTAAGCGCCGCGCATAAGCGCGCAGCTCGAGCGTCACGGGCGCCGGTGGCTGCCACGGCTCAAAGGGCATGCGCTGGGCAAACTCCGCCAGCACCGCCGCATCGACAGCATCGGTCTTGGTGCGCGTGAGCAGCGCCTCGGCGAAGCGCTTGGCCGCTTTAGGGTTCACCACCATCACCGCCACACCGCCGCCCTCCAAGGCCAGTGCCAGATCCAGGTGATAGGTTCCGGTCGCCTCCAGGCATACCCGCTGCACCCGCGCTTGGCGCAAGCGCTTGAGCAGTGCCTGATGCCCGCTCGGGGTATTGGCAAACTCCTGCACCTTGGCGTTCGTGTCCTCGCGCTGAATGAGCACAGCAAGCGTCTTGGCAGCAACATCGATTCCAGCAACAAGCATGGTTTTGTGACTCCACGGATTCAGGCGCTAAACTGTGACCCGGCTCCCCGACCCTGCGCCCTCGCTTCCCGACCTTGTGTATGCAGGCTCACGAGCTTCGCCCACGGCCTCGGATACTCCTCGGGATCAGCGAAGAGGGCGGGGCGCCACTCTACTTACAGGCTCATGGCCTCAGGGTGGAACGGCGTCTCCGGCTCACTCCTCATAACGTCCAGTTGTCCAAGCTCCTTCTCAAGCCCTGGAAACAGAACATACAAGGGTGGACAAGCATCGAGACCGTGCGAGTATTCCGAGCACATCGCAAAGATCCCGTCTTACCGTAGGTTGGGCCGACGGAGGAGGCCCAACAATCAACGCGTTAGGCTGGCCGCCTTGTTGGGCTTCGTGCCTCAGCCCAACCTACGCAGGCAGGGTGGACAAGCATCGCGCAGTCCACCAGGTCGGGCGTCACTGGTGGATTTTGGATTTCGCGATGGCTCATCCACCCTGGGTCCATCGAGGTGGTGGATCGAAAAGCCATTGGCTGCAAAGCAGAATTCAAATTATACTGCCTGGCTTGTTGAAGCAAATCCCTCCCTTACTTCTTGACTTCCGGCTAGGGCCACGCCTCGGGCAGCAGCGCTGCGCCGAGCGGCCGCGCGTTGCCGTGTGACAGAGACTTGCAATGATCGATTACGTCCGAGATGCCCACGACATCTATCGTCAATCCTTCGCCATCATCCGCGCCGAGGCGAATCTGGAGCGCATCCCGGAGGATCTGGAGGCGCTGGCGGTGCGCGTGATCCACTCCTGCGGCATGCCGGACATCATCGACGACCTGGTCTTCTCGCCTGGGGCCGGACGGGCCGGACTCGCGGCCATGGAGGCCGGTGTGCCGATTCTGTGCGACAGCCGCATGGTGGCGGAAGGCATCACGCGCGCACGGCTGCCGGCGGCGAACGAGATCCTCTGCACCCTGCAGGATCCGAGCGTGCCTGAGCTGGCCAAGCGGATCGGCAACACACGGACGGCCGCGGCCCTGGAGCTGTGGCGCCCGCACCTGGAGGGCGCCATCGTGGTCGTCGGCAATGCCCCGACCGCGCTCTTTCGACTGCTGGAGATGCTGGACGAGGGTGCGCCCAAGCCGGCGCTGATCCTGGGCTTCCCCGTTGGCTTCGTCGGTGCCGCCGAATCCAAGGACGCGCTGGCCGAGGACAGCCGCGGCCTGCCCTTTGTGACGGTTCGCGGGCGTCGGGGCGGCAGCGCCATGGCGGCCGCCGCCGTCAATGCCCTCGGGCGGGAGCACGGCTGAGCGTCATGGAGAAAGGGCGTTTACTCGGCCTGGGCGTCGGCCCGGGCGATCCGGAGCTGATCACGCTCAAGGCGCTGCGCTATCTGCGCGGGGCGCCCGTGGTGGCCTACTATGTCGGCAAGGCGAAGCGCGGCAATGCGCTGACGAGCGTGAAGCCGCACCTGCGCTCGGACCAGATTCGGCTGCCCTTGGTCTATCCCGTCACCGGGAAGAAACCGGAGCCTCCCTACGACTACGAGGGCGTGATGCGCGCCTTCTACGACGAGGCGGCGGAGCAGGTGGCGGAGCACCTCGCGGCGGGGCGCGATGTCGCCGCCCTGTGCGAGGGCGATCCCTTCTTCTACGGCTCCTTCATGTATCTCCACGACCGGCTCGCCGACCGCTTCGAGACCGAAGTGGTCCCCGGCGTCTGCTCCGTGGTCGCCAGCGCCTCCGTGCTGCGCACCCCGCTGGTCTATCGCGACCAGCGGCTCCAGGTGCTGGCCGGGACCCTGCCGGAAGACAGGCTGGCCGAGCTGCTCTCGGGCGTCGAGGCGGCGGCCATCATGAAGCTCGGCAGCAACTTCGAGAAGGTGCGCCGCGTCATCTTCAACCTCGGACTCCAGGATCGGGCGCTCTATGTGGAGCGCGCCACCATGGACGGCGAGCGCATCCTGCCGCTTCGCGAGATCGCCCCCGAGACCGTGCCCTACTTCTCCATGGTGCTGATTCCCGGCGAGCGGTGGCAGGGCTGATGACATCGCCAGCCGGGCCGGCGCCTGTCCTGGTCGTCGGCGACGCCAAGGGCGCGGGGACAGCGGAGCGCTTGCGGGCTGCTTTGCCCGATCTGGCCTTGGAGCCTGTGCCGACGGATCGTCTCGCGCAGGTCCTGTGCGATGGTCTGGGCGCCGGCCGCCCCGTGATCTTCGTCGGGGCGCTCGAGCCTCTCTTCATCGCCTTGGCGCCGTCGCTGGTCAGCGGCGAGCGCCCATCCGTCGTGGTCGCTGTTGCCGCCGACGGCTCGCAAGTGACGCCTGTCCTGGGTCTGGCGCAGGGGGCGGATGTTCTGGCTCGAAGGCTGGAGCAGGCGCTTCAGTCCCAGCCGCCAAGTCCTCGTCCCGGAAGGCTGGCTGTGATCGGTCTCGGGCCAGGGGCGCCCGAGCTGATGGCGCCTGCCGTGCGCGATGAGCTGGACCGCGCCCAGGACATCGTCGGCTATACCACCTATGTCCGCATGGCCGGACCCTTTCGTCCGGATCAGCGGACGCTAGACTCGGACAACCGCTGCGAGATGGACCGGGCGCGCCTCGCGCTGCGGCTCGCGGCCGAAGGCCGGCACGTGGTGGTGGTGTCTTCGGGCGATCCGGGGATCTTCGCCATGGCGACGGCCGTGATGGAGGCCTTGGAGCAGGCCGACGAGCCCGCCTGGCGCGCGGTCGATCTAGCAATTCTGCCGGGGATCTCCGCCGCCCAGGCCGCCGCCGCGCGGGCCGGTGCGCCGCTGGGTCACGACTTCTGCATCATCTCCCTGTCCGACAACCTCAAGCCCTGGTCGCAGATCGAGCGGCGGCTGGAGCATGCCGCGCTGGGCGACTTCGTCATGGCGCTCTACAACCCCAGCTCCAAGGCAAGGCCCTGGCAGCTCGGTCAGGCGCTGGATCTTCTGCGACGCTATCGAGCGCCCGCGACCCCTGTAGTGCTCGGGCGCGACGTGGGCCGTCCGGCCGAGCAGCTCACCGCGACGACTCTGGGCGAGGTTTGGCCCGAGCAGGTCGACATGCGCACCGTGGTCATCGTCGGATCTTCCCTGACACGTCAGTTCCGCCGTGACGGGGGCGGCGCCTGGGTCTACACGCCGCGCTGGTATCCGGAGGCCGAGGGCGCCTAGCCCGAGATCGGCGATCTGAACCGCAAGGGCGCGAGGAAAGACAAGGCTCCAAGACGCTGACAGCTTTCCTCAGGGCTCGCCACGCCCAAGGGTTCGATCGACCCATTCCAGGGCCTCTGCGACGCTTGCCGCGAGCGGTACGCAGGGGCGCTCCGGCCGCTCGCGCATGATGACGCGGATGCCGCGCTCGCGTGCTGCGACTAGCTTCTCCGATGTCGCTTCGCCACCGCTGTTCTTGCAGACGATGGCGTCGATGCGGTGTGTGTCGAGCAGTGCGCGCTCGCTCTCCAGATCGAAGGGGCCGCGCGCGAGCAGCAGCTCATAGGCGCGAAAGTGCGGCATCGGGTCCGGTGGTGTGACTACGCGGATCAGAAACCAGATGTCCTCCAGTCCGGCGAAGGGGGCGAGCTCCTGTCGTCCGACGGCGAGAAAGACCCGTTTCGATCCCCCCGTCTGAAGGGCCGCGACGGCCGCCTCCCAATCCACGACCTGAGTCCAGCGGTCTTCCCGCTCGGGCGCCCAAGCGGGGCGCTCCAGCCGCACCAGTGGCACGCCTACCGATCGGCAGGCCTTTGCGGCATTCCAGCCCATGGCAGAGGCGAAGGGGTGCGTGGCGTCGACCACGGCCGCGATCCCCTCCTGACGCAGATAGTCGACGAGACCTGGGATGCCCCCGAAGCCGCCAATGCGCGTCTCGCCGGCTGGCAGACGCGGATTCGCGGTCCGTCCGGCGAGCGATGTCATGACCCTGAGCCCGGGTCTGGATGCGAGGCAGTCGGCGAGGGCATAGGCCTCGGTGGTGCCGCCGAGGATGAGGATGGAGGCTGTCATTGCGGGGTGCTCGCCGATGAGAGGCTTCGCGCTGGGCGTCCCGCTCGGCGTCTTGGGGTAGCGGGTCTGTGATGTCGGCTGGAAAGCGCTGTCGATCTGGGGTGGCCGCCGGCCCCCCGCGCGGGGGCCCGGGGGGGGGCCATGGGTAGGGGGTTGGCGGCCAAGGTGCCGGCGTGTGGGGTCAAGGGGTGTGGGCGGCCCCCCAGTGGGTGAACAC
>NZ_JAAIJQ010000165.1 GCF_010820565.1 Thiorhodococcus minor | reverse complement strand
GTTGGGCTGAGCTACGAAGCCCAACATGGCGGCTAGCCTAACGCTTTCATTGTTGCCCCCCCTGCGTCGGCCCAACCTACACCAATCTGCGATCTTCGCGGTGCGCTTGGATTACTCGCACAGTCTCTATCGCTCTCCCAGCCTACCGGCTACCGGCCCAACTGATGGCCAAGGCCAGCACCCTCAACAGCGGCCATACTCGTCGGTCCATCGCGCCGCTCGCCAAGGTATTTACCGTCGCGATTGGCACATCGCCCTCGACACGGAGGCGACCACATGCCCCGCCGAGGAGGAGGATTGACGCCGGCTCGTAGCTCGCAGCTCGAGGATGGGTAGAGCGCGGCGAAACCCATCATTCCCCGCGCTGAAAGCTCGTCCCCATGCCCACAAACGATGAAAGTCACCCAGAGTTTGCCCTGGGCGCCATGCCTCGATGGGTTTCGTGACCGGTCAACGCCCGTACCAAAAATCAACATCAAACCGCGGTCACTCTACCCATCCTACCTCGTGGCTCATGCCCCTCACCACAGATCCCGGGGTCATCCGAGAAACCGCATGGCGGCGATGACTAGACCGGCACTCGTCGCGATGAAACCGATCAGCCACAGAAAATGTTGGTCGTGACGCTTGAGCATCTCGTCGAAGCGTTTATCGATCTGCTCGAAGCGCTTGTCGACCTGCTCGAAGCGCTTGTCGACCTGCTCGAAGCGCTTGTCCATATCCGTCCGCAGCGCCAGGAAGCGAGCATCCATATCTGACCTTAGCACCGCGAATTGCTCACTTAGCGCCGCAAAGCGCTCGTCCGACTGTTCGAAGCGAGCGTCCATCCGCGCAAAGCCTTCGCGCATCAGCTCCCGCTGGTGCTTAAGCTCCTCCTCCACACGCACCATGCGCTCGCGCAGCTCGACTTCGTAAACCACCGGCGGTCGGGCCAGGCTTTGCTCAGCCAGCCATTCTCCGAGATGGGCTTTGATGAAGGCAATGTCTTCCTCGGCAAGAGCCATGAACGAATCTCCTCGCGGTGCGCTCGCGCAATCACCGCAGTCTACCCGGCCGCATCAGGGGCGACAAACCGCCCAGTGGACGAAACGGAGAGTCCAGCAAGCTGGCCCCGAATCGTCCAACCGATCCGAATGTCGGTCATGCGATCAGCCGGTCCTGGCTAGACCGATGCTGGATCACGAAACCTGCCCTCGCCCCATACTCGACGGATGTTCAATGCGAGATCCCCAGTCCGCTCCACAGCCACGAGGATGGGTAGAGCGCAGCGAAACCCATCATCCCCCGCGCCGACCTCCCAGGCCCGCACCCAAACAAAAACGCCCCCGGTTTCCCGAGGGCGTTTCAGTCTGACATGCGAGTCAGTGGCTCGATGGGTTTCGTGACCAACCGGCGTCCGTGCCAAGGGGCAGCGTCATAGCGTGGTCACTCTACCCATCCTCCGTGCTCACCCAATCCACCAGCCGCACCACAGTGCCGCACGCTTTGCGAGCCTCCTCGGCCTCGATCAGCTTATGGGGTGCTGCTTCCAGCCTCAGTGGAAGATGGTCTCAGGGGTGTCGGCAGTGAGGATGCGCTCGGACCAGGCCTCTAGCTGCTCGGGCTCAGCCGATTCGATGCGTGCGCGGTAGGTCTCGGCTGAGTCAGGACCGAACTTACAGGCGAACTGGCGCAGCAGAATGGTCGCTTCGCCCTGCTGCACGCCCTGCTGCACGCCCTGCTGCAAGCCCTGCTGCAAGCCCTGCTGCACGCCCTGCCGCACACCCTTCTCGATCCCAGCCTGTTCAACGGTGGTCACATACGGCATACGTTGCTGCTCCTCGTAGGTATAGAGTGCTTGACGGAAGTCCGCTTCCAGCGCCTCAGGCAGGCGGATCATCCAGTCGATGAGTCGGAATAGCTCCAAGACCAAGGCGCGCTCATCGCCGCGCTCGTACATCAATCGGATCAGGCGGAATTTCCAGCCTTTGAGCTGCTCGACATCCTTGGTCAGCTTGGCGCGGAGCTGGGCCATGACCACCAGGGCGAAGACATTATCGCTGGCTTCCAGCTCGGCCCAGCGTTCCGGCTCGTCGTAGTCGAGCAGTTTGACCGTGGGAAAGTGGAGCTCAACCCGGCAGCCCCAGAGCGCGGCATGGTACTGCTGTGGACGGAAGCGACCATCGGCATCGGCGAGCACGGCCAGGCTAGCCACTGGCACCTGATAGGCGTCACGGATTCTATAATAATAGGTGAACATCCGCTCGGCGAAGGCGGTTTCCGGCTCGCCTTGCACCTCGACATGGATCAACACCCAGACCGCCGTGCCATCGCCTCGCGTGACGCCCACCAGCTTGTCGGCGTAGCGCCGGGTCGTCTTGGCCTCGCGCACGATCTGCTGGAATTCCTTGTCGAGAAACTGCACCCCTTGGGTCCAGTCGATCTCGGCATGGATGGCCGGGAACAGCAGCGCCAGAAACTCCGGGAAGAACTTCTCCAGGGCTTCTTTCCAGGGGCTGTCGTAGTCGTTCGCGGCGGTGGTGTCCGTGGATTGGGTGTCGGCTGTCATTTGGCGAGTGTCGTGGCTCGATGGGTTTCGTGACCAGGGGGCGTCCGTGCCAAGGGGCAGCGTCATAGCGTGGTCACTCTACCCATCCTACGGTGCTCGTGTGCGTTTCAGGGAGATCAGGATGACCAACTATCGGCGGATGCGGGTGGCGGGCGGAACGTATTTTTTCACCGTGAAGCTGCGTGATCCCGAGAGCCGGTTGTTGGTGGAGCAGGTCGCGGCATTGCGCGCGGCGTTTCGCGCCGTGATGACGGCGCGCCCGTTCACCATCGAGGCCATCGTGATCATGCCGAATCATCTGCATGCGCTGTGGACCTTGCCGCCGGGAGACAGTGATTACAGTACCCGTTGGCGTCACATCAAGGCGGCCTTCTCCCGCGCCATCCCGGAGGGCGAGCGGATCTCGGCCAGCCGTAGAGCCAAGGGCGAGCGCGGCATCTGGCAGCGGCGATTCTGGGAGCACACCATTCGCGACCAGCGCGGATTCAACAACAGGCTCGATTACATCCATTACAACCCGGTCAAGCACCAATACGTCGCGCACGTCCGAGCCTGGCCGTACTCCTCATTCCATCGCGCCGTTCGCCAAGGCATTTACCCCGCCGATTGGCCCGTCGACGGCAGCGCGCCATTCGACATCCCCGCCGACGAAGCCGATTAACCAAGCCACCACGTAGGATGGGTAGAGCGCAGCGAAACCCATCATCCCCCGCGCCGACCTCCCAGGCGCGCACTCAAACAAAAACGCCCCCGGTTTCCCGAGGGCGTTTCCGTCTGACATCCGGGTCAGTGGATCGATGGGTTTCGTGACCAGTCGGCGTCCGTGCCAAGGGGCAGCGTCATAGCGTGGTCACTCTACCCATCCTACCTTGCTCATTCCATCGCGCCGTTCGCCAAGGCATTTACCCCGCCGATTGGCCCGTCGGCGGCAGCGCGCCATTCGACATCCCCGCCGACGAAGCCGATTAACCAAGCCACCACGTAGGATGGGTAGAGCGCAGCGAAACCCATCATGCCCCGCTCCAATTTGCCAGGCCCGCACCCAAACAAAAACGCCCCCCGGTTTCCCGAGGGCGTTTCAGTCTGACATCCGGGTCAGTGGATCGATGGGTTTCGTGACCAATCGGCGTCCGTGCCGAGGGTCAGCGTCGTAGCGTGGTCACTCTACCCATCCTACCTTGCTACGCGCGCGCTGGTTTGCCCTATACCGGGGCGCATCTGCTACGCCACACCATGGCCAGCCGTCTGCTGGCGGGCGGCAGCTCGCTCAAAGAAGTCGCCGATGTCCTGCGTCACCGCTCGCTGGATACCACGCAGATCTACGCCAAGCTCGACAGCCGCACCCTCTCGACGGTCGCTTTGCCATGGCCGGGGAGGGAGGCATGAACAGCGGCATGACACTCCAAGCTCGGGTCGAGGATGACTTGGCCGAACGCCGCCGACTCGGCTACGGTCTGCGCACGACAGCGGGCGCACTCAGAAGCTTTGCCCGTTACGTTGACGCGCTTGAGCTCAGCGGGCCGATCAGGATTGACGTCATGAGCGCCTGGGCGCGACAAGCCAAGACGCATCGCGACGATCCCCGCACCTGGGCCCGGCGACTGAAGCGACTCCGCCCCTTTGCCCTCTGGATGCAGCAATTCGAGCCCGCCACCGAAGTGCCCGACAGTACGGTGTTCGGGCCCATCGGCTGGCGGCCCACCCCGCATATCTTCACCGAGCAGGAGGTCATCGACCTGCTGGCCGCCGCGCGGCGTCTTGAGCCGGATCTGCGTGGAGCGACCTATGAGGCGCTGTTCGGCTTGCTGGCGGCCACGGGTCTGCGCATTTCCGAGGCGGTGAATCTGACACAGGCGGACGTCGACCTGCAGGCCGGTCTGCTGACCGTGCGGGAGGCGAAGTTTGGCAAGTCCCGGTACGTGCCCCTGCATCCCAGTACGCGTGATGCCCTGCGCGACTATCGCCAGCGGCGCGATCTGCACATCACGCCGTCAGAGGAGACGCCCTTTTTCATCACCACCCGTGGCCGGCTGCTCGGCTGTGTCATGTCCCCGCGTCAAGTCGACCGAGTATTCGAGCAACTGCGTCAGCACTTGGGCTGGGTCAACCGCGGCTCGCACGCGGCGATCCGCGTCCATGATCTGCGGCATCATGCCGACAACCCGATTATGCCGAATCAAGCGGCCGGCGATCGGCCGGCGGCGCTCTGGCGTTGCTTGCGGTCGGCATAATTAGAGGCCTTCGAGGAAGGCCAGAAGCTGGTCATCGGGGCGGTAGCGAGCCGGTGTGACCCCGATGGGCGTGGTCCGA
>NZ_JAAIJQ010000164.1 GCF_010820565.1 Thiorhodococcus minor | reverse complement strand
ATATCCTCCGGGCGGCGACTGTTCTCGAGTCGGAACAGGGCGGCGGCGATATTGCGTTGTCCCGCCATCGGGGTGTCTGCAAGTCGCTGCTCGTCCAGCAGCAGATAGCGGATCCGCGGCTGCCAGCGCCGCAGCTGCTCGGGCAGGTCCGGCTCGATCAACTCATCGAGACTCGTCTTGGCCCACCAGGATTTTTCACCATTGTAGAGGACGATGGGTAGGACCGGCGGCAGCGGACTCCCAGCCGGAATCTCGCCGGCGGCGGCCAAACCCTGATAGAGCAGTCCGATATAGGTCAAGAGCCGCACCGTCATGAAGCGATCGACCGTCGACTGGAACTCCAGCAGCAGATAGACGTAGACCCAGCGCAACCGCCAGATCATGTCGTCCTCGCGCTCGCGCAGGTCTTGACTGACCCCGAGCTCGCTGACGCGCTGTAGCGTGGTGAAGTCCTACTGCTCGACCCAGTCCTCCTGCACGAAGCCACGGATCAGGTCCGCCACCAGATCGCGGTGCGAGAACAGGAGCTTGTAGGACGGATCGTGGTCGGCCATCAAGGATGAGCAGGCTGTCGTCGGCGTGACGAAACCATACCGGAATCACACCGAGATGACAGTGATCCCGCGACGCAAGGATCCTGGACGATGCCCGGCAAGGGTCGTTGAAACCCGAAAACCCGCGTCAATCAGGCCGCGCGGAAGGAATCGCGGACAAGGGAAAAACATCGGCGTGGGCTCCGGTAAGGCCCCTTCCAGCGCGGCGAACGACTCGAAGCCATAGCGCAAATAGGCCGCCTGCGACTCGGGCTTGGCATCGACCACGACACCGACGCAGCGGATCTCATCGGCTGTTCGGCGGGCAAGATCCAACGCGAAACGAAGCAAGGCCTTGCCGATTTCGAGCCCCTGAGCCTGCGCGGCCACGGCGAGTCGAGCGATACGGAGCACTGGCAGTGGATAGCGCGGAAGCCGGTGACGGCGCTCTCGCGGAAGCGCGTCGATCTCGATCTCGGACGGCGCGACCGTGACGAAGCCAAGAATCTGGTCTTCGGCGACCGCAACCTAGGTCACTCCGAGGTGATGACGAAACTGATTCTGATCCGCAAACCGCTGAAAGAACCGATCGAGATCCGGATGTCCGCTGCTGAATCGGCGGCGATCATCGCCCGGCTCCAGCCGCCGGATCTGAAGACTCATGAATGCTCACTGGGCGGAGCGTCGATGGGATCGTCGAACAGCGCCTGCATGGCCTGATTGGGTGCCTCGTTGGATGCCAATCGCTCCAGTAGTCTGTCCTCGGCCTCCTGTCCGATAACGAACCGCGGCGGAATCAGCACATCTTCCGGGATTTCACTGACCGCCTGAAGGTGATGCGAAAGCGCTTGCTCGATCACGAACCCCTTCTTCAGCCCACTCGTCCTCCCACTGCGGCATCGACGCAGGTACCGGGGGCGCCTTGCCCGCCACGCAAGAGCACGGCGATGTCGGCATCACTATCGCCGCCAGCCGTCTCTCTCGCCTGAGTGCCGAAGAGCCAGGCATCGATCAAATCGTAGCGCTTGCGTACCCTTTGCGAAAAGATACGAGCGGTCTACTCCATGGTCGGATTCATCGAAGCCGCCTGACGGGCTACACCTGAAACACCTTCATCCGCCGCCCGCCTGTCATGCGGAGCAATACGCGATCGCGACTACACCCTACGCCGGCTGCACCGTCTGCGAACGCACGCAGGTTCGCCCGCAGGGATAAAGGCAGCAGCGCGGCCAGCGCATGAGAGGAGAGCGATTCATCAACCAGCTCAAGGCCATGATTAGCCGCCGGCTCGATAGCCGATAGGCTGGACTCGGGCTTGACTTGACCCTTTCCGTTCCCCCATCGACACTGAGCCATCGATCGACTGTCGAGCCCCGGAGACTAGCGCATGCTGACCGAGTACATCGAAGAAGCCTTGAAGCGCGCACGCTACGAGATCATCGAAGACCCAGACGACTCCTTCTATGGCGAGATCCCCGATCTACCTGGTGTCTGGGCGAGCGGACCAACCTTGGAGGACTGCCGGCGCGAGCTGAAAGAGACGGTGGAGAGTTGGATCCTGCTCAGCGTCAAGCGCTCCTTACCCATCCCAAAGCTCGGCGATGCCGAAATCACAGAGATCGGAGCCGAGGCCGCCTGATGCCAAAGCTGCCGCCGATCAGCCATGCCCAGCTCGTCGCGGGGCTGAGGCGGCATGGCTTCGCGGGACCTCATGCGGGAGGTAAGCACCTGTTCATGATCAAGGGCGACCTGCGGCTGACCATTCCGAATCCACACTGCCAGGACATCGCACCCGCCCTTCTGTCGCGCATCCTCCGACAGGCGGGAATTTCGCGTGAGGACTGGCTCAAAGACTGAGCACGCCCTTCGCCCCTAACAAGGTGTCTGTGGACATCAGACCACCTGTTCCAGAAGGTAGGCATCCCGTTCGACCAAAATGGCCTGGAACCGGCCCTGAGAGGTGACCCACCAGCCCATGGCGTCGATTCGTGGTTTGGGTATAGACGCCGTTGAGCTGCCGCATTCCCCTGGAGAGGTTGGCATCGGGCGTCTCGACGACGAACTGATAATGATTGCTTATCTCGCAGTAGGCGTGGCAACGCCAGTTGAACCCGCCAAGCAGAGCCAGCCAATCCAGGCGGTCCTGATCGTCGCGATAGATTGCCTCGCGCCGATCACCGCGAGCGGTCACATGATAGAGCCCGCCAGCAAACTCAATGCGTAGAGGTCTGGACACGGGGTAGGGCATAGGTTAATGGTGCTAGATTGCGAGGCCTGACCCCAATTTGTGTGTGACCCCAATTTGTGTAATGGAGGTAGAGGAAGCATTTCCCAGCTACCGAACTGAAGTGTGATCGTGGAAAAGCTCCATTATCGCTTGTATCCTAGTCACACCAGAGACTTGCTTTGTTTCAGATCCTTCTCGTGCGAACACTTGATCGTCTAGCGATGACAGTGATTTCTGTGAGGGTATCCAAATACAAACCACGGAAAGTCCTCTGTAGTCAACGCAGTCAATGGCGGATAAGACGCTTGTCCGGAGAGGTTCGCTCAACCCACTATTGGACACGCTACGAACAATTCGCATCTTGTAGTCATCAATGGATGTGTCCAGATTATTTGCCTCTCTATCTATGCCGACCACAAATCGCTCACCAACTCTTAGCGGCTTCACGCCGTCCAGGTCCTGTATTCTTTTTGCGTGTTCCGCCTTGTCAGCGACTCCTAAGAAGACCGCTCCTTCCGACTCCGGTCCCAAATTCGCTATACCGCAAATTGTCGCATTCAGCTTATCCAGTATTTCCGTATCCTGAGCGCGCTCATTATCTAGCCTCAAGAGTCCCTGCTTGCATTCAAATGCGTTCGTTTCAATCTTTGAACGGCGCAGAGCATTCTCAAATCTGATGCCAAGTCCAGCTCCCGACAGAATGGCAGGAGGTTTCTTTTCCAAGAATCTTGCTTGAATAAGCCCCTTGCAGGTGTCGATATTTCTCCGCCTCTTCTCTGACGTCGTTTGACCACGAGACGTCTCAAGCCGTCTGTGAACATTCGTCAGTGAATTCATGATTTCGCTCGCTGACGACGGTGACTTCTGCTCCATAACGCAGAGCTCGTAGAAAGCCATGAACACTGCGTAAAAGGGCGTCTTTACAGGGTTTCCGCCTGCTTCCGGGTTAACCGTACGCCGAAATGTATTGGGTCTATCGTCGAAAGCTTCTACAACCTCGCGCAGTATAGAAAAAGTTGAAATCAGGCTATTCTTTAGAGCATCGACCCCATAGACGGAAAGCTTCTGCTGGATCTCTCTGGAGGCGTCTGTATCTGGGTCGTAAACTTCGTTCAATCTTTCGCCGCTAAACGGGAAAGGGGTGCCATCAAGTATGGATACGGCGATGTCGGCGAGCATTTGCTCATCTTCACTGTCACGAAGTTGTTGTTTGCGTAGAATTCCTTGCTTGCACCAAAATGTCTCGTCAGCGGACACGCCATAATCCGGCTGCTCCCCTTCCACTTCGATGCTTATCGAAGGCATTTGCGCAAGATCTAACGATTCCGTGGAAACGTCGCCTCGAAGCTCTGCGGCAATGTCACGAATGAGTTGTGGGAACGGCGAGACATTTCCAGCTTGACGTTTCTCTTGGTCACTAAGCTGCCGGCCGTATGCATTGATGCGCCGGAATACCTCGTGCACAGCGGTTTCGTTAACCGCGGGAAACTCTGTGACGGCGAAGTTATAATCTATGAAATCTGCACATTGCTGGGGTGATAGTAGATGATTAGGATCCGTTTCCACTTGGAAGCCTGCGTCTTGAGAGGCTTGCTGAGCCCTCGCAAGCTGGGCAACATCGAAGAACTTCTCTTCTAACGAGAAGCGATTCTCGATGAATGAAAAGACGGCATTAAGTCTCTGCATGCCGTCAATGATTTCGTAAGTACGAGAACCGTCGGGGTTCTGTCGGGTAGCGAGCAAAATTAGGGGGATAGGATAGCCGTGAAGGATGCTGTCGATGAGTCTCCTCTTCTCTTCTAGCGTCCATACAAGCTTGCGTTGATATCGGCGGTTCACACGAAAGTTACCCGCTCGATATTCCTGGTATGCGGTCTGGATGCTTTTTCCTTTTGGGGATACACTCATCATGGTTCCTTCTTTTGCTAGAGAATCTTACAAACCCGACTCTCAAGAGCAGAGTGCTCGAAGAGGAGAACATGCGGTATGCATGCGTTCGTTTGGCGCGTTTGGCGAAAAGGGGACAGTGCGGCCTGGCAAGGCCGCGTGTTCTAGCGGGTGTGACTCCCGCCTGGGTAATCGTGCGCCGCGAGCCCAGTATCG
>NZ_JAAIJQ010000163.1 GCF_010820565.1 Thiorhodococcus minor | reverse complement strand
CCATGCATGTTCCTTTCTGCTGGAAATCCTCTCTCTAAGCTTATGTTCTGATTTGGAATTTAGTGGGGATACCTCAGGGTACGTCCCCTATTTCCACCCGTCCCCTATTTCCACCAACGCTCCCTGTTCTACGCTGGCCGTTCCGCCCATTCCACCCGCCGCCGTGGGAGCGTCGCCCCGGCGCGACCGAAGCCCGCGCACCGCCCCGGCGCGGCCCCCACCCACCAAAGGCTTCACCAAACGCATGCCCAAGCCCCTCCAAGCGCCTGCGACAGACTGCCCCTGGTGGATGAAGACCGCCTTCGTCCTCATCGTCCTGCTCAACATCCTCGACGCCGCCCTCACCTGGGCGGTCGTGCGCCTCAAGAACGTCTACGAAAGCAACCCCTTGATGGCGGTCGTCCTCAAGGCCAATCCCGAGCTGTTCCTGATCGTCAAGCTATCCCTGGTCCTGCTGGGCGTGGCGCTCCTGGCCCGTTACTGCGGCCTCCGCGTCGTGCGACTCAGCGCCGTCCTGCTCGTGGTCACCTTCGGCGCCCTGATGCTCCGCCACCTTCAGATCCTGTGGCTGGTGTCCGGCTGATGGCCTTGTGGCCTCCTCCTGGCTCCCACGCTCCGGCGTGGGAGCACATGGCGACGCTCCAGCGTCGGGTCGCGCCACGGGCCGCTGGAGCGGCCGGACGGCGTTCCCACGCTGGAGCGTGGGAACGAGTGGATGCAAACCGCCCCGGAAGCAGGGGCGCTCACGTCAACCGATCGCGCCGCAGTCGATGGGTTTCACGGCCAATCGCCATCCGTGCCAAAGGTCGATGACCTGCCGTGGCCGTTCTACCCATCCTCGCTCACCGCGATGACCTTCCCGCCCGCACCCGTTCCGCTCGAGCGCCCCTTCGCACCCTCGGTACGGCCGCCAGATCACCTCGGCTTGAGATGCATCACGTTTTCCGTGGTCTCATCCTCTGTATAGTTCTCGCCCCAGGTCAGCGCACACAGCTCTCGAGAACCCGCAGAGATGGACACCAAGACATTCGCACTCATCGGGGCCGCCGGATTCGTCGCGCCCCGCCACATGAAGGCCATCAAGGACACC
This sequence comes from Thiorhodococcus minor, assembly GCF_010820565.1. Taxonomy (GTDB): domain Bacteria; phylum Pseudomonadota; class Gammaproteobacteria; order Chromatiales; family Chromatiaceae; genus Thiorhodococcus; species Thiorhodococcus minor. The sequence goes on along the minus strand of NZ_JAAIJQ010000163.1, from coordinate 3,852 downwards.
GAGAACCACCTCGTCGCCGCCTTGGACCCGAACGACAGCGTCGGCGTGATCGACAGCTACTTCCCGAGCGCCGATTTCTTCACCGAATTCGAGCGCTTCGACCGCCACATCGACAAGCTACGCCGCAAGGGCACGGCGATCGACTACGTCAGCATCTGCTCACCCAACTACCTGCACGACGCCCACATCCGTTTCGCCCTGCGCAATCGCGCCCACGCCATCTGCGAGAAGCCGCTCGTCCTCAACCCCTGGAACATTGAGGGACTGGCCGAGGTCGAGGCGGAGACGGACTGCAAGATCTACAACATCCTCCAATTGCGCCTGCACCCCTCGATCATCGCGCTCCGGGACCGGATCCAAGGCGCCGGAGACCAAGTACACGACGTCGAGATCACCTACATCACCTCCCGCGGCAACTGGTACCGCCAGAGCTGGAAGGGCGAGCTGTCCAAATCGGGCGGCATCGCCACCAATATCGGCGTCCATTTCTTCGACATGCTGACCTGGGTCTTCGGCAACGTCCGCTACAGCACCGTCCACCTCAACCGCGACGACTGCGCCTCCGGCCGGCTCGAGCTGGAGCGGGCGCGGGTTCGGTGGTTCCTCTCGGTCAACGCGGATCACCTGCCGGCCGCCCAGCGCGAGAAGGGCCAGCGCACCTTCCGCTCCATCACCGTCGGCGGCGAGGAAGTGGAATTCTCCGACGGCTTCATGGACCTCCATACGGACAGTTACCGACACATCCTCGCCGGAGAGGGCTACCGTCTCGACGCCGCGCGCACCGCCGTCGAGACCGTCTACCAGATCCGCAACGCCTCCGCCCAGGGGCTTCAAGGCGACTACCACCCCTTCTGCCGGCAGGCGCGCTAGACTCGCGGCATAGACGACAGCGCCCCCGAGTCCGCCATGATCGACACCAGCGCCCAGAGCGGTGAAGACACCCGCCTCACGCCTTCCCCACACGATTGCTTCTTCCGCGAGAACTTCGGGCGCCCCGCACTGGCCGAGGATTTCCTGCGGCACCACCTGCCCGCCCCGATTCTCGCCGAGATCGACCTAAGCACCCTGGCGATCGAGAAAGACTCCTACGTCACCCCGGAGCTCCGCCAGATCTACTCCGACTTGGTCTACAGCGTCGCCCATCAGGGCCGCGACGCGCGACTCGGCATCTATCTCCTCTTCGAGCACAAGAGCCAACCCGACCACTGGGTGATGCTGCAACTGCTGCGCTACATCGTCGCCAGCGGCGATGCGCATCGCAAACAGCACCCCAAGTCGCGCCACCTTCCGCCGGTCTACCCCCTCGTGCTCTATCACGGCCAAGGCGCCTGGCGCGCTCCATCCAGCTTTCACGACCTGGTGGAGCCGCTGCCCGACGCCCTCGCACCCTATGTCCCGCAGTTCCGCTACGACCTGCACGACATCTCCGTGCGCACCAGCGCCGCGATCAAAGGCACCGTGCTCACCCGGCTGGTCCTGCTGGCCCTTCGGCTCATCTATGATGACCAACCCATCGAGCGCCTGCGTGAGCTCCTCGCGCTGATCGAGCACGTCATCGACCAGCCGGGTGCCCTGGACATCCTGGAATCACTGCTGCGCTATGATGTCCAAGGCACGCGCCGGGTCGCCGAAGCCGACGTGCGCACCTTGCTCGAAGAGCGCCCGAGTGGAGACTCCATCATGCAAACCTTCATCGAAAAGTACATTGACCAAGGCGAGCAGCACGGCCGCGCCACCGTTCTCCTCCGCCAGCTCGAGCGCAAATTCGGCCCCCCGAGCGAGCCCGTACGCGCCAAGATCACGCAAGCCGACCCTGACACCCTGCTCGACTGGTCCGAGCGCATCCTCGACGCGCAGAGCTTGGACGAGGTGCTGCATTGATGGGACGACCATCCCTTCTGTCAGTCAGTCGCCGTCCATCCATGGCCTCCCGCTTTCCTGGTCTCGTCGCTCCAGCGGAGTGACCCCTGCGATGAAGCTCCGCTTCAAGAAAGGCTGGCGCGGTCAGCCGATGCGTGAAACGGAGCTTCGTCTCGCGGGTGGCGAAGCAAGAGCTTCGTCACCAGAGCCCAGATCGGGAAGCAGAAAATGGACGGCTCCTAAACAGGCCCACTGAGCGCCATGAGCGATAGCGTCCACCCGACAGCCATCATCGACACGGGTGCCCACATCGGCGACGGCACCCGCATCTGGCACTGGACGCACGTCTGCGGCGGTGCCCGCATCGGCCGGGATTGCTCGCTCGGCCAGAACGTCTTCGTCGCCAACCGCGTCCGCATCGGCGACAACGTCAAGATCCAGAACAACGTCTCCGTCTACGACGAAGTGACGCTGGAAGACGACGTCTTCTGCGGCCCCAGCATGGTCTTCACCAACGTCTACAATCCCCGCTCGGCCGTGCCGCGCAAGGACGAATACCGTCCGACGCTGGTCAAGAGAGGCGCCACCCTCGGCGCCAACTGCACCATCGTCTGCGGCGTGACCATCGGCGAGTACGCCTTCATTGGAGCGGGCTCGGTCATCACCAAGGACGTCAAGCCCTATGCGCTCATGGTCGGCGTCCCGGCGCGGCAGATCGGTTGGATGAGCGGGCATGGCGAGCGCTTGGAGCTGCCGCTGACGGGCATCGGCCGGGCCATCTGTCCAGCGAGTAGGCAGGGCTATCGGCTCCAGAATGGACAGATCGAGCGGGAGGACTGATCGGCATGGGCCACGACCAGAATTTCAAGAACCTCATCCTCGACTATCCGCGCGAGAGCATCCAATTTGCCGCCGCCGCGGAAGCGGCGGGCATCGACCGCGGCGCGCGCATCCTGCCGATCCGTCAGGAGCAGCTCCAAGAGCGCCTTGGCGAGCGTTTCCGTGAGCTCGACACCCCGCTGCTGGTAGAGTGGCCCGACGGTCGGCGCGAGGCCCTGCTGTTCGTCTTCGAGGAAGAGACCGACCCCAGCCGGTTCTCGATCCACCGCCTGGCCCATTACTGCCTCGATCTGGCCGAGCTGATCGGCACCGAGCGCGTCGTCCCAGTCGTCATCTTTCTGCATCGCGGCGGCTATCCCGAGGAACTGCGCCTTGGGGGCGACGCCCACTGCTACCTGCATTTCCGCTACCTCGCCTGGCCGCTGTTCGGGCTGCGTGCTCGGGACTATTTCGACAGTCCCAACCTGGTCGCGCGCTTGAATCTGCCGAACATGGCCTACGCACCGGAGGAGAAGCTCGAGGTCTATGCGCAGGCGGTGCGGGGTCTGCTGACGTTGGAGCCCGATCCAGAGCGGCGCCTCAAGTACCTGGATTTCATCGACATCTATGCCGAACTTGATGACAATGAACGGCAACTGTACCAACAGCGCTATTCACAGGAGGCCGATCTGATGAGCCAGTTTGCGGAGCGATTTATCGAGCAGGGTGTCCAGCGAGGCGTCCAGCAAGGCATCCAGCAAGGCGTCCAGCAGGGTGAGGCTCGGATACTCCTCCGGTTGTTGTCAGCCCGCTTCGGCGCGCTCCCACCGGGGGTCCAACAGAAAATCGAGGCGGCCGATGCGGACACCTTGCTGCACTGGTCCGAGCGCCTGCTCAGTGCTCAGACACTCGAAGACGTATTGCATTGAGCTGAGCGGGATCAAGGTCGGCAGCCTCACTCGACCCTACCGAGCAAGGACGACGACTGCCTGACGCGATCATTGGTTCCCCGCGCGCAGCACAGTGCGCGCGGGGTTTCGGTCAAAGGATGCAAGATGCGCCGATCGGGTTAACGCCTAGTTGGACGAAGCCGCTGCGCGGAGAAAGCCCATGCGGCGGCGTGGCGCTTAGAATGTAACCTCATGCCCTCGGTTGCGAGGGGCCGTTTGTTCA
>NZ_JAAIJQ010000162.1 GCF_010820565.1 Thiorhodococcus minor | reverse complement strand
CGGTGGTGAAGAAATCCGCGACCTCCTCGTGGAGCGTGCCCTGGTTGCCCTTGAGGCCGAGCACATAGTCTGCACCCTGATCGACGATCTGCTCGGCGATCTTGGTCTGACAGCCCATCGCATCGATGGTGACGATGGCCCCCTTCAACTCGAGAAGCTCGAGCAATTTGGGAATCGCCGTGATTTCGTTGGATTTCTCTTCGGTGGCTTCTTGCCCCAGGACCAATCGGTTACGACTTCCCCAAGCGCTGACCATGTGCAAAGCGGCTTTGCCACGGCGTTGATTGCGTGAGCCGCGCGCCGTTTTCCCGTCGACCGCGACAATGTCGCCCTCGGTCGCCGCGCTGATCGCCGTGGTCCAGTTGATAAAACAGGTTTGAAAGAGCTTTGGATTCAGGCGCGAGATGACGCTGGCGATGCAGTCATGCGAGGGGATCCCGTTAGCGAACGGCGCGAATCGGCGCAGCCAGTCGAGTTTCTCTTTGCCAAACTCCTCCATGGCCTCCCAACCCTCGGCGCCGCTGAGCGTCGCACAGACAACGAGCAGCAGAATCTCCATGAGCGGATACAGTTTGTTGCGTTCGACCCGGGGGTCGTGAAGGGGAGCAAAGTGCTCGATCAGACTGACGGACATGAGAATCTCCCGAGAGTTGGTTCTCGGCAGATTGCCGCAACTGGCTCTATTTGCAAGATTTTATACGCGCTCGCCCTGGCACCGGTAGCGAGGCGGTAGCGGCCTACCCCGAGAAGCGCCCCGACGTCGTCCGTATGGACATCACCATGCCGGACACGGACGGCATCGAGGCGACGCGTCGGATCATGGCGCTCGATGCCGGGGCCCCGATCCTCATGGTCACCTCCTACGGCCAGGAGCAAATGGTGCTCAACGCCATCGATGCGGGCGCCAAGGGTTATGTGCTGAAGCCGATCAGGGAGGAGAAGCTCCGCGACGTCATCGACAAGGCCGTCGCCAAGTACCGCTCACGATCGAGAACAGCCTCTTCCAAAGCCTCTTCGATGTCATTCCCTTCGCCGTCTACGTCAGCGACGTCAAGACCGACGAGATCGTCTACATGAACGTCTGCATGCGCGAGCGTATCGGCTGGAAGGTCGGCGCCGACGGCCCATGTTGGCAGACCATCTATCATCAAGAGGCCAAGTGCGCCTTCTGCCGGGTCAGCAAGCTGCTCGATGCCGAGGGCCGTCCCAACGACCGCACGGAGATCCTCGAGCACTTCAACGACGCCAACGACCGTTGGTATCAGCTCCAGGAGAAGGCGATGAGCTGGCCCGACGGACGCATCGTCAAGTACTCCATCGCGGTCGACATTACTCAGCCCAAGGAGATCCAGAACCGGCTGGCCGAGGCCCACGCGGAGCTCGCGCTCAAGACCCGCGAGCTCGAGCACCTGGCCACGACCGACGCCCTCACCGGCCTCTGCAACCGCCTCAAGCTCCAGGGCGCGCTCGAGCTGGAGCTGCAGCGCTTTCGCCGCTACGGCCGGCCGTTCTCTCTGATCATGCTGGACCTGGATCGTTTCAAGGCCATCAACGATACGCACGGACACGACACGGGCGACCGCATGCTGCGCACCGTGGCCGTCACCCTGGCCGAGAACCTACGCAAGCTGGACCTCGTCGGGCGCTGGGGCGGCGAGGAGTTTCTGGTGATCTGCACCGCCACTGCCGAGGCCGATAGCGTCAAGGTCGCGACCAAGCTCCGGGACGCCGTCCAGGAGATCGATCACCCCTTGGTCGGCAGATTGACCGCAAGCTTCGGGGTGGCAGAGTGTCTGCGCGACGACCACATTGAGGCCCTGCTGCGACGCGCCGACGAACGGCTCTACAGTGCCAAGGCGCAGGGCCGCATCCAGGTGGTCGTTAGCGACCCGGCAGAACCCTAGGAGGCCCCAGTGCATTGAAGGCGCCCCGTTCCGCCTCCTCAGGAGCCGTTTCGCACTCCCCTGCTCTGATCACGCGGCTCCCGCTTAGGGACCTCGGCGATGAAGCCCCGCTCGACGACCCCGATCGCTCCCAGCATCTGCATTGGGTCGACCGCGCGGCTGGCCCTCAGGCGCAGGGAGCGGGCTTCGTCAAGCGGCCGATGCTGCCAGAGCGGCCTCATCAGAGCCCCGGATCGGAAGACAGGAAACGGACATCTCCTTTGCGGAACCGTCAATGTTCTCTCGCCGGCCGCAGTGATTCCAAGGTCGCCTCGCATAACTGGAGCACGGACCCGCCCGCCTTACCTTGCCGGATCGCCTCGGTGATCCCCTCGAGGGCTAGACGGGTGATCTGGGCGCGGCCGCGGACCCGTGCAAGCGCTTCTTCGAGGTGACGAATGACGCGATCCTTTGCGTCGAGCTCACCGATGATCTGGTCCCAATGGGGCTCGCGGTAGTGCTGGAGCAGGGAGTCCACGACTGGCGCGTTCCCGGAGAGGTATTCGAAGGTGAAGTCGTCAGGCTCGAAGCTCGCGAGGCCCTCGACCTGACCCAAGTCTTCTCCAGAAACCTGTTCGAAGCCCATGCTCCATTCGGCGTACTCGCGCTCGGTGATCGACTTGCGGCTGAGCACCTGTACATTTTCGTGGCGGGAATCCTTGAGGATGGTCGACACCAGCTCATCGATTACCTCGTCATCGCCCTCGATCGCCTGCAAGAAGGTCCCGTTACCATAGAGCAGCAGACCCGTCACCCCAAGGGCTTGGTTTCTTCTACGACACTCCAGGAGCAGGCCTAGCAGCTTTTCGGGTGTCATGGCCTCCTTGGAACGGCTAACGTAAGAGACTTGAATCATGTGTTGCCCCTTGTTCAGTGTGACGCCGGCTCAGCCAACCCACCAAGCGAACCGTACGCCCAAGACAGGATGAGACGTAAAGTCACTGGAAAGCCATCTGGTCCAGGACGTCTGGTAGGTCGCGGACTGGACTACAGGCGACTTCAGGGCGAACCGAATCGGTCGCGCTCAAGTCGCGAGGCCAGGAGGGGCGCCCAGACCAGAATGAGGAATCGCGCTTCCAGTCCGAGGGTTGCTACATCATTCGAGAACACAAGGAATACCCCGTTCGACAAGTGGTGATTCCCTAGAAATCGACGCGCCCTGAGCGTCCTGTGCCAGGCACCGGGATGAAGACCCGGCCCATGGCGCGGCGGCAGGCCGCGAGGCTTCGCCAGCGTGAATCCCTCTCAATCCTGCTTATGCCGCGCATAGATATCCCCCGAATTCGCAGCGTGCGGAAGGCCGGCGACCCAATCGGCCATCGCCTCGGCCGACAGCCAGGACTCATGCACCAAGCGCTGTGTCTCCCCTAGCGCGGCGTTGAAGCGATAGGGTCCCAAGTCACGGCACCGCTCCAGACAATGCGGAACGAGCTCAGGCTGCAGGGTCGTGAACTCGAAGGATAGGGCAGCGACCGGGACGCTCAGGCCGGCCAGCGCATCGGCCTCCCGCCCCTCCACGTCGATCTTGATGAAAGCCGGCCGGCCATGCTCGGCGATGAGATCGTCGAGCGACACCTGTAGCACACGCGCTCTCCGCTCCCAAACCTGGCTCTCCCAGCCCGAAGCGCTCCGGGCCGCCTCGATGAAGGCGGGAGAGGCCGTGCTGACGGTAGGGTTGAGCAGGTTGACGTGGAGCTCCGCCTCGCCTGTCGCGCCGCCGACCGCCGCGGTCACGATGTCCACGCGGGGGTCGCGGCCGTAGATCAGCCGCAAGACACGGCATAACGCCGCCTGAGGCTCGACCGCCACGACACGCGCCTCCAGCCTCCGGAAGGAGGCGATCCGGTCACCCACGTGACTGCCGACATCGAAGACCAGAGCGCCGGGGCGGACGAAGCCGCGGTAGAGTCGATCCATGGCGCGATGCCGCCTGAGCCCGACGTAGTAGATGGCGAGAGATCGAACGACTCCAAGGAAGGCGCGTACTCCGGGCTTCACCAGGCATCAACCTCCAGACATCTGCGAGCTCATCGTCGGCATGGCGAAGATGACCGGGATGTTGTCCACCTCGGCCGAGAGGATGCCGAACAGGGCCTTTGCAGGCGTCGGTCCGAGGCCGCCATAGGCGACCTGGGATCGCAGCTCCAAGTATCCGATGATCCCGAGCCCGCAGACGCACAGGACAACGCCATAGGCGAACAGCAGCCTGTTCCATTCCGCATGCGCGATCTTATCGAAGATGGCGAACGGCATGCTGTCCTCGACGGTGTCGCACGTGACCGTCGAGAACTCCCCGCTTTCCTGCAGATAGAAGCCGAACCGCTTCAGATACGCAGGGCCGGTCATCATCCCGAGCACCGGGATCGCGATCGCGGCGCAGCCGACCCAGACGCTGGTCGAGTCGAGGCTGACAGAGAGGCCGATGGCCCAGGCCACCGCCGCGAGGCGGAGCATCGCGAGGAGGATGAACGGCAGGTCCAACCGAGGCGGGCCGCAGGTCTCCATCAGGCGCGTCTCCGGCGGGTTGAACGGCGCGAACCTGGAATCTGGACCGAGCGAGCGCCTCGGGGCGCGGCTTATCGCTGCTCGACTTGGATGGACTCGCGGACGCTTGGGACCGGACGCCCCGGCGAGTCTCTCCGCTCGGCCTCGGCAAGTCTCGACCACGACTCAACCTAGATTCGGCAACTAGAACCGGTAGAGTAGAGGCCAGGGTCGCCCCTGGCCCCCGCTGCCGGCCAGGGAAGCGCAAAGCGCGAGGCCGGTAGTCCCGGGTAGGTGTGTGCGCGTGCGTATTGCCGTAATGACGAAGGACGTCAGTCCTTCGTCGTGAAGGCAATATGCAAAGCGCAGTCACACACGCCGTAGAGTCATTCGTCGTAGGGTCGTGCGTAGCCCGAGTGCGCCAACGGCGCTACTCGAGGCGGAGCAGCGACCCGGAGCGGGACGGCCCGGGCTGAGAAGGTTGTCGCCCTGCGCGAGTCCCGTCGGCGAGGGATCGACCCGACGGGTATCACGAGCGCAGACGCGACACTCCGGCCTCGTCGAACGCAGCATGCAGATTTCCCGCACTGCGCTTTCCTGCTGTCTTCACATCAAAGCTATCGCGGGGGAATCGAGCCGT
>NZ_JAAIJQ010000161.1 GCF_010820565.1 Thiorhodococcus minor | reverse complement strand
CGCTGCTGGTCGGCGCGCTGGCGCTCATTGAGCGGGATGAGCTTGTGAATGAGGCGCTCGGCATGCACCCAGCACAGGGCATGCAGCAGGATGGCGAACTGCCCGGCCCCGTCGCTGACGATGACCAGCTCGCGCGAGAGGCCCTTGGCCAAGACGCCTGCGAGCAAGGCGCCCTCGGTGGCGATGCGCTGGTGGCGCTCCGTGGTGATGCCCAGGTCGCTGAGGTGCTTCTCCCACGCCGGCGTCGTGGTGAGCGCGCGGATCGGCGAGGCCGTCAATGCCTCACGCATCGCCCGGGGTAGCCCCTGCGTATGCCAATACGCCGCGGCCTCCTCGTCGCAATGGTAGCGGCAATCACCGCCCTGCAGCAGCGTGAGAAAGTTGATCCGGCGCTTGCTGTCGGTGCTGCTGAACCAAGCTAAAGAGGTCGTTGCCGATCTGCGTGACGTCGCCGTTGCGTCCCTGATGGCGTGCCCCTGAGTCGTCGACCGTGATGGCGGAGCTGACCTCTAGGCCGACGTCGAGGAGGGCATCCTTCTCGGCAAAGAAGTCCGCGTTGTGCCCGCTGAGCAAGGCATCGATCTGCCCGACCGAGACATCAATGCCCCAGGCGAGCAGCTGATCGCGCAGCAGCGGCTGCGTGACATGACAGTGATGGTATTGGTAGAGCACGTAAGCACGCAGCCCCGTGCCGAAGTGGCTGCCTTGCAGCGTGCTCGGAAGCTCACCGCGCAGCCACTCGCCCTGTGGGGTTTGCCAGACTTCAAGACGATAGCGGATGTTCTGCGCCGCGATCTTGAGATCCTGAACGACGAAATCGCGATACCCCTTCAGGCGCGAGCCAGGAGGAAGCGGCTCATGCGGCGGAATGCGCTGCTCATCATGAATGGTCAACTGCGCCGTCTTGGAGCGCTTGCGCGAGCCTGCGCGCTTGCCACCACCGCCCAACTTCCCTGCGCCGTTGCGCTTGCGATCATCCTGCTGCGCCATCCCGCTGGGCTTGAAGCGCGGCTTGCCTTTCTCGCCCTTGACCACGGCGATCTCATCGCGTAGCTGTTGGATGCTCTCGGCCTGCAGCTGCGTCCTTTCGGCCAAGGCCTCGATCAGTCCCAACAACTGCTCAACCAGCGGCGTGCGCTCTGCGGCGGGAATGTCAGGAAGCTCGATCAAGGCCGATCTACTCCAGACAACTCAGGGCACGAACGATGGGACTCTGGCGCCAGAGTAGCGGTTCAGCGCACCCAGGGTGCCGCGACTTATTGAGAAGTTACGCCCGCGCAACCTCAATTCCTGCCTTACCCTGTCGTACTGATGCGGCTCCCAGCTGTGGTCCCGCACATTTTCCGGCACACCTGAACAGCAGGTTCTCATGGTCATCCGCGACTTCATCAATCGCTCTCCGATCCTGGGACGATACCAAGTCTAGGTCGCCTGAGCCGGCGCTCTGCGCCCAACTGCGGGCAAAAAGGAGCTCGAGTCCCGCCCAAAGCGACAATGGTCGCGTTGAGACGACGTTTGGCCTATGCTTTGATATATGCCAACAGGTCCGGGATTTTCGCCATGCAATCTGAACGACATGTGCGCCTCTTTCGCAATGGGCGCAATCAAGCGCTGCGAATTCCACGCGACTTGGAACTGGATGCCGATGAGGCCATGATTCGCCGTGACGGCGAGCGGCTGATCATCGAGCCCGTCAAGCGCCGAACTGATCTCGCGGCGCTGCTGACCGGCTGGAAACCCCTCGATGAGACCTTCCCGGATATCGACGAAGGGCTTCTGCCGCTGGACGATATCCGACTCTAGCTCGCCTCAGCCCATACCCCATGTCAGCGCTGCGCTACCTTCTCGACACCAACGTCCTTTCCGCGCTGATTCGCGAGCCGCAAGGCCCAGTCGCGGCGATCCTAAGCCGCCGTGGTTACGACCGGGTGTGCACCAGCCTCATTGTCGCCGCCGAGCTGCGCTTTGGGGCACTCAAGCGCGGCTCGCCCGTCCTCGTCACCAAGGTCACAGACCTACTCGTGTCCATGCCAGTCTTGCCGCTTGAGGCCGGCGTCGATGAAGCCTACGCGAAGGTGCGCCTCTCGCTGGAGCAAGCTGGAGCACCAATCGGCCCCAATGACTTGCTGATCGCCGCCCATGCCCTCGATCAGGACCTGACGCTGGTCACGGACAACGCGGACGAATTCATGCGGGTACCAGACCTTCGGGTCGAGAACTGGCTCGCCTCGCAGCGCTGAGCGCGTCGAATCGCGCCTTGGCGGTCGCTCAACGCCCTGGACGGCGCAGTATCCGACCTTGCGCCTCTTGGGTGTTGAGCACCCTCGTCATCTTGGCCCTTAAACCACGCTGCTGTATGGCAGGGATCGGACCAACAGGAAACACCCGCCAGGCTTGAGCGCCCAGGATCTGCGTCTGTCTCTTCGATCTCGCTCCCGTCGCGAGCGGCTACCAACCTCCATACTGCGCCGGCGCCGTGCCATGCGCTTCCAGGATCTCTAGCTCATGGCTCGCGGACTCCACATCGATCCGCTCGACCAGCAGCTCGAATCGCCAAGCGTCGCCGAAGTCGAACAGAAAGCCGATGCGCATCCCCTCGCAGAGCGCGAGGTCGCCGACCTTGACCTCGTCCGCCACACACTCGGACTCACCCGCCAGATCGGGGTGATCGATCTCCAGAGTGCGCCCGAAGCGATCCTTGTAGCTGAAGCGGTAGAGATGATCCGTATCGTCGAAGTCGAAGGCGGCAAGAATGGTGGCCGCCAGGGTGTCGAGACCGATGTCGCCCCCAACGGCGATCCGCCGCCAGCAGTCCTTCTCCAGCGCCACCTTGATCAAATGCCGGCCAGGCTGGAAATGCTCCTCGGGGATCTCCAATTCCTTGCGCCAGTTTGCGATCTGCTCGCGCAACGGCCGACTCCAACGCTCGAAACGCGCCAGCGCATCGAAAAACTCCACATCACTGAGGGCTGGTATGGCCGATTCCGCCTCGAGCGTCCAAGGCAGGCGCATGTAGTCCGCGAGGTCGCTCAGCAAGGCACGCCCCCACGCGGTGAGCGCAACGCGCGCGGCCTGCCATCCCTTGCCGTGTTCGGGTGGCATGGCCCGCAGCTCGACGAAGCCAAAGAGCTCCAGCAAGGCCAAATGGTGGAGGCCGGGGGAATAGCGGAGCACATCTGCGTCCTGGGCTGTCTCATAGCTCAGCTCGCCCGTCTCCCGCAGCCGATCGAAGAAGGTGACGATTTTCATCGATGCATCCCCGCCCCACGTCTGGCGCTCGCCGATGATCTCTTCGCTCGAGCGCCCCCACCAGGCCTTCAGCAAGGCGAAGTAGCGCTCGGCAGCATTGAGGGAGCACCAGGATGCGAGGACGACGGGATCGAGATGCAGACGCGGCTTCTTCGACGCGGTGTCGATCAGCCCCAGGCCGCTCGCACGCAGCACCAGATACAGACCGTTGATGTGCGGATAGGACTTCTGCTGCGCGCGCTTCAGCCCCAGCTCCAGCGGACGGGCGAGACGCTGATTGATGGTCTCCAGGGTCTTCATGGCGAACAGATGGCCCGGCGTGAGCGGCAGCCCCTGCTCGCCGATCAGGTCCAACAGGGCCTCGAAATCTCGCAGGATGGCTCCTGGCGGGTGGCGCTCGAAGTCCGGTACGTTGAGCCCATGGGCAGCAGAAGCCATGGGCTCGTGGGTGTGGTTCTTGGTCATAAGTCTGCGATCAGTTTGATCCAGATCTTCCTGGAACAGGTTTTGGAATCCAACAAAGATAGGTCCCGAGATCAGCAGGTTCCCGAGAATGACGAGCAAGACGGTAGCGGCTCGGCCATTCAGACCAGGGATGAGCCCTGCGGTGCCAACCCCGCGGACCCAGGGTCTAGGGGCTTATCTACACCCCGGAAATTCAGCACCAGAAGAGGCTACAAGATCGATTCGACGAGCCGAGCACCACCCAACAGCGCAACGCAGAAGCGCCGATGCAGATCGCATGGCGAGCCTAAGGTCTCCTGGGCAAAGCGTCTCTGCAAGCGGATGACTGATGACCCTAGAATCGGCAATTCGAGCCAGGCAACTGGCACACCAACCCGCGCCGATACAAACGCAGTCGTCCGATACCCAGCGGCTCTCCTGCCGGATGAGACAAGTCGACTTTACCTCACCCGAGAGGCCCAAGGATGAGCAGAGCAGGCAGCAGAAGAATGCAGATCGCCGCGATCCGCCATCCTGAGACCGGCATACCCCGCAGCCGGGCATGTAAACCGCGTATCCCGATACCAATGCCGACGATCAAAGCCAAGAGGACGATCACCAATGCGAGTAATCCGCGCGTCCGGCAGTCAATCGCCGAAACGGGCGTGAAGTACAGGGCAACAACCGACAGCGGGGCGAGTCCAGGCAGAAGAATGTGCTGGGTGAACGAGCGCATGGACAGAGTCTGGATCAACCAAGGCCGAGCGAAAACCCCGCGCTCAAGTATCGCCATCCTGCCGCAGAAGTGGATCGCCGACCGCCGGTCAAGGCGGTCTCGCACAACGTCGTCAGACTTGGCACGCCAGGCGCGCACCTGCACACTCGGCTAGAATCGCATCATGATCGTCGCATAGAAGGTGCGGCTCGCCAACGGCAGATCCTGCGGCAACGAGGTCCCGGCCGAGGCCTCCTCCAGATTGCCGTTCAGGAGGTTGCGGATGTCGAGCTGCAGGGAGACCTGCTTGGTCAGGTCGTGGCGGATGAGCAGATCGAGCTGGCCGTATTCCGGTGCTTCGTCTCGCGTATCGTTCGCCACGCAGGCACGGTCGCCGACGTACATCCCTTGAAGCCGGAGTGTCGCGTCTGCGCTCGTGATACCCGTCGGGTCGATCCCTCGCCGACGGGACTCGCGCAGGGCGACAACCTTCTCAGCCCGGGCCGTCCCGCTCCGGGTCGCTGCTCCGCCTCGAGTAGCGCCGTTGGCGCACTCGGGCTACGCACGACCCTACGACGAATGACTCTACGGCGTGTGTGACTGCGCTTTGCATATTGCCTTCACGACGAAGGACTCACGTCCTTCGTCATAATCCCGGGTGCCGAATAATGCCTGGTAGTCCTGGCGTCCTGCTTTAAGTTCTTTTTCGATCAGTGTTTTACGGCTGATGCCGTAATTGCCGACCCGGCATTATTCTGATTGTTTCCCAGTGGCAAGTCATCCGATTAGCCACAGAGGAAACAGCATGAACGAGCACT
>NZ_JAAIJQ010000160.1:2500-5229 GCF_010820565.1 Thiorhodococcus minor | reverse complement strand
CGCGCAAGAAAAAACCCCCGTCACTGAGTGGCGGGGGTTTTGGGATAAGGCCCTGGCGGTGACCTACTTTCGCATGGGGAAGCCCCACACTAGCATCGGCGAGGCAGCGTTTCACGTCTGAGTTCGGGATGGGATCAGGTGGTTCCACTGTTCTATGGCCGCCAGGAAAACGGTGGGTGGCAGGGATTTCGCCTACCACCAGCAATTTGGTGTGATCGTCAGACAACGCACTTGGGTGTTATATGGTCAAGCCGCACGGTCAATTAGTACAGGTTAGCTTCACACGTTACCGCGCTTCCACACCCTGCCTATCAACGTGGTGGTCTTCCACGGACCTTCAGAGGCATCAAGTGCCTAGGGAGACCTCATCTCGGGAGGGGCTTCCCGCTTAGATGCTTTCAGCGGTTATCCCGTCCGTACATAGCTACCCGGCAGTGCCACTGGCGTGACAACCGGAACACCAGAGGTACGTCCACTCCGGTCCTCTCGTACTAGGAGCAGCTTCCCACAAGTCTCCAACGCCCACGGCAGATAGGGACCGAACTGTCTCACGACGTTCTAAACCCAGCTCGCGTACCACTTTAAATGGCGAACAGCCATACCCTTGGGACCGACTTCAGCCCCAGGATGTGATGAGCCGACATCGAGGTGCCAAACACCGCCGTCGATATGAACTCTTGGGCGGTATCAGCCTGTTATCCCCGGAGTACCTTTTATCCGTTGAGCGATGGCCCTTCCATACAGAACCACCGGATCACTAAGACCTACTTTCGTACCTGCTCGACGTGTCTGTCTCGCAGTCAAGCACCCTTATGCCTTTGCACTCAATGCGCGATTTCCGACCGCGCTGAGGGTACCTTCGTGCTCCTCCGTTACACTTTGGGAGGAGACCGCCCCAGTCAAACTACCCACCATGCACTGTCCCTACCCCGGATCACGGGGCGAGGTTAGAACGTCAAACATACCAGGGTGGTATTTCAAGGTCGGCTCCACAGCAACTAGCGTCACTGCTTCAAAGCCTCCCACCTATCCTACACAAGTAGGCTCAACGTCCAGTGCAAAGCTGTAGTAAAGGTTCACGGGGTCTTTCCGTCTAGCCGCGGGTACTCGGCATCTTGACCGAGATTTCAATTTCACTGAGTCTCGGGTAGAGACAGTGCCGCCATCGTTACGCCATTCGTGCAGGTCGGAACTTACCCGACAAGGAATTTCGCTACCTTAGGACCGTTATAGTTACGGCCGCCGTTTACCGGGGCTTCGATCAAGAGCTTCTCCGAAGATAACCCCATCACTTAACCTTCCGGCACCGGGCAGGCGTCACACCCTATACGTCCGCTTGCGCGTTTGCAGAGTGCTGTGTTTTTAATAAACAGTCGCAGCGGCCTGGTCACTGCAACCCCTCTCCGCTCCAGCCGCAGGGCCTTCACGGGACAGGGGCGTACCTTCTCCCGAAGTTACGGTACCATTTTGCCTAGTTCCTTTACCCGAGTTCTCTCAAGCGCCTGGGGATTCTCACCCTGCCCACCTGTGTCGGTTTGGGGTACGGTCACTCAACACCTGAAGCTTAGAGGCTTTTCTTGGAAGCTTGGCATCAATCACTTCGTCTCCGTGGAGACTCGTCATCACGTCTCAGAATTGATCCCCCGGATTTGCCTAAGGAATCTCCCTACACGCTTGAACCGGCAACCATCAGCCGGATGACCTAGCCTTCTCCGTCCCCCCATCGCAGTGTTGCGCGGTGCCGGAATATTAACCGGCTTCCCATCGACTACGCCTTTCGGCCTCGCCTTAGGGGCCGACTCACCCTGCGCCGATGAACGTTGCGCAGGAAACCTTGGGCTTTCGGCGAGGGGGACTCTCACCCCCTTGATCGTTACTCATGTCAGCATTCGCACTTCTGATACCTCCAGCATGCGTTACCACACACCTTCAACGGCCTACAGAACGCTCCCCTACCATGCCTGACGGCATCCGCAGCTTCGGTACATGGCTTAAGCCCCGTTACATCTTCCGCGCAGGCCGACTCGACCAGTGAGCTATTACGCTTTCTTTAAAGGATGGCTGCTTCTAAGCCAACCTCCTGGCTGTCTGGGCCTTCCCACATCGTTTCCCACTGAGCCATGATTTAGGGACCTTAGCTGGCGGTCTGGGTTGTTGCCCTCTCGACGACGGACGTTAGCACCCGCCGTCTGTCTCCCGTGATCGCACTTACTGGTATTCGGAGTTTGCATCGGTTTGGTAAGCCGGGATGGCCCCCTAGCCGAAACAGTGCTCTACCCCCAGTAGTGAAACACGAGGCGCTACCTAAATAGCTTTCGGGGAGAACCAGCTATCTCCGGGCTTGATTAGCCTTTCACTCCGACCCACAGCTCATCCGAATCTTTTTCAACAGATCCCGGTTCGGGCCTCCAGTAGGTGTTACCCCACCTTCACCCTGGCCATGGGTAGATCGCCCGGTTTCGGGTCTACTCCCAGCGACTCAAACGCCCATTTAAGACTCGCTTTCGCTACGCCTCCCCTAGTCGGTTAAGCTTGCCACTGAGAAGTAAGTCGCTGACCCATTATACAAAAGGTACGCCGTCACCCGCTCGCGCAGGCTCCGACTGCTTGTACGCAGACGGTTTCAGGTTCTATTTCACTCCCCTCAACGGGGTTCTTTTCGCCTTTCCCTCACGGTACTGGTTCACTATCGGTCGGTCGGGAGTATTTAGCCTTGGAGGATGGTCCCC
>NZ_JAAIJQ010000015.1 GCF_010820565.1 Thiorhodococcus minor | reverse complement strand
GGCGGTGCCGGCCTATGCGGCCGCACGGGGGCCCCTCGGGCGGCGCCGCGCGCGTCGGCGCCCGCTTGCGGGCGACTGTCGGCGCGACACAGGAGGCAGGCATCAAGACAAGCCAGATGATCTGAGAATCGACAGAAATCGCCTTAGGCCAGCTCCGAAAGCAGGTCGCTGGCACTGTCCGAGCTGCTGGAGGACCCATAGGCGTCCATCAGGGCCATGATGCGTCGCATCACCAACTGCTCGGTCGAGCCGTCTGCGGTCGTTGCGGACACCGCCTCCGCATCCGCATCCGCATCCGCGCCGACGTCAGAGTCCGCGCTGATGTCATCCGTACCGCCGAGCGCGGCCTGCGCATAGGCGACCACCTCCTCGCTGCTCAGCAAGCCATCGCCGTCGGCATCCGCCGCGTCGAAGTGATCCAGGATGGCCGCGGCGGCCAAGCCGTCCTCGACACGCTCGGTGACGCTCTCCGACTCCGCTTCGGCGGCGGCCGTCGCGCTCTGCAGCGATTGCGCAAAGGCCATCGCCTCCTCGCCGCTGACACGCCCGTCGCCATCGGCATCGGCGCTCTCGAAGTCATCGAGGATGCTGGCGAGCAGCTGTGTACCCTCGTCTTCGGGATCCGCATCCTCCGCGCTCGTTAGAGTCGCGTACTGGCTCGCCAGCTCCTCCTCGGTAAAGCCGAGCACTTGCTCCGGCGTTGGGGGTGGCGGCGGCATGGCTCCGACCGCCTCCGGACCGGCTGGGGACTCCTGGCCGCGCAAGACCCCGAGACTGTCGGTAAGCGCCTGCAAGCCCTGTGTCATGTCATCCGTGGTCACGCGCCCGTCGCCGTCGACGTCGAGGGCGGAGACGACCTCTTCGACCCCGGTCTCCGTCAAGGATCCGTCACCCGAGCCAAGGCCCAAGCTCTCGAAGGCGGACTCGAAATCCGCGGCGTCCAAGTAGCCCTTGCCCGTGGCGTCGAGCTGGGAAAAGACCTCCTCGATGGTCTCCGTAGGGCTGCCATACTTCTGTGTTTGCCCGGTCGCGACGCCATAGACGCGCGACGCAAGGTCTCCGACATTGCTCAAGATGCTGCTCATCGCTCGCTCTCCTCGCGGCAGTTCTGCTCTGCGCGGCCACCCGGGGCGGCCGTGGTAAGAGATCAGGGGAGCCAGCCCCCGTTCACCTGGACGAAAGATCGAGGAATGTCAGGCAAATCATGAGCCAACCAACCGGTCAGCGAGGACTCGGGTAGCCCTCGGAGGTCAGCCGGCGGTGTCGCGCAAGAGATCGAGTCTGGTCTGAATGGCCTGGGTCACCGGGGCGATCTTGCGGCGCATCAGGCTGCCCTGAGTCGAAGGGTCAGACAGCAAAGGCCTGATCAGGCCATAGCCCACGCCGGAGAGAAAACGAATTGCACGCACCGTATCCGCCAGGCTAGCCGAGCGCGCCAGCAGCTCGGCAGCGGCCACGTCCGCTCGCGAGGCGTCGAAAGGGCCTTGCGCGTCGGCAAGCAGGGCGTCCAAGGTCAGGTCCGGATCGCCCTCGGGACGGACGGCACCGAAGTACTGGCGCAGGCTGTCCAGCGCGGCGATGACGACTTCTTGACTCGGCGGCTTGGCGAGCACCGCCGCGAGGGTCTTGAGAAAGGTCTGGCCGCCGCACGCACAGGCACGCTGCATCAAAAGGGCGTAGGCATTGCCGGCCGTCGCCAGCTCCAGAATCGCGGCGTCAAGCGCTCGTGCCGCGACAGGGTCTGGCAGAGCATCGGGCAGGGCTTGTATGAAGCCAACCAGATAGGCCTGCTTGCGCCCCGACTTGCGCCACAGATCGAGACGCTGGGACTCGTCCAGCAGCCCAGGCTGCAGGACCAGCCGCACGGTCTCCATGATCTCTTCATGGTCGGTCTCGAAGGGAAGATAGTCGACCAGGTAGCTCGCCAGCAGCCTGCCCATCCGCCCTTCCCGCACGGCGGGATTCTTGAGCATGCGTCTTGCGTTTCCGGCGTCTTCCATGGCCCACCAGGCGCGCCTGGCCAGCTCATCGCTGAGACCTGGCGCGCAGACGGCAGCGACGACGGCCTCCGGCTCGCCGAGCATGAGAAGCTGCTCGAGACTCTCATCGCGCATCTGGCCCATCCGGGTCCAGCGCCTGAGATAGATGGGGTAGCCGCCGGGCGAGCCCAGGACCTGTCCGGAGATCAGCTCGCGCACGCTCCGGAGATATTGATCTGGGCGCCCCGCTGGATTCAGCCGGACACTGGACTCGCCCTGCGCCGTCAAGCCGTGAACCATCATGCGGCTCTCGTCGATCCGTATGGCCAATGGCTTGTTGGCCAGCAGGACATTGAGCCTCAAGCTGTCCTCTGGAGTCAGCTCCATGGTCTCAGGCGAAGGCCAAACCGCGCAGACGCAATGCCGACCTCAGCCTTCGGCGGGAGGCGTGTAGGTTGGGTCTTTGGGATTGAGGAAGATGAAGTGGAACTGGCCGGGCTCCATCTCGACGTAATCCATGGTCGCCTGGTCGAGAAGCGGCGCGTGCTCTGGGGTCATGATGACTTCCACGCCCTCGCAGGTCATGCGGATGTCGTCTTCGGTCAGCTCATCGAAGCCCATGCGATACTCGATGCTGCCGTCCGCGTTCTGCGCCGCCGCAAGGCGTAATGGCATACCCTCGGTCCCCCCCTGCTTTGCCGCCTCCAGGACCTGCTCCGCAGCTGCTGCTGTCAGTTTGAACATCTCAGACCTTCGTGATTGGCTTCCGCTTCGGACTTGGGAAGAGTTTAACGCAAATCGCGCCGCCAGCCGCCAGCCGCCAGCCGCCAGCCGCCAGCAATTCTAGCGGCGCGGCTCAGGACCAGGCATCTCGATTGCCGACCTGGGGCCGATCGGGCTCCTCGAAAGATACCTCAGCCGTCGAGACAGCGGCGCACATGGTCGAGGAAGCGCTGTGTCCAAGGATTTCCCGGGACATCGCGCAGATGGCTGTAGCAGGCCAGCAGATTTCCCTGGGCGACGCCGTCGTGCGATCCATTGATGCCTGAGCCCCGCAGCACCTCATAGGCGTAGCGCCAGTCAGGATGGGGGTCGACGATCGCCGAGTGATGGAACTCGTGCGCAGGAATCTCGGCGCCGCTACGCGCACCGGCCGGCCAAGGGAAGTCCGCAGTCTCCCGCAGCCTGACGTAGCCCCGCCCCTGGGGCCGCTGGTGCATCTCGACCTCGGCTTTGAGAGCGCCGACCATCGCGTGGCGCGCACCCTGCCAGCTGAGCCCCCGACAGAGATACATCAGCCCCCCGCACTCGGCGTAGGCCGGGGCGCCCCGAGCGATGAAGTCGGCGACCGACTGGCGCATGGAGACATTGGCCTCGAGCTCGGCCATGCGGTACTCGGGGAAGCCGCCGCCGATGAAGAGGGCGTCGACGGCGGGAAGCTCGGCGTCGTCGATCGGGCTGAAAGGCACCAGCTCGGCGCCACCCGCTGCAAGTGCGCGAAGGTCGTCGGGATAGTAGAAGCCGAAGGCGGCATCCCGCGCGATGCCCAGCCTGACCGGGGCACCCGCCCCCAGGGTCCGGCCCGGCCCTTGCGCGCGAGGCTCAGGCCGCGGCGCGCGCTCTCCGATCTCGATCAAGCGATCGAAATCGAGCTGATCGGCGACACTCGCGCGAATGGATTCGATCCAAGCGTCGGCGTCCCTGGCCTCGTTGATGGGCATGAGGCCGAGATGCCGCTCGGAGATGGCGATGTCGTCTTCGCGCCGCAGCACGCCCAAGACGGCGAGATCCGTATAGTGCTCGACGACGCGCACCAGATTCGCTTCGTGACGCATCCCGCCAACCTTGTTCAGGATGACGCCAGCGATCTCGAGGTCCGGATCGAAGGCGCGATAACCGAGCAAGAGCGGCGCAATCCCCCGCGCCAGACCATTGCAGTTGATGACCAGGACAACAGGCGCACGCAGCTGCTTGGCCAGCTCCGCATTGCTGTTGGCGCCCCTGACATCCGTGCTGTCGAAGAGCCCGACGTTCCCTTCGATCACACCAATATCGGCGCCACTCAGCTCACGAGCGAAGGCGTCCGAGATCTCCTCGGGCGCCATGGTTTGAAAATCCAGGTTGAAACAGGAGCGCGTCGCAGCCTGACTCAGCCACAAGGGGTCGATGTAATCCGGACCCTTCTTAAACGGCTGAACGACAAGCCCGCGACGACGCAGCTCCCGACAGATTCCGATGGAGAGCGTCGTCTTCCCTGACGACTTCTGCGGAGCAGCAATGTAGAGATGCGCCATCGAGCCGCCGCGGGACGTCTAGCGAATCAAGCGGGCGCGGACTCGGGCTCTGCCCTGCCCAGCGTCTCTTCGCACGGCGGAACCACATTGTCCGCGAGAGACTCGGGCATGAACTGCAGCACGCGCACCCCAACCGCTGTGATCAGCATGGCCACACCAACGCCGCCCAAGCCGAGCAGGACCTCGGGGATGGTCGGCCAGTAAGGCGCCGCCCGCCCATCTATACCATCGAAGAAGCCCGACTCCAGCACCGTCTGCCCGGGGAACATCTGGATGGGGAAGGCCTGGCTGCCGATGATGACGACATACATGGTGGCAAATCCACCGGCGATGACCAGGGCGCAAGCCGCGGCGATCCACCTAGGCTCCTTGCTGAGCTCTGGGTGGTAGAGGATGCCGAGCGGCGCCAAACCGCCGATGAGCACCCAGCCGACCCAGAAGAGGAAGGTGTAGATCCCGCCCTTGAGCAGCAGCCAGGATTCGAAGCCGGCGTTCTCCTCGACGTAGAGATTGGTCAGGTGATAGATCAGCGTGAAATAGAGCACGATGGCGACGAAGAGCGCCAAGAGGTTCTTCAACCGCCGAAACATCAGGGGACCGATGGGGCGGCCTTCCTCGGTGAAGGCGAACATCAGCACCAGCAAGAAGACCGCAAGGCCGTAGGCGAAGGACATGGCCACGAACATCGGCCCCAGGATGGCCGCGTCAAAGGCCTGGCGCGCGACGATAAAGCCGAAGATCGAGCCGGTACCCGTGGTCAGCGCCAGCCGCCAAACGAGCGCCAGGATGCCCACCGGCCGGTTGAAGGGCCCGCCCTGGCGATCCGCCATGGTCCAGAGGTAGGCGATGGTGATCGCCATGAAGCCGGTGTAGAGGAAGATGTTCCAAGCGAAGATGGAGCTGAAGTTATAGGTCGTCATGGCGACGATCAGGCGCTCGGGACGACCCAAGTCCGTGACCAGCACGAGCAGGCCGCCCATGAGCATGGCGACGGCGAGCAGCCCGGACAGCCGGCCCAGCGGCTTGTAGATCGGCTTCTGGAAGACAGTGCCGATGGAGGCGATGTTCAGCGCCCCTGACGCCGAGATGATGAGGAGCACGGCGAATACATGGGGCATGCCCCAGACCACCGAGTTGTTCATGCCGGTGACCCAGTGGCCTTGGTGCTCCATGTAGCCGAATGCGAGCGCCCCGATCCCAATCACCGCGGCGAGAACGCCGAGAATGCTCCAATAGCGCTGCGGTGAGATGCGCCATTCGCGATAGACGATTCGTTTCATACTGATCTTCCCTCGCCCTTGCTAAACGCCTGAGTAGCGCACGCCCGTGTTGAGCTGAAGGTCCTCGCGAATCTGACGACTCGGAATCTCCTTGAGCTTCTGGTTGATCGCACTGTTGGGATCCTTGAGGTCACCGAAGACGATGGCGTGGTGCCCCTCGGCGGCGCAGGCATCGACGCAAGCCGTCGACGCTTCGCCATAGTCCCGACGGTGGACGCAGAGGTTGCAGCTCTCGACGCAGCCCTTCCCGCGCGGCACGCTCGTGAGCTGATCGGTGGTGTCCTGATGGATGAAGCTGCGCGCCTTGTAGGGACAGGCCATCATGCAGTAGCGGCAGCCGATGCAGAGGTGGCGGTCGACCATGACGATGCCGTCCGCGCGCTTGAACGAAGCCCCCGTCGGGCAGACGTCGACACAGGGCGGATGCTCGCAATGCTGGCACATCATGGGCAGGTTGGTGACGCGGCCGGTCTGGTTGTCCTGCAGCTTGACCTTGCGGATCCAGACGGCCTTTTGCGCGTCCCATTTGCGATCGGGCTCGCCCTCGGGCGGCGTCTGCAGATTCAGGCCATTCTCGTCGTTGCAGGCCTCGACGCATGCCGAGCAGCCGTCCGCGCACTTCGCCGTGTCGACCAGCAGGCCCCAGCGCACATCGCTAGTCACGGGCTCGGAGCGCGGCGCGGCCGCGACGGTGTGCAAGAGCACGCCTGGGGCGACCACGGCCGCGGTCATGCCTGCCGCCACGCCGATGAAATCGCGACGACCCGAATCGATCTCGTTCTCTGCTCTATCGGTCTTGTCTGTCATCTCAGTGGCCTTCCCCGTTGCGGCCGCTCTGCACCAGCTTCTCGACACCGGCGGCGCGATGCGCGGCCTGGGCCTCGGCGTCCAGTCCGCCCCCGTTCGGCACGGAGGCGTGACAGTCGAAGCAGTTCAGATCGACCGCCGCATAGGCATGGCAGGCGCCGCAGAACTGATCCGGCCGGTCGATCGGCTGAGGCTGCTGCTCCTCGTAGCTGATGTGGCACTCCACGCAGCCGGCGAGGCTGTACTTGGTGCCGCGAATGCCCTCATGCACGGTCGAGATGCGCTGGTGCTTGATGAATTCGAAATGCATCCGGCGCATGCGCTCGGTGGGCTCGACACAGGAGTCCAGCTCGGCGGCACGGGAGCCCTCGACCACATATCGCTTCACCTCTGCCGCCAGGACGGTCTGGGCGGCGAGCACCCAGACCAGACTAACGGCGACGAGGCTCGCTCTCATTAAGACCTTAGCCATCGACGCCTCCACTTGGTCTACTCCCCGAGGCCCATCTTGATGTAGCCGGTCGGACAGACATCGGCGCAGATATGGCAACCGATGCACTTGGCATAGTCGGTGTCCACGTAGCGCCCGGTGGTACGGCTCGCCTTGTCGACGCGGAAGACCGCGTCCTGGGGACAGAAGATGACGCAGTTGTCGCACTCGAAGCACATGCCGCAGCTCATGCAGCGCTTGGCCTCGTCGACCGCCTCTTCTTCCGTCAGGCCGATCACGCGCTCGTGGAAGTGCCCCAGGACCTCGTCCGAGCTCGGCACCTCTTCCTTGCGCAGGTTGCGCGCCACATAGTTGAAGTGACCGAGGAAGAGCTCGTCCTGCGGGATGACCTCGGCACCGGAGCGATCCTCGTAGTTGTGGATCGCGTAGTTGGCCGAGGAGGTCCCGCGCATGTCGCCGGCCTGCTCCGGGTCGAAGTGCTCAGGGGCCAGCTTGGCCTCGGTCATCTTCTCCAGCAGGTTGAAGTGGTGGACGTCGACCTTGGGACGGCGCCTGTGCTCCTCCTGCATGACATACTCGTGAATCGACTCGGCGGCGATCCAGGCCTGCCCGATGGCGGTCGTGAGCAGGTGCGGACGGATGATGTCGCCGGACACGAAGTGCCCCGCCTTGCCCGGGACTTGGTAGAACTTGTCCGAATCCATGAGGCCGCGCCCGTTGTCCAGGGACTCGAGACCCGACAGGTCACCACCCTGCCCGATCGCGGAGACGATGAGGTCGGCCTCGAGCACGCGCTCGGTCCCCTCGACCGGGGCTGGCCGGCCATCGGCCATGGTGCAGTCGGCGATCTTCAGCCCGGTCGCGCGGCCCTCGGCGTTCTTGATGACCTCGACGGGCATGACGCCGTCGAGGATGGTCACGCCCTCGCGCGTGGCATCGTCGACTTCATGCTCGGAGGCCGTCATCTTGTCGCGCGTGAAGAGCGAGGTCAGGGTGACCTCCGCGCCCTCGGCCGCTGCGGCCGTGGCGGCGTCATGGGCGACATAGCCGTCGCGGATGACGGTCTCGGGCAGATCGCTCTTGTTGGTCTTCGAAATATGACCCAGGCGGCGCGCCACCGAGACGACGTCGATCGAGGTATCACCACCACCGACGCACACGACCTTGCCGGCGGTGACCTTCATGCGACCCTCGTTGAAGGCCTTGAGGAAGGCGACACCGGAGACACAGTTGGGCGTATCTTTCCAGCCGGGGACCGGCAAGCCACGACCGCTCTGGCAGCCGATGGCCCAGAGGATGGCGTCGTAGTCTTTCTCGAGCTGCTCGACGGTGACGTCGCTACCGATGCGCGTCTTGAGCTTCACCTCGATGTTGCCGAGGTCGAGGATGCGCTGGATCTCGGCATCCAGCTGGTCGCGCGGTACGCGATAGCCAGGGATACCGAAACGGAACATGCCGCCGAGCCCGTCATTGGCCTCGAATACGGTGCAAGCATGACCCTTGCGGCGGAGCTGATAGGCCGCGGCGAGACCCGCGGGTCCGCCGCCGACGATGGCGACACGCTTTCCGGTATCTGCCGGGGGAGCCTCGAACTTGTAGCCATTGGCGATGGCGGTGTCACCAATGAACTGCTCGACGGCGTTGATACCGACGAAGTCTTCCAGCTCATTGCGGTTACAGCCGTCCTGACAGGGTGCCGGACAGACGCGACCCATCATCGACGGGAAGGGATTGGCATCCGTGGAACGGCGGAAGGCGTACTCCTGCCAATCCATACCTTCCGGCGGCTGCTCGAGACCGCGCACGATCTGCAGCCAACCGCGAATATCTTCGCCGGACGGGCAGCTTCCCTGACAAGGCGGCGTCTTGTGGACATAGGTCGGACATTTGTGAGAAGTATCCTGATTGAAGATCTTGTCAGTCAGGTCGTCCCAAACGTGGTTGCCGTCCTCGAACCGACGCCAGGTCGGCTTGCCCTTCATCTCGTCGCTGGAAGTTGCCATCTTGATCACTCTCCGTACCAGTTGAGCCCTGACGCATACGCCAGGGCGCTCATATCAGGATGCGAGCCGGCTGATCCTGACGCCGCCCGCCCGATGGCCCCGCTCAGGCCGCCTCGTCCGTCTCGTTGTCGTTATCGAGATCCTCGTCTCCATCCGGCTCGTCGTCGTCCTCGCCAGGTGTCAGCACGATGGCATTGGAGACCAGCTGATGCAGACTCAAGACCTGATCCATCTCCATGCCGTAGTACGGGAGGACCTTGCTGAACTGGGTCTTGCAGATGGCGCAGATCGCGGCCATGTGCGTCACGCCCTTCTCCTGCATCACATTGTTGAGGGCGTCGATCCTGGGCTTGGCGCCCTTGACGCGGACCTCCATGAGGTCGTCCGTCAGCAACCCGCCACCACCGCCGCAGCAGAAGGTGCGATCGCGGATCGTGTCCTCGTCCATATCGTAGAAGTGGTTGCAGGTCGCCTTGATGATCGCCCGCGGGATCTCGAACTGACCGCCGGGCGTATCGCCCATGCGGGAAGCACGCGCGACGTTGCAGGAATCGTGATAGGTCAGAACCTTGTCGTCGTTCTCGCTCTTGTCGAACTTGAGCTTGCCTTCCTGGATCAGGCCATGGGTGAATTCGCAGATGTGCTGCGGCACCGGATACTTCGGATCCAGGAAGTCCCAGGGGCCGGCCAGGGTGTTCAGGAAGCTGTAGGCAACCCGCCAAGCGTGGCCGCACTCGCCGAAGACGATGCGCTTGACCTTGAGCTTGATGGCAGCCTCGCGGATGCGCTGGGCCAGTCGACGCATGTTCTCGTAGGAGCCGATGAACATGCCGAAGTTGGCCGCTTCCGAGGCGTAAGTGCTAATCGTCCAGGAAATGCCGGCCTCGTGAAAGACCTTGCCGTAGCCGATCAGGCCATCGACATGCGGCTCCGCGAAGAAGTCCGCCGAGGGGGTGACGAGCAGGATCTCGGCGCCTTCCTCATCGATCGGATAGCGGACCTTGACGCCGGTCTCGTCGTAGACGTCTTCCTCCAGGCCCTCGATCGTGTCGATGAGCGCAGGCCCGGGGAGACCGAGGTTATTACCGATCTTGTAGACCTTGCCGATGATCTCGTTGCAGTACTTCTGACCCACACCGATGCTGTCCATGATCTCGCGTGCGGCCATGGAGATCTCGGCGGTGTCGATCCCGTAGGGACAGAAGACGGAGCAGCGTCGGCATTGCGAGCACTGGTGGTAATAGCAGTACCAGTCGTCCAGGACTTCTTTGGTGAAGTCCTCGGCGCCGACCAGCTTCGGAAAGAGCCGCCCGGCGAGCGTGAAGTAGCGCCGATAGACCTTGCGCATGAGGTCCTGACGGCCGACCGGCATGTTCTTGGGGTCTTGGGTTCCGAGGAAGTAATGACACTTGTCGGTACAGGAGCCGCACTTGACGCAGGCGTCCATGTAGACCCGCAGCGAACGGTACTTGCCCAGCAGCTCGCCCATCTTGTCGATGGCCTTGGTCTGCCAGTCCTCGACCAACTCACCCGGGAAGCCCAAGTCTTGCTGGAACTCTTCCTTCGCACGGAAGGTCGAGCTATGCGCCATGGCCCCAGGTTTGACGGCCGGGACTTCCGTGTATTCACTCAGCTCTGGGACTTCAAACGTTGCCTTGGCCATGAATCAACCTCATTGATGCGTAAGACGGCTCGGATCGCAGCAGGGTCGAGTGAAAGACCTATTGCTGCTCCAGTTTTTTCGCCCAGGGCGCGATGTGCCGTTGCTCACGCGGGTTGTCCACCTGGTTGCGCGTCGGACTGAAAAAGAGTCCAGGGGCGTGCAAGAGCTTGCTATAGGGGAAAATGATCATCAAAGAGGCGACCAGGAAGAGATGCAGCAGCAGCAGCGGATCGCCCGGTAGCGGCTTGAGATCGAAGGTATAGAGACCGAGGAAGAACGACTTGATCTCGACGACGTCGGTGTGGAACACGAATTTCATCAGCAGCCCGCTGCATCCGATGAGGATCAGCAGCGCCAGGATGAGGTGATCCGACGTCGATGTAATGTATTTGACCCGGTCGACGGAGAACCGCCGCACCCAGAGGCCGGCGAGACCGACGACCATCGCCAGTCCGCCGTAAATGCCGAAGGGCTGAACCAGCTGGATCGGGAATGGAACCGGGTCCATGAAGTAGCGCAGATGCCGAAGCGTGACCAGGAAGAGGCCAAAATGAAACATCCAGCCGAAGATCCAGGTCCACTTGTTCCCGCGGAAGAGGCTCTCGAAAAGGACGACTTCGCGCATCATCCTGAGCACGACACCAGTCCGCGTCGTCGGAGCCGGGGTCGTCGGGATCTTCAGCGGAGCCGGCGTTGCGCTGTACTGCACAAGCTTGAAGACCAGTCCGGCGACGAGCACGAAAGCGGCGAAGTAAAACAGGAAGGCGTAGAAGTTCGTCAGAAACGCCATGTTTCCGCTACCTCAGTGGGTCTTTGGTGTGGCCCGACGGGCAGGCAGGGTCCGGAAGACCGAGCCGCCCGCCGGAAGGTCAGCTGTTAGACGCAGCCGGTCGGCTTGGGAAGGCCGGCAAAACGGCAGGCCTGCTTCGCCGGACCATAGGGAAACAAGCTGTAAAGGTACTTGCTGTTGCCCTTTTCCTTGCCCATCTTCTTACCAACTGCCTTGGTCAGAACGCGCACGGCCGGGGCGATCTGATACTCCTCGTAGTACTCGCGGAGGAAGTTGATGATATCCCAGTGCTCGTCGGTGAGCTCCAGGTTGTCCTGCTTGGCCATGACGTCGGCGACGCCGGGAACCCAGTCGTTGAGGTTGGCGAGGTAGCCCTCCTCGTCCACGGCGAACTGCTTGCCATCGACTTCGATTGTGTCTGCCATTTCGATGCTCCTCTCGGTGCGATAAGAAAACTTACAACCAGGCCTGGACCTTGTCGTGCTCCGCGGCGAGATCCACGAAGCCGGCATAATCCACGACGCTGATACCTTTGATTACGCGCTCCTCGGAAAATCCCCGCGCCTTGAGGTCGGGGCCGAGCACGTAAACGTTCAGCTTGCCGAGCGCTCCCGCCATGACGGGCTCGACGCTCGTCCCCGACAGGGCAGCGTAGATACCATCTTCGAACAGCAGGACGGCGGCGCCATCGGTGGCAAACTTGAGACAGGATTCTAGCGAATTCCGCTCGAAGGTTGATTTGTTGACGGTGTGCAGGATGCTCATCGGACCCTCCTTAGAAGCTGAAGACCACGTCTGACTCGTCCATCAGCTCGCTGACGCGCTGCGAATCGACGATCTCGACGATGTTGTCGATCTCTTCCTCGGTCTCGAAATCCTCGTAGGCAATCTCGACCAGGTCCTCTTGAGTCAGACCGCGGGCCTCCAGCGAGGCGCGATCCACAAAGATGCGCTTGACCTCGTAGTCACCCAGGGTCCGGTAGGTCGGGGAGAAGTTCTTCATCCCGATCCCCTTGGTGTCCTGCCCCTTGGTGAGCTGGTAGACACCGTCGTCCACGAACATGACGCAGACGTCCTGATCGAAGGCGGCGCCAATGAGGACGACCTCGAGGGACTCCCAGGCGTAGATGGTGCCGTACGGGGCCTTGCGGTTCAGGTACATGAATTTCTTCACGGTTTCTGACATGGCGCTGCCCCCTTAGTCGCCGAAGACGACGAGACGGTCCGACTGGATCGCCGCCTCGACCAGCTGCCCGAGCCCCGAGATGCGGAACTTGGGATGAATGTTGGTGGCGTCTTTGCCGTTGCGCGTGGCCTCACCCTCGTCGACGACCCCTCGCCGCTGGGCGGCGGCGACACAGACGACCATGTCGAGGTCGTACTGCTCGGCAAGCTCGGCCCAGCGGTTGACGATGTGACGATCGTCCTGGGGCGGCGTCGTCAGTCGCGTCGAGTTGTTGACACCATCGTGATAGAAGAAGACACGGAAGATCTCGTGCCCCTTCTCCAGAGCGGCCTTTGCGAACATATAGGCCGAGTCGGACGCCTGATGCTGATAGGGTCCCTCGTTGATCTGAAGTGCGAACTTCATGTCGACCTCGTTCCGGAATCGCCGTCATCGGCCGCGCTGTCCGCGCCGGCGGCGACCCGTCTCGTAATCATTATCCATCCAGCCGGGGGCATCCGATGGGACGCCCCCGCTCCCCCTGACCGCCTCGCTTAGAAGCGGATGTACGACGAGCTGTTGAAGCTCGCGCGGGCGCCGCGCCAGGTATCGATGTGATACTTGGTGAAGGGCAGCTCGACCTCCTCGAAGAAGCGAGGCCAGCCGATGCGCTCGATCCACTCGTTGATGCGCTCCCAATCCTTGGCGCCTTCCTTGTAGGCCTTGAGGATCCGCTTGACGATGGCGGTCGCTTCCGGCCAGCGCGGCGGGTTGTTCGGGATACCGGCCGCGACCAGCTTCTGGAAGGTCGGCTTGCCGCGGGCGTTGGAGTGATTGCCGCCGACCCAGATCGCCAGCTTGGAGTGCTCCGCGTCGTTGATCTGCATGGGCGGACAGGGCGGGAAGCAGGCGCCGCAGCAGATGCACTTGCGCTCATCGACTTCCAAAGACGGCTTGCCGTTGACCATCGCCGGGCGGATGGCGGCCACCGGGCAGCGCGCCACGACCGAGGGACGCTCGCAGACGTTGGCAACCAGATCGTGATTGATCTTCGGCGGCTTGGTGTGCTGGATGTTGATGGCGATATCGCCCTGCCCGCCGCAGTTGATCTGACAACAGGACGTGGTGATATGCACCCGGTTGGGCATGGTCGCGTTGCGGAACTCGTCGATGAGCTCGTCCATCATGGACTTCACGACGCCAGACGCATCTGTGCCCGGGATATCGCAGTGCAGCCACCCCTGGGTGTGCGAGATCATCGCCACCGAGTTCTGGGTGCCACCGACCACGAAGCCGGCCTCTTCCAAGGAGTCGATCAAAGGCTGGACCTTGGACTCTTCGCTCACCATGTACTCGATGTTCGAGCGCAGGGTGAAGTGGATGTAGCCGTCCGCGAACTGATCGCCGATGTCACAGAGCTTACGCAGCGAGAAGACGTCCAGGATACGCTGGGTACCTGCCTTGACGGTCCAGATCTTGTCGCCGCTGTAGGCGACGTGCAGCAGCACGCCCGGGCGTGGATGCTCATGATACTTCCACATCCCGAAGTTCTTACGCATCACGGGATGCATGTACTGCCAGGGATCCGGACACCCCGACTCGATTGGCTCGCGCATTTCCGCCATCGCCTAATCCTCCGACTTATTCAGTTCAGGTAATGAGTGTGGTCGTCAGCTCGGGACGGCTCAGTTGCCGGCCTCGGCCTGACGCGCGAACCATTCCTCGGCGGCCTCGTCCCAGCCATCCATGCGGATGTAGGAGCTCTGGCGCGGGTGGCTCAGCATGTTTGGATCCGGTTCGACACCGATCGCCTCGAGGAAGTTGGCCAGGCCGATACGCTCGATCATCTCACCGCAGCGCTCGTGCTCGAGGCCGTTCTCGGCCCAGAAGTCGATGATGGTCTCGGCCAGCTCGACCATGGATTCGTAGTCTTCCTCGGTCTCCAGCTTCTTGAAGGGGACCACCACGGTACCCATCAGGTCGCCGATCTTCAGGGTGCGCTTGCCGCCGATGAGGATGGTCACGCCCTTGTCGTCGCCGGGATGCAGCGCCTTCGGCATGACGTTCAGGCAGTGCATGCAGCGCACGCAGTCGCGGTTGTTGACGCTCAGGGTATCGTCGTCGTTCAGCGACAGGGCCTGGGTCGGGCAGCGCGTGATGACGTTGTCGATGTAGTACTGACGCCCCTTGTCGGCGATGTAGCTCTTGACCTCGGCCTGGTCGACCTTCATGTCGTCGCGCCAGGTGCCGAGCACCGCGAAGTCGGAGCGCTCGATGGCGTTCTGGCAGTCGTTCGGGCAGCCGGAGACCTTGAACTTGAACTTGTAGGGCAGCGCCGGGCGGTGCACATCATCGGTGAAGTTGTTCACCAGCATCCGGTGCGCCTTGAACTCGTTGGTGCAAGACATCTCGCAGCGCGCGGCACCGACGCAGGACATGGCCGTGCGCACGCAAGGACCTGCGCCGCCGAGGTCCCAGCCGTACTCGTTGATCTCGTCGAAGAAGTGCTGGGTGTTCGTCGTGTCCGTGCCGATGAACATGATGTTGCCGGTCTGGCCGTGGAAGGTGACCAGGCCAGAGCCGTACTTTTCCCAGCTGTCCGCCAGCTGGCGCAGCATTCCGGTCGTGTAGTGGTTACCGGCCGGCGGTTGGACGCGCAGGGTGTGGAACTCTTTCGACTTGGGGAAGACCTTACCCACCTCCGAGAAGCGCGGGATGATGCCGCCGCCGTATCCGAAGACCGACACGGTGCCGCCCTTCCAGTAGCCCTTGCGGGTTTCATAGGAGTGCTCGAGCTGACCGAGCAAGTCATTGGTCATCTCGTTGATGCGCGGCTCCGGATGCTCGTCGCGCAGGCGCTTGATACCGGAAATGAAGCTCGGCCAAGGGCCGGTCTCGAGCTGGTCGAGCATCGGGGTCGTGTGCTTATCGATAGCCATTGCGCGGTCTCTCCTAATCGATTAACCAGGAAGCGGAGTGGTTTTTCTTGCGTGCACGGCGTGCGCCCGGCGCAAAGGCCGACGCGACCCGTCATGCATCACGTCACATCTGAGTTGGAGGTGGTGGTACCGACTACGCGCGTCGTCTGTTGTGCCGGCAACCCCATCGGCGTTTTCTAATTTACCTATGTGCTGCAAGCCCGCCCATTCCACGATTGGGAGGGCTGGCCTCCCCCGCCTCTATCTCTTTCGGGATATAGCCTCAAGCCCACCCCAGCGCTGCCCTTGTCCTCGCCAGGGCGCGGCCCCACCAGCTTGCGTCAAAGTGGGCAGGATGCTACAAGCCGACCGCCCACAGGGTCAACGATTAGTAATATTACTAGCTTCTAATATTCAAAAACAGCCCGTGCCGAACGCCTTCGACCTCAGTGACGACCGCGCCTACCGAAGCTGGCGCGCCCGTAAGCTCGATCAGGATCCGCCTCTGAGCGAGCAGCTCGCGGTCGAGATCCGCCGCCTTTCGGAGCCCAGCCAAGCCGAGCGCGCTGCCTTGCGCGAGCGCGTCGCCGCCTACAATGTGGCGCTGGTGCGCGTGCGCCCGGAAGACGTCACCCCGGAGGCGATACTCGCGCTCGGCCGAGCACTCGGCCTGACGCGCACCGACGACAACCTCTTCGCCGACGACCGCGCGGTCAGCCGGATCGCAGCGGCGCCCCAATTGCCGCGAGGCCGAGAGCCCGCGCCAGCAAACCGCGCGGATTTCATCCCCTACACCAACAAGCCGCTCAGGTGGCACACCGACGGCTATTACAACGCCCCCGAGGACCAGGTCTTGGCATGGACGCTGTTCTGCGCGAGGCCGGCACGCGAGGGCGGCGTGAACAGCCTGCTGGACCCGGAAGTCGCCTACATCCGGCTACGTGATGCCACGGACAGCCACATTGCAGCCCTCGCACACCCGGAGGCGCTCCGCATTCCGCCCAATTGGCAGCATGGCCGACTCATCCGTCCGGACAGCGTCGGACCGGTTTTTTCGATTCGTGACGGATACTTACACATGAGGTACTCGGCGCGCGCCAGGAACGTGATCTGGCGCAGCTCGGCCGAGACCACTGCCGCCCGAGACGCCCTGACTCAGTTGTTTTCGGTGGGCGACGCCTTCACCTTGACCCACAGACTGGCGGCCGGGGAAGGATTCATCACCAACAATGTGCTGCACAGTCGAACGGGATTTTCAGATGGCGACACCGTCGCGTCGCAGCGTCTCCTGTATCGCGTGCGCTACCGAGAGCGTATCCGCTGACAGGCTGAGGCAGCATCCCGAAGCGCCCAGGCGATCGCCCGATTCGGCGCGCCAATTCAACGACAGACCGAGGAGCGGTTAGGACAACCCATGCTTAAGCTCAGTGAAATCCTTGTAGCGAATCAAGACATCGAGTCCTTCGAGGAGCTGACCCCACTCATACAGGACGTCGCCCGATCTGGAGAGCGTTTCTTCCGCATGGACGTCAAACCGCCCTACCCGGATACGCCCGAGGATTGGGAGGACCGACTCGAGGCCGTCTTTAGCGGTCTCCTTCGCTAAGATGAAGTCTGAAGGCAGTCGCTTATGAAGCAATTCGACCTACTCACCGCACGGCTACCGGACACCGCCGCGGATTCCGTACTCGGCTATGGCATCGAGTCGGCGGCACTGGAATCGCATCTGCAGATCTTGAACGAGCACCTCGACGAGCTTAGACGTCAGGGCGGCTCCGCGCACCGCCTCGCCGATCTCCAGCTCCAGATCGCTCGAACGCTCGTCAATCTCGACCGTGGCTCGGAGGCCTGGCCGCTCGCAAGATCGGCGTTCGATCACTTCATCGAGTGGAGCCAGTTCGAGCTGGCGGCAGATGCCTGCGATGTCCTCTACCAAACAGGTCAAACCGAATCGCTCGCCGCACTGGGCCAAGGGATTTGGCTGGCAGTCACCTGCCCGATCGACCCCGAGCTGACCGTCGAGCTGCTCAACCACGTCATCGAGGACACGCCGGACGACTCCGACGGCGCCGCTGTCGCCGCAACCACGGCCCTCTTCCTAGCTGACGTTCGCGCCCAGGGCCGTCAGCGCGAAGACCTCATGTTCTTCGCCACCCAGCTCCTCGGCACGGTGGCGCGGCGCCACAGCAGCATCGATTCGGCCGAGGATCTCGACGCCTGGATGGAGCGCCTGGAGCTCAAGGAGCCGGAGAAGTTCCTCGTGCGCCTTCGCAATGTGGTTGACGTGCTGGTCCAGGACACCTGGTGGTTCGACCGCGAGGCCCTTCAGGAGCAGCTTCCCTTCTCCTGAGTGGACGATAGTCATGACGTAGGCTCAGCATGTTCTGGAACGAAGACGAAACAACAGAAGAAGCATCGCGTCAGGAAGATGTGATCGACATCCTGTTTGCGATCGACTGCAAGCGCCTCCCTGTCGATCACGCCTGCTCGCTCTCCGACGCCATCAAAACGGCCGTACCCTGGATCGCCGATGAGCCGCTGGCCGGCATCCACAGCATCCACGTCGCCGGCTCCCAAAATGGCTGGGAGCGCCCCGAGCATGGCACAGACTCCTTGATCATGGTCTCCCGTCGAACCAAGCTCACCATCCGCGTGCCCAGGGCGCGCGCCGACGCGCTGCTCGCATCGCTGCCGGGAGCCAGGATCGAAATCGCCGGCAACGCCCTGACCTTAGGCGCCGGCAAGACGCGACCCTTGAGCACCGAAACCACCATCTTCGCCCGTTACGTCGCCGTCGACACCGAGCCGGCAAGCGAGCTTCCCGAGCCCGAATTCCTGGAGACCGCGGCGCGCGCCCTCGCGGAAATGGATATCAAGATTCGTAAGGCGCTCTGCGGCAAGAGCCTCACCCTCCAGGGTCCTGACGGCCCCATCCACACCCGCAGCCTCATGCTCTCAGGCCTGACCAAGGAAGAATCCATCCGGCTGCAGCAGCTTGGGCTAGGTCCGCACCGACTGATGGGATGCGGCATCTTCATCCCGCACAAGGGCATCGACCCGGTCCAGAAGTCAGCCTAGCCAGCCAGGCTGGCCATCGTTACCATAACTGGGTGACGGATCCATCATAAGATCATAAAATTCTGAGGTTTGACCCAACCGATGAACGCGACCAGACCACTGGTCACGATGACTTCATGATGAATCGAGGAGCACGACAATGGCCATCGAGGTAAATGGCAAGACCATCGCGACAACCGAAGCCGGGTACCTGGAAAATCACATGGACTGGGACGAAGACGTCGCTCGCAAGCTCGCCGAGATCGAGGGCATCGAGCTAACGGAGAAACACTGGGACGTGATCAACTATCTCCGCGGCGAATACATCAACAACGGCCAGAACCAGCCGATGGAGCGCATCGTCCTCAAGGACATGGGGAAACGCTGGGGCAGCAAGCCAAGCAGCAAGGACCTCTATCAGCTCTTCCCCTTGGCCCCGACCAAGCAAGGCACCAAGCTTGCCGGCTTGCCTGCGGTCATGCGCAAGGGCGGCTATTGAGCGCGGCGCGAGCGCCCAGCAAAAAAGCCGGCGGTTCGCCGGCTTTTTCGTGGCCGACCTCAGCCTCGCAGGCAGGCTCGGCAAGATCGATTGCGAAGGATCCGCGCGCAGACGCCCCTGCATGTACCGACCATAGGCTGCTCGAGGAAGCCGCCACGCCCGACTCAATCCGCATACTGTCGCGCGAGCTGCCGAAGCCTCTGGATCATCGCGGACAGCCCGTTCCGTCGCGTCATGCTGAGGTGCTGATCCAGGCCGATCCGCCCAAAGAAGGCCTCCGCATCGAACTTGAGGATCGCCGCCGCACGCTGCCCGGAGAACAGCTGCTGCAGCAAGCCGATGAGTCCGCGAACGATATTGGCGTCGCTGTCCGCGAGAAACTCGATCACGTCCTCGGTTCCCGGCTTGAGCCGCGCGGCGATGTACACCATGCTCTGGCAGCCACTGACCGAATGCGCAGCGGTCTTGAGGGCCTCCGGCATCGGCGGCAGCTTGTCACCGAGATCGATGATGTGCTGATGCCGCATCGGCCAGTCCGGCAGGAATTCCAGCAGATCGGCAATCTCCTCGGCGGCGGCCTCGGGAGAGTCCGCCGCTGCGGGCGGATAGAACAGCGTCTCGGCAGCCGCTTGCGCGGAGACTGACGCACCATCCGCAGGCCCGATCCTCGCAACCGAGGAGCGAGCACGCTTGCGCGCAGCCTCGGCGATCTCGAGCAAGGCGTCGACGAGATGGTCGACGTCCTCGCGCGAGCTGTAGATCCCGATCGAGGCCCGAGCCGTCGAGCTGACGCCCATGCGGTCCATGAGGGGCTCGCAACAGTGGTGCCCGGTGCGGATGCAGATGCCCTGCAGATCCAGCTGCGTGCCGACATCGAGGGTCGCGATCGGTGGGTCGACCATCACCCAAGAGATCACGCTGCTCTTCTCCCGCGCCATCCCCTTGATCTCCAGTCCGGGGACCTGCTCCAGGCGCTCCGTCGCATAGCTCAGCAGCGCTTGCTCATGCGCGCCCACCAGATCGAGCCCGACCGACTCGATCCAGCCGATGGCCGCTCCAAGCCCCACCACACCCGAGATGTTCGGCGTGCCCGCCTCCAGCTTGCTCGGCAAGGGCGCATAGGTCGTCTTGGCGAAGGTCACATGCTCGATCATGTCCCCGCCGCCCTGATAGGGCGGCATGCCCTCAAGCAGATGGCGCTTGCCGTAGAGGACCCCGATCCCCGTCGGGCCATAGAGCTTGTGGCCGGAGAACGCATAGAAGTCGGCATCCAGGGCCTGGACATCGGTCCGGCCATGGGCAACCCATTGGGCACCGTCGACCAGCGCCAAGGCGCCGACCGCATGGGCCGCCGCGATCATCTCGCGCACCGGGTTGATGGTGCCCAAGGCGTTGGAGACCTGATTCACCGCGACCATCCGCGTCTTCGGCGAAAGCAGCGCCCTATAGGCATCCAAGTCCAGCTCGCCCGCATCGTTCATGGGAACGACCCTGATGAGCGCGCCCGTCGCCTCGGCGACCAACTGCCAAGGCACGATGTTCGAGTGATGCTCCAAGACCGACAGAATGATCTCGTCCCCAGGCCTGAGATTCTGACGTCCCCAGCTTGCGGCTACGAGATTGATCGACTCGGTCGTACCGCGCGTGAAGACGCACTCCGCCGGCTCGGCAGCGTTCAGGAGCCGCGCGACACGGGCCCGCGCCTCTTCGTAGAGCTGCGTCGCCGTCTGCGAGAGCTGATAGACGCCGCGATGGATATTGGCGTGATGCAGTCGGTGATAATCACTCACCGCCTGGATCACCGTCTGCGGCTGCTGCGTGCTCGCGGCGCTGTCGAGATAGACGAGAGGGCGACCATGAGCACGGGTCTGCAAAATGGGGAACTGGTCACGGATGCCGCTGAGCGCGGACGGCTCCTGGGGCGAGCTCGCGAGAGAGGAAGAAACTGTCATGGGAAATGTCATCTGACCGGAATCGGGAAAATCAAGCGCAGGCAGCGCTGACCCCAGTATGGCAGTTGGTCAATTCGAGCGGAAGCGAATTCCCTTGCCCCGGAGTGTCGCGTCTGCGCTCGTGATACCCGTCGGGTCGATCCCTCGCCGACGGGACTCGCGCAGGGCGACAACCTTCTCAGCCCGGGCCGTCCCGCTCCGGGTCGCTGCTCCGCCTCGAGTAGCGCCGTTGGCGCACTCGGGCTGCGCACGACCCTACGACGAATGACTCTACGGCGTGTGTGACTGCGCTTTGCATATTGCCTTCACGACGAAGGACTCACGTCCTTCGTCATTACGGCAATACGCACGCGCACACGCCTACCCGGGACTACCGGCCTCGCGCTTTGCGCTTCCCTGGCCGGCAGCGGTCGAAGCGAACCTGCCCATGGTCGCGCTGCCGCGCTTCAAGCCATGGGCCAGCGGCCCCCAAGACCCCATCCTCAGCCAGCCAGCTAAACGGCCAGCAGGCCTGTCATCGACGCTCAGCCCCCCCAAACGAAAAACGGCGACCACAAGTGGTCGCCGTCTTGAATTTTGGAGCGGGAAACGAGACTCGAACTCGCGACCCCAACCTTGGCAAGGTTGTGCTCTACCAACTGAGCTATTCCCGCTTAGGAGTCGTTCATTATAGGCGGTTTTTTCAGTCTGTCAACTTTCTTCGAGAGACTGATGCTGTCTCAGTCCGGCCTTGCCGCCTCTGGGCGCACCTTCCCGGAGAGACTCGGCCATGCCGCGGTCAAGTAAACCACCATCGACCAGAGCGTCAGCGTGGCGGCGACGTACAGCAAAGCGACACCGAGATCGTACACCCAGGGGCCGAAAACAGAGTCCCTGAGGATGAGGAGTACGATAGAGATCATCTGCGCCGTGGTCTTGATCTTCCCCAGCTTGGACACCGCCACGGCCGCCCGCGCACCGACCTCGGCCATCCATTCGCGCAGCGCCGAAACAGTGATCTCCCGCCCGATGATGACCATTACGGGGAGCGCGATCAGCACGCGCGGATCCACCTGCAACAGCACGACCAGCGACACGGCGACCATGAGCTTGTCGGCAACCGGATCGAGAAAGGCGCCGAGCGGCGATGTCTGCTCCCAGCGCCGCGCGAGATAGCCGTCCAGCCAATCGGTCAGGGCCGCGGCCCCGAACACGGACGCCGCCGCATAGGGCGCCCAAGGCTCCTCGACATAGAAGACAGCGACGAAGACGG
Organism: Thiorhodococcus minor; assembly: GCF_010820565.1. Classification (GTDB taxonomy): domain Bacteria; phylum Pseudomonadota; class Gammaproteobacteria; order Chromatiales; family Chromatiaceae; genus Thiorhodococcus; species Thiorhodococcus minor. Next base: position 62,057 of record NZ_JAAIJQ010000015.1, on the reverse strand, counting down.
GGATCAGCACGATGCGCAGCATCGTGAGGCTATTCGGCAGGTTCCACATCGCTTCAGGATCCTGAGACGTCTTGATGAAAGGCATCGTAGATTTGCTGGGCCAATTGCCGGCTGATGCCATCCACACCGGCAATGTCTTCGACCCCAGCGCGGGCCAGGCCGCGCAGCCCGCCGAACTGCTTCAGGAGGCGCTGACGGCGTTTTGGTCCTACCCCGCTGATCTCTTCCAGCACGGACGTCGTTCGGGCCTTGGCGCGACGCTGACGATGGCCAGTGATCGCGAAACGATGGGCCTCGTCGCGAATCTGCTCGATCAGGTGCATGGCCGGCGAATCGCTCGGCAGTATAACGGCCGCCTCCCGGCCCAACAACCAAAGCTGCTCGGTCCCCGGGCGCCGGTCCGGACCCTTCGAAACGCCGACGATGAGCATCCCGGTCACACCCAGCTCCTGAAGCGCCGAGGCAACGGCGCCGATCTGGCCGCGCCCGCCGTCGATGAAGAGGATGTCAGGTACCGGGTGCTCACCCTGTTTGATGCGCGTATAGCGGCGGGTCAGCGCCTGATGCATGGCGGCATAGTCATCGCCCGGCGTGATACCCTCGATGTTGAAGTGCCGATAGTCGGACTTGCGCGGCCCCTCCGCGTCGAACACCACACAGGAGGCCACGGTGCGCTCGCCCCGCGTATGGCTGATGTCGAAGCACTCCATCCGCGACGGCAGCTCGGCGAGGTCCAGGGCGTCGCGCAGGGCCTCGAGACGGCGTGCATAGCCCGCCTGGCTGCCGAGCCGGGACTTGAGCGCGATCTGGGCGTTGCCGCGCGCCATCTCGAGCCAGCGCGCACGCTCGGTCCGCACGCTGCAGCGAACCTGCACGCGCCGCCCAGCCTGCTCTGAGAAGGCCTCCTCGAGTAGCTCGACGTCATCGGGCGCCACGCTGACGATCAGCTCGGGCGGAATGAGCTTGTCGGTGTAGAACTGCGCGAGAAAGCCCGCCATGAGCGCGGACGCCTCTGTATCCTCGGGCGCTTGGGGGAAGAAGGCCTTGTTGCCGAGGTTGCGGCCGCCACGAATGAAGAAGACCTGCACGCAATGCATGCCGCCGTCTTGGGCGCAGGCGATGATGTCGAGGTCGCCACCCTCGCCGCTCACGTATTGGCGCTGCTGAATACGCCGCAGCGTCGAGATCTGGTCGCGCAGCGCCGCCGCGCGCTCGAACGCCAGGGCGCCCGACGCCCGCTCCATCGCCTCCACCAGCTCGTCGACCACCTCGTCGGTCCGGCCATCGAGAAACTTGATGGTATGCGCGACGTCCTCGGCATAATGCTCGGGACTGATCAGGCCGACGCAGGGCCCACTGCAGCGCTTGATCTGGTACTGCAGACAGGGCCGCGAGCGGTTGCGAAAGAAGCCGTCCTCGCATTGGCGCACCGGAAAGAGCTTCTGCAGCAGCTGCAGCGTCTCGCGGACCGCCCAGGCGCTGGGATAGGGACCGAAAAAGCGCCCTGGCCCCTTGCGCGAGCCGCGGTAGAAGGCGAGCCGCGGGAAGTCGTCCTGGGTCGTCAGATAGATGTAGGGATAGCTCTTGTCATCGCGCAGCAGCACATTGAAGCGCGGACGCAGCGCCTTGATGAGGTTGCTCTCGAGCAGCAGCGCCTCACCCTCGGTGCGCGTCACTGTCACCTCGATGTCGGCGATCTGGCTCACCATGAGCTGAAGACGCCCGTTCAGCGAGCGGCTGAAGTAGCTGCCGACGCGCCGTTTGAGGTTCTTCGCCTTGCCGACGTAGAGCACCGCCCCACCGACGTCGACCATGCGATAGACACCCGGCGCCTGCGGCAAGCCCTGGAGCAGGTGACGCGGATCCTGCGCCGTCATACGGCAGTGCCTTCGATCCCCAGCGAAGCGTCCAGGATGTGGCGCGCGCGGGCGAAGACGGCGCAAAACATCGCCTCGGTCAGCCGCCCCGTCTGGGTGTTGTAGCGACTGCAGTGGTAGGAATCGATCAGCACGCGGCCATCCGGCAAGCGATGCTCAGCACCATGTGCGAAGGGCCAGGCTGCTTGCCGCAGGCCAAGCGCCCGCAGCACGGCGTTGTGGGCGACGCGGCCCAGGGCGAAGATGACAGCCCGCTGCGGCAAGTCTGCGAGCTCTGCCGCAAGGAAGGCATTGCAGGCGCGAACCTCTTGCGTCAGCGGCTTGTTCTCGGGCGGCAAGCACTTCACCGCATTGGTGATGCGGCAGTCGGCTAGCTTCAGACCATCGTCGACGCCCCTCGAGATCTTGCTGCTCGCGAAGCCGAATCGGTGCAGCGTCTCGTAGAGCAGGATGCCGGCGTGATCGCCTGTGAACGGCCGCCCGGTCGCGTTCGCCCCGTGCATGCCTGGCGCCAAGCCCACCACGAGCAGACGCGCCGCTAGATCACCGAAAGGAGCGACGGGCGCGGCGTGATAGTCCGGATTCCTCCGACGCACCTCGCCGAGATGCGCGGCCAGACGCGGACAACACTGGCAGTCAGGATCGAAATGCCGGGATATCAAGCGCGTGAAGCAAAACGATGAGAATCAGCGAGCTGCCGAGGGTCCAGCCACAGAGCCGGGAAGGTCCGCGCGCATCAAGCATGTAGGGGAAGGACTGGCGGGCGGGGCAGCTAGAAATCTGGCGGAGAGGGAGGGATTCGAACCCCCGGACCCTTTCGAGTCAACGGTTTTCAAGTCACACACCCTTGATTCGCCTCACTTTTCTCCACTCATCGGATGTTTTCTGAATCAATCGCTTACCCGAGTCGCATCATTGCCGTGACGTGTGAAATTGTGCCTTGTGTTGGGGCTATGTTGGCTCAGATTTGGCTCAGACTCCAGCCCACAAAAAAACCGCCACGCGGGCGGGTCTCGTTGGCTCAGAACCGAGCCACCAAGGCGAGCATGAGAAACCTCAATACCCTTACCGCTGGGCTCGTCGGCTCAGGCAATACTGTGGCGACGGCGTACATTGCCAACGGTCCTCGCCGAGCACTTGATGCCCTCGGCCTTCAGGATCTCGGCGACCTTGATCTCGGAGAGTTCGGGCAGCTCCAGGATGCGGCGGTCCCGGTCGGCGCGCGGCGAGGTTTCGTCAGCCTGACGGTTCGGCATGATTCCGTCAGCCTGACGTTTTACTGAGCGCTCATCCTGGCCAGGGCGCGACTCCAGCCGACTGATCTGCTCGCGATAGCCAGACTCGCGCGCGGCGGCCGCGGCCACCTTCTCCTGTGCTCGCGCGACCTCGGCCTTGAGCCGCTGGACCTCGGCATCCCGCGCGGCGAGATCCGTCCGCAGGCGCTCGATGGTCGCCGCAGCGCCGTCCAGTTTTCTCAGTTGTCCGGTGAGGATGTCGCGATCCCTGCTCAGTCGGGAGATGGTGCCAGCTTGGCTCAGGCACTCGGCGCGCAGTCGATCTAGCTCGTCGGTCTTGCCGTTATGCTGACGGTTTGACTGTGACTCTGAGCGCAGTCGTTTCAGCTCGCTTTTCGTTATCCTGACGGAATCGCTTGCGGCCTGGTGCTTGCGCTGGCGGATGGCGCCGAGCATCCGGTTCCAGTCGGTGACGGTGAGCGTGTCCTTGAGCTGCTGCGCGAGGGCATTGGGATCATCGGCCTGGATCGGCTGATTCACCTTGATGTCGGTGCGCTGGAGCCAGTCGCGTGCATACCGGGCATCGTCTTCGGTCCACTGCTTCACCTTGGCCATATCGTTATCCTAACGGTTATTCGATACCGTCAGTATAACGGAATGCAGGCGGATAGATAGACCGTGGACCCGCTGATGGGTGGCGGCGAGGAGGAAGCTGGCCTTCTCGCGCTGCTTGTGGACGATGGCGGCCGGGTCCGGTGCCTTGACGTAACCCATCGCCTTAGCGGCCTTGTAAGGCTTGATCTCGCCACTGCTGATCCCTGCGAGCATCACAGATGCTTGCTGCCGCACGTCCTCCGGCAGGTCCGCGTCGGCCTTGTCGCGCTTGAGGCGGGCGATGACGCGCTCGGGCGCGTGGTTGCTGCGCTTGCGGGTGTCTTTGCTAACGTCGCCATTGGCGACATTATCAATATCCGCCTTCTTCCCCGACTTCCCGCCGAGTCCATCCGGATTGTTCACCGTCCCCTCCGGCGCTCCCGGCTTGCGAGCCGGCTCCACCGTCGCCACCATCGCGCAGTAGCCCTCAACGCCCGGCCCGCTCCCGCAGCTCCTCGACCTCGGCCCGCAGCTCCTCGGGGATCTCGGCCTTGTCGATGTGGCCTAGGAGGATTGCAATCAGTCGCTCCAACTCGGGTTCATCCAGGGTCCGGACAAGCCCCTCAAAGCCCTTGGGGTGCCCCGCCTCTCGCTTCTTGATCGCCAGGTAGAAAACCCGGTCGTCCTCGGGGAGCTCGCGGACCCAGCACGGCACCTCGGAAAGTCCGGCCTGTCGCTCCAAGGCATCAACCCTGCTCTGGAGCCTGGTCATCGCGACCCCTCCCGTTGTCCGGTATCTGGATCACCATTCGAGCCGTACCAGCGTCGAGAATGGCGCGCTGCCGTGCATCTGGCTCGCCAATGATGACGAGCACGGTCTCCTCGCCCGTGCCTTGCGCTTCGAGCCGCGCGAGCCGAGTCCTGATGGCGCTCAATGCCGCGCATCCGCTCCACGCGCGCGCTCGCCGTCTCCCGGCTCGACAAAGCGCACGCGGACGACGGTCGCGCCCTCCGGGATCTGGCGGTCCTCGCCATCGAACAGCAGCACCACGCGCGATGCTCCCGCTCCTATGCTGTTTTCTAGCTTCTCAATCCTGGTTTCAATCTGATTCGCCATAGCGTTTCTCCAATGCTTCGATTCGTCTCAACAATTCGTCGGTCTCGATCACGCGCGATAGAGCGCCCAATCCCTGCAATATCCTCGCGCCCTGCTCCGGTGTCACCTCAGAGGCTCCCACAGCCGCCAGGACCGCGCGGCCACTCTCGGCTAGGTCATCGCCCAAGGGCAGCTTGACGGGCGTGTCCTGGGGCTTGAGCGACGGCAGCACCTTATCCACCAGCAGTCGCGCGGCGGCGGTATCTCCGGCCTTGGCTGCCGTCGTCATGGCCTCGATGATCTCGGGCAAATCCTTCTCGATCGCCTTTCTCAGCTTGGCCTGATTGACGATCCCGCGCGGGCGGCCTTTGGGGTTGCCGCTCTTACCCTTCTCGAAGGCCATGTCTGTTACTCCTTGATCCGATCAAGGGCGCCAGCCGATCACGCAGCAACAGGCGCGGGTTGGTGTCCTGGGTAGATCCCGAGCTTGGCTTGCACCTCGCGCCGCACGGCCTCCCGTGCCGCAATCTCCTCGGGCGTTGGCTCCGGCTCCGGTACCGGCTCCTGCCAGGGCACAACCGCCTCAACATCCAGCCCCAGCCAGCGCAGACGCTCCGCCAGGCGTGACGGACTCAGGGCGATGACCTGAACCGAGCGCCGATCCTCCAACCGCTTGGCGCGTGTCAGGCCCATGTTGTCTCGCTCGGGCTTGCCCGCTTCATCAGGCTTGCAGGTTTTCAGGACAGCCGAATAGAGCATGCCGTCTGCTTTGGCCCGCTCAATGCGGGTATCGAAAAGGGCTGAATCACCAGTCCCTCCAGTGAATAGCGTTGGGCGCAGCTTGACGGCAATCTCGCCATCCATCACGACAAATCCGGAAGCCGCTAATTGGGTTTCGGCGTAAATCGGCCAGGGCTCATGGAGCATTGGTTATACCTCGGTTTGCTATATGTTGCGGTGCCTTCGGCTTTCAGGCACTAGATGTTGTGTTGGCTGGCTCATTCTCGGAATTGTAGTCGTTGAATCTCGCCCTCGACGCGCGCCAGGTCCACACGCAGTCGAGCCGTATCGAATCCATTGGCCCTGGAGCGATCCAGTGCCGATTGAATCCGCGCCCGCCGCTCCAGGGCGATAGCGAGCGCGCCTCGGCCGTCGTCGAGTAGCTGGGCGCGTTGGTGCGGGTCAATCATCTTTTCCTCTCCTGACTTTTTGCCCATCGGATATTTCGGCTCTTGATCCAGCGACAAACAGCGTCCGATGGGTCGATTGGATCAAGATATTGCCAATGCCTCGGCGCCTTGAAGCCCTTGAATTTCTCGCGAGTCAGGAAAAACGCAGCATTGGGATTCTTGCCCTTCGCGACCTGATAGCCCTTGCAGGCCAGATAGAAACTCATCCTTTCCGCTTCGGCCGCTTCCGCTTCGTCGCCTGTCGCACCAAACTCGACGAGATCCCCGTCCCGATATGAGACCTTGCTCTTTCGCTGTGGTCGATCCAATCCGCATTCCATGCACGTCAGTTGATCTCTCTCCATCAGCGCGCCGCAATGGGTGCAGGTGACGAGCTTGTCTTTCTCGTCCCGCTTTTTGCGGACCTCGCCCGAGCCTTTCTCGCTGGTGTCTAGGTCTGGCACCTCGAAATGGATTGGAAGGCCGTGCTCATGGGTGTTGCCCGAGTGATCCAGGATGATGCAGTCGGTCTTACCCTCGGCAGTTCTGATGCCCCTACCCATCTGCTGAATATGCAATGCCTCACTCATTGTCGGGCGAGCCAGGATCAGACAAGCGGCGTCAGGCACATCAAAGCCAATACCGAGAACATTAACGGACGTGAGGATTCGAATATCACGGGTTTTGAATCCCTCAATGATTGTCTTGCGCTCGTCGGCATTCGAATAGGCGTCGATATGCGCGACAGCCACACCAGCGGCCTCAAAGTCGTCGCGGATGGCTTTTGAATGCGCGATGGATGTTGCAAAGCACAATGTCTGCCTGTCCTCTCCGCGCTCCTGCCATGTCGAAACAATATCGCCGACCAACTCCTTTTGATTGATCGCCTGACCGAGATCCGCCTCGACGTAATCGCCACCTCGGACCTTGACGCCTTTGATGGCATCAGCGACGGCATCCGATGCGGGAGCGAACCCTCGGACGGGGACGAGAAAGCCGTTCTCGGTGAGCCAGCGAATCGACGGACCTCGGACGAGATTGGTGAAATAGCGGCCTAATCCCTTGCGGAGCGGCGTTGCAGACAGCCCGATGAATGGGATCGCGGTCCAACGCTCCATCAGCCTGATATGTGCCCGATGCAGGATGTGGCATTCGTCGATGATGATGAGCCGCACCCAATCGGGCGCCGAGCGGGTGCGGATCGTCTGGATCGACGCAACGATGATGTCATCCGTCTCGGAGTAGTTGGTGTTCTCGCCCTGGAGCACGCCGACCTGGAGCCCGAGCGCGCTGAACGTCCTCACGGCCTGACTGACCAGCTCGATTCGATCAACGATGAAGAGCACGCGCTTACCCTTCTGGACGGCTGACAGCGCCAGGTGTGCGGCGACAACCGTCTTGCCGAACCCGGTAGCGGCGGCGAGGACTTGGCGCTTGTGCCCCTGCCGGATGCCTTCACGCAGCTCCTCGATGACCTGCTCTTGATGCGGATAGAGAGTGAACATCTATGCAGCCCTCCGCGCCCGGAATGCCTCAGCACAATAGGCGTCGGCATCGCCCCATCGGGCCATGACATCGCGGATGGACCTGCCTGCACAATGGCTGTGATGGCAGTAGAACCCGGGCCAGCCGCCGTCTGACTCATAGACGATGGTGTCGGACCCTGACCTCGGTGATGGCGACGTGTGCTCGTCGGACCACGGACATCTGACGCCATGCTTGTTGTCGGCGAGATGCCCGACATAGGCGTCATGGGCCTGGAACCAGCGCACCACATCCAGTGTGGCGTAGTTGCCCCTCCCGGAGACGCGGACGGCTGTACGGGGCTCCTGTGGGGCTTGGGGGGCATCCATGCGAGTCGTGCTCGATAGGCGAGCGTAGTGATTCGCCAGCGCCTCGACCTGCCGGGGCATGACCTGACGCCAGTCTGACGGTATCCAGCATCGAGACTGCCGGTGAGGGCGCTCAGGGGTGTCTGCCCCCTTGCGCTTCGTGCTGCCGTATATGGCGCAGAGTCGGGCCGGATTCCGAACCGTGACATCGAATGTCACCACGTCGTCGGTCAGCTCGGAGTCGAGCCCCCGGTAGATCGTCCGCAGGATCTCGCGGGTCTCGTCGGTGTTGGGGAGCGCCGTCCGATATTGCAGATGCCAGCCATTCCCGCTCATGGCTATCAGCGGCTCGGGCCAGTCGAGCGCCCGTAGCCGAGCACGGAGCCCTCGGGCGCGGGTCTCTGCGTCTGACAGCTCTGCGTCCGTGCTGCTGGTCCCTTTCGGTCGCGCCGGATCGAAGTCGAAAAACAACCGGGTGTAGCGGCGGATCGCTACGTCGGGAGTGCGCGGAGTGCGGCGGGGATCTACCTGTCTCTGCTCCTCGCGATATTCAGCCAGCGCGCCAGGGTCGATCCGGTGCAAGGTCGTGAACAGGTTGCCGGTCCCGGCCCACTCCTGAGCCCGAGCGAGCATCTGATCCACGTCCGTATGCCACTCGATCCGGTCAGGACCACGGTCGCCGATACGGATTACCTCGACGAGACCAGCGTCACGGACGAGCCAGCCGAGATAGGTGCGGGTGTCTGCCGGGCTCATGGCTGCACCTCCTCTGCGGTTCCCTGCTGGTCAGTTTTTGACCACTCGGCGTCCGGGGCTCCTGGGGGGGAATCTGCGTCCCATATGCACAATACAGGTAGAGTAGAGGAGCATTGCTCGACGTATGCTCGGGCATTGCCGGGAGCATTGCCGGGAGCATTGCGGCGGCATGGTGTGGCGGATCTCATGGGCGCCCCTCCCACCGTCGCTTAGCGGCGTGCTGGCCCTGCTGGGATCTGCGTTGCGCCTCCTCAACCTCTGCGTCAAACCACGGGATACGGACCTCTGAGCCGCCGATGTCGATCAGCTCGGCCAGATCCTCCCATGCATCATGGACCTCGCCCTCGGTGAAACCTACGAGGTTGGCGATCTTTGCCGGGGTCGCCGGAATCTCCCGATCGCGCGTGAAGTAGACGCGCATGAGCCGATGCAGGATCAGTTCGGCATCGCGCGAGACACCCTTGGTGCGCAGCTCCATATCGCCGGGGATTACCCGAAAGTAGAAGAAGTTGCGGGGCTTAGCCATTGGTCGCGCCCTCCGTGGTCTCGACGCGCGCTGTCAGCCGCTCGATAGCCTTGTGCAGCTCGCGGATGAGCGTCTCGGCATCAGAGGCTAGGAGCGCGCTATCGACGCGATAGAGCGCGGTCAGAGCGCCCGTCACGGCATGCGCGGCGTGCATGGCATCCTTGGCCGTTGGCTCTTTGGGCGCGGGCGCCGAGGTCGAGCGGGCGCGCTCCTGGGTCGGGTCTGCGGAGTGCTCGGGCTCCGTCCGCTGGACCTGGGGCTCTGGGGCGGGCGCGTCTTGCCGCTGGTGCGCGGGTGCTGGCTGGCGCGGCGGGGCCGGATAGGTCTTGCCATCGGCGCCAATGCGCTGCTCGGGCTCGCCTCCAGGTGCGGAATTTCCGCACCTGGGCAGGTCGCGACGGACGGCGGCGACGGTCTTATCCGACGCGCCGGCCTGCTCCGCGATCCGCCGATCCGACCACTGAGCCCACTCAGGATCGCGGAGTAGCGTCTCGATCGCGCGTCTGACATCGGCGCGGGTGCGCCTGAGCCCATGCGCCCGGTTGGCACCGATGGCATGGAGCAGTGCGTCTCGGCGGGTGCCGTCATACCGGATCGCCGGGACTTCATAGGCGCCGATGCGCTGGAGCGCGGCGACGCGGTGGAACCCGTCGGCAACCCATCGGGTGCTGGTGCCGGCGCCAGGGTGGAGGTGAGCGTCTGAGTAGACGACGATGGGCGCCGAGGCGATCCACTCGGCGATGGTCTCGGCATACTCCGCGATCAGCCCATCATCCATCTGGGCGCGCTGCTGGATCTCCGGGTCCAGGGTCAGCCCATCGATGGGCAGTGGGATCGGGGTGGGTGTGCCCGGTATCTCAGTCGTCGGCGTGGTGGTGTGCGGGCGGATGCCGCGTCTGCTATGCTCATCCATGACGATGCCCTCTCACCATGGTGTCGTCGCTTCGCCCGCTTCGCTTGGTAGTCTCCGCGCCCGAGTTCGCACCTCGGGCGTTCTCATTTGTGGAATCCTGGATCATCCGCGTTCGTTGCCTTGTCGCGAACGCTGACAGCCGGGCCTTGCGCTCCTGGTAATCGAGTCCGGCCAGGATGAGCGCGCGGTTGCGGTCTCTTACCTGCTCCAGCAGTTCGGCGTCCACATTACTCAGAGTCGCCTCGTCGATTGCCTCGAATCGCCCGGTGATGACCCAGTTGCAGAGCTTCGCCTCGCACATGTAGTGCCGCTCATCCGTCGCCTTGCCGATTTCTTCGCGTGCCTCAATGAGTGCGTCCAGCATCGGGCGATTGCTGGCGCGCTTGGCCCGGAGAATGTCTTGGCGCGGCGGATTGGCGAAGGAGTCTCGATAAGCCAAGTAGGCGTCTACGAGCTGGCGCTGGCCATCCATCGCGTGCTTGCCGCCAATGAAGGGCATCACGGTTAGTGCGTCGCGCTCTTCTAGCCAGTAGATCGGGCGCTCCTTCCCCTGTACGTCGAGAGATGTCTCCGCACAGATGCGGAGACCCAACTTACCAATGAGCACAGCACGAATCGCGCGAAGAACACTGTCATGACGACGGCTGAAGAGATCAGCGATCGTCAGAGACGACACCATAGGCTTGCTGTGCCGGTTTTCGATGATATTGGCGGGACGAGTGCGGAGTGCGTTTTTCATGACGCGCCTCCCCGCTATCACGCTGCGGCCTGGTGGCCATTGGCCAGCCAGTCGATGAAGCGGGGACGCACGACGAACAGCATGGGACGCTTGGAGCGCGGGTTGGCGCGCTTTTCGACGAGTGCGCCTGATGATGTCAGCCCGTTTTCATGCCGATAGCGAGCCCACCAAGTGAGCTGTCCTTTGGTCGCGATGCCTTTCTTTTCGCATTCTCGAATGAGATCAGCGAATGGAACGATGTCGGAGAGATCCAGCGGAGTGCTGGCAGTCGGTGAGGGTGTCATTGCTGCGTCTCACTGGTTGATCGTGAGACGCAGGGTAGAGATGTGGTCAGTTAGGCGTTAGGACGCAATTCACGCCATTTTTTCACAAGGTCGCTGAAGGATATTTCAAAGAGTGGCGGCGAAAGCACCAACCCGAGCGTGCCCTGCTCGTGCAGCTTCTCGGCAATCCGATGCAGGTTTTCCACGTAATCAGGATGCTTCGATCGGAGCTTTCGCAATCCTGAATCATCGCAATGCAACGCGCTACCGACCGCCAAGGATGCTTGATGCTCGTTCAGGGAGAGCGCAACCATTAACGACTCCATCAATATGATTCGGGTATAAGCCGTTCTCTCTGGCAGTAGACCACGGCCTTTCTTGGCGCGCCTTAATCCCATTGCGGACGCGCAGTTATCAGGGTCGTCGTAGGATTGCCGAAGAATTCTCGCGATATACGGACGCAATCCTCCCGGCATAGGCGCGTCGCGATACAGGTACCAGCTCGCATACCCTATAAGCAGTCTCCCGGTCGAAGGATTGGGGTTTAGCTCCATCTCTCGCAAAGACTGGTGGACGGACTCCTCAATGACCGTCGGCTCCACGGCGTCGAACAGGTGCCGCATCACATCGGTCAGCACGGGCCACCTCCTTGACGCTCCCCGATCTTGCCGCTCAATGCCGACTCCATCAGCTCGCGCGAGTCCTCAGCCACCAGATGGACATAGCGCGCGGTGAGCCCTGGGCCGGAGCGGTGCCCGAGGATGGCGGCGATCTGGAAAGCGGACGCGCCAGCTTTGGCGAGGTAGGAACCGCAGCTATGGCGAAGATCGTGAATCCGCAGGTTCTCGACCTGGGCGGCTTCCTTGGCGCGATCCCATGCCTTGTCGATGGGTGGCGCGCGATGGGCGGCGGTCCCTGGGAACATACGCGGATCATCAAGGCGCCGGATCTTGGCGCGGGCTTCGAGTAGCGCGCGAACCTCGCCCAGCAGGGGGACGCGCCGATCATCGCCGTTCTTGGTGGCGGTCAGGAGGATCGAGCCGCCTTTCAGGTCTACGTTGCGCCATTCGAGATTGAGCAGTTCCCCGCGACGGGCGCCAGTCAGCAGGGCGAGCCGGACGAATAGCCCGAGATCCGTCCAGGTGGCGGATTGGTCGCAAGCCTCCAGCAGACGAGCGCGCTCGTCGTCTTCGAGGCACCGGCCGAACCGGCTGTTGTTCTCCTTGCGCTGCCTGATACCAGCAGCCGGATTGATCTTGATGCCGTACCAACCCGCATCGATCGCGTGCTTGTAGAGCGCGCCGATCGCGGTCTTGTAGCGGTTCAGGGTTGCCGGTGAGAGCTTGCGGTCGGTCTCCGTGACCTTGTTGCCGCCCTGCTTCGCGGCGCCCTCGGCGAGCCGTGCTAGGCCATCTCGGAGGGTGTCGTCGGTGAAGTCGGACAGGGCGCGCTCGCCATACTGTTCTTTCCACCAAGCCATCCGGGCCGGCAGACTGGCGTCCTTGCTCTGGTAGCCATTCATGAAGCGGTCGATCAGGTCGGCCAGGGTATGCCGCTTCAGCTCTCCGCCGAGCACCTTGGACCAATGGTTGAAATCGGCCTCGACCTTGGCGGCGAAGTCCTTGGCCTCGGTCTTGGTGCGGAAGTATTCGGGTGAGAGGGTTTGTCCCTTGCGGGTGATGCGGACCTGCCAGGGTTTTGCCCTGCCGTCGGTCAGCTTGCGGATAGATGCCATTGAACCGGACTCCCGAAGTCCGGTCGGCTACAATCGGATGGAGCCATGCCGAACCTCTGCAACAGGTTGGTCGTGGTCAGAAGCCTCGCGGTGTTCTCAGCACCTCGGGGCTTCGTCGTGTGTGGGCTCAGAGCAGCACCACACGACACCATTCTAGCGCAGTTTTCGGAAGGTCTTGGCTCAGATTTGGCTCAGAATCGAGCCTTGGCAGGAGTCGCGAGTTTCGCATGATTTCGTAACTCGCTGATTTGCTTGGCGGAGAGGGAGGGATTCGAACCCCCGGACCCTTGCGAGTCAACGGTTTTCAAGACCGCCGCTTTCGACCGCTCAGCCACCTCTCCGGGTCGAGTCGGCCAGTCTTGAGCCCTGTCGAGCCCGAGATGCCCGCCTCGAATAGCGGATGATACCGCACAAGGGGCATTTCCCCAACATTGCAACCGGCTTGCATGCAAGTCCGGCTCAGGTATCCTTGGGAACTTGAAGCAAAGGCACCGAGTCCTAATACTCGCGATTGATGAAAAATCACTAACTTACGCTAAGGAGTGAATCGACCAAATGGCTAATCCTGGCTTCACCGTCACGCGCACGGCTCAGTCCGCGCCCGCGACGAACAAGGTCCTCAAGAACACCTATCTGCTGCTGGCGGCGACCCTGGGATTCAGTGCGCTTACTGCGATGCTCTCGCTGGCGCTCGCCGTTCCGCCCTGGGCCTACATGGCGACCGTAATTGTTGCCATGATCCTGGGCATCTTCGTCCTGCCGCGCACCGCCAACTCGTCTGCCGGCATTGGCGTGATCTTCCTGATCACGGGGCTGCTCGGTTTCGGGCTGGGCGCAATTCTGAGCATCTACATGGCGCTGCCCCACGGTCCGCAGACCATCGCGCTGGCCTTCGGCGGCACGGCCACCATCTTCCTGGGTCTGTCGGGCTACGCGCTCTCCAGCAAGCGTGACTTCAGCTTCATGGGCGGCTTCATCTTCGCCGGCATGATGGTGGTGCTGGTTGCCGTGATCGCGAACATCTTCCTGCAGATGCCCGCCCTGTCGCTGGCCATCTCGTCCGCGATCATCCTGCTGATGAGCGGCTTCATCCTCTTCGATACCAGCCGCATCGTGCGGGGCGAAGAGACCAACTACATCATGGCAACCTTTGGCATCTATCTGAGCATCTTCAACATCTTCATCAGCCTGTTGCAGATCCTCGGAATCATGGGCGACGACTGATCGACGCCCCTGCCGCGACCTAGTCAAGACCCCGGCCTCGCGCCGGGGTTTCGCTTTTTGTCTGGCTCAGCGACAAGGAGAAGCGAATGGAGCTGTTCCTCAAGATTGCCGCTGCCGCGGTGTTCGTTCTCATGCTCTTCTACCTGTGGCCGGCCTATAAACACTGGCAAGAGCATGGCCCCAAAGCCCAGAAAGGAGATTGGCAAGCCGCTATCCTTCCCCTTGGCGCAGTCGTCCTCTTCGTGATCGTGCTCGTCATGGCGGTTCGCTAGACGTCGCCCCGAAGACGGAGATCCGCGGCCAGTAACGACGCTCGAAAGGCCGCGAAGATAGCGGCCGCGCCAGGGATCCTGACGATGAGGGGAGGAGAAGATGGCAAACAAGATCGCCGCTCTGTTGATCGACCTAGACGGCGTCCTCTATCAGGAGGGTCGCCCGATCCAAGGGGCTCGCAAGGCGGTCGATTGGCTTCGCGCCCGGAAGATCCCGCACCTCTTCGTGACCAACACGACGTCCCGCCCGCGCCGCGCCTTGGCAGAACAGCTGGCCGGCATGGGCATCGAGGTCACGACGGAGGAGATCCTGACACCAGCGATCGCCGCCGTCGCGTGGCTCCAAGCGCACACGCAAGGACCTGTGGGCCTCTTCGTGCAAGAGGCCACCAAGGAGGATTTTGCGGACCTCACCATTGCTGCGCCAGGGGCGACCGCCCCCGTCTCGGCCGTGGTGGTCGGTGACTATGGCGAAAGCTGGTCCTTCGCCACCCTGAATCGAGCCTTCCGGTGGCTCATGGCGGACCCCCAGCCCCTGTTGATCGCCCTGGGGATGACCCGCTACTGGCAGGCGAGCGATGGGCTCCGGCTGGACACTGGCCCCTTCGTTGCCGCGCTCGAATTTGCCACGGGCGTCAAGGCGACCATAGTCGGCAAGCCAGCGCGCGGCTTCTTCGAAGCTGCCCTGGACCGACTCAATGCAACGCCCCGCACCGCCTGCATGATCGGCGACGACGTGGTCAGCGACATCGGCGGGGCGCAGGCCCTGGGCATCCACGGCATGCTCGTCAAGACGGGCAAGTTCCGGCCTGCGGATCTCAGTCACAGCCCGCTCCCCATGGTGATCCTACCCTCGATCGCAGAGCTGCCGACCTGGTGGGACACGCATCACTGACCACGCCCGCGAGACGGCCCTTGCCTGGATCGGATTCAAGATCGTCGACCGCTGCGACGCCCAGACCGCGCTCATCGTCGACCACGCCCTTGCGCGCGGCGCGCCCATCGAGGTCGGACTCTATTTCGAGGATGCTCAGGCGCTCGCGCTGCTCGGCGCACAGCTACCGCAGAGCAGGGCGCCGATCGCGGCCCACCTGAATCACCGCCAGCTCAGTCTGCTCGGAATCCGCCACCGGGAGTCGCCCCTGCGCGCACAGCTCGGCATCGCCGCCGAGCTCGGCGCGGCCTTGGTCGTCACCCACCTCGGCAATTACCCCATGACCGCGCGCCAGTCGCTGCGCGAGCGCCTCTGGAAGGAGCTCAGCGAAGACCTCTGCTTCGCCGAGACCCTGGCCTCCGAATACGGCTTGCGCCTGCACATCGAGAACACCTTTCACGATCTCGACTTCTACCGGGCGCTGCTCGAGGCACTCGAGACCTCAGGCGGATCTCCGCCCCACCTGTGCTGCGACATCGGGCACGCAAAGGTCTGGTCCTCCGCGTCGCTACTGGAATGGCTGAGCTTTCTCGAGGCGCAGGCTCGGCGCGGCGCACAGCTTCACTTCCACCTGCACGCCAACCGGGAGCTCGCCGACCAGCACCGGCCCTTTACGCGACCCAGCGAGGCCACGGACGAGATTGAGGACGACTTCATGCAAGGGATGGACTGGCGCGAGGCGCTCCAGCGCATCGACCGGCGCTTCCCGCGCGCGGTCAAGATTTTCGAGGTGCCGCCCGAGGAGACGATCGCGCACTACGAGCACGTCATGGCCGCCCTCGGCCGCTGAGCGGCAGCATCGGAGATTTGAACCGCAAAGGCTCAAAGGACGCGAAGAAAGACAAAGGCTTGGCGAATCTGCGGCTTACACCGCCGGGTGGGCAAGATCGACACCGCAATGTCTCGAAAGCCTTTGCGACTCTTGTGCACCGCGCGGCTCAACCGCGCCCCTCATGCGCATGGCCTCAATTACCCAGGTGCGCATAGGGCGGCTCCGTCCGCAGGCGGACATCCTCGACCGGGGCACCGACCGTAAAGTGATAGAGCGATTGCCAGCGGGTGTCTTGGATACCCAGGAGCGCGTGCACCGCATCGTCGAAGAAGCAGCCGATCCCTGTCCCCCGCAGCCCGGCGGCCTCGGCTTCGAGATAGAGCGCCTGCCCGATGCTCCCGCACTCCCAGAAGAGCTCGCGATACCGCCAGGCCCCGTCAGCCAGTGCGACATCGAAATCCGCGAGCATGGCCACGGCGAAGCAGCTATCGCCCGCGATGGCTTGGTGGCATGACAGGGCTCGCGCCGCGTCGCATGCATCCCCATCGACCAAGCGGTAGAGACCAAGATGCGCCGGCACCTCATCCGGAACAGACCACAGCCAGTCGGGCCGAAGACTCTTCCGCAAGCGGTCGAGGTGCTCGGGCGACCTAACCAGGGCGTAGAGTCCAGGGGTGACGCCGCTCACCCGGTGGACGAAGAGGATCAGGCTCACACGCGGCGCTCGGGGCCAGGCATCGAAGGGCGGCACGCCCGCCCTCGGCAGCAGCGCATCCAGAATACTCAGCCAGGCATCGCGGGTCATGGCGCTCCTCCCGTCGAAGGCGACGGCGCTCCGCCGCTGGCGAATGAGTGCCGCCGCGCCCTGCCCGCCCTCCCTATCCACGAGCGGCGGGAGCGGTGCCGCCTCAGCAAGCTCTACGGGCCGCGGCGAGTCGCGCTCACAGGCCTGGTGGACCAGATGGATCCCCGGCCAATCGACGTGATCTGGGCTCAAGGGGCGCGCTCGGCCCGCATAGGATCTTGGCCGATTCAGCAAGGCCTCGATCTCGGCATGGCGCGGAGGCCCTTTCCCAATCCAGACAGCCAAGTCCGGGGCTTCGAGCTCCTGCGGATCGAAGTCGGCAGCGCGATCGATGCCCAGACGGGCCGCCAAGGCGGCATCCGGCCAATCCAGCGGCTCGACGGACCAGCCCAGCGTTGCCGCCGCGTAGCCGATAGCGGCCAGTGCGTGGCCGACGTCGTGCTGACAGTAGCGATAGGCGCGCAGACCGTATTTCCACGCCTCTCGCCAGTGGACGCTCGTCAGCGCGATGACTAGGCCCGCCGGCTCCGCCGCCGCGGCGGGCTCGGTCAGCTCGCTCGCACGCTCTTCCAGACAATGATCGTGACTGTGGTAGTGATAGACACCGCCGGGCACGCCCAGGCAGCCGCCGGTGACGAGGTAGCACTCGGTCGGATGCAAATTGCCGCTGGACGGGTTGCAGCGCAATGCCCAGCGCGCGTCCCCGTAAGCCTTCCAGGCGGAGAGCCCCATCGACAACCGAAGCAAGGCGGCCAGATGCCCGAGATCGACCCTTGCCGCCTCAGGCCGGCGGCCAGCGCGCACATCCGCGAATGCCGGACCTGCCTGTGTCGGCAGCGGCAGCCGGATCCGCGGCACATCCTCGAATGTCCGAAAGGGGTCCGGCTGCGTGGCCCAATCCAGGCCTCCGGGTCCTGGTGCATAGCGCTCCGGCCGGTGCTTGCTGTCGAAATGATAGGCATAGACCTGCCTCAGCCTCTGCTCGCTCATGCGCTCATGCCCGTCCAAATTGCTTCCACCCGTGACGAGGTCGGTGCAGCATCACGAAATTTCGACCTGACGGGACGCCCGACCGCAGGACCGATTCGTAGGACGTGCCGAAGAAAGGCTTGTTGGACCGAGCAGGATGAGTGACACTCGGGCCATGATTATCTCGATTCACACCCGTTGGCATCGAATCGTCGTGAGCCGCCCAATGCGCTGGCTCCGCAGATACCGCGTGCCTGACTGAATCGAGAAAGTCGTCGATTTCTCAATCAGATCCCCAAGGCCGCGGCATCCAAACCGCGGCCTTTTTCGTTGTCGAGCCAACCTAAACGGAGGTGGACAGTGTCCGCTCCGGCGGCATTCATTGGCGTCGTGCTCATCTGGGCAACGACGCCACTGGCGATCAAGTGGAGCAGCGAGTCGGCAGGCTTTCTGTTCGGTGTCACCTCACGCATGGTGCTGGGCGTCTTCATCTGCCTGGCCCTAGTCGCCCTGATGAGCCGCCGCGTCCGCTGGCACCGCAAGGCACTGCATACCTATTTGGCGGCTGGGCTCGGCATCTGGGGCGCGATGAGCTGCGTCTACTGGGCCTCTCAGTTCATCCCATCCGGCCTGATCTCAGTGCTGTTCGGACTCACGCCCATTGTCACAGCGCTCTTGGCAGCCTTGTGGCTCGGGGAGCGCGCCCTGACGCCCGGACGTCTGCTTGGGATCGCGCTGGGAATCGGCGGCCTGGCCTTGATCTTTGGCCAGAGCCTAGCGCTCGGCGGAAGCGCCTTGCTGGGCGTGGGCGGTGTCTGCGCCTCCGTGCTTATCCACGCAGCCAGCGCGGTCTGGGTCAAACGCATCAGGGCACGCCTGCACCCGCTGGAGACCACGACTGGCGCCCTGCTGATCGCGGTCCCGTTGTTCTTGCTGAGCTGGGCCCTTCTCGACGCCGAGATACCGAGCGGGATCACACCCAGGTCAGCCTGGTCGATCCTCTATCTGGCGTGTTTCGGCTCGGCGCTCGGTTTCATCCTCTACTACGACGTCCTGCATCGGGTCGAGGCCAGCCGGGTTGCGCTGATCACGCTCATCACGCCTGTCTTGGCGTTGTTCTTGGGCCAGATCGCGAACGACTAGGTGCTCAGCCCGCGCGTCTGGATGGGCAGCGGCATCATTCTCATCGGGCTGGCCTGCTTCGAGTGGGGGGAGCGGTGGCAGCGGTGGCTGCGAGCGGCATAGCCGGCAGATCCCGTCGGCGGCGGGTCGCACCGCCGCTCAGTCACGGCGGAATTGGATCTCTAGCCGGAGCGCGATCGTCGGCTCGGTGCGATATTGGACACGCTCGTGCCAGGAGAGGCCGGGCTCGACCTCATAGAACAGCCAAGAGCGAAGGAAGTTGCGCCGATAGAGAACCTTGAGCCAGCCCTCCGTAAGGACGTTGCTCGGCTCGGTATTGCCCTGCACGCCGGCGCGAATGTTGACGGCCGTCTTGTCGTCGAGCCGCCTTGCCCACTTGGCCTGTGTGGACCAGTCCACACCGCCGGTCTCTTCACGAAAGTTGCCGAAGACTGTGTAACGCCACAGGGTGTCCGGATCGGATATCCATTCGTAGTCGACGAGGCTACTGACGCCCGGCCCGTCATCCGACTTCCAATAGAGTGTCGAGGTGACATGCGAGGCGGTACGAGACGTCCAAGACTTGGCGTAACGGTGCCGTCCGGCAAGGAGGAAGCTTGGAGACAGGCCGCCGGAAACGCCACCGCCCAGAGAGAACTTCTGCCCAGGCCGGTCACGAAAGAGATAGCTCAGGCCCACGGCACCGTCGGTATCCCTCACCTCGTCCCTGGCCGTGCCTGCGAGCTCACGCCCGGTGACGGCAGCATCGGCATCGCTGGTCACCACCAGGCGCAGCCGCTCGTTCAGTCGCTCGAGGTTGGCTCCGCCGCGAAACTTGATGCCGTTCTCGCTCTCGTCCTCGACACCGGAATAGAAGCCATCGAAGATGACATGCAGATAGGCATCCGTGCCGTCCGCGGCTTCGGCCCGAGGATCCCCGAAGAAGCTGTCGAGCCAGACGGCAGCGGCATACAGCTGATTCGCCACGTAGGCCTGACCTTGATCGTACCAGCGCCGATCGAGGTCGCCGCTCACCCCATCCCCAACGGACAGATCCGCGGCGCTCGACCGCCCCCCGAGGATAAGCAGCGCGGCGATCACGCAAAAGATACGCCGCCCCCGCACGACGGCATGGGAGACGCCAGGACGCCCTCGGGGCTTGCTCTCGCGAGCAGGGCCGCCGACGCTTGAGCCCAGTGGCTGGGAATTAACGATCCAGCACATTCTCTGCCTCTTGGCGCTCACATCCAGGCCGCGATCACGCCATCACCAGACAAAGCCGAACGGCTCCGCGGGCTTTCCCTAGGCGCGCCCAGCGTTCCGGTGCGTCAGACGACTCCAACAGGCGGTGGGCCAAAGGCGCTCGGGACCGTCATCGTCAACCGCCACAGCAGGAGCCTTACTGAGCACCCGAAGCATGATACTGCACTTCGACGCATCGACGCAGACGCGAGGAGCACCAGTCGCAGCCACCAAGTCGCCGCCCTGGCTCGGGCCGCGTCATCACCTGATGGCGACAGGCCAAGCCCCAGTCGGGCGCGTCTACCCCAGGCCCGGCCAAGGCGATTCCGGCATGACCTGGCAGTTTTGTCGCGCGTCGTCCACACTGGAAGGAGCAAGACGCAACCTCATCCTCCCTCAAAGCCTGTTTCGGAGCACCCCGCATGAAACGGCTTCCTTCTATCATCTACGAGACCTTCCCTTACGCCGGGATCCTTGCCGGTTTCTTCTGCCTTCTGTTCGCCTCGACGGTCGTGGCCGTCGTCTGCGGTGTCACGCTCATCGCGGCGAGTATGCTCATCATGAAGATGCGCGTTCACTGGCGAAGGCAGTCGGCACACCGGCGAGCCAGGACCTGAGCGCGACATCACCCGGAAGCCAGTCGGTCCAGATCTGGAAATCAGGATGCGGGTGAATCGACCGCGGCAGAGCACCTCGGCCCGATGTCCACCTGCGGTCTGAGGCAACAAACTCTACATCGAGATGGCGCCAGGTCATGGCGACCGTCGGCGCCCGCCCGAGCACCAGAGGATTCCTGCAATCAAGCGACCTGCCCCGGAGCCGACCTCGCGATGTCGATCGCTCAAGATTCAGAAGTCCCGCTCGCGGAGGAAAGCACCAAGCTTCTTGTCGACCTGTATCCTATGCAGCGCGAACCATTCGAACAGGAAGGTCGCCAATCCGAGCGGACTCATCTCGTCGTGCAGGACGGAGTAGGCCCGGTCCTCGAGCAGGGCAAGCAGGCGCTTGTGCTCACAGCGATGCGCATCATAGTCGGGGTAGCCCACATCGATCATGATGTTCTCCTCGCTGAAGAAATGGAATCGGGCCTAGGCCTCGACTTCCCTGCCGATCCGCGACAGCCGCTCCTTGCTTGCCCCTGCGCAGATCGCGGTATCCAGATCGACGATGAGCCCGAGGAAGATCCGGTGCTCGAAGTCGATCCGCTCATGGCCGACCTCGAACTTCCGATCCCAGGAAATCTCCATAGCGCTCCCTCCATCACTCAGAGCCCAAGCCCGCTCAACACCATGCTCCAGCGCATCCGGGAGCAAATCGCGCCCCCGGTCCTCACCTCACTCCAGGGCCAGAAACCCCGCGCGATGCCCCCTCCCGCCTAGCGCCCCTTCAGCGGCAGGCTGCTCGGGACGCAGGGTGATGGGACGCGGCATGGCTTCATCCTAGATCCGGCGGTTGGGCGGGCTTCACCCGGCGGGTGAGCCAGCAGGAAACCCCGATCTTGAAAGTGATCAAGGCCTTGCATGAAGCACGAAGCGGTCAACTGCCGAATCTAGGTTCATGGACTTGGCTGGGTCAGGGGCGCGACGTCCCACGGCGAGGCGTCACGGCAAGTGAATCATTTGTGTACCGCTCGGGCAAGCCCAGTGGTGCTCCAGCGCGCACCCTCAACAAGACTCCGGTCGGGCAGTGCGGCGCAGCATGCGGCAGCATCGTGCAGGGAAGGCCCCCGCCGCGATCAAGCGTCCTTCGCGGCGGGAAGCCGCTCCCACCGGCTGCGCGCGAACCTCGCGATCTCCCGCGTCCTGAGCGTCCGCTGGTGCTCGCTTCTTTCGGGCGGATCCGAGCAGTGTAGACTGTCGCCCGATTCTGGCGCTTACGCGCAATGACGGCGGCCATGTGGCTGTCTCAAGGCTCTCCCCCCGGGGACGGTAAGGCGATTTCTGTCAACTCTCATCCCATCTGGCTTGTCTTGACGCCACCTGGTAGACGAACTTCCGGCAATCGCCTAGGAAATGGCTTCCGAGCACGACCAAACGATGACGAACCAAGACCTCCGCGAGACGCGCGGAAGACCAGAGAATCCAGCCGCTGGCACAAAATCACAGACAGGACAGCTAGACAGGCGCCTGTCCGTAGCCCCGATGTTGGATTGGACGGATCGCCACTGCCGGTATTTCCTGCGCTTGATCAGCCGACACACCCTGCTCTACTCGGAGATGATCACCACAGGCGCGCTCATCCACGGAGACCGCAACCGCTTCTTGCGCTTCGATCCGGCGGAGCACCCGGTCGCGCTCCAGCTCGGCGGATCGGATCCGAAAGACATGGCGACCTGCGCGCGCATGGGGGCGGATTGGGGCTATGACGAGATCAATGTCAACGTCGGCTGCCCCTCCGACCGGGTTCAGAACGGGCGCTTCGGCGCCTGCCTGATGGCGGAGCCCGCTGTGGTCGCGGACTGCGTCGCGGCGATGAAGGATGCGGTCAGCCTGCCAGTGACGGTGAAGTGCCGCATCGGGATCGACGACAGAGACAGTTACGGGGAGCTGGTGGACTTCATCGGTGCGCTCGCCCAGGTCGGCTGCGACGCGATCATCGTCCATGCCCGCAAGGCCTGGCTGAAGGGGCTGAGTCCCAAGGAGAATCGCGACATCCCGCCGTTGCGCTATGACGTCGTGCGCCAGCTCAGACGCGACTTCCCGGATCTATGTCTGGCGATCAACGGCGGCATCAAGACCCTCGAGCAGGCGACCGCTTTCTTGGGCGACCTCGACGGCGTCATGATCGGGCGCGAGGCCTACCAGAACCCCTGGATGCTGGCGCATGCGGACCGCATCATCTTCGGCGACGACGACCCTATCCCGACGCGCCAAGAGGTGCTCGAGCAGTTCCTGCCCTATGCCGAGCGCCAGCTCGCGGACGGCGTGCCCTTGAGCGCCATGAGCCGCCATCTGCTGGGGCTCTTCCAAGGCCAGCCCGGCGCCAAGGCCTGGCGACGACGCATCAGCGAGAATGCCCATCGCCCAGGTGCCGGCATCGACGTCATCGCACCACCGCGCCCCTTGACATTGCCAGCTGACTCGCCGAAAGACGCGCCCTGAGCACAGTCTCTGGCGGTCGAAGCCAGCCCGTGCGCCGGACCAACTGCCTGCTTCTGGCTCACCAGGACGCCCATCATTGAGCTGGATCACCCTCTCGCTACTCTGTGCGCTGAGCCTGGCCAGCGCGGACGCGGCAACCAAGGCCTGGCTCCAAGGGCTGTCGGCCATCGAGCTTCTGGTCGTGCGCTTCTGCATTCCGGGGCTTCTGATGACCCCGCTGCTGGCCGGCATGCCGCCAATCACCGAGCTGCCGGCGGCCTTCTGGCTGTGGATCGCCATCCTCGTCCCGCTGGAGCTCGCGGCGATGCTGCTCTACATGACCGCCATTCGCGACTACCCCTTGTCGCTGACGGTTCCCTATCTGGCCTTCTCGCCAGTCTTCGTCATCGGGATCGCCTGGGGGCTGCTGGGCGAGCAGGTCTCCGCCAAGGGCGCCGCGGGTATCTTCCTTGTGGTGGCCGGCGCCTGGCTGCTCAACAGCACCCATGCACGCATGGGACAGTGGCGCACCTGGCTGGCGCCCTTGACCGCCATCGTTCGCGAGCGCGGCTCGCGCATGATGCTGGGGGTCGCGGCCATCTATGGGGTGACGGCCACGCTCGGAAAGGGCGCCATGCAGTACGTGCCGGCGGAATCCTTCGGCGCCCTCTATTTCGGGCTGCTCGGGATCGCGGTCTTCGCTGCCGTCGTCCTGCCGCGCCCCCGGATGCTCCTCAAGCTGGCCGAGCGCGCCTGGGGCGTGATCGCCGTGGGTGCGCTCATGTCCGCAATGGTCTTCACCCACTTTCTGGCCGTGAAGCAAGTCGAGGTCGCCTACATGGTCTCGGTGAAGCGCACCAGCCTGCTCTTCGGCATCCTCTACGGGGCCTTGATCTTCAAGGAGAAGAACCTGGCGGCACGGCTGCCCGCCGGCATCATCATGCTATCCGGGGTCGCGCTGATCCTGATCTAGCGAGGCCGCCCGGACCGACGGGCATCAGCCGTAGTCGCAGACCTTGGCTTCGGAGGCATCCGCCGCGTCGTCGCGCGGCGCCTCTTGTCGATCGAGAATGGCCTCGATGCTCGCCAACAAGTCGGGCAGCGAGGGCTCTTGGCTGGTATCCACACGCACGGCGTGGCTGAGCTCGGCGTCGCTGAGACACTGCCTGCCCGCGTGCTGGCGCTCCAGGACATCGAGCGTTGCCTCAGAGGCATCGCGACCGCGGGCCAGGCGCCGCTTCACACGCTCGCGCAGCACATCGAGGGGCGCGTCCAGCGCCAGAATGCCAAAACCGGCATGGTGCCGGCGTGCCAGCGCCTGAAAACGCCTGCGGCGATCCCGCGCGATGAAGGTCGCGTCGACGAGACAGTCGTAGCCGCTCGACAGCACCTGATCGGCGAGCCGATGCAGCCTGTCGTAGGTCCAGTTCGTGGCGTCCGGAAAATAGATGCCCCGATCCATCCGAGTCGCCGTGCGCGCCAGCTCATGCAGGCCGAAGAGCCGCTTGCGCTCCAGATCGGAGCGCAGATGAACCATCGGCAGCGCCTCCCGCAGCCGGCGCGACAGACGGCTCTTGCCCGAGCCGGACAGCCCGCAGGCGATGAGCAGCCGCGGGCGGCGGCCTTGGGTATAGGACTCGGCGAGGCCGAGATAATGGCTGCACAAGGCACGAACCTCGCGCTCGCCCTCCGCGTCGAGATCCGGTTGCCCGAGCCGGATCGCCTGGACCTTGGAGCGCACCATGGCACGATAGACCTTGTAGAAGTCGAGCACGGCGAGCGCGCCATAGTCGCCGCTGCGCTCGAGATAGCGGTTGAGAAAGGTCTGGGCCTGCTCGGTGGCGCCGGCCTGCTCGAGATCCATGACCAAAAAGGCGATCTCGCTCGCCGTGTCGATCCAGCGCAGATAGGGATTGAAT
This sequence comes from Thiorhodococcus minor, assembly GCF_010820565.1. Classification (GTDB taxonomy): domain Bacteria; phylum Pseudomonadota; class Gammaproteobacteria; order Chromatiales; family Chromatiaceae; genus Thiorhodococcus; species Thiorhodococcus minor. The sequence goes on along the minus strand of NZ_JAAIJQ010000015.1, from coordinate 36,983 downwards.
TCGATGGCGTCGAAGATGATGATCCGCTCGCCGACGAGCGCGATGTTCCCGCGGTGCATATCGCCGTGGCATTCGCGCACGAAGCCATCCCTGCGCCGGCCCTCGATGAGCGGCGTCAGCTCGACGAAGCGTTTCCGCGTCCAGGCTGCGAGCCGGTCGAGCCGCTGACGGTTCTCGGGCACGGCAACGCGCGCGCGCACCTGGCGCAGGTTCTCGAGCATTGGCTCGAGCACGGCGTCGGGCGTGCCAAAGTCCGTATCGGCTTCAGCGACCGGGATCTCGGCGTGAAAATCGGCGACCAGCTCGGCCAGTCGACACATGAGATCGCGTGACAGCGGGCGGCGATCCAACAAGGCAGCCTGCGGAAAACGGCGCATGCGCACCACATGATCCAGCACGGGCCCCGCCCCGCCGATTCGAGGCTGCTCGGGCGAGCCCGTAACCGGGACGACATCGAGATAGGTCGAAGGGGCGAGCCGCCGGTTGAGTCTCAGCTCTTCGTCACAGCAATGCCGGCGCCGCTCGGCGGTCGAGAAATCCAGGAAGCCCAGGTTGATCGGCTTCTTCAGCTTGTAGGCGAAGTCGCCAGCCAGCAAGATGTGGGAAATATGGGTCTCGATGTGCTCGACGACATCGACCGGGTTGGGATAGGCCTCCGGACGTTTCAGACCTGCGAGCAGGAGGGCAAGCGCATCGTCTGCCATGGTTACCGCCGTCCGAATCTGCTTGGCCAAGCGACCGCTAGCGCGTCGTCGTGTCGGCCCATGAACGACCAAGGCTCAGGGAGTGCCGGCCGTGTTGAACAAGGCTGGCCGTGCTGAGTATGATCTGTGTGTTAACGCATTATCACCATCTAAGTGTAGAGAATTCCATGACAATCGAACGCATCGTTTTCGCCGTCGCCGGCGCCTTCATCCTTATCTCCGTCGGACTCGCCTACTTCGTGAGCCCCTATTGGCTGTGGTTCACCGCCTTCGTCGGCGCCAACCTCTTCCAGTCGGCCTTCACCGGCTTCTGTCCGCTCGCGCTCATCTTGCGCAAGGTGGGTAAGGAGAGCGGTCCGGCCTTCTGATCCGCCTGCGCGGCCCCGGAGACGGGGCCGCGCAGGCGTCAAGCGCCCGCCTCGGACCCAACGAGGTGTTTTCCCTCTCGGCGCAGCACTCGGAGGCCGCCTGAGGAACCTCGTCCGGGCGACTTTAGCCGCCCTTAGCGCTGGCGAGAAGGCGAATGAATTCGCCCCTACAGGACGGGTGATCGCCGTATTCAGACTGCCGCTCAGCGTCCTTCCTCAGTCATCCACCGGGCTTGCCCAAAGATCGTGGTCTCCTGATTCCGTGACCTCGACCTCGATGAAATCGCCCACGTCGATCTCCCAGGCTCCGGGAATGATCACCTCGCCGTCGATCTCGGGTGCGTCCGCGTAGCTGCGGGCGATGATGGCATCCTCCTCGACCGCGTCGACCAGCACGGTCAGGCGCTGACCGACACGCTCGGCCAGCTTCTCGCGGCTGATCTCCGCCTGAACGGCCATGAAGCGCTCGCGCCGCTCCTCCTTGACCGCCTCGGGGACCTGGTCTGGAAGTGCATTGGCCGTGGCGCCGGCGACGGGCGAATAGCTGAAGCAGCCCACCCGGTCGAGGCGCGCCTCACGGAGGAAGTCGAGCAGGTTTTCGAAGTCCGCATCCGTCTCGCCGGGAAATCCGACGATGAAGGTGCTGCGCAGGACCAGCTCCGGGCAGTCGGCCCGCCAGCGCGCGAGACGCTCCAGGACCTTCTCGGTCGCGGCCGGGCGCCGCATCGCCTTGAGCACCCGCTCGCTGCCGTGCTGCAAGGGCATGTCCAGATAGGGCAGGATGCGCCCTTCCGCCATGAGGGGAATGAGCGCATCGACGTGGGGATAGGGATAGACGTAGTGGAGCCGCGTCCAGGCCGGGAGCTCGCCGAGCGCGCTCGCCAGCTCGGTGATGTGCGTCTTCAAGGGGCGGCCGCCCCAGAAATCCGGCCGATGCCGCAGATCGAGGCCATAGGCGCTGGTGTCCTGCGAGACCACCAAGAGCTCGCGCACGCCAGCGTCGACCAGCTGTTGCGCCTCATCGAGCACATCGCCGATCCCGCGGCTCACGAGGTCCCCGCGCAAGCTCGGGATAATGCAGAAGCTGCAGCTGTGATTGCACCCCTCGGAGATCTTCAGATAGGCAAGATGCGGCGGCGTCAGCCGCACCCCCTGCGGCGGGATCAGGCTGGTGAAGGGATCATGCGGTGCCGGCAGGCGCGCGTGCACGGCGTCCATCACTTCAGGCAAGGCATGCGGCCCCGTGACCGCCAGAACCTCCGGATGCTCGCGGCGTACCAGCTCGGCCCGCGCACCCAGGCAGCCCGTCACGATCACGCGGCCGTTCTCGGACAGCGCCTCGCCGATCGCAGACAGTGATTCGTCCACCGCCGCATCGATGAAGCCGCAGGTATTGACGATGACCAGGTCGGCACCAAGGTAGCTCGACTGAATCGCGTAGCCCTCGGCACGCAGCTGAGTCAGAATGCGCTCGGAGTCGACGGTCGCCTTTGGGCAGCCGAGGCTGACGAAACCGACACGAGGGAGCTCGGAGCCGGATTGAAGCTGGGTCATTGGATCACCTGCTGTCTCTCTTGGCTGATCACGCGCGGATCATCCAGATCGGGGTTGTTAGCATCGCCTAGCGCCGCCCCAGTCGGGTCCGCCTCGGGCACGCAATCATCAGAGATCACCATCCCACGCATGGCCTTTGCTGCAATCGTCAGAATATAAGAAACGCATTGATTACTGACGGCATCTGAGTGAGGATACCCCTCCTCGGCAGCGGGGTTATTCGCTAGCCGACACCTGGGGCTTCTCTCCAGCAGCGGAGCTTGAGCGCAAGACTGAGGAAGGACGGGGTATGAAGAACTGTACGCTGTGCAAATACAGTAAAGTCTGCAACGATCTGCCAGGCATCTGCATTCTACTCCCCTATGTCGCGATCGCGGTCGTCGCCATCTCCCTCGGCTATCTCTTCGTGACGCAGGAGCTGCTCGTCTAGGCGATGCCGAGACCGATCGGGACCGAATCCAGAGGTGCCGAGACTCCTTGCAGATGAGCATACCCGCGAAGCCTCCGGCTAGCCGCCGTGACGCGCGGCTCAACCGCGAAATCCGGCTTCACCTCGAGGCCCGCCTGGACGACGGCACCGTCGCGCTATCGACCTTCGACGACGAGCCACTGGTCTGGCGCATTGGCGACGGCACGGTGGCGCCCGCCCTCGAGTCCCGCTTGCACGACCTGAGTCCCGGCGTCGAGACGACCATCATTGCCGAGGGTCCGGATCTCTTCGGACCCTATGACGAAGCGAACCGTCACTGGATGAAGCGGAGCGACTTTCCTCCCCATGCCGAGCCGACACCAGGCGCGGTCATCTACTTCACCATCCCGGGCGGCCACGAAACGACAGGCACCGTGCTTGCCGTCGACGGGGAGCGCGTGCAGGTCGACTTCAATCACCCCTTTTGCCGGCAGCGACTGACGCTGCGCCTAAAGCTGCTGACAGACCCGGCATGACAGCCAGCCCGGTGTGACAAGGCGATAGCCGCAGGGTAGATTGCCGTGGGGCGTCCCCCGCTGTGCGCGCCTCCGCGGCACTGTCCCGCGAGCCCCTGACGCTGAGGCTCCGCAACTCCAACAGCGCAACAACGGGCCAAGCTCGGAGTCTTGACCTCCAGGTCAACAGGCGTCGGCCTGGAGGCCGACACTCCCAGCAATGATGCTGCCCGCATCAATGATGGGATCGCAGCTTGGCGTAAGACTTGGAGCTAGGCGCATGGGCATTCGCGAGGGCAAAGCGAATCCCAGTTGGTCGAGCCCCTGCGCCTTCGGTCAGCCGCCGCAAGAACACCAATCACCATACAAAACCCCAATCACGCCATCTGTTTCCACCAACCCGCTTTCCCTATCCTTTGCGACTATGAACATCAGCCTTGCCAACCCCCGTGGATTCTGTGCCGGCGTCGATCGCGCCATCGCTATCGTGGAGCGCGTGCTGGAGATCTATGGCGCCCCGATCTATGTGCGCCATGAGGTCGTCCACAACAAATTCGTGGTCGACGGACTGCGCGAGCGCGGCGCCATCTTCATCGAGGACCTTGCGGACGTGCCGGACGGGGCCACCCTGGTCTTCAGCGCCCATGGTGTCCCTCAGAGCGTCCGTCAGGCGGCGGAGGCGAGAGCGCTTCGCCTCTTCGATGCGACCTGCCCGCTCGTCACCAAGGTCCACCTCGAGGTCGCGCGTCACTGCAAGAACGGGATGTCCGTCATCCTCATCGGCCACCGGGGTCACCCAGAGGTGGAGGGGACCCTCGGGCAGTGCTCGGGTGCCGGCAGCATCCAGCTCGTCGAAACGGCGAAGGATGTCGAGACGATCGCGGTCCCCGATCCCACGCGTCTCGCCTACGTCACCCAGACGACCCTCTCCATGGACGACAGCCGAGAGATCATCGCCGCGCTGCAGGCCCGATTCCCCGACATCCAGGGTCCGAAGAAGAGCGACATCTGCTATGCCACGCAGAATCGCCAGGACGCCGTGCGCGATCTCGCGGCGCGCTCCGAGCTGCTCTTCGTCGTCGGCTCGCCCAACAGCTCGAACTCAAACCGGCTGCGCGAGCTTGCCGAGCGGCAGGGCTGCAGGGCCTACCTCATCGACGGACCTCAAGACATGCAGCAGGACTGGCTCGCGGATGCCAAGCGCATCGGCCTGACTGCGGGTGCATCCGCGCCAGAGGTCCTAGTCGAGCGTGTGGTCGCCCAGCTGAAGGAATGGGGCGCGGAGCACGTCGAGGAGCAGGCGGGCATTCGCGAGCAGGTCGTCTTCCCGCTGCCGCGCGAGCTCGCCCAGGATACAGACGAGGCCCCGGCCTGATCGCGAGCTCGCGAACGGGCAAGCGCCACCATCGGCCACCCTCCCCAGGTTCTTGTTATGAGCGAAGTGCTAGTCATCGGTGGCGGCATCATCGGACTGCTGACGGCGAAAGAGCTGATGACCGCGGGAGCCGAGGTAACGCTCGTCGAGATGGGGCAGACCGGCCGCGAGTCCTCCTGGGCGGGCGGCGGAATTCTCTCGCCGCTCTATCCTTGGCAATCCCCTGATGCCGTAACGCTCCTGGCGAGCTGGAGCCAGAAGGTCTATCCCGGCCTGACGACCGAGCTCCTCGACACCACCGGGGTGGATCCCGAGCTGACCAAGAGCGGCATGCTGATCTTGGACAGCGCGGAGCGCGACCTCGCCCGCGGCTGGAGCGAGCGCTTCGGCCAGCCCCTGGAAATCCTCGACAGGGGCAGACTCCACCAGATCGAGCCCGAGCTCGGCCTAGCGCCCGAGTGCGCCCTGCGCTTTCCCGAGATCCGGCAGCTGCGCACGCCGCGCCTGTCCAAGGCCGTACGCCGCTATCTGGAGAAGCGCATCCAGCTGCGCGAGCGCGAGGAAGTCCTGGAGCTGCTCATCGACGGCGACCGCGCGATCGGCGTGCGCACGCCGAAGGGCCGCATCGAGGCCGAGCAAACCATCGTCTGCGCCGGGGCCTGGACCGCCAAGCTGCTCGAGCAGCTCGACAACAAGCCCGAGATCAAGCCGGTGCGCGGCCAAATGATTCTCTTCTACGGCAAGCCCGGACAGATCAGCCATATCACCCTGCGCGACAGTCACTACGCCATCCCGCGCCGGGATGGACGCGTCCTCTTCGGCAGCACCATCGAGCACGCCGGCTTCTCCAAGAGCACGACGGCGGAAGACAAAGAGGCGCTCTACAGGAATGCCGTGGACCTCTTCCCCGTGCTCAAACGCACCCCGATCGAGGACCACTGGGCCGGCCTGCGGCCGGGGTCGCCAAGCGGCATCCCCTACATCGGCCCCTACCCGGGGATATCAGGGCTCTACTTCAACGCCGGCCACTACCGCAACGGCCTGGTGACCGGACCCGCCTCCGCCCGCCTCATCGCCGACCTGGCACTCGACCACACCCCCATCCTAGACCCCAGCCCCTACGCCCTGAATGCGCCTCGCTGAGCCAACGCGCAACTGCAATGGGTTGAGAATCGAGACCCGCTTCGGTACCATGACAGGCTTAGCTGCCGATGTAGCTCAGTTGGTAGAGCAACGCATTCGTAATGCGTGGGTCAGCGGTTCGAATCCGCTCATCGGCTCCATAAAATCAATGGCTTATCGTTTCAGGCTTCGACGGTGTGCCGGTTAATGTGCGGGAACGTTCGATGCGTGCCGCGTGCTCGGCCAAGTGCTCAGGCGCTAAGTGCGCATATCTGAGCACCATGTCATAGCTCGACCAACCCCCAAGCTGCATCAAATCCTGAAGCGGAGTTCCTTCCTGAACGTGCCAGGATGCCCAGGTGTGCCGGAGATCGTGCCAGCGAAAATCCTCGATACCGGCGCGCTCCAGTGCCTTGTACCATGCAGCTGTTGAAACCTGGGTTATCCGATTCCCTTTGTACGTGAACACCCAGCGATCATGGCGCCCGATCCAGGGCCGAAGAACCAGCACGGCATCGTTGTTTAGCGGCACCCCGATCGCCCGTCGGGCTTTTGCCTGATCAGGATGAATCCAGGCCACCCGGCGGCTGAGATCGACCTGCCCCCATTCCAGCCCGGTAACATTGGCGCGCCGCAGTCCCGTAGCCAGCGTGAACCGCGCCATGTCGGCCAAGTGCTCGGGCAATTCCTTCAGCAGTCGGTCGGCTTCGTCACGGGTAAGCCAGCGAATGCGTAAGCCCGGCTCGGCATAAGTCCGCACAGACGGCGCCCGATCGATCCAGCCCCACTGACGTTCGGCACGTCGCAATATGGCGCGGATCAGTGCAACCATGCGGTTCTTGGTTGCTGGCGCTGTTCCACTTCGAGCACGTGCCACTTGGTCGATCTTGTCCGTGGTAATGTCATTGAGAAAGAGGGACCCGAGGTGTGAGTCAAGCCAGCGGAGTAGGTTGATATCGTCCTGCCGGCTCGCCTTGTGCTCAGTCTCTTCTAACCATCGGACTACCGCTTCTTGCCATGTGCGCTTGGGCTTTTCCCCCAACCGGGCAACCCGCCAAAGCTCCTGCTTCAGCTTCGCCTCGAACTCTTCGGCGTCTTTCTTGTCCTCCGTGCCAGTGCTTCGTCGTATTTCCTTGCCGTCTGGTGTGGTGAAGCGAACCCACCAGCAACGGCTGTTCTTTCGGCGGTAGAGCATGTGTTGATCCTCCTGCTCGGCTCTGCCGCTCGCGCAGGATCAGCGTACAAAGAACGCGACCCCGCGGCTAGGTCTTCTTGCAGAAAACGCGCGTCTTGCTGGGCTTGGCGTCCGGAAGTTCGCCAGCAACCGCCCGCTCTCGTAGCATATCCGAGCCCATCTGCAGGAAGGCCGCGGCCTTTGTAATCTCAAGCTTTCTCATGCGCTAGGTGCTCAAATCGGTGTTGCCACGCCAGCGCGACAGGCGCAAGCTGCAAGGCATAAGCTCGATGAGCGAATTCAGCGCCACAACTTTCGCTTAAACCGACCGTGCGCACGATCGGATAACGAAATCCGCGACCTAAGACGATACGAGTTGGGAAGAATCGCTGCCCAGTGAGGTGCATTCCTGTCTAGAACCGCACTTCGATCGACCCATAGAACGTCCGGCTCGCCAACGGCAGATCCTGCGGCAACGAGGTCCCGGCCGAGGCCTCCTCCAGATTGCCGTTCAGGAGGTTGCGGATGTCGAGCTGCAGGGAGACCTGCTTGGTCAGGTCATGACGGATGAGCAGGTCGAGCTGGCCGTATTCAGGTGCTTCGTCGCGCGTATCTTCCGCCACGCGGGCGCGGTCGCCGACGTACATCCCCTGGAGATTGAAGAAGGTCCGGCCTCGGCGAACCTGCAGCGCACCATAGAACCGGTGGTGCGGGCTGTAGCCGGCGTCCTCCCCCGTCGTTTCGTCCGTGTTGTACTGGTAGGCGTACCAGCCACGCAGCAGCAGGTTGCGCGAGGGTGCCCAGCGCGCCTCGAGCTCGCCGCCCTGGCCGACCTGGTGACCGACGTTCTCGGCCTCGGCGTAGAGGGTGCGATTCTGGTGACGAATCTGATCCACCGTCTCGTGGCGGAAGAGATTCAGCCCGAGCGCCAGATCGGGATGGGGCTGATACTGGAGTGCCAGCTCGAAGGTACGCAGGCGCTCGGATTCAAGCTCGGCGTTCGCCAGATAGACGGGTGACAGGCCGTTCTGCGTCTCCAGCAGCGTCGGCGCGCGAAAACCCTCGCCATAAAGCACCTTTGCGGTCCATTCCGGCAGCGGCGTCCAGACCAGCACCGCGCGCGGGCTGACCTGCGTGCCGACGTCCGTGTAGTCGTCGAGCCGTGCGCCCCAGGTCAGCGACCATTTCGGAGCAACCAGCCACTCGTCTTGCACGTACACCCATGAGAGCCGACGATGGCCATCGTCGTCGTCCCCCGTCGCAGCGGCAGACAGGAGCTGTGCCAGCCCGCTCGCATAGCCGGTCAGCGGATCACTGAGCATCGACGCACTGAGTGCCGCACCCGTGCCGGAGAGGCTCCCCAAGCCCGCGACGGCAGACGCCAGCCCGCTCAGCTCCAGCGCATCCACCGCGTAACGGATCTGCTCGACGCCCAAGCCGACCGTGATGAAATGCCGATCCGTCGCCGCATAGCGGAGATCCGCGCGAAGGCGCCAAGTCTCCTGCTCGGCCGAGGCGTCGAACTGCAAACCGTCGGAGAAGAGCCCCGATACGGGAAACCAGGTCACGTCGTCCAGGTCCAAGCGCGTCTGCGCAGCATCCAGTTGCAGGGTGAGCGCGAGCCGCTGGCTGAACCGGACCTCGCGCGCAAGGCGTCCCTCGACCGTCTCCAGGGTGCGCGCGCCGGTCGGATCGATCACCCCCAGTGTCCCGGCACCCAGCCCTTGGGTCGTGCGCGAGAGGCGCAGCATGGCGCGTGTCTGCCCAAGACGCGCATTCGCGAGCACACCCAGATTGTCTTGGTCGGTGCTGACTCGACTTGGCGCCAGCGAGAATTCGCTCCCAAGCACGGCATCGATCTCAGACATCCGATCCGCGCGAATCCTGGGGGTATGTCCGTCGCTGTCCATCACCTCCGCGCTGATGACCAGATCCGCCCGATCGTCGTGCGCGCCAACCAGCAGCCGTCCGTCACGCGTGCCCTCCGAGCCGCCGCTCAATGTGAGCTGCTGCTGGTCCACCCGTTTGCGCGTGATCACATTGACCACCCCCGAGAAGGCATCCGCGCCGAACACCGAGGAGCCCGGCCCCCTTGTCACCTCGATCCGCTCAATGGCATCCATGGGGATGGTCCCCAGGACATTGAGTGGGTTGCCCAGGATCAGGTCTGTCTGAGCCACCCCGTCGAGCAGCACCAGCAGATTGCCCGAGCCAAGACTTGAGAAACCGCGCACCAGGACGTTCGGGGAATAGTCATTGGTCAAGCCCAGATGGAAGCCGGGCACCAACCGCAGCGCCTCGACGACGGAGCGAAAGCCGCCGTCACGGATGTCCTCGGCCGTGATGACGGTGGCAACGGCAGGCGCCGTGCGATAGAGGTGCGCGCGTCCGGTCGCGATGCTCACGGTCCGCTCCGAGCCAAAGAGCGCTTGTGCGGAGGATTCGGCCAGCGCAGGGCTGGCGAGGACGCCGAGGGCGGCAAACAAGAGTCGAGTCATGGGTCTTCATCCTGGCGTGCTGCGATCAGCCTGCGCAGACTGCTCGATCAGCCTCACGATGGTCGCAATGAGCTGCTCCGGCAGCACTGGCTTGACCATCAGGTGGGCACCGAGGCGGGCGATCGCCGCCTGCAGGGGCGCCCGGTCGTCCCCGGTGAGGATCACGGCCGGGGGGGTCTTCGTTGCCGACGCGCGCAGGTGCGCCAGGATGTCGAGCCCCTGGCAGCCGGGCATGCGGTGATCGAGAATCACGCCGGCGTAGGCGTTCGGCCGTTGATCCAGCAGGGCCAAGGCCGCGGTACCGTCGGCACAGGCGTCGACGTCGAAGCCGGCCTCGCGCAGAAAGAGCGCCAGCGGGGCGCGGATGCTTTCCTCGTCCTCCGCGAGGAGTAGGCGCTGACCGCGAGGCTCGGAGCGATCAGCGGGAGCCAACACGGCATCCGATGGTTGAGGCACCGCGGGCGGGACGACCGCACCCCCTGGCGTGACCGAAAGCGCGATCCGAAAACAGCTGCCGACCCCGGGCGCACTGCGGACCCGGATGTTCCCACCCAACGCCTCGAGGATGCGCCGACTCAGCCAGAGACCAAGGCCAATGCCGGAGGACACGCTGCCCGCCACGCCACTGACGCCCTGGTAGAAGGGCTCGAAAATCCGCTCGCGCTCCTCCGGCGGTATCCCGACGCCCTGGTCGATGACCTGAATGACCGCCTCCCCCGCATCGCCCGCTTCCAACGTGAGTTGGATGACACCACCGTCGGTGAACTTGTCGGCGTTGCGCACCAGGTTGTAGAGCACCTGGGTCAGCCGTCCCCGGTCGCTGATCAGGGTGATGTCCGCAGGGGGCCGCTTCAGCTCGAGCCGATTGCGCCGCGACAGCGTTGGGGTGAGCGTCGCGACCACCTCTTCGAGCAGAGGCCCGAGCGCGAAGCGCTGGTAGGTCACCTCGATGGCATGCCCGGACTCGACCTTGGCGAGATTGAGGAGCTGCTCAATCAGCGCGAGCAGCTGGTTGGAAGCGCGCAGAATCACGGCCAACGGCGCGCTATCTGGACCGGAGCGCTGACGCTCGAGCAGCCGGGCGTGCAGAATGATCGCCTGCAACGGCGTCCGCAGCTCATGGCTCACATTGGCGAGGAAGAGCGTCTTGGCGCGATTGGCCTGCTCGGCGGCATCACGCGCGGCACGAAGGGCTTGCGTCCGCGCGGCGACCTTGGCCTCGAGCTCCTCGGCGTGGGCCTCCAATTGACGCTGGTTCTCGGCAAGCCGTGCCCGCATGGCGCCAACGGCCGCATAGAGGCGGTGCACCTCGGCCGGACTCGCCGAAGGCGCTGGCGGAATGGCCGTCCCGAGCGGGTCGCCCAGGTGGTGCACCAGGGTCCCGAGCGGCGTGAGCATGCGCAGCGACAGCCGCACAACGGCGACGCCGAGCAGGAGCATCAGGCCCCCGATCTGCAGCAGCGACGCCTGCGCCGTCTCGCGTGCCACGCTGGCCGCACGGTCCAGTGAGACCGTCAGGATGACGCGTCCCAACGCCGTCGCTCGATCCGGCGTCCTGGTGTCGAGCGCGGGCGCCCTCCCCTGCGCGTCGGCCGCGACCGGCGCCTCAACCGTTGCGGCCTTATTGGCCTGCGCGTGCGGCCCCACCGCCGACTGTGCGACCACGATCCGTCCCTCTGCGTCCAGAAGCCGCGCGTGCGTGAGGTCGGGAAACTTGATCAGGCTGTCGACAAGGGCCTCGGCATCCGGCCGCGAGCCCACCAGCAGCGCATAGCGGGCGTCCTCGGCCAGGATAGTGGCCAGCTCCTCGGCCGTGCTCAGACTAAACAGCCGAGCCTGCTGCCAGGCGGTCCAGAAGAGGATCAGCGGCACCGCGAGCCCGAGCACGAGCGCGATCACCAGGAAGGCCTCAATGAGTTGGCGGCCATAGGATTTCCCAGTGGGGACAGAAGCGTCATTCGTCGGGGGCATCAAAGCCAGTCTCCTCGCTCGGACGAACCGCCAGTCCAAGGGCGCGCGCGGTGCGCGGGTTGAGCACCCGGTGGACCCAACGCAGGTCCACCAGCCCCGACCGCGGCTGGCCCAATTGCATGGCCGCTGCCCGACCAATCGCCCGGTAATCCGGGGTCAGCGCGAACAGCAGTCCCCGCTCCACCGTATCGGCGTCGTCACTGATGACGGGAAAGCCCACCTCCCAGCTGCGCCGCACGATGGGCGGGACCAGGATGTCGGGATTGAGCGCCAGGACGTCGCGATGGAACCAGACGGCGCTGGTCGGCCCAGCCTCGCGTCTGACACGCTCGATCGCCAACGCCGCCTCACGCAAGTCGCCGACCCCAATCGCAGTCCAGCGCAAGCCGAGCGCGTCCGCGGCACCTTGGGCGCGGGCGAGAAACGCGGCCGGCACCTCCCGATGGTGGATGAAGTACAGCGTTTCGGTCTTGGGGGCGATGGATCGCAGCCCCTGCAATAGCAGGGCGGGATCGATGAAGCGCGAGAAGCCGTCACGTGCGCGCCCAGGCGGGCGCTCGACCAGGATCGGTAAGACCCGGGCTTGCGGAAAGGCCCGCTCCGCCGCTGAATAGGCGGATGCGCCGACCGCCACGACCTGACCGGGCGGACGCGACCAGGACCCCGCGTTCAGCGCCTTGAGCGCGCAGACCGCAATGGACTGCCCTGCAGTCTCGGCCAATCCTTCGGCGAGCTGATCGATAACGGGCTGATAGGCCGACGCCACGGCCGGATGGATGAGCATCAGCACAGCCTCTTCACAGGCGTGCGCCAGCGCGGGGCGTGGGAGCAACAACCACAGCAGCACCACAACCAGCTGACGCAATCCATCCATGCAATGCCCTCTCCTCGTCCAGTCGATCGTGCAACCATGCTCCCCTTCCCGTCTGCACGTCCGCTCAGCCAGAACCCGATGACCCGGCATGCGCAACGGCGTTGCAGACGGCCGCGATGATCGCGGGTAGGTCAGCTCCCAAACGCCCGGCCTCCTCCAAGTCGCCGGCCTCGAGGGCCTGCTCGAGTGCGCGCAGCAGGGTTTCGAGCTGCCGCGTCGCGGCTTGCCGCGCCACCCCAGCCGCGCGATGTGCCGCCTCTCGGCAAGCGGCGCGCTCGCTGCCGTAGCGCTGCACCGCGAGCAGCCGCCCGCCACACGCTGGGTCGTCCAGGAGGTCGAGCAGACCGATCAGCATCCGGTCGCGGACCTCTGCACGCCCGCCCGCACGGGCAAGGGCCAGATCCGGGTCGTAGACGTCGTTGGCAGCGGTGGTGGGCATGACAGACGTGCCCGTCCTGGCTAGTCGTCAACGATGCCGAGCGCGCGACACAGCCGATAGATCCGGATGGGCGTCTCGACGCCAAGCAGTGCCTTGATCTCCGCGATCTTCTTGTCGACGTATTTCTTGGTGATGGGAAGCGTCGCGGCGATCTCGGTCGGCGAATAGCCCTCGAGCAGGAGGCGCAGGACGTCGCCGCGCCGCCCCGCCAGGAGCTGCGTGCGGACCTCGGCCTCGGCGTCAGCGCCGGCGCTCTGCATGGCGAGCCGCGCCTGAAGCATCGGCTCGACATAGCGTCCACCCAGGGCGACCGTCCGAACGGCCCGCCACAGCTCCTCCGGCAAGACGCCTTTTCCGAGATAACCCGCCGCTCCGGCGTCAAGGCAAGCGCGCACGCGGTCGGGCTCGGCATGGACGCTGAGACAGATGACCCGTACCGCAGCCCATTGACGCTGGAGCGCAGCGATGGTCTCCGCCCCACCCAACGTGCAGAGGACGCCGTCGCGATCCGGCATCCGCAGATCCAGGAGCACGACGTCCGGCTGCAGGGCCCGGGTATCACGCAGCATCTCCACGCGGGTCGCACAGCTGCTGACGACCTGCACCATCGAGCCGGCCACCTGCGGTAGCAGCTCGGCGACGGCTGTTCGCAGCAGCGCCTCGTCCTCCGCAATCAGGACGCGAATGGGTGACAGCCGATCTCCGTTCACCGCATCCGACAGCGTTGCGTGCGCGTTAGCAGCCGATCGAAACGGGCGGCGAGACTGGCGCTCTGGGCACTCAATCCTTTGGTTTGTCATGGATTTAGCCTGATCGTGACGTCGTTTCGGTGAGCATAGCGATGCACGCCACGGTCACAAGGCGTCAAAGACGCCAGTTTTCGCCATGCCCGCGGCAAGGGGCGTCAAAGACGCCTAGGCAGGCCCGGTACAGCTGGATAGGGTGACGCCCAAACCCCGATCCCAGATTCGAGAGAGCGTCCTGACTGGAGAGAACCCTGATGAGCCAAGCGAACACCTCGGCATCGGATCAGCCAGCACACAGGCGTCGTCGCGCGCTGCGGTGGGCGCTCAGCGGCGTCCTGCTGCTCGGCATGCTCGCGGGCCTCATGTGGTACGGACGCGCGCTGGTTGCGCCGCAACCCGAGCGCTTCGCGAGCGGAGTGATGACCGACGGCGCCGCCTTGGTCCAGCTCCAGCAAGCCCCGCTGGCTCAGCGCTTCCTGCGGGACTTCAGAACGCAGGCGCTGTGGTCTTCCTGCGGGCCGGCCAGCCTGCGCAACGTCCTTGCCTCACTGAACCGACCCGTCGCGCGCGAGCGCGACCTCTTCCAGGGCGACACCCTGGCGTGGCTGCGGATGCTGGCAACGGGGATGACACTCGATGAGGTGGCGGCCCTTGCGAAGGCAACAGGCATCGGGCACGTGCAGGTGCGACGGGATCTGAGCGAGCAGGACCTGCGCACCCTGCTGCGATCGCTGAGCACCCCGGGACGTCGGCTGATCGTCAACTTCGACCGCGCGCCGATCCATGGCGTCGCTCTCGGTCATTTCTCGCCGATCGGCGGCTATGACCCCGCAAGCGATCGGGTGCTGCTGCTCGATGTCACACCCGGGTTCGGGATGCAGCTCGTGCCGACCGCGTTGCTAGCCGCCGCAATGCGCACCGAGGATCCCGTCACCGGACGTCAGCGGGGATTGATCCAGATCGACGCCAAGCCAAGCGATGCTGACTAGCGACTTCGGGTCGACTGGCGCCGGACAATCCCGCTGTCGCCAGTTCGGCTCATTCAGGCGCCATCATCGCCCGCACCATGCGCAGGACCCGGCGCCCGTACGCACGCGCGATGGCTGGATCCTTCCAGTGGTGATACCGCCCCACCCCCAGCTCGCGGTCGCCCGGCGCGGATCGGATGGCCTCGGCGAGGATCTCCGCGGCGATCTCGAGATTGGTGCAGGCATCCAACAACTGGACGGGATCCGCAACCTTGTCGCCATGCCAGTACAGGTTGATCTGCATGAGACCGACATCGATCGCCTGGCGGCGATGACGCGTCATGAGCTGGCGCAATGCGCGCTCTGCGGCCTGGCGGGAGCCGGGAAACTGCGCCCCTTTCGGTCCACGCAGCGCGTAAGGCCAGGGTGCCGAGGTATGGGGTCCCGCACGGTGACGCGTCTCTTGCAGTGCGACGGCGTACAGCAGGTAGGGGTCCAGGCCGTGACGACGTGCGATCGCCGCCCAGAGCGTGCCCTCCAGGAAGCGCGTCGATGTGGCGGCTACCGTTGGCGCCGGGGTGCTCCTGGCAGTCGCTGCGAGCGATGTGGGGATGGCTTGCGAAGCCGATGCGGCAGCGACCAGACGCATTGCGGGGTGATCGTTTGCCGTCAGGGTTGTGGAGAAGCAGAGGACGCATAGCAGAGTGAATAGAGCATTGAGCACGCGCATCGAAGCTCGTCCGTTCGTTTAACAAACAGCGGCGGAATCCATGCGTGAGTGTATCCATTCGCCTCACTGCCTGAGCGCATGAACGGTCATTGGCTCAAAAACCGTTCATTCCCATCAACGGTCACCTTGGATTAACCGTTCTTCATTGCGTCGCGGAGCGCGCATGCACAAGATCCAATGGCGTGTGCTTCATCGACCGCCGAATGACCGGATCGCCACGGCAAAAAGACGCCGCCAATCGCCACTCAGCCCGGAGGAGCCTTCCACGATGGCTATCGAACCCAGCGAAGCAACGACACCTGCGGCGCCGCCTCAGCCCCCGGCCGTCGATCCCGGTCAGCCGCCTGCCGCGGACAAGGTGGCCGGATCAGGCCGCTCCGCCCGCGCTTACCGCCACAGTCGGCCGGTGTTCGACCGGCAGATCCGCATTCACAGCGAGTATGCGCGACGGCTCGTCAGCCTCCGCCAGTTCCGCCCCACCATGACGGCCCTCTACGGCATCGACGTCATCCTGCGGATCGTTGCGACCGACGAGGAGGCCGATCAGTTCGAGCGGGTGATCACCCAGCGACTCGAGGCGCTCAGTGAGGCCCTGGTGGCGGAGCGCGAGCGCCTGCAGCTCGAGCTCGAGCGGCACGATTTGCTGAAGGCTCGGCCGCGCTACACCCATCCGGTCGATCTCAAGGTGCAAATCGCCTCGCCGCATATCGGCGCCTACACCCATCTGATCCTGGAGGTCGATCAGCTGATGATCGCCATCGACACCCTCTGGCTCTCGGGCCTGCTCTCCAGCAAGGCGCGCACGGAGATCGGGATCCGCTGGCGCAACCAGCTCGGACGCGCGGCCCAGAGCTTCATCGAGCTGCATCGCTATGCCTACGATGAGGCGAAACGCCGTGGCCAGAGCGAGGCCGTCGACAACGCCGCCCGCGAGGTCGTGACCGCGACCGATGAGGATCCATCCGCGGACGAGACAGATGGTGACCCGGACGCGGAGTGACATTCCAGATCCGCTCCTCACCCGCGCATCCCCGGCATCAAAGACCTGAATGACGTCATCGGAAACGGTAAATGAGTCATTAACCGTTCATGGGCGAGTCTTGCCGCCCATCCCGATATGATTCGAGGCGCTTATGATTCGATCCGCTGTATTCGACAAGCGGCGCTTCAAACGATGGCAATCGATGGATGGCGCACCGATCAAGCAGGCAAAGAGGCTTCAATGGAGAACCAAGAGCTCACGGTCCTCATTCTGCAGAGGATGACCCAACAATTCCACGAGGCCGACTATGATTGCGCGCTTCGCCTTGGGCTCGATTGGGATGAGATTCGCGCCCTGGAAGCACTGACGCTCCTGGACTTTCAGGTCTTGACGACATTGAGCCCGCACTTCATCCGGATCGAGGTCCAGATCGACCATGCCCAGCTCAACCTGGCGCTGCGCCGGGTCGATGACTACAAGCGCAGCCAGGAGATTCAGCATCGCCTCCTGGTGCACGGGGCGCCGCGACACCTGATGAGCCGGCTCTACGGCTGGATTCCGCAGCAGTATCGCAGTCAGCGCTGCATTCTTCGCCTGGATGAGGAGTTCCCCAATGGTGGTCGTCCGCCCAATCCCAGCCTGACCGAAGAGGAGAGCATCCTCGCGCATTGGGACCGCCTCGCCGATCTGGACTTGCCCGAGCGCTATCTGGAGACCGCCCTGGCGGCCAAGGTGAGTGTCCGCCAGGTCTGCCGCGCGCTCAGCCTGCGCGAGGAGCGCGACCGCGAGGCACTCGAGGCCACCGCTTCCGTGCGGTTGCGCAGCGCCGCATCCGGTAGCCGGTCCCTGTCCCTTCCCTGGCCGGACGGGCGAAGCGGCTAGCGCATGGAGCAGGCGATTCGCGCGCTCATCGAAGGCGTTGGTGGTGGGGTGTCCTTCATCGAGCTGTGTCAGCGCATCGAGGGCTTTGCAGGCCCGCACGCCTGCACCCTGAATGACCGGGTGGTGCTCTGGCAGGGCGTCTCGGACGCGGGCATCGCGGCGCTGAATCGCCTGCAGCGCCGCGGCCAGATCGCCTTCGTCGCCTGCAGTCCGCTGGTCTATCTCATCGATGGGCAGATGCTCCGGCTGCCGATCGCCAAGCGCCGCCACCATGCCTACAAGCGGCCCCATTGGTACCCGGTGACGCTCTCCACGCCCGCGCAGATCGCCGCGCATGCGACGCCGCTGCGCCAATCCCGGCGCCAGCACAAGGCGACGCGCGAGCATGTTCGACGCCAGGCCTGATGGCCTTCCCGGCCGGTCGGGAGCGATGCTCATCGCCCTCCTGCTGGCGGCTCAGCCACCGCTGGCGACTGCGGCCGAGCCGACCGGCTTTTACCAGCGTCGCGCGGAAGGCTGGTTCTGGTATCAGCGCCAGCCGCAGCTCACGCCCCCCAGACCACGCGAGCCGGAGCCGGAGCAGGCGGCGACACCCGCCTCCCCACCGCCGATCGCGCCGTCAGTCAGCGCTCCGGACCTGACCGAGCCTGCCCCGCTCTCAGCGGCCTGGCTACGCGCGCACCTCGAGGATTACCGGCTCCAGGCGATCGACGACCCCAGCCCGACCCGGGTCGCCCTCTACCTCTATCTGCAGAAGCTCGCCCTCGACAAGGCGTCGCGCTTCACCGAGACCTTTCAGCGAGTCGTCCAGAGCGATCCCTATCTCGACGAGACCACCCGCCGGCCGGTCGGCAACTATGCCAACCTGCTCAATCGCGTGGCCGGCGAGCAGCGCGATCAGGTGCTCCAGAGTCTGGCCAGGGAGGCCGGGATCTGGCTCTTCTACCGCTCGGACTGTCCCTATTGCGCGGCTCAGGCGCCGGTGCTGCGGCTCCTCACAAAACGGCAGGGCTTCACCATCCAGGCGATCGCGCTCGATGGCCGGCCGCTGTCCGGCGGGATCTTCCCCGACTTCCGCCCCGATGCCGGACAGGCGCGACGGCTCGGGGTCATCTCCACGCCGGCGCTCTTCCTGGTGCGGCCGCCTGACGGGATCGTCCCCCTCGCCCAGGGGCTGCTGTCACTGACGGACCTTGAGCAGCGCATCCTGGTCGCCGCGCATGAGGCGGGCTGGATCGATGCGGACAGCTTTGCGCGAACCCGCCCGCTGGTCGCGGCGCTGTCGCTGGATTCGCCCGGCGCGCTCCCGGCGGAGGTGCCGGAGGATCCAGCCGCCTTCCTCGCAGTGCTGCGCGCGCATGCGCGCGGCGCCATCCCGGCGGCCACGCCTCTTCACACCGATCCGCTGAACTTGCCCTAAGCGAGGCGTCCAATGCCGACTCATCGTCCTCACCGGCCTTGGCCGACGCTGCCCTTGGCGATCGCCCTCTGCACCACCCTCCCCGCCCACGCCGACCTGAGCGACGAGATGAACAGCCTCTTCGGCACCCTGGTCAATGTCACCGACCCCTCGGCACATCTGGGACAGCGCCGTGGCGTCCTCTCCGGCGGCTCGATCGTCTCGCGCAACCGCATCACCAACGTGCATCCGATCTCCATCGTCCCGCCCTCCTACGAGGCCGGCTGCGGCGGCATCGACCTCTTCGGCGGCTCTTTCTCCTTCATCAACGTCGAGCAGTTCACCAACCTGCTGCGCTCGATCGCCTCCAACGCGGCGGGCTATGCCTTCCAGTTGGCGCTGACCACCATGGCACCTTCGGCGGCGGAGATCATCGAGCAGCTGCAGAAGAAGGTCGCCCAGATCAATGCCCTCTCGGCCAACTCCTGTCAGCTCGCCCAGGGACTGGTGAACGATGCCGCTTCAGCGCTCACGGGCAAGCGTTACGGCGAGGCGAGCCTCATGGCCGACCTCTACGAGATCGGCGACGTCTTCGAGAACCGCTCGACGGTGACCGGCAAGGGGCCGCTGGAGACCGTCTACGAGCAGGTCCCGGCCGCCGCGAGCAAGCAGTTCGAGGGCAATCTGGTGTGGAAGGCGCTGACCGCTCATTCGGTGCAGAGCTGGTACAGCCATGGGGACAAGGCCCTGCTCGAGGCGCTGATGAGTCTCACCGGGAGTCTCATCGTCGGCTCGGCGGATGGCGGACTCGAGACCAGTGACGATGGGGGCAAGAGTCTGCCGACGACCTACCTGGAAGCCACCCTCACCGTGAGCGACCTGCTCTATGGCAGCGGCGACGGTGACCTACAGAAGGTCGTCGTCTGGCGCTGCGCATCACTCTCGGAGTGTCGCGAGCCGACGCAGGAACAAGTGGCTCTGGAAGGACTCATCCCGCGCGTGCGCGCCCTGCTGATCGGCGATACCGGGGACGCCGGTCTGGTGCAGAAGTTCAAGCTCGGGATCGAGACCCTCTCGGCCGAGGAGCAAGGCTTCATGGAGCAGGCGCCCTGGGGCCTGGGTGGCGCCATCCGCACCCTCGCCCGCCAGGAGCCGGGGATGGCCCTGGCCTTCGCCGAGCGCGCCGCGCCCATCATCGCCATCGAGCTCGTCCAGGTCCTGGTGCGCGACATGCTGAGCAGCGTGCGTCTGGCGAGCGGCACCCTGCAGCACACCCACGCGACGGCGCTGATGCAGCACCTGGCGGCGGTGCGCGAGGACATCTGGACCGAGTACGACACCCTCGCCGCGCGCTACGGCAATCCCAACGAGCTGCTCGAGAGCTACCGCAACCTGCTCGCGCTCTATAAGGCGCCCAGCTATCTGGACGTGATGCAGGCGACCGAGGGCCAGGGCGATGCGGAGGCGGGCCATGAGTGAGAGCGCCTTCCGCCGATTGGGCCGATGGGTGCTCGCGTCGGGAGCCCGTTGAGATGTGGACCATCTACTCGATCGGCGATCCGGTCTTCCTCCAGCAGGTCCTCAATGCGGTGGCCATGCTGTTCAGCTCGGCGGACTTCCTCCAGTTCGTCGCCATCGGCTTCCTGATCGGGGTGCTGATCATCGCCTTCCAGGGGCTGACCCTGGGGGCGCAGGGCATCCGCTTTCAGGGGCTGCTGGTGTCCTTCCTGCTTTATGCCCTGCTGTTCGTGCCGACGGTCTCGGTGACCATCGAGGGGGCCTACTCGGGCTCGGCGCGGGTGGTGGATAACGTTCCACTGGGTCCGGCGGTCGTGGGGTCGGCGGTGTCGAATCTGGGCTATGGGGTGACGCGGCTGTTCGAGCAGGTCTTCACGACGCCAACCATGACGGAGCACGGCTATGTCGATGCGCTGCAAGTGCTGGCGACGGTGCGCAAGACCGCGCTCTCACGCCTGACCACGGGGGACGCCAACAGCCCGACCGAGGGCGCGGACGTCGAGCAGTCCTGGATCAACTATGTGGCCGACTGCGTGCTCTATGGCGTGGACCGCCAGATCAATGGAGCGAGCATGGATGCGATCCTGAAGGCCACGGACATAGATGCGGCGCTCCAGACGCCGATCGTCACCGGGACGACCGAGATCCAGCTGGGCACGACGCGCGAGCTCCTGCCCTGCGTGGACGCCTACAGCCGGCTGCGCAGCTATACGAATAGCCAGTTCCTGCCTAAGTTCCGGCAAGCGCTGGCCGCGAAGCTCGGGACCGCGGCGACTGCGGTGGACACCCGTGTGAATGGCGCCCTCACCGCCCTCTCGCGCGACGCGGTCGATGCCCAGCAGTACATGGTGATGGCCGCGCTGCTGCCGATGTTCGAGAAGGGGGTGGTGCAGCACTACCGCAACCTCGGCGATCAGGCGGCGGCGACTCAGACCAGTCAGGCCATCCAGCAGCGCAACAGCCAATGGGCGACCGAGCAGAACCTCTTCGTCGCCATCATGAAGCCGATGATGGTCTACTTCGAGGGCTTCATCTTCGCCATCGGCCCCTTCATGGCCTTCGTGATCGGCTTAGGACCGATCGGGGTGCGGATGGTCGGCAAGTATCTGCTGTTCGGGCTCTGGATTCAGCTGTGGATGCCGGTCCTGGCGGTCTCCAACCTCTATCTGATCCTCACCGCCCAGCGGGCCTTCGAGGCGCTCGCCGATCAGAACAGCGCCGTGCTGCCCTCCTTCCGCGCGCTCTATGAGAGCGACCTGCTGCTGCAGAGCTATCTGGCGACCGCCGGCCTGCTGATCGCATCGACCCCGGCGATCAGTCTCATGCTCATCTATGGCACCGCCATCACGGCGACCCATTTAGCTGGTCGGCTGCAGAGTGGCGATCACGTCAATGAGCGGCTGACCGCCCCGGATGTGGTGCAGCCGAGTGCGGCCAGCACCGTCGGACCGCTGATGCAGACCACGGCGCTCGGTGGCACCCACGCTCCCGGGGCTCAGGGGATGGTCTGGTCGTTCAAGGCCGGGCAGTCGGCACAAGCGACACTGCGTTCGGCGGAAGTCAGTGCCGAGCAGGCGCAGGAAAGCTTCCAGAGCACCTTCGGGCAGGCCTTCGCACAGTCGGCAACGGCGAATCAGCAGACGGCGACACAGTATGCGCTGGGGCAGAAGTTCGATGCGTCCTATAGTCAAGCGGACGCCTCGGCGATGATGAGCGCCGAAGACCTCTCGCGGCGTTTCGCGGAAACGGGCATCAGCAAAGAAGGCCTCGGCACGCTGCTCAGTGCGGGCCTGAAAGGCGTCATGGCCGGCGCGACGCGGACCGGACTGGCGGGCGACCTCACGGGCCACATCCGGCAGCAGTACGACGTATCGGACAGCCAGGCGGCGGAGATCGCTCAAGCCGTCGCCAAGAAAGTCACGAGAGATCAGCAACTGAAAGCTGCCTTCAACGAAGGCTTGGCCGCTGACATCAGCCGTAGCCACGGAGAGACCTACAGTCAAGGACTCACACATAGCGAAACGACCCAACTCAGCCGCAGCGCCCAGAACGTCCTGAGCACCGGGCGCTCGTACGAGCAAGCGGCGACGCTCGCCCGCTCGGTTGGCACAGACGCTAGCTTCAGTGCCATCGAGACCTCCGCGATGCTGCTCCGACAACCCGCGGCGATGAGCCGACTGGAGCACGCCATCGACCGTTTCGGCCTCGCGGGCGATGTCGCGCGCCAAGCCGACGGACTGCTCGCAGGCGGTGCCGTAGGTGAGCCCATGCAGGCCCGCGCCATCGCCGGGATGGGGCTGCTTCTCGGCTTCTACGGTGGTGGGCGTACCGAGACCATGACAGCGGCGGAGAGCCAGCAGGCGGAAACGGCGGCAATGGGCATCTATTCGAGCCTGCTCGGGGTGAGCATTCCCGCGGGGGTCGACCCGCAGGTCAATGCCACCCTAGCCGACGCGACCCCAGCGCTGGGCGACGAGCGGATGGAGGTCGCCACCGCTGGCGTGCAGGACAACCGTGACCAGGTGGCTTCCGCGTTGAGGACGTTGCGCGTCGAGGCGGATGGGACCATCGCCCGCGTGATGACCGGACCGGAGCAGGTGGAAACCTTCGCGGCTGGAGCCCGCCAATCGGTCGCGGACCAAGGGACGATCCGAACCAACCAGCTGCGGGCAGAGCGGCAAGCCGAACTCTTGGAGACCATCGACCAACGTGTGCAGTTGCCGGCACCCATCGCTCGCACCGTCCAAGAGCACGTCGGTGGACTGATGCTCCAGCTCGGCGAGTCGGGCGCCCTCGCCCAGGCAGGAGCCATGGGCCTGGCAGGTCAGGCGTCCGCGAACGCGCAAGCCGCTTTGGCCTATGGCCATGCGCTTGTAAACGGCTCCGGATGGGATACCGCCCGAGCGGCCGGTGAAGCCGCGGCAGGAGGCGAGCAAGGTTGGACGCGTGCCCGCGAGACGATGGTCGAGGCACGCCTCGCCAAGGTGGCGGGCTATGGGCTGACGGCCGCGCAGACCGAACTCTACCGGACCGCATCACAAACCAGCCTCTTCGCCTTCGCGCCGAGTGAGGCCCAGCAGGTCGCGCACGCCGCCGTGATCGAAGAAGCCCCTTCGGTCGCAACCGGCGAGCAGATCGCCACCTTGATCGAGCGCGCGGTCACGGCGCGCGATGACAGTGACCTGCGACTGATCGGCGCGTACAACCAGACGCAGCAAATCGTCGAAACAGCCGAGCCGGCTCCACCGATCGGGCACCTGGGAGAGCGCCTTGACCCGCCACCTGCCTTGACCCTTCCGTCCTCGTCATCCGCCACAGGCGACGGCGGAAAAAAAAACGCTAGCCTCCCCGCCGCCGCGCAGCTCGGTGGGCTCCCACTCCGACACCTGAGCGTGACCGCTGGCCCGCTGGGACAGGTCTTGGACCTGATCGCTGCGCCAGAATCACATGGAAACTACAACGCCTGGTACCGCCACGCCGACCAAGACCAGGTGATCCTGTCGACGCTGACCCTCGCCGAAGTACAGGCTTTACAGGACGAGCTGCTCGCGCACGGAAATGGCGGCTCCGCGATCGGGCGCTATCAGTTTCTTGCCGACACCCTCGCCGATCTAAAGCAGCGCCTGCGGATCAGTGGCTCTGAGCCCTTCACGCCTGCCTTTCAGGACCGCCTCGCACTGACGCTCGCTCGCGACGCAGGCATCAATGATTGGGCCGCGGGACGCCTCGACGACGACAGCTTCGCCTACAACCTCTCGCAGATCTGGGCCGGGCTGCCGAAAGATGCCTCGAATCTCAGCTTCCACGACGGCGTTGGAGGCAACGCGACTCAGATCGACTACGCGCAGGTGATGGAAACGCTTGCGATCATTAGGCGTGGCGGTCGCTCAGTCGCCAGCAACGACTCCGTGACCAGGTCAGCCGCGCAAGCGCCTCTGCAATAACTCGCAGGCTCCCAGTAACCCTTCACGGATTCCATTCCGCAGGACTTGACGGGCCGTCCGACTGCGCGCCGATCCCGATAAACCGATCCCGAGTCAGCAAATACTGGTGCAGGTCGCGATCACTACGGAAAGACGGACAATCTCTTCAATACCAGCACCTTAGCCTATCTCAACCGGCCGCACAGTCCGTCAATGCCGTGGCTAGCGCTGGCTCAGCAGAACGGTTGGTGCACGCTGTCTCAGCAGAAATCAGCGTGGACTGAGAGCTCGCACCCGGTGCCCCCGCACCAGTCGCTGCGATTTCCTGCAGATAGCATTCTGTGCAGTATCCTTACAGACTGCACGACATCTGAGTCGCTCGCCCTGAGGGGTGCATATGCGTAGAGTCCATTCGCGCGGCTCCTGGAAACCGAGCCACGTACTGATGATCGTCCTCTCTCTGTTCGTGGCCGGTCCTGTGGGGCTGCTTCTGACGGCTCTGTTCTTTATCTTCAGAAACGGAGAACCCGTCACAAGTTCGAGTCCGATCCAGATCGCCGACGAGTCCCCACAGGGTCAGAGCAAGGCATTCAGCTACTGGCGCGACGACTTCGATCGAGATACCGAGGAGTACTTACTGGATCGTGACAACAACGATCTGCTTGAGATCATTACGCGCCTTCCCGAGGAGGACGACACCCATCCCAGTCGCTCCTGAATTAAGCAGCCACCCGTTCTATCGATCCGATATGCGACGCTCAACCATGGCTTTGCAGGTCACATAAGGTGCACGCAGGGCGATCCTGGCAGCCTGGGCGGCTTGGTCACTGCCGCATCGGCATCTGGCGCCAATCGCCCTATAGTCTGGCCCCTTTGTTAACGACCGGACCTTGATCGTTATGCTGACCCGCTGTTGGAGCGTTTCGCCGAGAACTTCCCCATCCCGAACATGGCCCGCGCGGTGCTCGAGCGCAGTTTCCGCCCAGAGCAGCTCGACGCGTGGTTCGATGCGGTCGCCCAAGACCAATAAACCCGGAGGGTGTTGTTCTCGACGCTGTTCGAGCTGATGCTGCAGGTGGTGACGCGTCAGCAGCCCTCGGTGCATGCCGCCTATCAAGGGGCACGCACGGCGATCCCCGCCTCGATCAAGGCAGTGCACGAAAAGCTCAACAGCTTGGAGCCGAGATCGCATTCAGGGAAAGTCTTGCGGCGATCAATCCGAAAAAGATGGTGGTGTGTCCCGCGCGACAACGCGGTAGTCGATCACGGTTCCGCCCCAGGTGCCGACGCTGAAGGTGAAGGCGCTTCGCTGGCCGCTTCCTTGCACGGCAGACAGTAAGAGCGCTTCGAGTGGATTCATGCCCCATCTCGCGACGACCGACATGCTTCCCCGATAGCACGTCTGGGCAAGTAGCTCCGCCTGGATCGGCATCTGTGTCGACAACAGCACCAGGGATGCGTCGCCGACGGTGTCCATAATCACGCCAGTCTCAATGGGCGGTTGGCTCAGATCCAAGCGTTGGCCCCCAATCAGGCGGGCGATGTCCCTGGGTAGGTCTCGACTGGGGAAGATTAAGTTAATGCAGCCATTTGGCGCCAGTTCGAACAGATAAGCATAACGATCTCGGAGTCCAGGATTGTGAAGCTCAAAGCTGGCGACAGTATTCTTTGGCAATCCGGAATCGCGTTGAAGTACAGTCCATGCGGACGTGCCAGGCACGCGTGACACATAGTGACCGTCGCTATCGATGGGCTCGCAACCAGTGCTGCCCGGCTTGCACGGGGCGAAATGAATCACCGCGAGGCCCAGATCGCTGGCGGCCTGGTCTTCGGATGCCAAGCGCTTGAGCTCGACCAAACGACGATAGCGCGTCAGGTTCGCAGCCAAGGTTGCGAATGCCTCGGACTCCGGCCCGAGGTCAATGGCCATGTCGTCATGAATCAGACGTTCGCCACGATCCAGAACCCAGAGCTGCGGTGCCGCCTGCGGATCCTGAATTGGCAGACTGTCGCGTCCCGACGCGCCGACCGCATGTTGAAGACCGCCGTTGCTGCGCAGAGGCCTCAACACGACGACAAAGAGATCTGCCTCCTCGTCTTTTGTGGCGGGCACAAAGCCGGGCAGAGTCGTCACGCGGGAGAAGGCACGCCTCAAGAGCAAAGCATCCCCGTCGCTCTCCGGAGGTAGAGTAGCCACACGCAGTGGCGCGGTTTCATAGGCGTGCTCGCGTTCTACAAGAAAGTCGCCCGTAGCGAGTCTCCCTTGCTCGAGCGTGCCTTTGCTCCAACCTGCACCGGCTTCGGTGATACGCACCCGCACGGAGTCAGCGGGGTCCTGCGTGCTGAAGACGCTTCCAATCGTGATTCCCGACAGACGCCCAGCCTTCAGCGACACCGCTTGTCCTTCGACCCCGGCGACGGGAACCACCGCTTGCTTGCTCACTTCGCCGCCCAATACCGGGCGATCTGCGGCTGTGCCGGTGAGTTGTGGCCGTTGACGCAAGTGGTGTTGGGCGGCGATGCGAATGGCCGTGCGGTCGAAGAGATGTCGCCAGGTATCGCCGGGCTGCGCTTCCCGTACCGCGCGTTCCCACTGGTAGGTGAAGACCCCGGCCTGGAGTTTCGTGCTCGAGTCCGTGGTGGGGGCACCCGCCAGGTCATGGCCCTGGTCGATAGCGACCTCGCTTGCGCTCTCATCGTCCCGTGCCGAGCCGATCAGCACTGCGTTGGCGAGCGTGGTCGACTCCCGCTTGGAGCGCGCAAAGGGATGATCCGCCTGCGCGGCCGACGGGGCCGCCCTGGCAACCAGTGCGTGTTCCCCACGGGTGTTCGTTGCTGAATGGCAAGCGTCTGCCACGTAGACCAGCGCACTGGCTTTCCCAACGATTGGCGCGAGCCAGGCGTTGATCTCATCGTCCAGAATGTCGTATCGATTCAAGCCCACCGCGAACGAAGTACGCGCACCGTAAGGCACCCACGTTTGATCCTGCCCGCCGCGCTCGCCCTCGCCGCTCTGGTCTGCGAGAAGCGAACCGTGTCCGGAATAGTGGATGTAAACGAAATCCCCGGGCGCGACGCGCTCGGCGAGCCCAGCGAAAGCTCGCCGAATCCCTGCATGTGTGGCCTCTTCGTCGGTCAGCACTTTGATCTCCTCCGGCCGGAAGCCAAGCCGATCGTGGAGCACGTCTCGCATCATGGCGACGTCCGTCAACGCCCCTGGCAGCGGCGTCAATCCTGCTCGAGCATAGTCTGAGATCCCGATTAAGAGGGCATGTTGCCCGGCGTACGCAAGTGGTCCTGTCGCTAACAGGGCCAGCAGGACTACAGCGTGCCCCATCCAGACAAGACGGAGCATTGGAAGCGGCCGACGTTGCGCTAACCCTGGAGTGAAAACGCTAATCACAGAGCATTCGCGCATAATAGTGCATCACGTTTTCACTGGAGTCCTGCCAGGTCGCATTCTCGACGGGCTCAAAGAAAATACCCCCATCGTCGTTGCTTGCATGCTCGCGTAAGACTCGATAATTTCTGTCGCTACAGTCAAGCTCGATTCGAGAATATTGCATTCCCGACAGCGCATCGAACGTGTATCGCTCACCTCTTTTGCTGATGCCGTTCATCTCGATGGAATCCGATATGCCTTCCCATTCCGTTCCCGGCACATCTTGCCAGTCTCCTTGTTCAAATAACTGACTTAGCTCTAGTTGGCGTTTGATCTGATTCAGCTCCCGGCATTCTTCAAGAAGTAAAGATAATTCTTCTGTGTTTGGCTCGCCAAAAAAGACGTGGTACGCGATGTCTGTCGTTGGGTCATTCCCGCCCTTGTGTAGATTGGTAGTGACCCATACCGGCCTGGCATCTGGCATTTTGAGCTTATAGATGTTGACTTCATAACCGTCGCCGCCTCCAACGCCATCGCATAACCTTTTCGAATAAACTATATGCTCTCCGGGAATCCTCGGCTTTTCGACGACTGCGCTGACGGCAATTTGAATGACACGTGGACAGCATCGCGAACCCCCGAGAACGATCTTCCATGCCACGGGCGTATCCCTTTCCTCAAGCCTCCACCCTGTCGGGATACCCTTGTTCGTGAGAACCACCTTACCCGCACGCAGGAGAGACACACCAAACCTTTTCCTTGCCTTCTCGTTTGCCGTGAGCAAAAGTGAGTCGGAATACTGGAACTCATCGGGAAGCGACTTCGTGTAGTTGGCATGGCTCGGACTCAACACGTCCTTATGAGCCCAAGCAATTGGAAATCCTCTCTCGGAGCCTCTATTCCAACCGATACTCAAGTTATTCTTGCGCTCGTAGTCTTCCTTGTACTCAACAAAGTGTTTAAGGAGGGCTGCGAACTCAATAGTACCCTTTCCTGAAGGAAACACTTCTTTCTCGATCGAAGATTCATACCAGGGTGTCTGCGCCCCCTCGGTATCTCGAACGACATCATTCCTGGTCCGCTTAAGGATATCTTCGAGCGTTGTATTTGGCGTCTCTAAATGGCGCAGCAATGCCCGCGTATATGGACTATTGTCTCCGTCGCCGTCGAGAGCGACATTGTTCGGAGACGTGGCATATGCGATGAGAACGCCCCCAGCAGATTCTTGCAGCCGTTGCTCCCTGTTAAATCTCACCACGCTTCTCTGAGCGCTTGCTGAACTCTCCGTCGGCGCTGTCGAGCCCCCTCCCGCTGACTCTGCTTTGCGGACGCCTTGCCCCCGTGATAAGCCGGATTGAATGTCTGCGAGCTGTGTGAATGGCGAGCTTCTGCATGAATCTAAGACAAGGACGTTTGCAGACCCGCCGTTGTATGCCATGCTATCGAGAATGTGCTGCATGCTAACGGCTGTGCGCTGTAAGTCAGCGGCGGTCTTGACTTCCCGAATGGAACCGATGGGCAAAAGGAAGTTCTCGCCGTTATATTGAACAGCATGCCCGGCGTAATAGTAGACGCCGATGTCGCCTTCTTCGAGCTTTGAGCCAAACATCGTGATCTCCCGCATCATTTCTGCGCGTTCGAGGTTCTCGCGATGAGTAACGGAAAACCCGACGTTCTCCAGTGAAGCGGCAATCGCTTGAGCATCATTGGCCGGGTTCTCGAGGGGCAAGCTACGGTAGCGGGAATTGCCGATAACCAGGGCGAATTTGTTTCCTGGCGCGTAGACTTGCGCGGCTTCGTCACTTGCGGAGGTATTGGCCGATACCAGGGTGATAGCCAGTACGTGTGCCAGGATGGTGCAACGTAAGCGGTTCATGGGGCTCATCCGGAGTTGGTTGACGGCGCGGGACTTTCTGTGTGTGAAGCCGAGGCTTCTCATGGAGATGTCAAATCGCCGGCCTTGGCACTCGCTGGCAGTTTGGCGTCCTCAACCAAGGCGCGGCGCAGCAGCGCCGCTGGCGGGTAGTCCCCCAGATCGGCGACCTGCTGATAGGCGGTCAGGCGCCACGGTTGCCCCCCGTCCTGACAGGCAAGCCAAGCGGCTTCGACGGTGGTCCGCACCTCCGGCGGCAGGTCGTCGGGGATGGATCCGGCCGGCGGCTTCGGCACCGCCTCCTCGGCGCCAGCGATAACCAGGGTGCGCCAAGCATAGCCCGCGGCGTCGGCGATCACGAGGAGGTACTCGGCAGGCTCTAACATGACGGGCGCCGTGCGATGAATGCGTTGGCGGATGCCGATCTCCTTCAGCACTGGCTCCTTGGCCGGATCTGCCGTTGCCACCACGGTAACCTGGAATGGCGGCTGACCGCCGTTCCAGGCGAGCGTGATGGGGCGCTGGCCAGCGGGCCAGCCAACCCGCTCGCTCGACAAGAGCCCGCTCGACAGCGGTATGTCGGTCTCGCCTCGGCTGGCAGCCGTGATCGTCCGCGTTGGCGCAGCGTCGGAGTGCAGCGCCGTGAGCCAGTCGCCAGCCCAACGCACGAGATTTCCCCACGTCGTCGGGGGGGCCGCCGGTGCGGGCACAGTAAAGCGCGACCGCGCGTGGCTCAGCGAGATCTCTTTGCCTTCACCCAGACGAATCCTGATCCGTCCGTCTGCGGCGCGTACCTCTACCAGGTCACCTTGCTCAAGCGGCATCAGGTAACGGACTGGAAGCTCCTGGCCGACCCGGATCACGGCGTAACCTTTTGCCGGACCCTCGAAGCTATCGATCCAGCCTGCGCGAGTCGCGACGACGGCCTCATCGGCCATGGCCAAACCGGCGGCCAGAAGTATCCAGGCGACAACAGCGAGAAGTGGTGGCAGACGGCCGCGCTCAGGACGCCTCACGCTGCTCCGGACGCGTCCGGCCGAAGTCGATTTGGCGTATAACGCGGACTGCAGCCGATGGAGGCTTCGGTCAGTCATGTTTGCACTCCCTTTCAAGACAAGAGCTGGCGACCACTTTGAGCTCCCCCGCCATCTGGTGGAGCTGTATCGCGAGCAGCGGAAGCGCGAAGCTCAGCCAATAGCCGGAGTCGAACAGCCAAAGACTGAGCGGCAGCAGGAGACCGATCACGATAGCACCGGACAGCAGGCTGCCCCAGAAGGAGTCGAATCGGGCGAACAGCAGGCTCATGGCCAGGATCAAGACGGCCTCGATCAATAGCGTCTCCAGCAGGCTTGGGGTGCGCAGCTCGCCATGCTCGTCCAGCGACGTGATGGCATTCGCTACGATCAGGGCACCTGGCATTCGACCGACTGGTGTCTGATAGAGGTCACGGCTGTCAAGGTGACTGGCACCAATGATCACGAGGTGCCCCGCCAACCAGCTCGCGTCTAGGGGGCCGACGGCGTCGGCAATGGTCGTTGCTGAGCGCACGGACAAGAAGGGGACCTGGTGACCATCCAGCTGCACAACGGGTCGCGCTTCATCGTTGCCTAGTTTCCAGGGGATGCGATAAAGGATGCGCCGTGCGGCTTTGTGGGGCTGCAGGTCGATGATGTCGTCGCCGAGCGCGATCGACATTCCGCCGCGGCGTTGCATATCCCGAGAGGGTGTCGGCCGGACTCCATGAGGATTCACCTCCCTGGCTTCAGCACCAATCGCTTCAGGCGCGTCGTCCGGCTGACGACTGGGCGCGCAGCTCTGCGGGGTCAGTGCCTGCAGCGCATCGGCCAGCTGCCTTTTTTGCTCATCATCGCCGTCGAGCAGGGCCTTGGCCTGTAGTTGCAGTGAGGGATAAACCACAGGAGTCCCTTCTGCATCGCAGGCGGCTTGCCACAGCCGCCAGCGGCGAACCCGGCCATCCAAGTCGAGGTCGAAGATCGCAGTAGCCCAATAGATTCCAGGTGCGGTATCAACCAAGGAGTCCAGGAGCGTCTCGCGCTCCGAAGGCAAGAGGCCGGCATGCTCGGGCAGTTGACCGCGGAGCGTGCGAACTAGAACGAGCGGAGGGAGCTCGGCCCCGCGCGCACTCGGGTCTGCATAGGACTCCAGCACCTGCTCAAGAGCCCGACCGTTCTCCCCATCCGGACGGCTCAGATCAATGTCCACGATCACCACCGCGGCATCGCCCCCAATGGCATGCTTGATCAGCGCCGCGAGCTTATCGCGTGGTGTCAGCAGAGGCTCACCCCAAGCGCGATAGCTTGTCTCATCGATGTCGATGAAGGCGATGGGTCGGGGATCGCCGCCTGGTGTGGTGCCGCGGTGCATGAGCGTGGCCCAGTCCATCGCCAGGTCTTCCACCTGCGCCAGATAGGCACTCTCGTGGACCAGATGCAACAGGACCGCGATGGTGAGTCCAAGCAACAAATTACCGACGAGGTGGACTTGAAAGGCGCTCAGACGGTCGAGGCTAGAGACGCGCAGCCGCTTGACTGCGGCTGGGAGATCGCGCGACAGCCAGTAAGCACCGCGCTTGACTAAACCGACAAGCTTGCGAAGCAGCACCCCTAGCCAGACAAGCGTGAGAACGCGGCGCATAGTGTGCTCCTGCGTGGCCAGATTCTGATGGGGAACGTGCGATGGGGATCATGCGATCCTTTCCGCGCGATACTCAAGGCGGTCAAACCGAATACTCCTTCGCCGCTGCTATGTGCGGCAGTGGCCAGCGATCAACTCATCACGCCGTAACATTGTTGCTTGGGTGGGATCCAGATGCACGACGCTATAGAGCGTTGATAGCCGCGACAGCGAGGTGCAGACGGCTGCTTCGCGGTGGGTAGCAGAAATCAATGACGATCCATCCGAGTCACGATCTGAGTATAGTTTCTTTGCTTCTTCACAAAAAGCGCCGTGTCCGCCTTGAGGAAGCAATCAACGCAGTATGCGAAGGGCACGAGTGACCGTCCATAGCCGAATCGTTCCGGTTAGCCGCCACGGGCGACTCCCCGCTACTCGGACGACGCCGTCAGTCAGAAGCTGTTTGGAAACCTCTGTGTCAGGCTAGTCGGTTGGCCATCAGCTTGATCATCGCCAGATAAATCCAGGTTTCGCTGCTCGACATCAGGCGCTCGTAGTCCTTGCTGAGGCGTCGTGACAGGTTGAGCCAAGCAAAGGTTCGCTCGACGACCCAGCGACGCGGCAGCAGCACAAACCGGCGGCTTTCCTTAGGACGCAAGACCACCGACAGGACGAATTGAAAACGCTCGGCGGCCCATTCGAGCAATTTTCCGCTGTACCCGCCATCGACCCAGATCTTGCGCAGTTTCTTAGCGAGCTGATGGTGATCGACCCTGCGACCGAAGACACCTTGGCACGGTGGATCAGTCGAGTCGCGTCGCGGACGGCAGGATGTCCGTTGGGCCCGTTGACGGCTCAGCCGTCTCCCTGAGTGCCAGCAGTTCTTGATACTCCCGCAGGATCGGATGCGTCGATCGGCGGAGCTGACCGATGTGGTGGAGCAACGCCCGTAGCCGCGCGCATTGTGGCTCGTATTCGCGGATCAGGGCCTCTTCCCAGGTCGTGATCCGACCGAAGCTGGCGAGGCTGTACGCCATGCGCGGCCGGCCGTGCTTGTCCTTGCCGCGCCGGAGGTACTTGGTGCGCTGCTTACCCTGGACCCGATACCACTCGATCTGGAACATGCCCGGCGCCGAGGTCGTGGCGGTCCGGACCCGCAGTCCGATACGCCCCCGCTCGCTGGGCGGGCTGGTACGGCGCTCGCGCAGCATCGCCTCGGTGAAGTCGGTCTGGAGATCGATCGCTTGCTCTCGCAGCACCTCCAGAATCACGGCGCAGCGCTGCTCGACCTCGGTGTCGAGCGCATCGATCTGCTGAAGCAGCCAGGCATCGCGGTTGTCCGCCACCAGCTCGCCAGCAGAGTGCGAAGACGTTGTTGAAGGGATCTCACCCATCGATGTGCTACCCAGTGACCCGTCATCTCCCCCGACACTCCACTGCCCTCCTCCACCCTAGTATCTAGGGTGGATGTGGGTGGGGCATCCACCCTATTCCCCCGTCGCAAGCCCGTTGCCCTGACGGCGTGCGATTGCGCTACCTTCCCGCGACCCGAGGCGGTCGCTCCACATACGACCCGGCCGGGACTGACAGCGCGATCGGGACCGACAGGCTAAGCAACGAGAGTGCCTGCCGTCTGACGGAAACGGTTCATTGGCGGAATGACCGTTTCTCCCGGACAGGGGCTTGGCCCCTCCATAGGATCGGATTGAACAGCCACCGGACTGTGGTCGCCTCCCGGACAGCGCGTGGACGCGTCATGGCCGCTTCGGACAGGCTCCGGACACCCGATGGGCGCCGAATGGACAGCGCCCGGGCCGCTGACGGTCGGGATGGACAAGTGATCGGCAAGCCTGACGCGATCGCCGAGGACAACGCAGCCCTCATGCATCCTCGCGGTTGCGGATCGATCACCCGGAGCAAGCGTCCCACAGTCAAGCCTGCGAGTGCCGACCGATGAAGACCGCCCAAAATGATCTCCCCGACACGGCGTCATTTCTGAACGCCCTTGCGGAGGACGCACAGGCCCGTCAATCAAAGGCCGCCGCCTTCGTCTGCGTCCACGGCCGCTTGATCGCAACCTGCCTCCTGGAAGGCTATTCCGCGTCGCAGATCTACCGCGCGCTCGATGATCTGGGCTTCCATCCGCCGATGAGCGAGCGGCAGTTCCGCCGATACGTGCGAGCGCTGAAGCGAGATCTGGGATCCATCACCGATCTGCCTCGCCGGCGCCATCAGCTGGAGCGGTTCCCCGGCGTGGCGACAGAGACAACGGTGCCCGACAACACGCACGGACAGCCGTCGACGCCAAGCAGCCCGTCTGCGAAACAACCGGGCGCTGTCCGGCCCACGACCTTCGAATGGGATCCGACCGCAGACGTCGATGACCTCAGCTAGAACGGGGCGCGGAGGAACATCGTCAGAGGAGCGGCATACGCTGCGCGCGGAAATCCGCACGGCACCCTGCCCGCCAAATCACCATGAGACAAACTCCCGCAAAGGTGCCCCCGCATGTCCCAGCTATACATCACCCTCCAGGCCAAGGGCGGCGTGGGAAAGAGCTACGTCTCCTCGATCCTGGCGCAGTACCTCCTCGAAGCCGGTGTTCCGCTGAGGTGCATCGATACCGACACCACCAACCCGACACTGCTCCGCTACCAGCCGTTGCGCTGCGACTACCTCAAGCTCGCCGAGGAGCATGTCGTCAATCCGCGCGCCTTCGATCGCCTCGTCGAGATGCTCTCGGCGGCCGACGCGGCCACGCACTTTGTCGTCGACGTCGGCAGCAACGGCTTCCAACCCTTCATGGCCTATGCGGTGGAAAACGACCTCTTCACGGTCCTGGAAGGGTTGGGCGTGCGGGTGGTGATCAACTCGGTCATCGCCGGTGGGCCGGATGTTGCCGAGACGCTGAGCAGCACAAAGGCGGTCCTGGAGCACACGCGCGTGCCGACACTGATCTGGCTGAACGCCCATCTCGGCGCCCTGGAGCATCGCGGTCGCACCGTCGCGGAGCTGGAGCTCTTCCGCCACTTCGACGAACGCATCCTCGGGTGGATCACGCTGCCGAAGTATCCCGCCGCCACCTTCGGGCAGGATGTCGAGCAGATGCTCCGGCAACGCTGGACCTTCGACGAGGCGATCGAGCGTCTTCGGCTGATGCCGCAGATGCGCATCCGACGGGTGAAACAGGATCTTTGGTCGCAATTGGATCGGTCACTGTCGCAAGAGCCGCCTATCCTTGAGGTGGCGAAGCCCTGACAGAACACCTCAGGCCCGAAAAATATCGACCTTCGTCTCCAGGCACTTGCGCAGACTGAGATCGTTGGCGCCAACCTCGAACCAGCTATTAGGCTTCTGATAGATGTCCAGCCCGCGCCCGATCTTGACGACCCACCCGTTGTCGATACGAATTTCGCGGTCGTGCAAGTTGGGATTGAGCTGCACATCGAGCACCACATCCAGCTCCAGCAGGCTTTGCTTGAGGTCTTCCAGCTTTTCAGCAACGTCCTTGAGCTGGGCCGTGTCGTCGTAGCTAGTGATCAGCGTCACCTGCTTGATCGTGCCGGCCTTCAACAAGGTCTCGCAGAACCGCACGAAGTTGTGGATCTGATGCGGGGCACGAATATAGGGCTCCTCGATAACGACAGCCCTAGCCCCTCTCAAGTAGGGTCCCATGATCGACTCATAGGTGTGTCCGGTATCGTCGTAGAGGATGGTGAAATGTCGTTCACTCGGCTGCGGACCTTCCAGGACCCCTGGATCGATTGGAGTCGAGCCTTCTCCAGCCGGATTGCTGGAAGTCCCAGCTTCGACTTCAGACGATGCGGACGATGGCGCGCCAACTCCCTTATGCTCATCTCCAGGTATTGATGCACCGCTGTCGTGCCCAACCTCGCCTTGTCGATTCGCCAAACGCCGGCGTGCTGGCTGCTGAGTCGCCAAGGCGTCCTTGGACTCCGGACAGTAGACCACCACCTCGCTATCGTCCGAGCGCAAGTAGGACAGACCGATCCGCGCAAACTCATCATCAGGCTTGCGCTTGTTCATCTGCTCTTTCACCCGCCGGCGGCATTCGATCGCATAGGCGACATACTCCTCGAATTCCGTGTCGCTTGGCGCACCGTCCGGGTGCAGGATCTTCAGGAAGGCGCAGACCGTCTTCTTGATGCCCTTCTCGTCGCGCCCCTCAATGGCCTGGCCCAAGCGGATCCGCTTGCTGACCTCTTCGTAGCGATTGGTGTGGCTGAATTGATAGTGGAAGGCCTCGGCCAGGTAGTCGGTGATGAAGCCGTAGCGGTCGGTGAGAAATTCGCTGCTGTTCTTCGGCATCTCCCAGCCTGGGATATAGGCCGCGAAGCGGTCCATGACGGCCAGGTCCAGCTCGACAGGCAGCGGCTGAAAAAGGTCGTACTCGGTAGAGTTGACGACCTGCTGGACTGAGAGATCGATGTTACCGACGAAGCTCAGACTGGCATCGGCGATGACCTCGACACCGCGCGAGAAGCGGCCGTTGGCCATGAAGTCCTTCATGATCTGGATGGTGTCGGGATCGCGGATCTTGATCCCGCCCACCTCGTCGAAGGCCACCGTATCCCAATAGCCGACCAGTCCGACCTTGCGCCGCGCATTGTTGTAGAAGAGGGTCGCCTTGGTCGCCTGTCCGCCCGAGATGAGCGTTGCATAGGGCGAGAACTCACTGAAGAAATAGGACTTTCCGGTCCCGCGCGGCCCCAGCTCGATGTAGTTGTAATTGGGCTCGACCAGCGGTGCCAGGCGCGCGATGTAGTGCAGCTTGATCCGGTGCGAGAGCGTCGTCGGCTCCAGCCCCACCGAGCGCATGATCAAATCCAGCCACTCGTCACGGCTGGCCTTGATCATCGGTTGGTCCAAAACCGAGTATTTCGGTAGGCGATCAAGCGCCCTGAAGAGTGGCAGGAGCCCTG
>NZ_JAAIJQ010000159.1 GCF_010820565.1 Thiorhodococcus minor | reverse complement strand
CCGCCCGCAATCTCATCGCCCTGGGCGTTCTTACGGTCGGCCAGATCGCCCAAGCGACGGGGTTGAGCCTGGCGCAGGTCGAGGCGCTGCGCGCGGCCGGGCCCTAGCCGAAGTTTAACATGACCCCATTGGTCTTGAGCCCTTTACGCCCGCCAAGCAGCTGATTCATTTGTACACAGCCGCCCTGTCGGCCAAAGTAGTGCCATAACATTGAATGGGGTCTATTGCCATCCGGCGGCGGGCATTCTAGGTTCGGGGTATGTACATCCGCCGCACCCAGACGCGCAACACCGCCACCGGCGAGCGCGACTTCACCCATCGACTGGTGCGCTCGCAGCGCGTCGGCGGGAAGGTGCGGCAAGTGACGGTGCTCAACCTTGGGCGGCATTTCGCCGTGGCGCAAAGCGACTGGCCGACGCTGTGCGCGCGCCTGGAGGAGATCCTGAGCGGGCAGGCGGTTTTGGTCGGTTACGGCTCGCTGCTGCTCGAGCGCGAAGCTCAGCGCCTGGCGGCGCAGATTCTGGCGCGTGAGGGGGCGTCCATCCCCGCCGGCGAGTCGGAGCAGGAGGCTGGCGCCCCGACAGAGGCGCACAGCGTCACGCTCGATTCCCTGACGTTGACGCGCCCGCGCACGGTGGGCGTGGAAGCACTGGGGCTGTGGGCGATGGCGCAGCTCGACTTCGTCGCGCTGCTCGAGGAGCTGGGGCTGACCGGACCGCAGCGCGCGGCGGTGCTCGGTGTCATCCTCGGGCGCATGGCCGCGCCGGCCTCGGAGCTGGCCACCCAGCGCTGGCTGTGTGAGCGCAGTGCCTTGGGCGAGCTGCTCGATGTCGATTTTGAGGCGATGAGTTTGATGCAGCTCTATCGCGCCAGCGACGTGCTCATGCGCCACCGCGCGGTGATCGAGGCGGCGCTGTTCGCGCGTGTGAGTGAGCTGTTCGGGCTCGACTGCACGGTCACCCTCTACGACCTGACCAACACCTATTTCGAGGGCGAAGCGCCGACCCATCCCAAGGCCAAACGCGGCCACTCCAAGGAGAAGCGCCGCGACTGTCCGCTGCTCACCCTGGGGCTGGTCTTGGATGGCAGCGGCTTCGTGCGCCGCTCCGAGGTCTTCGACGGCAACGTGGTCGAGGGCACCACACTGGCGGCGATGCTGCAGGGCCTGGGCGCCCCGAGCGGGGCCTTGGTGGTCATGGATCGCGGGATCGCCACCGCCGAGAACATCGCCTGGCTGCGTGCGCGCGGCGGCCGCTATCTGGTCGTCAGCCGCGAGCGCCAGCGCCAGTTCGACCCGGAGCAGGCCACGGATCTGCTCACCGCGGGCGCAGACGCTGTCTCGGTGCAACGGGTGGAGGACAGCGAAGGTCAGGAGGTGCGCCTGTACTGTTACTCCGAACAGCGCGCCCGCAAGGAAGAGGCCATCGCCGCGCGCTTTTCTGAGCGCTTCGAGGCCGGGCTGCAGGCCTTGGCTGACGGACTCACCCGTCCGCGCACGACCAAGAAGATCGACAAGCTCTGGGAGCGCATCGGGCGCCTGAAGGCCAAGAGCCGTGGTGCGGCACAGCACTATCACATCGAGATCGTCCCGGATGCCAGTGGTCAGAAGGCGCAGGCCATCCGCTGGGAGCGTCGCCCGATCGAGGGGAGCAAAGACACCCACCCGGGCGTCTACTGCCTGCGCACCAATGAGATGACGTGGGACGGCGAGCAGTTGTGGCGCACCTACATGATGCTCACCGACCTCGAGGCCGTGTTCCGCTCCTTCAAGTCGGAGCTGGGCCTGCGCCCGATCTTTCACCACACCGAAGCGCGCTGCGACGCCCACCTCTTCATCACCGTGCTCGCCTATCAGTTCGTCCAGCTCATCCGCCGACGCCTGCACGCGCAAGGCATCAACGCCAGCTGGCTGAGCCTGCGCGAGACGCTCAATGGCCAAGTGCGCGTCACCGCGACCTTCCGCCGCCCCGACGGGCGCGCGCTGCACGTGCGCAAGGCCACCCAGGCCGAGCCCGGCCAACAGCAGATCTACCAGGCCCTCGGCGTCAACCCGAGCCCAGGAGGGGTGAGCAAGATGATCGTCTGAGCCAGCCACATTCAAAGAATGGCCCCGTTGTAGTGCCACTCGCCGATTTCAGCCCGCGTAAGCGGATGATCTAGAAAGAATTACAAATCTACCTGTTAAACTTGGGCTAGCGAGCGACCGGCGTCGATCATCCGGTTGGCCGCTTGGGTCAAGAGGGTATTGAAATCACGCAAGCGAGGGAGCGCGATGGGGCTTGCCGCGCGCCGAGCCTGACCGTGGGCAACGGCATGCTCCAGGCTCTTGATGGTGAGCGAGGAGAAACGGTACGCACCGCGTAGCTCGAAGCCACCGGTCAAGACCCTGAAGGCTTCGGGGCCGGCGGAGAGGAAGAGGTAGATGGGGTGGTCGCTGCTCCTGGGGTGTCTTCGTATCTATCGGCCGAGCAGGCTTCAACGGTCACACCGTCGTTGGGCAATGGCTCCGAAGGTTATAAGCTCGCGCCGGGCTCGGGTATCTGTCGACCTGACGTCCAGTGTTGTCAGAAGTTGGCAAAATGCGTTGACCTCGTGTCGAAAGTCGAAAGCTTCTGTGACGGTATCGGTCACCGTCACGGCGGACGCTCAGGTTCCGCTGAGCGACCAGCTCTTTTGACGACAACCAGGCGCGGATGTGACAGGGTGAGTGAGGCATAGCCGTCAAGCTTCTCTGTAATTCAGGCCTGAGCACCTGGCTCAAGAAAGCTTTAGATCATTCGCACTCGCCGAGATCGTTCCAGGCTCGCTGCCAGTCCCCGATCTGCGCGGCGTGACACACAGTGGCCGACAGCATCTCCGACAAGGCATGGCTGAACGCGGCTGAGCTGTCACCGCCGAAGCTATGCCCCAGCTCATGCAAGTAGGTGCTGACCGCGTCGCCGAAGGCGTCTTGACGCAGCAGCGTCGCCATAAGTGCCACGTACGGA
Source organism: Thiorhodococcus minor (assembly GCF_010820565.1). GTDB lineage: Bacteria > Pseudomonadota > Gammaproteobacteria > Chromatiales > Chromatiaceae > Thiorhodococcus > Thiorhodococcus minor. The sequence goes on along the minus strand of NZ_JAAIJQ010000159.1, from coordinate 2,345 downwards.
AGCCGGTTGCGGATGCGCAGACCGCGCCATCGCGCGGCTGTGGCGCCGGTACGGATGCAGGTGGTCATGCCCTGCCAGGCGGTACAGGGGTTTTCGATGACCTTGCAGGGCGGCAGCTCGATCTGCTCCAGCAGGTCCGGGAGCAGGGTCTTGGCGACGGATTCGAGAATGGCGATGCGCTGGGTCTCGCACGGGTCGGGATCGCGGGTGATGGTGAAGCCATCGGCCTCGGCGCAGGCGTCTTCAAGGTCCGGATAGTCGAGCGCCCGGAACGCCTCTTGGACCAGACGGTAGCGCCGGCCGCTGCCCCTGATCCAGGCGAGGGCCTGACGGCGCCGGTTGTAGCGCGGCAGGTCGCTGCGCTTGATCCGGGCAGCGACCAGCAGATGCGGGTTGTCGGCACGAAACCCCGCGGCTTGCTCCGGAGATGCGGCGAGTCGGTGTACCAGCTTATCGATGATCGGGTACCAGGACTCGAAGTCATAGCGCTTGCGTGGCCGCTCGTACCAGCGTCCCGCAAAGATGCGCAGGACCGCGTCGGCCGCATCCGGCGGCAGGCGCGCGGCGACCATGCCGACCAGCTTTACGACATCCATGCGATACAGGTTGTTGCGCTCGCGGTCGTTGCCGCGATGGTCATGCAGGCAGACAACCAGTGGGTAGGAGAAGGAGCCGAGGGCCTGAAATCCGGCGAACAAAATACCCGGGCCGCGGTCGTTATAGGTCGCTGGATAGTCTGGCGGCTTGGGCTGCTGTGAGCGGTGATAGACGGCGGCCGTCGGCGAGGTCCAGATCGCCTCGCCAAGCAGCGGGTTGTCGGGATAGAAGAAGCTGAGCAGCGCGGTCTCCAGGGTAACCGAATCCTGGAATGGCGCGATGGTCAGCAGGGTATCGGCGGTCGGCTCCAGTCCGTTCCGGACTTCGTAGGCCAGGGCCTGCAGCTGGCGTCCGTCCACGTCAAGCGTTTCGGTGACCACGCGGAGGTGCCAGTCGCGTGAGCGCACCTCGATGGTCCAGCCGAAGTCGCGTAGGGCGCAGAGCGCGGCGATCTTGAAGCCCTCTCCGAAATAGCCGGCGTAGTCGCCGTCGCCGTCGCGCTTGGTGGAGGCGCCGATCGGGATCAGCCAATCGTAGCTGAAGTCCACGTCCTTGGAGGTCAGGGTGAGCCGCCCTTGCTCGATCCGGTGGCTGAACCGCGCGGCCCATTCATCCCGAGGGATGCTGTCATAGAAGTTCTGGATCAGGTCGCGCAAGACCTTGTAGCGCGACCAGCGCACCGGGTAGTCGAAGATCAGATTGAGCGGAATCCGGCGCGGCGCGGCGCTCGAGGCTTCGCGCTGATGATGCTCGGATCGCTCAGGTTGCCATGACATCGGTGAGCCGCCGTCCCGGCTCGGATCTAGAGCAGTTTCACCAGCGCCGCAATGGCCCCGACCTGGGCTAACATCAATGGAATGAGCCAGGCGAGCAAGGCGTTGCGACTGCGCTCGATGTCGGTCTTGACCTCGCCACGTAAACGCTCGATCTGCGACTGCACCTCACCGCGCAATTGCTCGATTTGTGACTGAACCTCACCGCGCAATTGCTCGATTTGCAGAGTCAGATTCGCCCTCACTTGCTCGATCTCGCGTTGCAAGCGCAGCTCGGTCTCGCGCAGGTGCTGCTGGGTGGCTAGATCGGGGAGGTGCGGATAGCGCTCCTCGAGCCGCTCGAAGGCCTCGGCGATCACCCGCGCGCGGGCGCGGTCATCGGGGGCGCTGGCTAGGGCTTCATAGAGCTCGACAACGGAAGCCATCATGATGTCCTCGTACGTTTGGTATCCAAATCAACCGCAATATCAGGTGTGATTCTTACACTCCTGACCGACATTCGCTGGATTTCTGATTTCTTTGGGGGGAAAAAGGGGCCGGGTGACCGCGCGGGGAAAGGGGAAGGATTCTGAGGTATCCCCACTAAATTCCACATCAGAACATAAGCTTAGAGAGGGGATCTCCAGCAGAAAGGAACATGCATGGGGTTTGATGGTGCACAGCGGGCGACCAAACCTGCGGAGGCCCCCCCATGCATGCACTGACGATTCTACAGTGTTGTGTCGCCCCGCTGCTGGCCGGCATCCACCGGCGGCGCCTGTCTGTGCTGCTTGAGGCCGTGGCCGCGACGGTGAGCGGGCCGCGGCTGACGCTGACCGAGATCGGCCGACGCTTCGCCGGCGGGTCGAATCTGCGCCACCGCATCAAGCGCGCCGACCGGCTGCTGGGCAACGTGCAACTGCAGCACGATGCTAAGCACATCTATAAGGCATTGGCGCGGATGCTTCTCTCGGGCGTGGCCGAGCCGCCGATCGT
>NZ_JAAIJQ010000158.1 GCF_010820565.1 Thiorhodococcus minor | reverse complement strand
CCCCCCACCGGGCCAACCCCCCAAATCCCAATAATCCCGCGTTGGGCGGGGGGCCGGGCCCCCCCGCCTGTTCGCCTCCCGGGGGGGGGGGGGGCGCCGCTCCTACGACCGGGCGCTTGCACGAAACGACGATCAAGGCCGCGCTTTGCGCAGTTCGGGGCAGTGGTGTCCTCAGGGTCTCTGACCCTCCGCAATCCCTATCCCGGCCGGGCTCTCCCGTCTGCCTCCTAGGCATTGACCGCAAGCTGGCTCCTCTATTGACGGGCGCGAAGGGGCCCGCCTGCGGGCGGCGGGCCCGCATGCTCTCGCAATTCGCCTAACGCGCAATTGGCGGCGTCGGTCATCGATTGGCCCGGACTCCCGTTGCGGGATGGGCAAGGGCAGCTCAGTCCGCCAACGCCAGCGCGGGATTCGGTGGACTTCGCGCTTGCTCGTCCACCAGTCCAGCTGACGATCAAGGCCCTTCAGGTGTCGAGCGTCGGCGCGTAGATTTACGGATACCGGGCCGCACCGCTTTCTACTATCGTCCTCGCCGAAGATGAGTATGAAGCTCGTCTGTCTAGACTCGATCTCCACCCGATGAGAGGTCGAGGGCGGTCGAAGCGTTTGGCATTGGCGTTTGGACCGATCTCTCTGTCTCTTCAATGCGCTCTCTACGGAACCTGAATGATGAATATCTATGTCGGCAACCTGTCTTACGGCGTGACTCAAGACGAGCTCCGCGAGGCCTTCAGTGCTTACGGTGAGATCTCTAGCGTCAACCTCATCACCGATAAGTTCACTGGCAGCTCCAAGGGTTTTGGATTCGTCGAGATGCCGAACAACGCGGAGGCCGACGCGGCCATCAAGGGCTTGAACGACAGCCCACTCAAGGGGCGTAACATGCGCGTCAACCAAGCCAAGCCTCGTGGAGAGCGCCCCGCTCGCGGGCCACGCTGGTAGCCGTCCCTTCGCTCCGGGTCATCTCAGGCCCGGAGCTGCCCCTCTCATCTCGCTTCACCGCATCTCGTCTCGATTCCTCCGTCGATTCGGCATTGACCACCTATCCTCGCTACGGGATAGTGCTGCCTCCAATGCGTAGGGCGTCGCCTCCAGGCGATCGACGATTTGCGGTCGTCGCCAAGGCGCAAGTCGATTGGCGGCTCCTCTATTCAGCCTCTGCCACGGCGGGAATCTCTCGGTGACCGCCCAGCCGGGATCCAGTTGCATGTCCGATCCAGCCCAGGACGCTTGTGACGTCGTCTATCGCGTCACCCCGGCGCGTCCTCGCGCCCATCTCTTTCGTGTCGAGATCCTGATTCAGGATTTCGGAGCAAGGCTTTCCCTTGAAGAGCCGATCGAGCTCGCCATGCCGGCGTGGATTCGCGGCAGCTATATGATTCGCGACTTTGCCCGCAATCTTGTCAGCATCGCCGCGACGGATGGCGAGGGGAAGGCGCTCGCGCTACGCAAGCTGGACAAGCAGACCTGGCAGTGTCCGAGCGCGCCGCGTATTCGTGTCGACTATGAGGTGTTCGCTTGGGACCTCTCGGTCCGCGCGGCCCATCTCGATCTCACGCATGGCTACTTCAACGGCCCCAGCCTCTTGCTGCGCCCCAAGGGCTTGGACCGCGAGCCCTGCCGCATCGAGCTCTGCGCGCCGCATGACCCGGCTTGTAGCGGCTGGCAAGTTGCGAGCAGTCTGCGTCCGGTTGCGACCGAAGCGTCCGGATTCGGGGTCTATGAGGCGGAGTCTTACGAGGACTTGATCGATCATCCTGTCGAAATGGGCTATTTCGATCGGGTCGGCTTCGCTGTGGGGGCCGTGCCCCACCAGATGGTTATCAGCGGTGGACGTCAGATCGATGAATCGCGTCTAAGGCAAGACCTGAGCCGGATTTGCGCCGAGCACGCCGCGCTCTTCGGCGAGCTGCCGATCGACCGTTACCTTTTCTTAGTGACTGCCCTCGGCGAGGGCTACGGCGGCTTGGAGCATGCCTTTTCGAGCAGCCTCATGTGCTCGCGAGACGACCTGCCGCGCTTGGGGCGAGAGTCGTCTGTCGTCTCCGCTGACTATCGCCGCTTTCTCGGCCTCTGCAGCCATGAGTATTTTCATCTCTGGCAGGTCAAGCGCATTCGTCCGCAGGTTTTCGCCGAAGCCACGCTGGAGCGCGAAGCGCACACGCGTCTCCTGTGGGTCTTCGAAGGCATCACCTCCTACTATGACGAGCTCGCTCTGGTGCGCAGTGGGTGTGTCGATGACAAGGCCTACCTCGGGATGCTGGCGGAGACCAATACCCGGGTGATGCGCACGCCGGGGCGCCGGCTGCAGACGCTGGCCGAGTCGAGCTTCGATGCCTGGACCAAGCTCTACAAGCAAGATGAGAATACCCCGAATGCCATCGTGAGCTACTACGCGAAAGGCGCCCTGGCCGCCCTCGCGCTCGATCTTGAGATCAGGCGTCAGACGCGGGGGGCCGTGTCGCTCGACGATGTGATGCGCATGCTCTGGCTGCGTCATGGTAAAACGGGCGTCGGTCTCCCCGAGCACGGCTTCGAGGCCCTGGCAATGGAGGTTACGGGTCTCGATCTCAGCGACTTCTTCGTCCGAGCCATCGATTCGACCGAGGATCTCGATCTCCAGGATTTGCTTGGCAGCGTCGGCGTTGAGATGCGCTTGCGGCCGCAGCAAGGCGCGAAAGACCTTGGTGGCTGTGTCGACCAGTTCGAGCCGGCTCGCGCCGAGCCAAGGCTGGCGCTACGCCTGCGCCCCGGCGTCTCGGAGGCGATTGTCCAGAACGTGCTCAGCGATGGGGCTGGAGAGGAGGCAGGTATCGCTCCCGGCGACACCCTGATTGCCGTCGATGGCCTGCGGGCGACGGCGGAGAATCTCGATCGCCTGGTCGCGCTTGGCGCGGCGGGGGGCGGGGAGATCCAGATCCATCTCTTCCGTCGCGACGCGCTCATGCGGGTCACGGCGTGCCCCGGGCCCGCGGAGTCGGACACCTGCGAGCTTCGGCTGATGGAGTCGGTCTCGGCGGCCATTGCGGAAGCCCGAGACGCCTGGCTGGCGAGTCGTGTCTGAGGTCGCGATGGAGCGGGAGATGGCGCTGATCGAGCTCCTCGCCGACGGAGCCTTTCACTCCGGAGAGGCGATCGCCAGTCATCTGGGGATCACCCGTGCGGCGGTGTGGAAGGCGCTCAGAAAGGCCGCGGACGAGCTGGGGCTGGCGCTAGAGTCCGTCCGCGGTCGCGGCTATCGGCTGCTGACGCCGCTGGAGCTGCTCGATTCCGCGCGCCTCTTGGGTGCCATGAGCGATTCCGGGCGCCATTTGGTGAGTCGTCTCGAGCTGCACCGCCAGATCGACTCGACCAATGCCTTCCTCATGCGTGCCGCGGCGGCGGGCGCGCCCTCCGGCACGGTTTGTATCGCCGAGCACCAGACGGCTGGTCGCGGACGTCGGGGGCGCTCCTGGCAGTCACCCTTCGGCGTCAATCTCTACCTATCCGTTCTCTGGCGCTACCCGGCCGGGCCTGGCGCGCTCGGCGGGATGAGTCTTGCGGCCGGCGCGACCGTCGCCAAGGTTTTGGCGGCCGAGGGTGCGCGCGAGGTCGCGCTGAAGTGGCCCAATGACATCCTCTGGCGTCGGCGCAAGCTCGCCGGTCTGCTCCTCGAGGTCGCCGGCGAGTCCCAAGGGCCGAGTCACCTGGTGGTTGGCTTGGGCATCAATATGAGCATGCGAGAGGGTCAGGCGGCCGAGATCGATCAGCCTTGGGTGTCGCTGGACGAGATCCTGGCTCCTGGGCGGCTGAGCCGCAACCAGCTCGCCGGCGCCCTCGCCGAGGCCCTGCTGAGCGCGCTCGAGTGCTATGGCCGCGAGGGGCTGGCGCCCTTTCTCGGCCGCTGGCGCACCTTCGATGCCCTGATGGACGCGCCGGTGCAAGTCATCCTCGGCGATCAGGTGGTCGAGGGGCGTCATGCCGGAGTCGCTGACGATGGTGCCCTGCAGCTCGAGACGGCCGATGGCCTGCGACGGTTTCACGCGGGCGAGGTCAGCCTGAGACCCATTGAGACGTCCTCCCTATGAATCTCCTCATCGACATCGGCAATTCGAATCTGCGCTGGACCCGTCATGGCGACGGCTGTACATGGGACCTGAGCGTCGCGCGCCACAGCGGGGGGATCCCCCTCGATCTCTTGGCGCAGTGGGAGCGGTTGGAGCCACCCGAGCGGCTGATCGTGAGCAACGTCGGTGGGCAGGACGTCGCCGCGGCGCTGACGCGGGTCGCGCGGGCGCTTTGGGGGCGGTCTCCGGACTTTTTGCACACTCAGGCGGCCTTCGGGGGCGTCCGCATCGCCTACGAGGAGCCACGCCGGTTTGGCGTCGATCGTTGGCTGGGCCTCATCGCGGCGCACGCGCACACTGAGCAGGCCTGTCTCGTCGTGGATGTGGGCACGGCGGCAACCTTCGATCTCTTGCTCGCCGATGGCCAGCATCTCGGCGGCTTGATCCTTCCAGGGGTCGAGATGATGCGCAAGAGCCTGCTCATGGGGACGCGCATCCCGCGCATCGAGGCAGACCCAGCGGCCGATCCCTGGGCGACGGACACGGGACCCGCGGTCGCCGCGGGCAGTATTCACGCATTGGCTGCCCTGGCGACGCGTCTCTTCGATCGCTTGGCGGTGGAGGCCGGTCGGCAGCCGAGTCTGATCTTGACGGGCGGCGACGCCGAACGGATCCGGCCGGCGCTCGACCAGCCCTCGGAGCTGGTTCCTGATCTCGTTCTACAGGGGATGCGCCGCGTCGTCGAGGAAGCGGATTGATGGGCTGAGGCGTGCGATCCCGGCGGAGCGCATGGGAGGTTTGGTGCCCTCGACAGGATTCGAACCTGTGACCTATCGCTTAGGAGGCGATTGCTCTATCCAGCTGAGCTACGAGGGCGATACGTTTCTTGGGTCGAGGCCCGGCTTCTTTGCGGCTGAAAACCGAGATTTCCTTGCTATGCTCATACCGCGCCGGGGATTTTAGCGCAGCCGGGACTTTGGGGCCATGCTGAGCCGGGTGTAAGTTGAGACTCCGCCGCAGGCTGGCTTTGGGTGTCCGGGCCGAAGGATGGGCCGTCGGCTTGGTCCACGGACGCTATATTGATCGATCTAGCAAGGCTGCGAGCGAATGAAGCTGGCTGCAGAAGGAAGTTGGCTCCAGAAGTTAGAAGCGCGGGCCGAGTGATATCCGGCCGCCCAATGCCATGGACTTAGCGCCTAAAGCTATGATTATGTTAAAATAATGCGTCTTCACAGGAACCTTGTAGGAGCATGCCGATGAAGCGTTGCAACGCTATCAGTCTCAACACCGAAGA
>NZ_JAAIJQ010000157.1 GCF_010820565.1 Thiorhodococcus minor | reverse complement strand
CAGCGCAGCTCGGTGGTGAGATGCAAGAAGGCGGTTTCCAACGTCCAGCGCTCGCGATAGAGCGTGGCGACCAGCGCGGCGTCAGCGGCCGTCACGGGCAGTGTGGTGAGCAGATAGAGGGTGGTCTCTCCCTCCCGGGTTGGCGTGCTCAGCTCCAGACGGATACGGCGCAGTTGCAGCGGCGCGCCACCCTCGGGGGCGGCGAGGATCACGCGCTGCTCACTGAGCTGGCCCTGGTCCGTGGTGGCCACCGGGCGCATCGGCTCAAGCGGCTGCGTCGGCAGCTGCTGGTGCTCACGCAGCAGCACCGCCGCCCCCCGCTGATGCAGCGTCCAGATCCAGGAGGCGACACAGAAATTGCGATCGGCAATCCACAAATCGCCGGCTTCGATGGAGTTCTCGAGCTGTGCGAGCAAGGCGCGCTCTTGGGTGTCGGCATCGGCCTCGGCAATCAGCTGCGTGATCAGCCCCAGCGCAGGCTCGAGCACCGCCAAGGCCTTGCCCGGCAAGGGCGCGGCGCTGTGCGCACGTGTCTCGGCGAGACGGTGCTCGCGTGCCCCCAAGGCATTGCCGTCGAGGATCTTGACGCGGTAGCCCTCCAGCAACGGCGCGCGCGCGCCCTCGAGGGCGTCGATCACCGGCGTGACCTGCTCGGCGCTGTACGCCGCCAGGGCGGCCGACACCGCCGGCTCCACGCCCCTGAGCTTCTCGTACACCGCCGTGATCGAGGCCGGGATCGCCTTGCGCGCCCCTTGATAGGCGGCATGTACCGAGGGCTGCTGACGCGTCACCACCTGCAGCATCAGCTCGAACAGCGTCGAGAACAACACCCGACGGGTGCATTGGTCTTGGGCAACCGTCTTGAACCAGGGGTCGAGCAGCTCCGGGCGGAAACTGCGCTCGAGCACCGCGCGGGCCATGGTCGGGATGGGAAAGTTCTCAGCGAAACGCTCCAACAGCGAGGTCAGCACGGCGATCAACGTCCGGTCGTTAACAAAGGGGCCGGACTATACCGCGCTTGGCGCCAGATGCCGAGGGCGGGTGCCGCAGCGATCGAGGTGTCCAGCCTGCCGGGATCGCCAGGCATGCACTTTATGTGACCTTGAAAGCCATGGGGACGGTGTCGCGCGTCAGGAGAGTGCAGTACGCTCCGGAAGTTAGTCAGGGAATACGCTGATCAATCGGACTTTCCCTGAACCGGAGTCACCATGGACATCTCGGCAGTCCTTCTCGCGATCATCGTCTTTCTTGCCGCGACGGCGGCCTGCGTCATCCTGTTCTAGCGACTCGGCTTCGGTTCGATCCTGGGCTTCATCGTCGCCGGTGTGCTCATCGGGCCGCATACGCGGGGCCCGGTCCCCGTGCATGCGGTCGATGAGTTGCAGAGCATCGCCGAGCTCGGCGTGGTCCTGTTCGTGTTCAGCGTCGGTCTGGAGATGCGGCCCGAGAAGGTCTGGCAGATGCGCCGCCTGATCTTCGGTCTGGGCTCCGCGCAGATGCTGCTGACCGCGGCTGTGCTTGCCGCGTACATGATCCTGGTGCTGCAAGCGCCATGGGAATCCGCGACTATCCCCGGCCTGGCCTTCGCCATGTCCTCGACGGCCATCGTCATGGGGACGCTGGGCGAGCGCGGCGAACTGGCGAGCGAGCATGGGCGGACGACCTTCGCCGTGCTGATGGCGCAGGACATGGGCCATCCGCACCGGGTTCTACCTGTCTCAGGTCGGCGAGTTCGCCTTCGTCCTTTTGGGGGCTGCGGCCACGGTCGGACTGCTGAGCAGCGATGGGGACACCCTGGCGATGCTTGTGGTGGCGATCAGCATGATCGCGACCCCGCTGATGGTCAAAGCCGGCGCCGCCCTCGCCGGCCGACTCGGGACGGCGCCAGCCCACGCGGATGCGGAACCGTCCGCCGACCTGAAACGGCATGTGGTCATCGTCGGCTACGACGAGGTGGGTCAGCTCATGGACCTGATGCTGGAGCGGGCGAATATCCCCCACGTCGCGGTCGGGCGGAACATCACCGTAGTGCAGATAGCCAGACGGGCCGGGCGCGAGGTCTATTTCGGCGACCTGAACAGTACCAGCACCCAAGCGGCCGCCAGGCTCGGCAAGGCCGCCGCGGTGTTCGTGACCTCGCACGACTCGGAGGTCGCCAAGGCGCTAGCCCTGACGCTGCATCGCCTCTATCCGCAGCTGGACGTCTACGTGCGCGTGCGCGTGCGCGCCATCGCCGATCAAGAGGCGCTGGTTGCCAAGGGCATCAAGCACGCGGGCACGGGCTACATCGAGAGCACGCTGGCGTGCGGTGAGATGTTGCTGAAGGATCTCGGCGTCTCGGAAGCCGATGTCGGCGAACTGGTGACTACGCTCCGACGCGACGACTACGCCCTGATCCGCGCGGCCTATGCCGAAGGCGCAAGGGCTTAGCAGTTCAGGGGGCATCGCGCCTGCAGACGCCGATTGGATAGCCTCAGCCAGTGTGCCTGCGGTTCGCCAGGAAGCTCGTTTCAAACGATCACTGGCGTTCACTTGGCCGTCCTGTAAGAGTCGTCCTCGCGTGCGCCTGCCTCGAAGACCAGTTGCGCCAACTCGGCAACGGAGGTGACTTCGAGCTTGCGCATCAGATTGCTGCGATGGCGCTTGACCGAGCGCTCGTCGATACCCAAGACTGCGGCAATATGCTTGTTCATGCTCCCATTCATGACATGGGATAGCACCTGCTCTTCGCGTGGTGTCAGCGTGTCGAGGCGAGCTTGCAGCGCACGGCGATGCGCACGAAATACACGCTGCTTGGCGCCGCGGGCAAGCGCCCGTTCCACCGCGGCAATGATGGCCTCTTTCGGTGCGGTCTTGACCAGGAAGTCCTCGGCCCCTTGCCGCATCGCCTCGACGCTGGTGGGAATGTCGCCGTGACCGGTGAGGAAAACCACCGGCAGCGGATTCCCAGACCTCGCTAAGTGCGCCTGCAAGGCGATGCCGTTCATGTCGGGCATGCGCAGGTCGGCCAACAGGCAGCCAACGCGATCCGGTGCCTGTTGCGCGATGAAATCGACCGCGGAGCTGTAACACTGGGTCACGAAGCCGGTGCTGCGCAGCAGACGTTCGATGCTATTGAGAAAGGAGGCGTCATCGTCCACGATGAACACTGTTGGCGGCCGGTCACTCACGCCGTTTCGTTCCCGGCCGCGACCGGCAGCAACACCTCGACGCGAGCGCCGCCGCGTGGCCGGTTGACCGCGCTGATGCGCCCGCCATGTGCATCGACGATGGTCTTGCAGAGCGACAATCCGAGGCCGATCCCATCGGGCTTGGTCGTGTAAAGCGGCTCGAACAGGTCCGCAAGTCGCGCCGGATCGAGACCGGTCCCGCTATCCTCGACGACCAATGAGACCATTGCGACCCTGGCTTGAGCGGCGTGCACATCGATTTGGCGCTGCCCCTGATTCGCTGTCTTCACGGCATCAAGGCTGTTAAGCAACAGGTTGACGAGGACCTGTTGGAGATGGATGCGATCTCCCCGAATTTCGGGCAGATCAGCCGGCACCGCAATACCCAGTGCCACATGCTGCGTACCCATCTCCGCTTCGAGCAACGCCGCGGCTTGTTGGACGAGTTCCAGCGGTGCGATCGCCTCGAAGCGCAGCTCTCCCTGCTGGAGCAACGAGCGCATCCGTTGGATGACCGCCGCCGCCCTTTGATCGTCCTTCTGGATATCGGCCAGGATCTCCCTCACCTCCCCGAGATCCGGAGGATCCTGTCGCAGGAAGGCTTCGCCCGCCTCGGCGTTGCGCAGAATCGCCCCCAGCGGTTGATTCAGCTCGTGTGCCAATGCGGAGGAGAGCTGGCCTAGAACGAAGCCACGCTGGACGCGTGCAAGTTGACTGCAATGTCGTTGCGCCTCGGCTTCGAGCTGCTTTCGCGCCGTGATGTCGACGGACACGCCGCGAATGCGTAGCGGTTGCCGTCTCTCGCCGTATTCGACCTTGCCCCAGGCGACGATCCAACGCTCGGTGCTATCCGCGCCGATCATCCGGTACTCCACCTGAAGCTCCCACGCTTGCGCCATCGTTCGGCGGATCGTTGTTTCAAGGCGGTCACGATCATCGGGATGGACCAGCTCCAGGTAATCCGCCAGGCCGATCCGCTTGCCGCCAAAGATTCCGGCACTGGTATGGTCGACATCGTTGGACCAGATCTCGTCCCTGACGACGTCCCACTCCCACAACCCCAGGTCCGCCGCCCGGGCGGCCAGGCGCATGCGCTCGCGGCTGTCCCGCAGCTCGCCGGCAACCTGTCTCGCCCGGAGCAGGTCCACGCTCAGCTCGAAGGCCATGGCGAGCACGAGCACCAAATAGACCAAGGCGAAGAACGGACCCGGCAGTATCCCGCGCACCATCAGTCCTGAAAGCGTCGCGGAAAGAACGATGGCGATCGGCATCGAAGCGCCCAGCAGCAGGGCCTGACGACCACGGCCCAGCTTGCGCGCGGCAAGGGCGGCGTCCACGACAAAAATGCACAGCAACACCGTGCTCAGGTGAATGAGAGAACGCCACGGATTCATCTCGCCCATTGGTACCGACAGTGTCTCGCCCAGGAAAGACACCCTGTTGAGGGCATGGATCTCAGCGAAGGTCGCGTTGGGATAAAGGACGAAGTTTGGTATCAGCACCAGTAGACGCAGGCCGGTGATGAGCCACGCCAACCAACGCCGTCCGGCGCCCAGATAGAGATGCGTGAACCAGACCACGGCGATCACGATCATTGCCGCGGAGACATGCATCCAACGCAAGATGGCGCCGAACTCGGCAGGGGTCTGCGCCCGCATCACGGCCAGTTCCTGCATGGCGAAAACCGCGGCCGCCACCGCACTGACCGAGAACAGGGCGTTGGCAACCGCATCACGATCGCGCAGCCAGACGAGCAGATTCACAGCTGCCAGCGTCAAGGATACGCCCGCGGCCATGGACCAAATGACGGTGATCCAGCTCATTGATGAGTCCACCTATTGGTCCCCCGTCAATGAGCAAACACGTCGGCCCGCAGTGCCGCAGGTAGGCACCAAGCCCATGGCGCGATGCCCGTTGAACTCGCGAAGGCGCATAAACAGGTGCTTGCCGATGACCATCGATTCTGATTCGAATGCGGATTCCTGGCGGACTGGCGCTGAATTGAGCGGCATGCTTGGGGCAACCGTGCGGGTCGGCAAAGGTTGTGCTCCGACCGCCGATGAGTTGGGATGAGCTGCAACACCACAGTCTGTCCGATCCGCGTGGCTAGAAAATGGGTGCAACCTGCCGAGCGCGGGCGCATCAAGCCGCGAGCGCATGGTATGAGTCGGCATTGGCGGTCGCTTGGC
>NZ_JAAIJQ010000156.1 GCF_010820565.1 Thiorhodococcus minor | reverse complement strand
GAGCCCTCGGCCTCGAAAAGCTATTTTCTATACCCCCTGCGTACCTCCTCGATCCCGGGCTTGTCCAACAACCGGTTCAGATCGTCGCTCGCTTCGCTCGGACGATCTAACCTTATTCGTTATAATGGACGGTTACTACGCACCCCTAAGCCAGCAGGTGCGCACCTGAATTTGAGACGTTACTGGCTTGGCCAAAGACTCGTCCAGGTAGCGGAGGCGCCTTTGCGGCTTTGTTTCCGACCTGTGCTCCATAGTAGGTACTGCCATTTGTCCCCTACTTGCGAATTTAGGGGCTCGGCGAGTAGGCGATAGCAGTTGGTGATTGCACATCCTGAGTCGGTAGCCGCGACCTGAACGCGATAATAGCTATCGATCGCGGTGGCTCCGGATGGGAAGTAGTTCCAGGCGTTGTCGCCGGTGCCAGAATATCCAAGGTCCCCAAGGTCTTCCGTGTACGTCCTGTGTCGGAAACGGTAGGCCTCCAGTTTAGAGGCAATCTCAGTTAGAGCCGACTCTGCAACAGTTCTGCGAGACTTCTGAACCTGACTCTGATACGACGGGTACGCGATCGCGGCCAACACGCCGACGACCGCCACCACGATCATCAGCTCGATCAGGGTGAAGCCGGTGCCTGGACGCTTGTTGACAACTTTCATAGCCAGCCTTTTGTTTGAGCTGTTTGTGGACGATATCTCTCGAGCTCTACTGTGCAGCGAGCTAGGTCTCGAAGAGACTCCGCCATCCTAGTAGCAAGTGCCTAGCTCGCGCCAAGATATTTCACCGGAATCAAGCGGACTCTCCGTTTCGAGTGCCTGCTTGTGAATCTCCGCATTCGAGTCTTGCACGACGGCTGTCACTTCGTCGTTGGTCTGGCTTCCTGTAGCGACTTCTCCGATATGTAGGGCAGGGGCCATAGCTATGCCTTCGGCGATCTGCCTGTAGGCAAGAGCGGGAGTCCCGTTTCCGTCATTCGTACCATAGCCAAGGAAGCCGTCGCTATATGCCGTTCCTGTCTTGTAGTAGAGCGCGTATAGGTTGCTCAAACCCAGTGTGCAAAGGTCCGTGTCCGGCTTGTAGGTCGTTGATATGAGAGCCCCTCCAAGCAAGGAGTGCCTGGAAAGATTTCGCTCGCTGGGTTGACCGGAATCGAATGCGAGCTTGCGGAGCCAGCCGTTGTAGCTTCCGCTGGAGTTGATCGTGAAATCGAGTCCGGACAATGTGGTGCTGCCATCGGCGGTGTCGCCATCGACCGCGCCGTTGCTGTAGACCGTGATATCGGTGACGTCTTTGAGGTCCGCTAGAGCAATTGGATATGTCGTCGCAGTCTCGTCGCGAATCCCAACTAGGTATTCCTGCTGCGACAAGGATGTGTCTGCATCTGTCTCGAGGCGGCCGGTACCGAAGTAAACCCAGTGGTTACCACTATTATCCACGGTCACGGTTGGTTTGATGATGACTGGTGCCATCATGTCAATCATTTCGGTGACGACCCAATTCGCGGGCGAGGCATCCTCTCCCAGATCGATCTTTAAGAAACGACCTTCGCCTGGTGATGAGCCGGTTGTGCCGAAGTAGAGCGTATCCGCCTTGTAGTTGAGGTTCCAATCTACACTGGTTACGCCACCAACATATCCAGTGTGCGAGGGTGTCAATGTCAACGGTGCAAATCCAGTTACGAAGTCGCGTGCGCCATCATTCAGTTTGTAGATGTAAATCTTCGCCGACTGGTCGGTGCTGACAGTGCTCAGATCATTTGGCCCGTTCCCGAAGACCAAGTACCAGTCGTTTGGGCTGTCGTCGTTTTCTCGAATCGTAAATACGGCTGGCTCGCTAAAGGAGAATCCCATGCCGGTCTCGAAATCGTTGGTCGGATCCTTGATCTCGGCCAGTAACTTGGGAGGCTTCTCCGGGTTGGTGATGTCGATTAGGACCCAGGCAGATGCGAATTCATGGTCATTGGCAGCGCCAGCCCCACCGAAGCCATCATCGGCAGTGTCAACCGTCATGGGGGCGCCGCCCAAACGCATGCCAGCAACCAGCACGGTGCCCCAGCCATCCGGATGATCTGTATCGTCTGGAAATATCTTGGCGTCGAACGCTTTCATAGGGCCGTCCATGTAGTAGACATGGTCGTAGCTGCTTGACTGCAGCCACTTTAAGTGCGGTAACAGATTGAAGGGTGCGTATGCCCAGAGCTCGGTGCCAAGCGCGTGGGCCGATTCGCCGCCACTGCCGGTCGCACTGTAGCTGGAACCGTCGAAGAATCCCGCGTTGAACGCATGAAGCAACCCGTCGTTTGCGCCAGCGTACACCACTGTTCGACGGGCTTTGTACTGTACTTTGAAGTCTGCGTAGCTGACATCGTCATAGAGGAGATCGAAGTCTTCCGCTGGCTTGCCGACCGCCACGGGCTGCGAATGAACGATGTCACCGAGTAGCAGGGCTTCCGTTGTTCCGTCGTCGTCATAGTCGGCGACCCGGTTACGCTTCGTGGCATCCGTCGTGTCTCCGCGGATGAAGTCGACCAGCCCGGCCACCTCAGCGATCGCCGCGCTCACCTGAGTGGTATCTGTCTTGTCCAGGACGCTTACGAGATCGAAATAGGGGTAGTTGTCCTCGGTGATCGCAGAGCTGTCGAGGACGACCTGCTCGCCAGTGTCGGCAACGCCGTCCAGATTGCCGTCGAACCAAGAGAAGATGTAGCGCTGCCCTGCCTCGACCGGGTTACTGCTGTCCGTCCAGCCGCGGTTGACGGTCGGCTCATCGATCGCTTGCAAGACCTCGATCGCATCCCAGTACTCCGTCCCGATGATCGCATTCTCGTCGATCGGAGCCATCTTCAGCTGGCCGATCCATTCGGCCCGGTTTCCTGTATCTGTATCGTCCTGGAACGACGTGATGTATGCAGACTGGTAGACCGCTCCCAGCCCGGCTCGCGTGTTCAGTCCGACCGAGGCTGCGGACTGAGAAGAGCGCAGTCCCGATGCGGCGACGCTGAATGCCCGTTCGAGAGCACTGACCATCTTTTCCGGGCTTGTTGCGAGAACATAGTTGTCGGGCTCGCCGTCGTTGTCGGAATCCCACTCGCCATCCTGCGGGACTCCGTCACCATTGTCATCCACAAACCCACCATACTTCCCGGCGAGCCAGAGTACGTTCGTATTCCCAACGTTCGGAGTTGCGTGATATTCCTGAGAATCGATCATGAACGTCGTAACGGTTTGGTCTCCGATAAAATCGTCACGGATGTCATTGGTATTGGCGTAGTAAGCGAGACCGCCAATGTAGTTGCTATTGTTGCGGCCGGATTGATCGTAGGCGTAGTCTTCGCCTATTGCGCCGCGACTCTCCATTGCGCCAACCTGATTGGTGAGCGAAGTCACGTTGATATCAGGGTCCGGGTTGCTCGGCTCTCCGCAGTCGTTAGCAGATTGGTTTCCGCTAGCGTCCGTAGCGACAGGGCATGAGGTAAAACTGGTTCCCGGCAGCTTCTTGTCAAGCCATGGATAAGCGTCGTTTATGCCAATGATGTAGTTCGTTTGGCACCAATATTGGATAGGGTCGTCCCAGGTTTCGTAGACTGGAAACCCACCTTTTTGAGCCTCAGTAAGTCCAGAGTAGAACGTTGATGTCGGGCCGCGATTCTTATAGTAGTTTAAGCACTCGTAGAAGAGCTCGCTGACTGGGTCATAGGACTTGTAGCCTGGCTTGTGGAATTTATTAAGATAATTCAAGACCCCGCTGTTGCCATCAGCATAGTTTTCTGGATTATCGATATAGTCTCCCTGATCCGTGTACTCCTTATCCGGATTATCCTGGCCCGATGGCAGCTTGGGCCCGACGAATTTCATTGGGGCGCGCAGAACTCCACCATCTCGCGCCTTCGAGTTGTCGTTGGAGTAGGCCATGATGCCAAACCTCATGCGCTGCATATTGCGTTGCATGAGGCCTTCTGGTTTGTACCAGATGTCTGAGTCATCCGTGTATTTCGTGCAGTTTTGCTCAACACCTTCGTCGATATCGCAAACCTGCACGGCGGCGCCGAAGAAGTCTAGGTAGCCGGACCCACTGCCGACCTTCGCGTCGTCTTTGTTGGTGGCAACCTCGAAACCATAAGCTGTGTTATAGACCCAAAGCTCATCCACGGAGTACGGGGTCACTGTACTTGGGCTGACACCATTGATGCTGGATCCAATCGCCTTCCAAGGGTACCAGTTATCGTTGTCCGTTTTGCGCGCGCGCTCGACGACGACTTTGTCTGGAGTGTCGTACGTGCGGTGGCCCCCGGTCATCGCGAGGATGAACTCATCGATAGCAGTCATGGTGGCCCAGTTCAGGAAGTTGCCGCTCCATGTGCTGCCGTTGCACGCGCCGCTGCTGACATCTCCGCTTGGATAAAAGTAGTTCTCCGGTCCGAGCTCCTTCAAGAGCTGGATTTCGGCGGCAGATGTCCAGGCTGCATCGTTGACTTCACTTGTTGAGCGGAGCATCAAGTAGCGGCCGGATTGGTTCGTTCCGAAAGGGACTTCTTGAGGATCTCCGGCGTTGTCGTACTCCCAGCGGCCGCTAGCCACCGGGGAGGCACTTGGCTCGGAGACTCGAGTCGCTGGTATCAGATCGGTTGTCGTGTCACTGAGGTAGATCTCGTAATCCTTGATCGTGCCGTTGCCGCCTCCGGACCGAGGTACGTAACGGAAGCCGGCAATGTCGCTCAAGGTCGATCCAAGGTCGATAATGATCCAGTGGGGTTGAGGAGTGTCTTCGTCCGTCCACTCTGTATGCCATATCGTGTCGAGATCGCCGTCGAATGCCGCGTATGGCCAGCCGATGCGCGCTCCTTCTCCGTCAGGCTCGTAGCTGTCGGCGCCTCGACTATCCATGCCTGTCGATACCGGCTCCCACTCTTCTTGGTCGAAGTATCGGTCAGCAACGCCCTGGTACTGGTAGCACTTGGTTGGATCGAAATATCCAATGTATGTATTGGCTGGATTAAAGCAGGTTCCGATCTTGCTTTCCGTGCGTCCGCCGCAGCCGGGGGAAGAACCTATATAGTCGTTGTAGGCGGCTCCACCCATGGGCGTTTCCACGGATAAGTTGAGCAGAACATTCGGGGGGATAGATTGCTGGAGATCAGGCGGGACGCTGTAGAACTGACCGTTGGCGTAGCCGGAGACCGCCGAGTGGGCGCCGCCCGAAGCGATGGCTATCGCGCCGGTCAAGCAAAGACTAAGAAAACGGCTGGCTCTGTTGTCCATGGGTCGTGATCCCCTCGGCGGTGATGAGGCTTCCTGAGGCTCGTCTGGAAAGAAGTTGGCTCTCCCGGATTTCGGGGGGTCTAGCGATTCATTTTAAAACAAGCATTTAGTGGCGATTTGGGCGTACACGCAGA
>NZ_JAAIJQ010000155.1 GCF_010820565.1 Thiorhodococcus minor | reverse complement strand
GGCATGCCCGCATCCGCGCGGTCGGCGGCGTCGTGCCAGGATCGGATTAGTCCAACAGACATTTATCCATCGGGCGCGCCAGCGTCGGAGCGAGACCACGCTCACAGCCATGCGCCCGATGGATAAATGCTTAATAGTTAGGTTCAACACGGAGACGCTATGTCAAACACTGCAGGTGACGCGCCAAACAACCCTGATCCATCCCCCGCAGACACAGAAGACGGTGATCCACCACACATCAAAAAGATGTCAAACGAGGAAGTAAGCAAGCTTCCAGTCGCCAAGTGGCGCGGTCAAATCGATCTTGGTGGCGAAGAACTCGACGTATATGTGTTGAACGATGAAACGCGGGTGCTTTCCTCCGGGTCAACGACCAAGGCACTCGCCAACGTCGAGCGAGGCAGCCTGCAGGATTACATAGGGCAGAAGGCGCTTAACACATTCATTGATAAGGAAAAAGTCCTGCAGGAAAGTATACGCTTTTCGATTCCTGGAACACAATGGGTGGGCCTTGGCATAACTACCGAGCATTTTGAGTTAATTTGCCGGGGCTACGTCCAGGCATTGTACGAACGCGCTCCGCTCACAGACCGCCAAAAAGACATAGCTATAAAAGCTGCAGTTCTTACATCTGGCCTCACTCGGACAGGGCTTGACGCACTAATCGACGAGGCAACTGGCTATCAGTACGATCGCGCGGAGGATGCCCTGCAGGTTAAGTTGCGGGCCTTCATAGCCGACGAGTTGCGCGCATGGGAGAAAACATTTCCAGATGAGCTGTGGGAAGAGTTTGGGCGGCTCACAGACTGGAAGGGCTCGCTAACGAAGCGCCCAAAGTGGTGGGGAAAGCTTGTCATTGAACTCATTTATGAAACTCTCGACGAAGACGTTGCAGCCTACCTTAAAGAGAACAAACCGCCTGCAGGGGTTCGATGGCATCAGCAGTTGACCGACAACTACGGCGCAAGGCAGTTAGTGTCAAGGTGCTACGAAGTAATCGGCATGTCAAAGACATGCGACCACATACGCGAGTTGCGCGAGAAGGTCGCTAGGCACTATGGCAAGAAACCCGTTCAGTTCACGTTATACCTAAAACCGCCTGCAGATGACTAAATGAATCAAAGGCAAGCAGACAATATCACCTAACTATTGCACCAGCCCGAGCGAAGAAGCCGCGTCGTGGCCAAGGGTTACTGACTGTCGTCACCCGGCGGCTTCTTCGCCGGGCTGTGCTGAACGTTAGGAACAAGAACAGGGGTCATGTATGGACTGGTCTTTACTTGTAAAACAAATTGCTCCTTTTGTTGTCAGGATTGAGACAAGAAGCGGATACGGGACAGGATTTATATACTGGCAATGCCAAGATAAATGTTGCGTCGCAACAGCTAAGCATGTTGTTGCTCACGCAGATGAGCCGGGCTGGGAGCAGCCAATACATATTCATCACCCAAACGGAAAATCCGTTATATGTTACCCAGACTTTCGTGAGGGGTATTACTCAACAAACGAGGTCGGTGATTCTGCGGCAATAATCATAAGCAAAGACGGCCTAGAACTACCTCCAAGGTGCCTTCCACTGTGGGACTGGAGCGACATGATCCCCATAGGTACTCCACTTGGCTGGCTCGGGCACCCATCTATCATCCCTATAGATTTTCGCCATCCCAGCTTTTTTTCCGGAACTCTTAGCAATGCCTTCAATGGCGAAGTAAGCACCTTCAGCATTGACGGAGTTGCGATTAGAGGCGTCAGTGGCGGCCCTGTTTTCTTTTGTGGGAAAGACGGCTGCCCTGCTGTTATTGGGACGGTAAGCGCCTATTACTCTGATCGCATTCCAACGCAAGATGGAATAGAAACGGCGCCAGGTATCGCGTTCGCTCATAGCTTTCTTGCTTTTAAAGCTATTGAAGATAGACTTCATGCGCTTGAAAAGGAACATGATCTGGAGAGCTCCTAACAAAAAGCTCAAGGCGACGCAGTACCGCGCATCGAGCTAAGTGGTTTATTCGGCATCCGTGCCAGGCGCGGTACTGCGCGCCTTAGCTTAGCGTTAGGCAACAAGGACAACACATGGAAGCCTTCGAGGAGTCTGTAGCCAAGTTTGAAGAAATGGGAGAATTCGAAGTTAGAGAGCAGATTGCTCATGGCTACATTGTAGAAAAGAAAAAAGGCCATGCGTTGGAGTGGCGGAGACGCAAAGATCAAGAACGCGCTGAAGCGCGAGCATCTCTACGCGACGAACGAGAGTCGCGGACACTTGCGATTGCAGAAGAGGATAACGAAATAGCGGCGCGCGCTTTGGACACTTCTAATATACAAGCTTCAGAAGCAGCGCGGGCAGCATCTGCCGCAGAGCGGCAAGCTCGATATGCAATGTATGCGGCTATCGCTGCGCTGATACTTGCACTCATAATAATCAGAGAAGATATTGAAAAATTCATAGATTGGATTCTCTCATGCGTCGCTTCCTAAAGCACGGAGAGGTGGAAGCGCTGGAGTAGGAGGAACGCAACTATTTTTCGGATTATTGGGTGTTTTCGCAGTAGGGTGGCTGATCTCCAAAGTAAAAGAGGACACATGGAAAGCGCTCGGAGGTTTGCTCTTAATCATTGAAGCTATCGTATGGGCCTTTCAAATTTTATCGATGTTATTCTAATGAAGAAGCTTAACGCTTTTATAAAGAAAGCCTAACAAGAGGCTACAGCCGAGCGCGCTAGACTCGTCGCAGCTCATTGAAACGTCGTGCCAGCGCGCCGGCTGAGCCTTAGCGTTAGCCGGAAACGATGAACACAGCCAGCGGAAAAATAAGTGAGGACTACGGTTGGGAAATAACCGTATTTCATAAGCTACGCCAGACATCCGATGGTGTAATATTTTTTGATGGGAAAATGGCCTCGATCATCGTTCGGTCCATCTGGCTGCCGGGAGCAAGGCGCCCCTGCGTAAGGCACTGATTTCCTAACCAAGATCGCAGCGATCCTTACGCTTGCACTGGGTTTTGGACCAGACGATGATCAAGGCCGGGAAAATAAACTGGGATAGATATTTAGCAGATCATTCACCAAGATTTGAAATACATCTTGTAATTTTTAATTATACGATAATTGAGCTTAACATTTATTACTTACATCACAGGACTGAAGACGAGTAATGTAGCATAATGAAACCCAGAAAAAATGATATACCCATAAAGGTAAAAATATCAGGAATACAATTGGAAGAGTTGCAAAGACACTCATGGCATATGATTGAAGCATTTGGCCTAGACACAAGAGTAGAAAATTATAAAGGAATAAGGCCAATTTCGTTCTACAGCTGGGATTTAGATTGCATCTTAGATGTTCTGGATATGGTTCTTAACGATGAAAAAGAATATCCAGATAAAAAAGATGAAGGGTACATAAAGCTTCAGGAATTATACACCCACCTCAAGAATGAGTACAAAAATACATACGGTCGATAAGAATCGGCTAACAAGGCAAATCCAGCCGACGCGCCAAAGGCGCGCGCGGCTGATTTGCGACGTTAGAAGGAAAGGCAAATCAATGAAGGAATTTACATCATACTCTGTAAGGGTGGCGGGATTGATTCTTATCGTATATACAGTCGCGAACTTACCTGCGCATTCCATGGCTTACACGATCCGTCCAGAATACGGAATCATGTCATATATTCTTCCCTCAATGATCCCAATTATCATTGGCGTATTGCTCTTAAAATTCCCCTTCCTGATAAGCAGTTATCTACACAAGGAAGCGTGGAATAAAATAGACCTTGATCAAGTTCAACTGACCAAAATTTTCTGCATCTTAATTGGTATTGTATTTCTTTTTTTCGCTATATCTGACTTAATATTTTACATGTCTCCTGCTCTAATTCTGTACTTTTCCGATAATTATGAACTTTCCCTATTAACATTTGACTATGCATCAGCCATTGCCACAATTATTGAGCTTGGATTTTCGCTTGTGTTAATTGGCAAGGCAGGGTCAATCGCAACGTTTGTTGCATCTGAAAAGCAAAATCCTTCTAACAAGGCTAATTCAGCCGACGCGCCAAAGGCGCGCGCGGCTGATTAGCGTCGTTGGGCGGTCAATAAGGAGGGTCTTTTCGTGTGAGCACGCAACAATTTACTTCAGAGGTAATAACTCCAAAGACTCACAAAGTAGTATTGTATTTTGTGAATGAAACTGAGCTGAGCGTGCTGGAGCGGGGTAGTACGTCTTCCCTCTATTTGACGTTCGGATTGGCGTTGCTTTCGATATTTTCCTCATTTGCAATTGTTTTGCTTTCAACCCCGATCTCATCAGATCGCGTTTTTTACGTCTTTTTCATTATTGCTTCTGTATCACTTATATCTAGCATTGTTTTGCTTATTCTTTGGCGCAGAACAGAGGATGAAACCACAGGAATAATAAGATGCATAAAGGAGAGATTCCCGGAAGGTGAACAATCAGAATCAACATCCAGGTACAATGTTGAAATTGATGGCGGCACTTTTTGATGGAATTGCGAGAGAGTAACAAGGTATGAAGTTCATACATACAGATCTAGGAAACAGAAAGGGTGGCGAAGTAGTCGAAGTAACGCTTTCTGGTAATTCCGCTAACGTTCGCTTAATGGACAGCTCCAATTTCCAAAGTTACAAGAATGGAAGGCAACACAGATACTACGGCGGACATGCTAAGAAATCACCAGTTCGTTTAAAAATCCCACGAGCTGGTCATTGGCATGTGGCAGTAGATGCAGGTGGGTATCCCGGTCGAGTAAACGCTTCAGTAAGAGTCTTGCCTGGGCCATTGCCTGCATTTACTGAAGCCCCATTATCCTCTGTTCCTAGCCTTTACCAAGATCACCATGAATCTGGCGCCGGTGTACCAATAACCGTCGAGCCCGGCAAAGAATATGATGTGTTTATCTCCCATGCTTCTGAAGATAAAGATGAAGTGGTTCGACCATTGGCGGAAGCTTTAAGAAATGAAGGCTTGTCAGTTTGGTACGATGATTTCGAGCTTAGAATCGGTGACAGCCTAAGAAGAAAAATTGATAGGGGGGTGGCCACAAGCAAGTTCGGTGTAATTGTTTTGTCAGAAATGTTTTTTAAGAAGGGTTGGACTAATTACGAGCTAGATGGGCTGGTTACGAGGCAGAATACCGGGGAGCAAATATTGTTACCTATTTGGCATAATGTCACCAAAAAGCAGGTAATTGAATATAGCCCTTCACTTGCTGATAGGCTTGCCCGGAGCACGGCAACTCATACTATTGAAGAAATTGCTTCAGAAATAGCAGCGTTAATCCACAGCAAGGAATGAGTTATGGCCGATAAATCATCACCCAACAAAGGGCTACAGCCGACCCCAAAAACGCTGGCGCGTTTTCGGGTCGGCTGAGCCCAAGCGTTGAACTAATCCGCTCCGCGGGGCTTTGCAGGAGCTCATCACTCACCCGCGACTGACAGCGCTTCCACGCATCGTC
>NZ_JAAIJQ010000154.1 GCF_010820565.1 Thiorhodococcus minor | reverse complement strand
TCTGCAGCGCGCAGCCGACTTTGTGCTCGCCTTGGAGGCGCAACGATCCGTGAGTGGGACTTATGGGTAACGATATGGCTTTAGGGTCTTCCGATCGGTCACCGCATCGTGATACTGAACTGCAGCCTCGATGAACCCTCGGCAGGCGAAGGCCGCCGCAACAGACTCCGCTGCACCCGGCTGAACTGAGCACACCTAATACAGGTCCTCGGTGGTGTCGAAATTCATATCTTCATCCTGGACCGCAACTGCGGACTGTGACCCCAGAAGCACCGCGAGCGCGGCACCGGTCATGGATGGCAGCAAGGGAATTCTCGGCATGTTTCTATAGCCTCTATGAAGGTTGGTTGGGCCTCTCCGGCCCTCGGGAAAAGGGCGTTCAATCGTTTTTGAGCGTGGGGTTTTCGGTTTGCGAGTGCCCTTAGAGGAGCGCAAAGCAGAGCCACAGGATAATCATCGGAGTCATGGGTAACTTCGAATCGCTGACAGGCATGTTTTCTTCCCTGGGCGCAGGGCGAGCCGACGTCGAGGTCCGCAGCATGAACCGGACCTGTTTCACTGGCGGCGGTGGCGAGCTTGGGATGGAGTGGCGATGCGACTCGTCGCCAGATTGCGTGAGAGGGGAGGAGCGCTCCAAGAGGCCCCCGCCGGCACCTTCGGCTTCTGCGCGACCGTTGAGCGCGTTTTTGTCGATCGCACCGTCCGTCGTGATAAGCAGGAAGTTCTTTTCGGCATCAGCAACCAGGTCGAGGTCTTTCAGCCGGTCGCGGATTCGTAAAACCCTCGGCCCGGATCGCCCACGCTCGCGCGGTGGCCTCCCAGAATCAGCTCGTCGAGAGGACTGTAAGACACGCTGGGACGGAAAGGTAGAGTCCCTTTCGGGACGGTTGGGGGATGCCAACCGTAATGCTACTGTCATGTCGCGCGTACGAATATCACGAGTTCTTGGACCGCAGCCGCCAACAGGCCGCGGCGTTGCCACCTCGGTGGCGCTCTGCGTCATCTTGGTGGGCTTCGAGCTCTATCAAGACATGGTGGTGCAGGCCGCCTGGCAGTGGGCCGACCTGGCCGACATCGCCCGCATGGTGCTGGTGTTGCTGATCGCCTCCATCCCGGTGGCCATGCCGACGGTGATCACGGTCACCAACTCCCTCGGCGCCCAGGCGCTGGCAAAGAAAAAGGCCAGCCGCGTTGGTATCAGCGGTTTCTCAAGGGGCGGCATGCGGCGCGCGGCGTTGCCCAGGCCGCCAAGGTCGCCGCCTAACCCGCGCATCGCTGCTCCCCGGATCGGCGCTCCGACTTCCGGGCAAGCAAGGCAACCATCGCACCTGTCACCTCCACAAACGCAGACCATCAACCACTATGAACTACAGCAAGCAATTCGGGGTGAAGCCGGGCAGCAAGGTCGACCTCGCCAAGGTCGACGCCAGCTTCAAGGACAAGCACGAATCCCACGAGCACGCCCTGCCCGAGATCGAGCAGTACAGTCAGAGGCTGCACGACCTGCAGTACTTGATGTACGCCGAGGGCAAGCGCTCGCTGCTGATTTGCCTGCAGGGGCGCGACGCGGCCGGCTAAGACGGCACCATCAACCATGTACTCGGCGCGATGAACCCGCAGGGCTGCACGGTCACCGGCTTCAAGGTGCCCAGCAAGGACGAGGCGGCCCACGATTTTCTGTGGCGCTATCACCAACACACGCCGAGCGAGGGCCAGGTGGCGATCTTCAACCGCTCCCATTACGAGGATGTGCTGGTGGTGCGGGTGCACGACCTGGTGCCAAAGGCGGTGTGGTCCAGGCGTTACGCGCAGATCAACGACTTTGAGAAGACGCTCGCCGACAACGGCACACACATCCTGAAGTTCTACCTGCACATCGACCCGGAAGAGCAGCTCGAGCGCTTCAAGCAACGCATCGACGACCCTGCCCGCCACAGGAAGATCAGCGATGGCGACTACGCCGAACGCCCGTTCTGGGACGCCTACACCGAGGCCTTCGAGGATGCGATCAGCAAGTGCAGCACCGAGCACGCCCCCTGGTTCATCATCCCATCCAATCACAAGTGGTTCCGCAACCTCGCCATCTCCCGCATCGTCGCCGAGACCCTCGAGTCGCTGGGCATGAAGTTCCCGGAGCCGACGGTCGATATCGAGGTGATCAAGCAGAAGTACCACGCGATCGTGCAGGAGGAGCGGACCGGGGCGGAAGGGGCAGAGACCGACGAGTCAGAGCGCAAGCGGGGTAAGAAGGGCGCGAAGAAGAAAAAGAAGAAGAAGAGCTAGCAGGACGCATGGAGTGAGAGGATCAACGGACACCAGCTCCCAGCTCTCGCTCCTGGTCACGACGGCGATTGTGCTCGTGGTACTGCTGTTCCTCACCGCCCCGTTGGCCTATATGCCGGAGGCGGTGCTCGCGGCCGTCGTCTTCCTGATCGGTGTCGATCTCATCGACCTCCAATACTACGCCAACGCCGAGCAGTTGTCGGAGGAGATCACGGAACTTGCCAACCATGCGCAGCCGCCCTTGCGCTGGCTCTGCATCGACGCCTCCGCGGTCGACGACGTGGATTTCTCGGCGGCGGAGACCCTGCGCTCGATCTTCGGCATCCTGAAGGACAAGGGGATACGCCTGGTCGTGGCCCAGGTGATGGAGGACGTCAAAGATGAGAGCAGTTATCAGCTCGGCCAGCTCTTTGACGAGGACGCCTTCTACGACACCATCGAGAACGTCTTGGAGGCCTACCGGCAGCAGGTGGGCACGGGTCCTGTGCCTGATGCCTCAGGCCTCGGCGAAGGAACGGTACACACAGGATGACGCTGACCCGAAAGGGACTCTATACGTGCGACGAAGGAATCCCTAGGTTGCAATAATTCCCTGAACCACGATACCAGCAAGCGAGGAACAATCCATGTCCAACAGCGCCTCAGCGCCGCTCTCCCCCGACATGCTGACCAAGGTCGACGCCTACTGGCGCGCCTGCAGCTATCTCGCGGCGGGCATGATCTATCTGCTCGACAATCCGCTGCTGCGCGAGCCCCTCATCGAAAACCGTTCCGCGATGGTGCGGTTGTCTTGCGTTATTGCCTTTGCCGCAGCGGTTCTCGTGGGCGGTTGCGCCACGGATTCCAGTCTCCTTGGCGATGGCACCAGCGTCACCGCGAGCGACCCGACCCGCCTGACGCATAGCGGCTTCCTGTCGGACTACGGGCGCCTGGCCCCTGTTTCCTGGACGCAGGGCGTCCAGTGCTGGCGGCAGCCGAGCCTTGATGTCAAGCAATATGACAAGGTACTGATCGCGCGGATCAAGGTCAGCCTGAAGCCCGGCCAGCAAGAGGCAGTCGACCCGACCGATCTGAAGATGCTGACGGATTACTTCCACGCATCACTGGTGAAGGCGCTGAAGCCGCAGATGCAGGTAGTCGAGCAACCGGGACCAGGGGTGCTCGCACTGCGTATCGCGCTGACCAATCTCGTCCCCACCGATGTGACCCGCAGCGTCGCAGGTTCGGTGGTGCCCTACGGCTTCGTCGCCGAGGCGGGGTCCGGCGTGGCGACCGGCCGGCCCGCCGGGTCGACCCCCTATCTCGGCGAGACTGGCATGGAGATGCAGTTCGTCGACGGCGCCTCCGGGAAGATCCTGGCCGAGTGCCGCGACACCGAGGTCGGCCGCAAGTACGCGGCCGCCCTGGACGCCGGTGCCGCCGGCGCGGCGCAGACCTGGGCGAACGGATACGTGAGCGCCTTCCAGGGCTGGTCCTATGCGAAAAACGCATTCGACAAATGGGCCGCGCTGACGGCCCAGCGCCTGGCCGCATTGCGTGGCGTGGGGGCGGCGAACTAGGCTGAGACAAAGACGCGCCCATTCAGGGCTCGTCGTTGGTTTCGGCAGCGAGGGCTGCAAATCGATGCGCGATCTATTGCTGTTCGTAAACAATTTTTATGTGATCGCCCGCTTCGTTCGGCACGTCTTCGTGTTCCTGTGCCTGCTCCTGATGCTGTTGGGGCTCACGCTGGCCTGGGCGGAAGACTGGACCCTGGGGGACGCCGCCTATTTCACCTTGATCACCGGACTGACCGTGGGCTACGGCGACATGACGCCGGTGACGACCCTCGGCCGGATTGCCAGCATCGCATCGGCGATTATCGGCGTTGGCGCGACCGGCCTCTATGTCGCCATCGCCAGCAAGGCGGTCGCCACGGCGATTCGGGGCCAGCGCCTCAGTCGCGACACCAAGATTGCGGACGCCGATGTCGACTGACGGCCCGCACCGAAGCGCTGCGCCGGTCGGCCGCATTCCGACCTCGGCCGATTCACCTTCGCCATCGCGACTTCTCTGCCGGATGCAGACGAGACCTGAAACAATCACACACGCATGGCACGCCAACCCATGAAAACAACCACAAGACTTGTCGCCGTCCTGGCGCTGCTGCTGTTCGTCTAGTACCTGTTCGCCGATCGCATCACGCCCTACACGTCGCTCGCGCGGGTCAAGGCGATTGTCATCGAGGTGGTGCCGCAGGTCTCCGGCTACGTCGCCGCGCTGGCGGTAACCAACGCGCAGCTCGTCGAAGGCGACGACCTGCTCGCCCGGATCGATCAGCGCCCCTTCGCATTGGAGGTGGAGAAGGCGCGTTCCGCGCTGCAATCCGCCACCCAGTCCGTCGGGGCCAGTTCGTCCCAGGAAGGGAGGCCGTGGCTGATAATCCAGAATGCGCCAACGGCCTGCTCGTCACCAACAGCGGCCTCTTCCGCCAGAAGTGCCTCGTCTACCTGCAACAACACCCGAAGAACCACCATGACGCAATGACCCTCCTCGTGCGGCAGTTGCAGCCGACCGAGACCGGCATCCCGTTGGAGCTGTACTGCTTCACCACCGACACCCGATGGGCGTTTTACGAAGGCATCCAGGCGACGATCTTCGACCACTTGCTGTCGCTGATTCCCATATTCGGATTGAGGGTATTCCAGACAGAGAGCGACTTCGCAGAACCCGACCCGAGCGCAAGAACGGTGGACGTGGTGCCCGACCTGCTCGTCACTGTCGGGACGCGAAGCGGTTCCGGGTCCGTGTCTAACGAGCCGACGCCGTGATTGACTAAGAGCGACTACCCCATGATCGGGTTTGGCAAGCGCAGCGGACGGCGTCGATGTTGAGGGAGCGGAGCCCTGGAGACAGAATCTGTAACTCGTGGACGTGACGAGTGTTGGCCGTCCGTTCTAATGCGGACCTGAATCCTCGAGACATCAGCGGCTGGATTGGGTCGATTGCTGTTGCCTCGGCCGGGAGCATCGATAGACCGTTGTTGCTGTCGGTGCTGGTGGAACAGGCCGGTCTCCAATGCCATGGACTTAAGCCGTCCGGCAGTACGCCGGGTGGAATCCGGGCTTGAGCTTGCCGGGATTGCGGCGTGGAAATTGTCGGTCTGGCCGTACCGCCTCGACGGCATCGGAAAGCGCGAGGACGGCCTGTGTCAGCAGGGTG
>NZ_JAAIJQ010000153.1 GCF_010820565.1 Thiorhodococcus minor | reverse complement strand
ACCTCCATGTCTACCCCCCGAGGTCGAACGCAAAGCTGGCGTGTACGAACGAGGGGCGAGATGTGGGTAACGATATGATCTACAGCCGACGCATGGAGACTGCAAAACGCGGGGAGCGGCCTGCTGCACCGCGAACTGCGATGTCTGAAGAACCGCCGATGCCGGACGGTTGGGATGCTGACGTTTTGCGCAGCCCGCCGCTCGCTGGTCAGACGGAGCAGTCGAAAAAACTGGTCAGCGAGCGGTCGATGCAAGCGCAATTGTTACGCAATATTCCCTTCATCATCCAGCACGTTGTCTAGTTGCACCCCGTACTTCCTCACTCTCATCTTGTTTATCAGGCTTTCTCTCGCAATTATCCTAAGGGCTTGCGTAGCATTCTCTGCAATCTTTTGCTGCTGCTCCGATGAATTGCTAAATTTGCCGAACCGAAGCGAGGCGTTTACGTAACGCGAGAGATTTCCCCCCTGTTCGCTCTTGAACACATCAAGAAACTCCTCGGCGGTGGCGTCCGCGAGAACCTTCTCGTCTTCCTCATTCCATCCATTCCGGCTTGAAATGTCGGCAAGCACATCCCTGACTGATTTCGGTGCTTTGTTGCTTTCCGCGATTGTAGAAAAGCGCTCACGAATTGCTTCGTCGGTGATCTCTCCCGCAAAACCATATGCATTGAGATCAAAGATTTGGGGATTACCTTCGTGAGCGCTAACGTATATTTCGATGAGATCATCAGCTTGACCATCTTCTCCAAGCTCACGGAAAAGTCTCACAGTTCCGTTCAAGTTCAGCGGGCTTATAACTTTAGCGTTCACCTCAAAGCTGGCACGTAGAGCGTTGAGGACTTCTTCGGTGTTGTTCTCGAAGCTATTATGATAAAGATCCCAAGCGGAACTAAAAGATGACTCCGATTTTGCTGCGACAATTTGACTATTCAGCTTCCCTGCTTCTTGAGCTAGGGCGACCCTTTCGATGTAACCCTTCTCAACCGCAGCAGCTATTTGCAGGTCAAACTCATCGGCGTGTTGGTATCCATATTCTCGAAGAAAAGCATTCCATGATCTTTCTTGATCAGTCTGATCTTCCTGCTCGTCAAATCCTAATAGTCGATATCCAATATTCTTGACGTAATCGTATTTCGGAACTTCAGGCTTAGTGCTATAGAAGCATAGCGCGTATAGACATAGAGTGTGCGCGGCTTGGTGGGTAACTTCCTTTTCGAATCCGGCTAGATGCGTCATGAACTGGTCGAATAGGCGTTCGATTTTTTTGATGATCCTTATGTTGCTGATACCGAGTTTCTCAATGTGTTCTACAAGTACTTGCTTGGACTCTGCGGGGTTCGGAATTGCGATCTCGACACATTCGCGAGATGTGGGGTTGAACTCGATTTCGAAGTCGATAACTTTTTCGCGGAACTTTTGATACTCTTCGTTGTTTTCGCTGCCCATAGTTTGATCATTGAATATCAGGACGACTTTGCAGCTTCTCTGTTCTTTTAATTGAAGAACTAATCCTAAGATATCGCGCAGAGAAACACTGTCGCTCTTTCGTTCGAAGTCATCGATGCAAACCACGGACTTGTTGACTGAGAGGAAGGATGCGGATTGAATGGCTGGAGCAAAGTTCTTGATTACAGGCGCTGCATTGAAGTAAATCAGAGATTTCTTGCTGAGAGAAGAAACCAGTTTGGCTGCATTGCTTTTAAATGACTCGATGCTGGGAGCTTGCCCTATGATATTCTTGTTGACCGCTTGCTCGAATATCGCATATTTAAGCGAGTCTAATGACTGGACGCCAAAAAGGGAAATGTATGAATAGGTATCCAGAGCAATCTTGTCATTTCTCCTGGCATCGAGTAGTAACGTGTGCCATGTGTATGTTTTGCCGACCCCCCAGGCTCCCTTGATTGCCATTACTTCCGGTTCTGCGCTTTCAAGGAACCGGCCTATTTGTTCCCTCACAACATTAAGCGACATCAGTGGCTCCGAGCTTCTGTGCGTAACAATAGGTTAAGCGGCCCCGCTGGCACGCCCTGGCAGAAGGAGCGCAGCGCCGTCTGCCAATTTGCTGGGACAGTACACGTAACTCGTGACTCGGGCCAGCGTCGGCTGTCGGCGCGACTGTGGACGCCGACCGACGAATCCCGAGTGTCCGGCATTGGGACGGAGCCGCCGACTCAGCCAGTTATCCTCGATTCTGCGGTAAGACGATCGTATTCTCGCTGGACACAATCGCCGCTAGGCGATCATTCTCAGCCGTCAGCGCGGCGATCACAGATGCGGACTTCGCGAGCTTCGCGTAAAGCTCAGCAATCTCAGCCCGCAGTTCCCGGTTCATGTCCTTCTGACGCTTGAGCTCGTTGACCTTCGCGTCACGTTGCACCCGGTACCCTTTGTTCTTCGCGACGTTGATCTGATCAGCGACGTCAGGATAGCGGTTGTGGATCAGCGCAGAGCTCACACCGGCCTCCCGCGCCACCGCAGCGATCGAGAGCTTGCCATCCTTGACGATCCGGCCGCGGCCCCTCTCCAGGCGATACAGCGCCTGCAGCAGGGATTCACGAGTGTGTTCAGCTCGCGTGCTCACGTGAGGCTCTCGAAGATCCCGGCCGTGGTCTGAACGGCTTCAAGCGCCCCTAGATCCTGCAGCACCTGCTCGCACCGGGCGATATCGCGGTCGACCCGCAGCTTGGCCGCCGGCCCGAGGTCCTCGATATCCCTCAACTCCAGCTGTTGAGCATAGATCCCCGCCCAGCGTTTCAGATTCCGGCGATCGATGACGGCGTTCTGGCAGTCGCCGCAACGGGTGTTTTCGACCACGCTACGACCGGCGCACCCCCCATCGTCGGCGGTGCACCAGGCACTACCGGTCGCACGGATATGGACCAAGTCCGAAATGCGCGCGGCCATTTCTCTCCGGCTTTCGTAGGTCCGCAAGGGCTCGTGACTCGCCCGGAAGGCGCGGATCGGCTCAGCGCCGCCTCCTGATAACAAGGTCTCGTTGTCGAGCCAATGCGTCACGATCTCCAGCTTTTCATCGATCACGGCCGTCATGACCTCGTCGTAGAGGTCGGCATCCTGCTTCTCGTTGAGCGCATAGAGCGCGGTCATGTCCAGACTCCAGTGCTTGAAGTGCTGCCTCAAGTAGCGCAGGTCGCCAAATTCGCTCTTGGCCACGCACGTCGCGAAGGTGCGGCGGAACTGATGGGGTGCGAAGTGCCACGGTATGTCATGGGCCTTCGCGAAGGTGTTAATAAGGATTGCGATGCGGTCGCTCGACAGACCGACGATGTCCGTCCCCTGCTTGTAGGGTCGTCCCAAGAAGACCTTTCGTTGGTCTCCGGCCCTGGCATTTAGCTCGATGCTTTCCGGACCTGCGGCGAGCTGTTTCTCCAGCGATGCTTGAAGTGGCCTCGCTACACGCGTCACCACATCCAAGGCATCGGTCGCCAACGCGGGGATCATCCACTCGGTTTCGCCCTCACCGGTCTTGTCGGAGCGGGAAACCATCCAGTAGCTCTGATCTCCATCCTCGTTTTCGGTCGCGTACCAGCACTTCCCTCCAAGCTCGGGACGACTCTGGAGGTAGCAGAGCTCATGAATGCGAATCCCCGATAGGGTCTCAAGATCACGATGGCCGCCGCAGGCAGCAGTTCGGCATAGGCGGCGTTGAAGTCGCGTTTGTCGCGGAACCCAAAGGCGCGGATGAGCGTCCGGATGGGTCCGTTGACTGAGCCGTTGCGCGATCCTCCGCGCTCCAAACGAGCACGCTCTGATTCCACTGCACTGTAGGCTTCGAATAGGCGCTCCGCCCCCTGCAAACGTTCGACGGCCGCCTGGAAGAGGCTCTTTAGAACGTCGTCAGGGATGACAGGCGTTGTGGCCCGACGAGGACCCTGTCCAGTCAGTCCGGCCAGATGCGCTGCGGAAGACTCGGGCCAGGGCGCCGAAAAGGCGTATGGAGTGCCGAGCGCCCAGCGCTGCAGCGCCTCAACGGCCACGAAGCGGTTCGCCAACGTGTACCTCGACAAACGCTTCCCGTCGAGACCCGTCAGCGATCGGCAGTGAGCGGCATAGCTTGCGCAGTGCATCGCCGTGATCTGTGAAAGACAAGTCACCTGCAGGCGCTCAAGATAGGCGAGAAAGGATTTGCTGCCGTAGAAGAGGGTCGTGAGCGAAGCACCACGCGGACGCACTTCGACATCCCAATGTTGCAGGATTGCCTTCAGGGCCGGCCGAAACACGAGCGGGATGGTGTCGAAGTCCATTCGCCTGTCAGAGGCTTGCGTGCCAGCCGCAAATCGACTCTGAGGAAACTGCCAGGCAGGATCACCGTAGCGACTGATGACCTGATAGTCACCGCCATCGCGTCGGTACCAGCTCACCGGCATGTCGTCGCGCATCGCGGGATCGATCGCGGCCGGATCCGTTTGCTGGATGCGAATGATGTCCGGCTCGGACAGGGTCATAGCGCAGTCTCCAGCTGGTCCCAGGTTTTCCAGAACGGATGCGGCTGGTCTTTCGCGCGCTGACGTGCCGCGTGCACCACGGCTGAATCGAATTGCGGGGCAATGTCGCGATCGATGATGCGGACGATATGGGCATAGTAGCGGGACCACTTGTGTGACCCGATCCGATTGCGCTCCGAGACCAGGAGCCAGTAGTAGGAGAACAACCGCCACAGATCGTCTTCCGTGACGACAAAGGAGCGGCATCGCACGCAGGCCAGGAAGTTCGTGCAATGCTCGCCGCGTGCTTTCGGGGCGAACTGACCATGGAGCGTGTCCCGGCACTTGCTCACCGGGGTATTTTCGCTCGGTAGAGACCTGACACTCGGCTGCGAGAGCAGCTCCTTCGTCAGCACCTCACCCAGGAATCGAAAGTCCTTCTCGGCGTCCTTGGGAGCCTCCAGGTAGTGATCGTTGCTCACCTTGAGGGAATGGCCGCTCAGCTTTGCGGTAACGAACGGATCCTGGCCCGACAGCTCCCAGATCCGATTCTCAAAGGTCTTACGCAGGCGCATCACGTTCAGCCGAAGCGGGTTGCCAGCGTCGTCCCGCAAATCGTGACGCTGGCACCAGTCGCTAGTGGCTTTGGCGAGCCCGACCTGGTTGAACACAGCCGCTGAGCCGAAGGTGCGCTTGTCTCTGGTCTCGTAGACAAACAGCCATCCTGGATCTTCCGTCTTCTTAGCGCGCACCGGTGCATTGCGCCGCTTCACCGTGTCGACGATGGCCTCGACATCGGGGAGCACGGTCTTGATGACCTGAATGTCGCTGTTCTTGCGCAGCGCCTGGATGTGCGTGGCATTGCCCCGACGCTTGTAGCTGACGAGCAGCTTTCGATTGGATTTCAGTGGGTGGCGCTGTAGGCAGTCAACGGGCAGCTCGCACAGAGGGGTCGGATTCATGCCGGTCCGTGCCGCGATCGCCAACATGCAGAGGCCGAGCTCCGGGCTCAATGCCATGGACTTAGCGCCTAAAGCTATGATTATGTTACAATAATGCGTCTTCACAGGAACCTTGTAGGAGCATGCCGATGAAGCGTTGCAACGCTATCAGTCTCAACACCGAAGA
>NZ_JAAIJQ010000152.1 GCF_010820565.1 Thiorhodococcus minor | reverse complement strand
GAGACCAGGCCATTGCAGCGGCTTACGCGAGCGGCGGATACACCCTGAAGCAAATCGGCGACCATTTTGGTCTGCATTACGCGCGGATCAGCCGGATCGTTCGCGCAGCCGAAAAGGCAAAAGGCAAGACCTGACACTGTTCTTGTGTGCGCGGGCCTTGAGCCAGCAGCGTGCCGATCAACAGCACCTGGGCATAATTCCAGGTCGGACGAGTGAACAGGCATGCAAACGGTTGGAGAACAGATAAAATCGTGACTGGCAGAGGGCGCATCGGCAGGCATCGCTGGCGTTTTGGTCGACATCAGACGATACCGCTCGCGTCCCTCTGCCGCCAATTCAACCGCTCCCGCCTGTACCGTTTGGGGCATTAGTCAGCCCCCCCCTCCATGGCCCGGAAATGGCCAAAGTCGAGTGATTAAACTGTCCCCGGAATTTACTTTATGAAAAGAACATTTTTATTGCTTGCTCATACTTTAATGAGTTACTCGCTCATGGATTCTCCATTAGCTGACTGGGCGGAAAAAGAAAAACTGCTGGCTCATGATGGAGAAGCTGAGGACTCTTTTGGATTCTCCGTCGCCATAAACGAAAACTATATTCTAGTCGGTGCTCCTGGTGATGACGACCTCGCGCACGACAGCGGTGCTGCCTATCTCTTCGATGCGGCCACCGGCAGACAATTGTTTAAGCTCGTAGCCGAAGATGGGGCTAAGTACGATCAATTTGGCCGTGCGGTTGGCATTAATGGCAATGATTTGTTGATCGGGGCACCATATAAGGAAGTTGATGGCGAACGATACGCTGGCGCAGCCTATCTTTTTGATGCACGCACTGGTGAGCAGAGATATAGGGTTACAGCGAAGATCGCTTCCTCGAGAGAACAATACTTTGGCTGTTCTGTAGCGGCCAGCCAAGACCATTTCGTAGTCGGTGCTTTTAAGGAGGATGCCAATTATCAGAGGAACTGGACCGCTTACGTCTTCGATGCTGGAAGTGGAAAATACGGCCATAATCTCACAGCAGAAGATAGCTCTGCAGCTTCCAAATTGTGCAGCGCAGTTGCTGTTAGCGGAAATGAAGTCATAGTCGGTGCGATAGCCGATAATGATAATGGAGATCGTAGTGGATCTGCTTACATTTTTGACGCTGAAACTGGAAAACAGATCTACAAGCTCACACCGGAAGATGGCGAAGCCGGAGGCACTTTTGGATACTCTGTAGCCATAAGTGGTTTTACTGCTGCAGTCGGCGCACTTGGTGTCGAGTCGGTGTATATTTTCGACCTTGCCAAAGGTGCACAAGTCCATAAACTTATCGCTGACGACCAAGGATTGGATTACAATTCTGGATTTGGCGCTTCGGTCGCGATTAGTGGTGACCGACTACTTGTCGGCGCGAGCTTAGGAGATTACAGGAGAGAAGATCGCCGCAGAATCTGGGATAGTGGCGTGGCCTATCTGTTTGATGTTTTCACGGGAAGCCAATTACAAAAGCTAACGCCAAATGGATCCGTAAGTGGCGACTTCGTGGGTTGGGCGGTGGATATAAGCGGTTATCAGGCCGTGATCGGTGGCCCTGGTTGCGATGGCAAAGGGGAAGAAAGCGGCGCATCCTTTGTTTTCGATTCCGAAGCAACCCCGGAGTCATACCCGAGAAGCGATTTCGCATGGCGGGTGGCTGAGATATACATCGCCACGCTGGGCTATGCCCCGGATAACGAAGGACTACAATATTGGATCGACAACCTTCAAACTAGCGGCTGGACACCCACTGAAGTGGCTCAGAGCTTTTTTGATGCGCCACTGGTTCAGGAAATGTATCCAACCGACCAAGGCTATGGCCCATTCATCGAGGCACTGTACGAGCACCTCTTCGGCCGCGCTCCAGATGACGCCGGTTACCAGTATTGGTTGGCTGAACTCGAGGCCGGTCGCGTTCAGCGCAATCAGATGATCATCGCCTTGATCGAAGGTGGTTGGGCCAATGCCGGGGCAACAAGCGACATGGCACGCTTTGGTAACCGGATTCAAGTTGGGTTAGCGTTTGCTGCCGAACAGGCAGAACGCGGAATCATCTACAGTCAACTCAGCGAGAATCAGCAGATCATGCTGCGTGAAATCGGTCGTGAGGTACTCACCACAGTGACGGACGACTCAGCCACTCGTGAGGCCGCAATTGGCACGATCTCCGGTCTTCTAGACCAGCTTTAAATATTTGGGCGTCGGTCATCGATTGTCCCGAACCCGGACTCCCGTTGCGGGATGGATAAGTAACGAGTGATAAACAAAGAGGGGGATAGCAGGTCTTGTCTTTTGCCCGTTCCGACCTACAGAAAAACGGTGACCGGTTTAATCTTGACCTGTCTCGATCGGAGCGACGGGACTACTTGTTCTGGGCGCATCCTTACGCGAAGGCATGGCTCGATGCGCACTCGGGGCTAGGGCCGGCTTGTCGTGTCCTGCGATGCGGGGAGCTTTGACAGTCAGGGTAGCTGAGGACGGTCGCACATGGCGCTAACAGAGAAACAAACAGGTGTCTTAATCGGCATAGTGATCGGCATGATCATCGCCATTTCTATCGTCGTGGCTGGCATCCTGTGGAATCCCTTTTCTTATGCGCTGTCATTGACCGATGCTGAGCGATTGACAGTCGCCTTCAAATCCGCGCTCCTGCCATTGTTGTTCCTTGTCATATCGGTCGCACGCCTTGCAAAACATCGCTTCTTTACCCCGGAAGATATCGATGGAGGTGCCGGCTTTGCGAGCGATAGTGAGCGCGCATTGGTTCTGCAAACGCTCCTTCAAAACACGTTGGAGCAGTTTTGTATCGCCGTTGTCGTCTATGCGGCATGGGCCGTCGTTATGCCTTCAACATGGTTGTCTGTCGTTCCACTCGCAGCTCTGGCCTTCGCGGTGGGAAGGATACTTTTCTTTGGGGGTTATGCGAAAGGTGCACCGTCACGGGCCCTGGGGTTTGCGCTGACCTTTTACCCGTCAGTCTTGATGTTGCTGGGCATCCTTGGTTTTCTGATCTGGCAGCAGTTCATGTAGGAAGACTTCGCGTCCGCTTGTTGACGTCTGCGCTAATGCTCGTCGCTACTTTCTCGGCCTCGCTCGTCAGTTGGACCGGTAGGAAGCAACGGAGTCAAGTCTTGCCTTTTGTCTCACAGACCTTGATCGTCGTGTCAGCCAGCGGGATTCGGTGGACTTCGCTCTCGCTCGTCCACCCTACCCGTCCAACCGCCGACTGAGGCCCCGATTGTCGACGCAGTTCGATCGCGCACTGGATCACGGGTCGAGGAAGAGTCGTGACCTCATCTCCTAACCGCCAGACCCATCGGTTCCAGCGAACTGCGACAGCGCGAAAACTCACCTGGCAAGCGCCAACTCCGCCTCCTCCCGTCTGACCGAGCCAACGCTACCCTGAGCGGGTCCAGCAGTCGGACTGGCTCACGCTGACCTCCCCCCGCCGTCTCCAACGCTGGACTAGAACGCACGCCAGTCCCTTTCCCCTCGAAGAACCCAGTTCCCCTAAGTCACCACCGAGCCTGACACCTTGAGCAAGAAACCACGTACCAAGAAGCCATCCAAGGACCCGAAGCCGAGTCCGGAGCGGTTGAAATCCATCGAGCGCCTGATGCAGAAGCGGCAGTGTGCGCAGGCCGTCACCAAGGCCAGGGGCTTGGTCGCGCGCTTCCCCGCGCACGGTGGCGTGCGCCAAGCCCTACTGGAGGCACTGGAATGTGCGGAGGGAAGCCAGAGTGCCGCGCTTGCAGCCTTCCAATGGAGCCAAGCCCGTCCCAACAGCCTGCCGGCACAACTGACGTTCCTTCGCCACCTGAACGCACTAGCAATGCCGGCCTTGGGAGATCGGGTCGCAAGGCGTATCCGCGATTTGGGCGGATCGACCCCAGGCTACCCGCTCGACGACGCGCTGCTCGAGATCATACAGCTCGCCTGATGGTAGCCGACCCGTGCGTATTCCGGTGAAAGTGGCCACTGATTCCGGACGGAATCCGGCCACCCAATCCGAAGGAAAGCGGCCAGCGATTCTGGCGAATCCGGCCACCCCGATTCTGAGCGCACAACACGGGGGTGACAGTCTTACGCGAGTGTGGGCTCGGGCGTCGACGTGGAGCCCTGCTTGCGCATCGATTCGCCGTTGAGGTCGAGCTTGTAGGCACCGTGCACGAGGCGATCGAGGATCGCATCGGCCAGTGTCGGATCGCCGAGGGAGTCGTGCCAGTGTGCGATCGGCAGTTGGCTGGTGACCAGCGTTGCGCGTGCGTTGAAGCGGTCATCGAGGATCTCGAGCAGATCGCGGCGCCGCTCGTCATTCAATGGGGTCAAGCCCCAATCGTCGAGGACGAGCAGATCGGTACGGGCGAGCTCGGCGAGGAGCTTGGGGTAGCGGCCATCGGCGCAGGCGATGCCGAGCTCCTGCAGCCGTCGCGGCAAGCGGGCATAGCGTGCGCTGAAGCCCTCGCGGCAGGCCTTGTTGGCCAGCGCGCAGGCGATCCAGGTCTTGCCGACGCCGGTGGGTCCGGTGATGAGCACGTTGAGATGCTCGCCGATCCACTGCAGGCGCTCAGGCGCGTCATCAGCGCCTTGTCGAGGCCGCGCCGGGCACGCACGTCGAGGTCCTCGATGGCGGCGTTCTCGCGCAGCTTGGCCTGCTTCAGACGGGATCGCAGGCGGGTGCTTTCGCGCTCGGTGACCTCACGCTCGAGCAGCAGTCCGAGGCGCCCCTCGAAGCTCAGTGCGTCGATCTCAGGCATCTGTAGCTGCTCCTGCAGGGCCTTGTACATGCCGCGTAGGCGCAGGCTCTGGAGGATCTCCAGGGTCGGATGGATCGGCATCGATCGTTCTCCTATTGGGTGGATGAGGCCTTGCCCGGGGGCAAGGCCGGTGGGGTGATCAGTGGTCGTACGTCGGAGCCACGCAGGTTGGCGTGCTCCAGCGGGAGGGTCAGTGGCTCGGGCTCGCGTAACGGGCGTTGGTCGAGTCCCTTCTCCAGGATCGAGGCGATGCGCTTGTAGCTGAGGGTGCCGATGGTCAGTGCCCGCGCGCAGGCCGCCTCCAGGCGTGGCTCGCCGAAGCCGTTGGCCAGGCGCAGCACCCCGAAGCAGGCATCGAAGGCCTGTTGGGGGTGGGTGCGCGCGGCGAGGAGCCGCTCGATCACGGCCGCGGTGGCCGGACCGATCTTCCGGGCCCAGCGCAGTAGCCGCTCCGGGGTCCAGTCCAGATATCGGCGATGGGCCTCGGGCACGTGCTCCTTGACGGTGGTGTAGCCGCCCCGGCGTTGGCCGCTTCGGAAGACCGGTGTCAGGTCTTGCCTTTTGCCCGATCCGAGCTACGCTTGATCCATGGCTCGCCCTCTCAGACTCGAATTTCTCGGCGCTCTCTATCACATCACCTCACGCGGTGACGCGCGCGAGGACATCTATCGGGGTGATGCGGACCGCCAAATGTTCTTAGCCCTGCTTGCCGAGGTTTGTGAGCGTTTCAACTGGTGGGGACACGCCTACTGTTTGATGTCGAACCACTATCACCTGTTGATGGAGACGCCCGATGCAAACCT
>NZ_JAAIJQ010000151.1 GCF_010820565.1 Thiorhodococcus minor | reverse complement strand
GGGAGGCCCACCCCTCTCCCTCATGCAAAATGACTATTTAAAGGGGAAAATCCATCAGGGACGGTGGCCAGGCTCAGCGGTGAGTGCTCTGGAACAGGGTGCCCCCGATCAGCGAGGTTTGCGTACGGCAGGCCTGGCACTGGAAGGCCTTGCGGGCGCCGACATGCAGCACCTAGGCATGCGCATGCCCGCACTTGGGGCAGCGAAATCCATCGGGCCAGCGCACCCGCTCGAGCTCCGCCTCGCATTGCGCCTCGGTGCCGAACTGCGCATGAAATGCCGGCAGCGACAAGCCGGGTTGAAACTGGATGCGATTCATCGGCATGCGCGGATCCTCAGCGAGCTCGGGTGTCCCAGTGTGCGCCATTCTTCGGCGAAAAACTGGCTCGGCTGAAGAAAGTTGCTAATCAGCAGGGGGTTTTCGGAGGGGACTCACCAGTGGGACTTCAACCCACCTGATCTGGGCGCTGCCCAGCACACACTATGAGCCCCTCCGACTCCCGCGACGACCCGCGTCGACTTCGGACTCGCCTTATACGACGCGGTTGACGGTTCTGGGCCTCCACCGCCACGGGTCTCCCGCACTGGGACTGATTGACTTCCACCACATGCCACCCCTGCTACCCCGGAAGAATCGATGGGACGCTCTCGTTGTCTCTTCCCACCGGCGGCGGCCTTCCCCTTCCGACCACAGGGTCGGCTTCTTCGATTCAGTGACGAGGCTACCTCTCGGTTCGCTTACGCTGCGGCCTGCGATTCTGCACCCACGAAACTCACGACCCTTGGTTACCCAAACGCCGCTCCGGGGCACTACAATGGTGTACGAGCAACTCCATCGGCGGGACTTCAACCCGCAAGTTAATCAGCCTGTTACGGCATACTGTCAGGTCTTGCTTCTTGCCTCTTCGGCTGCGCGAACGCACTGGATCGGGGTCGGGGATCGCCTTGCTGCAGATCGAGATGACGACTTTCAGGTCGCCGTCAGTGGTTGGAGGAGACGGAATTCAACTCTTTTTTGGCGACATCGCCCGTTTGGCGACATCACCCGGAACGGTTTGACCGGCCCGCGAGCGACGGGGTTTGGCTCCCACCCCAACTATGCTCGCTTTGCGCTGTGCTCGGGGAGCGGTGACAATCCCCCGATCCCGCCACGCGCCCGGATGGCCCCATGTCCCACGACCAGAACTTCAAGAACCTCATCCTCGACTACCCGCGCGCGGCGCTCGCCTTCTTCGCCGCGCCCGAGGCGCTCGACCTCGGGGGGGATGTCCGTATCCTCCCGGTGCGCCAGGAGCAGTTGCAGGAACGTCTGGGCGAGCGTTTTCGCGAGCTCGACGTCCCACTCCTGGTCGAGTGGCCGGACGGGCGGCGCGAGGCGATCCTGTTCCTGATCGAAGAGGAGAGCGACGCGCGGCGCTTTTCCATCCATCGCTTGGCCCATTACTGTCTGGATCTGGCCGAGCTGTTCGGCACCGAGCGCGTGGTGCCGGTCGTCATCTTCCTGCGCGCGGCCAGCGGCGTCGCCACCCAGTTGCGCCTGGGCGGCGAGCGTCACCTTTATCTCGACTTCCACTACCTGCGCCGCGTGCTGGCCGAGCTGACGTTCGAGGACTACCGCGACAGCGACAACCTGGTCGCTCGCCTGACGCTGCCCAACATGGCCTATCCACCCGAGCGCCGAGTGGAAGTCTACGCCCAGGCCGTGCGCGGTCTCACGGCCCTGGAGCCCGATCCCGAGAAACGGCTCAAGTACCTGGATTTCATCGACATCTATGCAGCCCTTGACGATAATGAGCGCACGCAATACACACGGGACTACCCCGACGAGGCACAGACCATGAGCCGGTTCGCCGAGCGTTTTCGTGAAGAAGGCATGCAGCAGGGCATGCAGCAAGGTGAGGCCCGCGTTCTCGCGCGGCTGCTGCGCCTGAAGTTCGGTACGCTGCC
This sequence comes from Thiorhodococcus minor, assembly GCF_010820565.1. Taxonomy (GTDB): domain Bacteria; phylum Pseudomonadota; class Gammaproteobacteria; order Chromatiales; family Chromatiaceae; genus Thiorhodococcus; species Thiorhodococcus minor. Next base: position 3,644 of record NZ_JAAIJQ010000151.1, on the reverse strand, counting down.
GGAGGATGTCGAGCAGCGCCTCGTCGTGGCGGACGAGGCGACCTTACTCGTCTGGTCCGAACGGGTGCTCACGGCGACCTCGCTCGAGGAAGTGCTGCACTGAGCCGATCGCGGCCCGCGCGCCTACCCCAGCGGAGGCGGTGACCTTGCGCGGGTTCGCGGGTTCGAGGTCAGGTCTCCTATTGTTGCAAGTCATGGAACAAGCGCTTGGGTCCTCGCCCGGCCCCCAACAGTCAAGAGCCGCCATTCGGTGAGATGCCCGGCAATGGCGCTGGCCTGTCGGAAAACACTTGTTTTCCGACAGGCCGATTGCCTAGCGTCGAATCGCCGCCCGCCAGACCTGAAACAATGTGCGGAAAACCCTGTCGCTTTGTAAGAGTATGCGGAAACCGCTTCCCGATGGTTATCCGTTCATGCTGGTTGGCGACATGCGCGTCTCGTCGGACTCCGACCGGCAGAGCAGGGACCTGCAGCACGATGCGCTCCTATCAGCGGGCGCCGATGCCCGGCATCTCTTCTAGCGAGGCTTCGCCTCCGACCGACGAGTCATGTGGTGGCCCCGGTTGATCGTCCGGAGCCGCTAAGCTCAGGGTATAGCCGCGTGTGCGGCGGGTCGGCGTTGTGCCGATAAGTCAACCGGGGCCAACGACAATGATAGGACAGCGCGTCGCGGAGCTGTTGGACGAGCATGTCGGGCTGGACGTCGAAGACATCGACCGGCTCTATTAATCGTTGCAGAAGTGCTCGCAGTTCAGCCGAGCGCCTCGGAGATGTACTTGGTGTCTGGCATCCGGAAGAAGCTCCTGATCAACGCTGTTTGCTTCTGAATCGAGTGCAAGATCGACAACAAGTGACGTTTCATGTCGTCGTTGCTCAGAACCGGCAGCTTGGCGAGGCGTGCTTTGGTGTGGTTCCGGACCTGCTCGTCGGGGTTGAGCTCAGGTGCATAGGCGGGCAAGAAGGTCAGCTGGATCTGACCGTTCTGCTCGGCAATGAAGCGCTGGGTCTCTTTGCTGTGGTGGTAGCGCGCATTGTCGGCAATGACCAGAATCGGCTTGCCGGCATCTTTGCGCAGCTTCTTGAGGAAGGCGATGAAACGAGCGGAGCCCATGCGCTCGGCGATGAAGCCAAAGCGCATGTCACCGCGCGGGGAGACGGCACTGATGAGCTTAAAGCTGAAGCGCCCACCACTGTTGCTGACGACCGGCGTCTTGCCGATGGCGCCCCAGGTCGTGCCCCGATGCGCATCGCTGCGCACCGAGGCCTCATCGACAAAGTAGATCTCAGCCCCCTGCCGACGTGCCTCAGCCACCGCCTCCGGGAAGGTCTCGTTCAGGTACTCCTTGAGCTTGCTTGGATTTTGGCGATAGGACTTGTATACCGGGCGCTGCGGGCTCAGCCCCAGGTGCCCGAGCAAGCGGCTCACCGCACTCTTGCTCAGCGCGACCTTCAGCTCGCGCTCGATCAACGCCCGCAAGGTGTTGAGCGTCCAGAGGCAGAAGTCGAACTGAAACTGCTGCGGATTGCCTTGCGTCACCGCCTGATAGACCCATTGCATCTGCTCGGCAGAGAGCTTTCTCGGGCGCCCCGTGCGTCGCCCTTCCTTGAGGGCATCCCACCCTCCCGAGCGATACAGCGACAGCCAGTCAAAGACCGTGCGCTGGGGGATGTTGAAGATGCGCGCAACAACATGGACCGGTTCTTGGCGAATGACGATCGCCTCGACGACCTCTTTACGCTTCTGATTTCGCAGTTCGATCTTGGTGCTCATGCCCCATGATTTTACACTGCGAAGACTTATGCAACAATTAATATCTCAACCTCTATCAGCCGCGCCTGCAGACGGGCGGTGGCGTGGTGGCCTTCTTCAAGGGGCATCGTGGAGCGCAGGTCGCCTCGACCACGTTGATGGCGCCGATGACGCGCGCCTTCGCCGCGGCGGTGCAGAGGTTCGCCAAGCAGGAAGGGATCGAGGTCGTGCATTTCGAGAAAGGTCAGCGCAAAGATGATGAGACGCAACGTCGGCTCAAGGACCACCACCCCGCGACCGCCACGACTTATTGAGAAGTTACGTACTCTACGGCTCTCCAGGATCTCATGGGGTAAGTAAATATCATGCCTATCCGGTTGCTACCCAACGATTCCATGCTAGTTGTGTTTTCGAGCCGAAAGTGCGGCACAAGCCACTTCCGCGAGCCGTCAGACCCCTGGATCGGCGAGTGCATGCGAAAAATCGGCCGCATTGCGGGACCCGCGGCATGGTGTGGGAGGCAACCGGATAGGCATGGTAAATATCTTCCAAAACAAATACTCGATTGATATTTTCGGCGTACACGAAAGTCAAAAATGAGGCTGAGCGCGAAAATTCCAACCTTCTGATTTCTAAAGAATTACACGTATTGAAAAGGCACATCAAGCGGTAACTTTTTGAAAGCTGGATGGGCGTTGGCAGTTTCGGCCCTGGCTCCAGCGCAAGTAGCCGCACAACCCGCCTGGCAACATATTGATATCAAAAGAAACACCGCCCATGAAATACCGGAGAGCCTACTCTACGCATCGGCCAGACGTCGCGGGGCCTTGCGCACTGGAAATCGGCGGCGATGGCCCGATGTCGCCGGTATGAGGCGCTCGGTCTGTCTGACCTGAGCGGCGCCACACAACGCAATCCTGCGTTAAGCAACCTGGGAGCAATCGTATGGAACTGGTCAAGAACGTGGGTCAGCAGGATCGGAGTATTCGCCTCGTCGCGGGCGGTGTCGCGATCCTTTTCGGCATCGCCACGGGTCTATGGTGGTTGGACATCGTGGGTCTTATTCTGATTGCAACGGCCTACTTCGGTACCTGCCTCGCCTACATCCCACTCGGCGTCAACACGACTGAAGAGACGTCCGACAAGGGGTAGACCCAACAGACGTCACCGGCCGCCATGTCCGCGTAGACCTTGCATTTGCGGCCATCTGAGCATTGATCACCTCCTTGGCTCGGAGCGGTCGGTCGCACTACTGACGCGACCGCCGCTTCGACGCGGGAAGCGTTCTACGTCGATGTATTCTTCGATGGGGGCAACTGGCGCACGCTGTCGGATTCGCCGCGAGCAAACGCAGCCTGTTGCTGAGCCCACAGCGGTCGGTCGCCATCATCCAAAGATTGCCTCAGGGGTCGTGACCGGGCCCAACATTGACCTCGGTGCGTGCTCACACGTTTCGACTGAATGGGAAGCCGTCGGGCCTGGCGCCCTGCCCGGGCGCCACTGGCATGGCCACAGTCCGCGGGGTGCGGGAGTAGCGTTGCTGGGGTCCCGAGTTTGCATTGAACCGCCCGCCCGTCTGACAAACGAGGTCGGGGCCCATCCTTTCTGCGACCTACCTTTCGATCTTTCCATGCCTCTGCTGCGTCTCTTCGAAAGAGGCTTCTAGGCACTTCGCCCTGACCCCGAAGATGGCCTCTGCAAAGGCGCTGGCACCGACGGCTTCCGCAAGCACGCCAGGCAGACTATTCAGTTCCGCCAATGCGCCGCGCTGTAACCCAGCGCTGTGCTCGGACCACTACCCCAGTGAGGACACCGTTGGAGCGGAATCGGCCCGCGCCCCGGACGCGGCGCCGGCCCGCCGGTTGCCGGCCGGAGCTAGCCGCACCCCCCAACC
>NZ_JAAIJQ010000150.1 GCF_010820565.1 Thiorhodococcus minor | reverse complement strand
CGCAGCTACATGTCTCATCAGCAGTTCACATGGCAGCCACCTCGCAGGCTGCTAGACTGGCCAGGTTTCTCCTGGCACACCAAAGAGCGCAAAGAATTTCAACACCTTGTCTGCAAAGCGACGCGGCGATGCAGAAACCTCGGTTTTGCTTCGTGTCCTTCGCACCTTTGCGGTTCCAATTGACGGATCTAGGCTTATAGGCGCGCGGAGCGCAGCCACCACCAGCAATCGGCGGTAGCTGCGCCTCGCACTACAGCAAGACGCTGTCGATCACGTGGACGATCCCGTTCTCCGCGGCAATCGTTTTGGCGACCTTCGCATCGCCAATCTGGAGCTGACCAGGCATGCTAACCGGTAGGCTCTGCCCAGATAGCGTCGAGATGGACTGCTTCTGCATCAGCTCGGTCGTACTCACGACACCAGGCACGATATGCGACGCGACGAACTGACTGCTCGCCTCTTTGTCGCGCATCAGGGCCGCTTTCTGCTCCGGCGCCAGCTTGGCAAAGGCCTCGCTGCTCGGCGCAAGTACGGTGATCGGGGTTTGGCCCGACAGCATCGCCTCGGCACCGGCCGCCTTGATCGCCGCTTGAAGCTCACGGAAGATGCCCGCGCCCGCGGTGATCTCGGCGATCGTCTTGTCAGCCACCGCGCTTGGGTCGCGCGTCGAGTCGTAGTGCGCATAGAGGTCGGACGGCTTCGCGTTCACGAGACCCGCTCGCGCGCGCTCCAGCGTCTCCTCGTCGGCATACTTGCTCCCGAGCGAGAGCGCGGCGAGCGGACCGAGCGCCGCACCCAGCATCAGAACTGTGGTCAGCGGATTGAAGGTATTGACGGTGTCTTTGGCCATGTGAATTTCCTCGCTGAGTCATGTCGGATTGGATCGAACGGATCGGATCGGGTCGGGTCGGATCCGTCGAGCGTATTGATCACGTCTGTAAGACGGCGATTCGACGTCATCAATTTCCTACCTACACGGTCAACAATTGTCGCGATCCAGAAAATTGCAAGGAATTACCTGTTCATAAAATGGACAAAAAATCCAGAACCATCTTGCGGCGCCCGCAACCTGAGAAAGACGCTCAGGGACAGCCCTGACGGGCCCGACCTCAAGGATCGCCCCAGGAGCGCCAGGCACTGATCCCTCGGGCCGAGACAAGGGCCATGGACCACCCGAGCTCCCGCCCCCAGAGAGCTGGCGGCTAGAGGTTGCAGGCTCTTTTCAAATCTAACGGGGCGTCGCCGCCGCGCAACAGCGCCAGTGGCATCATGCGCGTAGACTAGACGCTGGATTCAGACCAGGCCGAGAGGATCGGAACCATGGACACAGGCACAGCCAAGGCAATCGAGGTCATCGTCATCGGCGCCCTCTTCGTCGGCTTCTATCTACAGCAGCAGAAATCCCTGACCCGGACCAAATCCGACGACTCGGATGCGCGGCGAGAAGCAAGGCGCAGCGCCGCAAGCGAGACATCTAGACAGGGAAGCAAAAGCAGCGAGCCGAGCCAGGGCGACGACCACACCGGCTAGGATCCGCAGCATCGAGCACCGCAACAGGCTCGACGGACAGCGCGGGCACCAGGAGCCGACCGCTAGAGCGAAACCAAGATCGGAGACAGAGATGATGAAACCCTTCATCCCCATCTTTCTCTTGCTGACCAGTCTCAGCTGGCCGACGCAGGCCTACGATACCTATCAACAAGAAGAGATCGTACAGAAAGTCGAGGCCTTTTTCGGTCAAGGCGCGGAGAACATCGGAGAAGTCGTTCAAAAGGTGTTCGAAGACCATGGCGAGCCCAACGCCTTCATCGCCGGGGAAGAAGTCGGCGCCGCGCTAGGCATCGGTCTCAGATATGGACGCGGCACCCTCAGCTTCGCCTACGGCTACGACCGGCCAATCTTCTGGCAAGGCCCCTCGATCGGGATCGATCTGGGAGTCAATGTCGCCAAGGTCTTCGTCCTGATCTACAACCTCCCTTCGGAGGACCTGCTCTTTCAACGCTTTCCCGGCGTGGAGGGCAGCCTCTACTTCGTTGGCGGAATCGGGGTCAATTACCTCCAGTCGAGCGACATCATCGTCGCCCCCATGCGCTTCGGCGCCGGCTGGCGCCAAGGCATCAGCGCCGGCTACATGGATTTCACCGAGCGCGCCCATTACAACCCCTTCTGATCCATCGAGGCCAAGCCAGTGCTGTCGGCGTCGACCATCGTCGGCCACCGCGCCCTTGCTTCTGCCCCCCACGCCCCAGCGTCACATCCCGGGCCGCTAGCGAGATGGCCAGCGAGTTGACAGAAATCGCCGACGCTCAACGATAGTAGGGATCCGGTCGCGGCGGACGCGGATCATAGCCGCCGGGCGGTGGAGGCGGCGGGCGCCGGTCGTCCCAGGGACCGTAGGCGACCTCATCATTGCTCTTGAGATCATAGATGTGTCGATCCGCCGCGCGCAGGCGATCTTCCAGGCGGCGGCGCGCCTCGTACGGCGGATACCCCTCGCGGCGCAGACTGTCGCCAAGCTCGCGAATGTCACGCTGCTCGCGCCGCAGCGAGCGTGCCTCGCGATCGGTCAGAGCACCGAAATCGACACCCCGCTGAATCTCCCGCTGCTGGCGCGTCATCCAGTCTCTAGGATCCTCGCTCCCTGGCTGAGCCGCGAGCGGCAGCGCAACGACCAAACCCAAGACGACAGCCGAAAGCCGATTGGTCCACGTCTTCATCAATCCTTCTCCTGTTAACATTAGTGAGCCTGGGCGTACCAGGCGTCAGGCGGCGTGGCCGAGCAGCGGAGCGCAGAGCCGCCTCCAGATGAGGACGCAGCCACTCGCGGCCCGGCCACCTACAATTGCCGACGAGCCGCAAATCCGTGAAGGCTGGAGCCGACCGCTGGACGAAGTCAATCGCATGAAGCCCAATCACTTCGAGCCCAACGAGCGCGCGCCCGACCAGTTTGAGCCCGCCCCCCTCGAAACACTGACCGCGCGCATCGGTCGCGCCCATGCCCGGCAGCGACTGGGCCTGGAAAGCGAGCACGAGGTCTTGGTGCTCAACAGGCCCGGCGCACACTTCTTCTACCCGGAGAACTGGTACTCCCTCCACAGCGTTATTCGCAACTGTCTGCGCATCGTCGGGCTCTACGGGCGCGCACAGCGCAACGCTTGCGATATCCGAGTTCGCCACAACCCGCTCTCACTGGCCAAGGTGCCCGCCGCCTTTGCAGGCTTTCGCATCCTCCACCTCAGCGACCTCCACCTGGACATGTCCCCGCGCAACGCAAGCGCGGTCACCGAGCGGGTGCGGGATCTCGATTATGACCTCTGCGTCTTGACCGGCGACTATCGCGCCAAGACATTCGGCCCCTGCGACCAGGTGGTCTCGGCATTCCAGGCACTCCGCCCCAGTCTGAAGGATCCGGTCTACGCGATCTTGGGCAACCATGACACCCTGCGCCTCGTCCCCGAGCTCGAGGCCCTGGACATCCGCGTCCTGCTCAATGAATCGGCTTGGATCGAGCGCGCTGGCGAAAGGATCCACCTCGCTGGGATCGACGACGCCCATTACTACCAGGTCCACAACCTCGCGAAGGCCGCGGCCGGGATTCCGGACGAAGGCCTTTCGATCCTGCTCTCGCACACGCCGGAGGTCTATCGCCACGCGGCGCATGCCGGCTTCGACATCTTCCTCTGCGGCCACACGCACGGCGGCCAAATCTGTCTCCCCAGCGGCATCGCGCTCACCTGGGACGCCAGATGCCCGCGCCGATTGTCCGCGGGCCCCTGGCGCTATCGCGACATGATCGGCTACACCTCCGTGGGCGCGGGCACTTCAGTGGTCAACGCCAGACTCAACTGCCCGCCGGAGGTCACCCTGCACGAGCTTCGACGCGCTCCCGGGTAACCTCTCTAGGACCGCGCTCGCAGACGCTGAGCGAGCGGAGTCAGAAGCATGTCGATGACCACGAAGATCAGCACGGCCAGCAGCACTTCCAGTACGCCAAGCCCCAATGGCTCGCGCAACAGGAGTGCCGGAAGCAATGATTCCGGAGCCTGGTCCAACACAGGCGCGGAAGTGCTCGACGGCAGATCGAGCCGACGTTTGGCGAAGCTCGTCGCCGCATCTCCGAGCATGGCCGCGGCGGCCACGGCAAGCCCCAGCAGCCAAGGCAGCCCCAGGACCCCTGCCACCAAGGGCGTCGTCAGCACAGTCGCCGCCCAGCCCCTCCAGGTCTTGGTGCGCCCCAGCAGAGGACGCCCGTCGGCGAGCCGCAAGCCGCCATCGACCGGCCACGCCCAACGGCTTCCAAGCCCGAGACGCGCCAAGACCGGGGCACCGTTCGCCCAGCTAATGAGGATCAAAGCGATCATCACCCCCAAGACCTGCCCCCACGCCACGACTCGGAGGCGCCGCGCCGGAAACGACTCGATCGCGCGACGCCGCAGCGCCTTCGACTTTGGTGTATGTTGCGCACTATGACAGCAAGCTTCTCAGACTTTCGACTTCCCGAGTCCTTGATGCGCGGACTCGCCCGCTGCGGCTACCGCGAGCCGACTCAGGTCCAGGCCCAGGTCATTCCCCTGGCGATGGACGGGGTGGACTTGATGGTCTCGGCCGCGACGGGCTCGGGCAAGACCGCCGCCTTCCTGCTGCCCACCATGCAGCGCTTCATGGACGTCCGCAAGGCGCAGGGCGGCACGCGCGCGCTGGTGCTGGTGCCGACGCGCGAGCTCGCGCGGCAGATCCACGATCACTTCATGCAGCTCGGAAGCTACACCCGATTGACCGCCGAGGTCATCACCGGCGGCGAGCCGCGCGCCCACCAGGTCGCCAAGCTGCGCCGCAATCCGGAGATCCTGATCGCAACGCCGGGGCGTTTGCTCGAGCTTCTCGATTCACACCATGCCGAGCTTGGGGACCTGGAGATCCTGGTGCTCGACGAGGCCGACCGCATGCTAGACATGGGCTTCGCGGACGACGTCCTCGCCATCATCCAGCACAGCCCGCCCGAGCGGCAATCCCTGCTCTTCTCGGCAACCCTGCACCACCGCGGTCTCGCCAAAATCACCGACAGCCTACTGCGCGCGCCAGAGGTTCTGGTGATCGATCCGGTCCGCGAGCAGCACCCGGACATCTCGCACCAGATGGTGCTGAGCGACGACCCGGCGCACAAGCGGCAGCAACTGCTCTGGCTACTCCAGAACGAAACCTTCGAGAAGACCCTGGTCTTCACCAACACGCGCGATGGGGCGGAAGGCGTCGGCGCCTTCCTGCAAGCCTCGAAGCAACGCGCGGCCGTCCTGCATGGCCTCTTGGACCAGCGTGAGCGCAACCGCATCATCGGCTTGCTGCAAAGCGGCGGCATCCATGTTCTCGTCGCGACCGATGTGGCGGCGCGCGGACTGGATATCCCTGGTATGGATTACGTCGTCAACTTCGATCTGCCGCGCAGCGGCGACGACTATCTGCACCGTACCGGGCGAACCGGACGCGCGGGCGCCAAGGGCCGCGCCCTCTCCTTGGTCGGCCCGACGGAATGGAACCGCATGGAGAGCATCGCCCGCTATCTCAACCTCGAGATCGAGCCATTCTCGATCACAGGACTCGAGGCGAAATTCGCCGGGCCAAAGCGGCGCAAGCCGACTGCGAAACGAGCCGGGAGCGGACGCGAAAGAGTCCGAAGCGCGGAGCAGAGGGACAAGCCGAAGAAGAAGCACCGACTCAAGGATCGCAAGAGTATCGGCAAGCGGCGCAAGCCATCGAGCACCAGCCCGGTCGAGGCCGGGCATACACCGCTTCGCAAGAAGCAAACGGCAAGGGAGGGCGCGGGCGCCGCCAAGGCGTCAGGGAAAAAGGAACCGACCTAGCTCGCCGCCGTTGGAAGGACCAGAGCCCGTCGCTCCCCCAAGGCATTGCTGAACCGCAAAGACGGTAGAGTAGAGGCCAGGGTCGCCCCTGGCCCCCCTCGTCGAACGCAGCATGCAGATTTCCCGCACTGCGCTTTCCTGCTGTCTTCACATCAAAGCTATCGCGGGGGAATCGAGCCGT
>NZ_JAAIJQ010000014.1 GCF_010820565.1 Thiorhodococcus minor | reverse complement strand
GGAATGCTCAGCCAGACAGTGGCTCTGATGCGCGAGATTCGGCTCCGCAGCAATGTCGACGCCCATCGAGCTTTCTTATGGATTGGACGCAAATTGGACTTGCTTCGAAACAGAGTATCTACAGCGAGAGATCGGGCCAATCGATGATCGACGCCGCGGCTCGCATTCCTCTAGGCTCACCCGACCCACTCATAGATCTCGACCGACGCCGGATCGCACTTGCAGCAGCCGCCCGCGCAAGGCGAATTGGCGGGCAGCTTGCGCACCCTGCCCTTGCGCTCCAGCGTATTGAGCATGCCGCGCAAGGCGTCCGGGTCGGAGTCGAAATGATGTGAGAGATCTCGCAACGCGGCCTGGCCGCTGTCCTGCAGGTAGCGTGAGAGCTGCGTGATAATCATGGGCGTGTCTCCTTAGGCGGCGTCTCGCGCAAGTGCGCCGACGTCAGGCTCGCGCCGCGACCACCAGCGTAGACCGATGACCGTCGCTGCAAGCAGGGCAAGCATACCGGCGATCCAAGCACCGGAGCTGACGGGGTCGCGCGCGAATATGGCCGCTTGGTAGAAAAGGGTCGCGGATGAATAGCCCAGTCCCGTCGTCCAGACCACTGCGAAGAGCGTCCAGCCGGGGGAGGTCTCGCGATGAATCGCGGCGATGGCGGCGACGCAGGGCGCGTACATCAGGATGAACAGGAGATAGGCGAAGGCCCCGGCCGCCCCGTCGAAGCGTGCCGCCATGGCACCAAAGGTCGCTGTCGTGACCTCTTGTGCCTCGGCGGCGGCCTGCGCGTCGCTGACATCCCCGATGCTCAAGCCGAGTGGGTCGGCCCAGCCGCCCAGGGCGTCTCCGAGGTTGGCCGGAATGGTCGCCGCGGCTTCCTTCAGACCTGCGACCGGATCATAGCTGGCTTCTCCCTCCGCGGACGCGGCAATGCCCTGATCCGCTTCACCGAGCGCGGAGTAGGTCGCGTCCAGCGTTCCCACCACGGCCTCCTTCGCCAGGATGCCGGTGAAGATGCCGACCGTCGCCGGCCAGTTCTCCGCATCCAGCCCCATGGGCGCGAATGCCGGGGCGATGGTGCGGCCGATGGAGGCGAGCACCGAGCGCTCGCTGTCCTCGTTGCCGAAGCTGCCGTCCGTCCCCGTGCTGTTCAGCACGTTGAGCACCAGCACCATGGGCACGATGACCGCGCCGGCGCGGAAGACAAAGCCCTGGGTGCGGTCCCAGGTGCGCAGCAGCACGCCCTTGAGCGTCGGCAGATGATAGGGCGGCAGCTCCATCACGAAGGGCATCGTCTGACCCTCCAGCAGCGTCCGCTTGAGGATGAAGCCGGTCAGCACGGCGGCCGCGATGCCGATGAGATAGAGCGCGAAGACGATGTTTTGAGCCCCAGCCGTGAAGAAGGCGGCCGCGAAGAGCGCGTAGACCGGCAGGCGCGCGCCGCAGGACATGAAGGGCGTCATGAGCACCGTCAGGATGCGATCGCGCTGATTCTCCAGCGTCCGGGTCGCCATAATGGCCGGCACGTTGCAGCCGAAGCCGACCAAGAGCGGGACGAATGACTTCCCGGGCAGCCCGATGGCGCGCATGAGCCTGTCCATCACGAAGGCCGCGCGTGCCATGTAGCCCGAGTCCTCCAGCACCGACATGAAGAGGTAGAGGAAAGCGATGATGGGAACGAAGGTCGCGACCACCTGAATTCCGCCGCCGATGCCATTCGCCAGCAGCACGATCAGCCACTCGGGCGTGCCCATGGACGCCAGCACCTCGGCCGTGCCGTCGACGAAGAGCGTTCCGGCCGCGATGTCGAAGAAGTCGATGAAGGCGCCCCCGATGTTGATGGTGAACATGAACATCAGGTACATCACCAGCAGAAAGATCGGGATGCCCAGCGCGCGGTTGAGAATGACCTGGTCCAGCTTGTCCGACAGGCTGCGCGATGCCTGGCCCGAGTGCGTCACCGCAGCTTGCGTCACGGCGTGCGCAAAGCTGTAGCGGGCGTCCGCGAAGAGGATGTCCGCGTCGTCCGCCGCGTCGCCCAAGAGGCCGCGGACTTCGTCGCGACCGATGCGGTCGCCGACCAGGCTCTCTGCCAGGTCGTCACCCTCGATCAGACGCGCCGCGAGCCAACGTGGCGGGTCCGCTTGGTCGCGCGCGATCTCCGCCAGGCGCGGCTCCAGAGCGTCAATCACCCGATCGAGCTCGGGCCCATAGGAGATCTTGGCGGGACCCAAGCCCGTTGTCGTCAGCGCGCGCTCCGACTCGTCCAGCAGCGCGCGCCGCAGCTCTTTGATCCCCTGCCCGGTCGCCGCGACGACAGGCACTACCCGGCAGCCGAGCCGTTGCGCGAGCGCTTCGGGATCGATCTTGAGCCCGCGCTCCTCGGCGACATCCATCATGTTGAGGGCCACCACGACCGGCCGTCCCATCTCGATGAGCTGGGTCGTCAGGTAGAGGTTTCGCTCCAGGCTCCCCGCGTCGAGGATATTGAGGATGAGGTCGGCCTCGCGGGCATGGACGAAGTCGCGCGCGATGCGCTCGTCCAGGGAGACGGAGGCATCCGATACGTCCAGCGAATAGGTCCCCGGGAGGTCGATGAGGGTGAAGTCGAGATCCGCGAACCGATAACGGCCGATCTTGCGCTCCACCGTCACGCCGGGCCAATTCCCGACGCGCTGCTTGGAGCCCGTCAGGGCGTTGAAGAGGGTCGTCTTGCCGCAGTTCGGGTTGCCGACGACGCCGATGGTATAGGCATCCTTCATCACGCGGACTCCACTTCCAGGACGGCGGCCTCGTCCCGCCGCAGGCTGACCGAGGTCCCGCGCACCCGGACCTCCACCGGATCGCCCATGGGGGCGACCCGCACGACCTCCATGAGCACGCCGGGCGTCAGCCCCATGGAGAGCAGTTTGCGGCGATAGGCGCCGCCACCCGCCTGAAATCCGGCCACACGGCCCCGGTAACCCACCACGCAATCCTTCAAGGTCGTGCTCATCATCCGGCTCCATTCACCAAGATCTTCATCGCCATCCCACCGCCGAGCGCGATGCGCGTCCCGCCGCGCGCCACGACCAGTCCTCCGCCCTGACGCTGCACCACGCTGATCTCCGTTCCCTGATTCAGGCCCAGCTCCGTCAGCCGCATCGCCAGACCCTTCCCGCCCAGCAATCGCGCGATCCGGACCTGCTCTCCGTCGCTGGCCATGCTAAGGGGGAACGTCTTGGTGTCGGCCGAGGCGACGGCGACTTGCGGAGCGTCTTCATCCTGGACCCGCGGATCGTCTTGCGACGGCGGCTTCTCAAGGGAATCGACAGCTTGCAGCGGGAGGCACTGATTCATGACAAGGATACTCAGTAAATGTTATCAAGAATGATTCTCATAATAGTTTTCATGTTTTGTAAATGCAAACCTTTCTCATTATTGAGCCTATATCCGATCTCGAAACGGGGTGGAAGGACGCGGGCTGGCCGCGAAAGAACGGCTTAGCCCCGGTCGGGCTTGGAGACCTGCAGCCAATGCCTAAAGCGATTTCTCTAAACTGCCGTCCCAACAACCCATGGCGGTCGGGAGGTCCATGATGCTCCGCTAACGCCTGGAGGCCCGAAGGCGTGTCGAGCCGGGCGCGGCCCTAACGCAGAGAAGTCAGGCAGGCGAAACGCCTCGGAGATCGCGATGGATGCAGCGCAGACAGCATGCAGGGGCGCCGTCCCGGCCCGAATCGTGACCGAGCGCAAGGTTTTTCCCGCAGGGTCGCGTCTCGCAACATTCCTCGCGGTAATATTTCCGGCAGATCGGCGTGAAGGGAGGAAAAGGATGCCGCGCTCACCGAGGGCCAGATTCGGGCAAAGAGGCTGGATATCGCCATGATGCACGCGGATGTCCACTCCCTGAACTTCGGCTTTCTCCAGGGCTACGACCCCCAGCTCGATCGACTCGCCGCCCTGGCCGAGCGCTACTTCGCCGACGACCCCAGCACCTGTCTCATCAAGCTCCGGCAGCTCGGCGAGCAGCTGGCCCGCCAGACGGCGGCGCGGACGGGTCTGCTGGCAACGCCCGACGAGCCGCAGGCGGAGCTGCTGCGCCGCCTCAAGCTCGAGCGCGCGGCCTCGCCCGACGTTCTGGATCTCTTCCATCACTTGCGCATCGTCGGCAACCGCGCGACCCATGAAGGTCTAGGCGACCACCGGGAAGCCCTGGCCGCGCTGAAGATCGCCCGCCAGTTGGCGATCTGGCTCCACCGCTCGTTCGGGAAGGACGCAGGCTTCAAGCCCGGCCCTTTCGTTCCTCCGAGCACGCCGGAGCGCGCTACGGCGGCACTCCAGGAGGAGCTTGAGCAACTGCGCGCTGAGCGAGCACACCTGCTCAGTGAGGCGGAGGAAGCCAGAGAAGCGGCCGAGGCGGCCAAGCGCGCGCACGAAAGCGCCGAGGCCCGCGCCCAGCGCCTGGCCGAGGAGCAGGCGCTGTGGGCCGAGATGGCCGAAGAGGCGGAGGCGCAGAAGAACGCCGCGATGGCCGACCTGCTCGCGCTCCAGAGCGCGGCGGCTCAGGCAACGCCCCAGCAGAAGGCCCAGCAACAGCAACAGGCCGAGCGGGCCGCCCTGGCGATCGATCTCGACGAGACCGCGACCCGTGCGCTCATCGACGAGCAGCTCCGCGCGCGCGGCTGGGAGACCGATACCAAGACGCTCCGCTACAGCCAGGGCGCCCGACCGATCAAGGGCAAGGCGATGGCGATCGCGGAATGGCCGACCGACAGCGGCCCCGCCGACTATGCGCTCTTCTACGGCCTGCAGTGCCTCGGCACGGTCGAGGCCAAGCGCTCCCGCAAGAATGTCTCCGCCGCCATCGACCAAGCGGAGCGCTATGCCCGCGATATTCAGCTACAGCCGGGCGAGGCCGAGCCGAGCGGCGGACCCTGGGACGCCTACCGGGTCCCCTTCGTCTTCGCCACCAACGGCCGCCCCTATCTCAAGCAGATCGAGACCGAGAGCGGCATCTGGCTCCGCGACACCCGCAAGGCCACGCACCTGCGCCGCGCCCTCACCGACTGGCCCACACCCGACGGGCTCAAGGCCCGGCTGGAGATCGACGCCGAGGCCGCGCAGCAGGCCCTCAAGACCCAGCCCATGGTCTTCGGCTTCGACCTGCGCCATTACCAGCAGCAGGCCATCCTGGCCGTCGAGGACAGTCTCGCGCGGGGATCGCGCGTCCTGCTGGTCGCGATGGCGACCGGCACCGGCAAGACCAAGCTCGCCATCGCCTTGCTCTATCGCCTGCTCAACGCCAAGCGCTTCCGTCGCGTCTGCTTCGTGGTGGACCGCAGCGCCCTCGGCCAGCAGACCGGCGGGGAGTTCTCCTCGACCAAGGTGGTCGGCACCAAGACCTTCGCCGACATCTTCGATCTCAAGGGCCTGGAGACCGTCGCCCCGGAGCCCGAGACCAAGGTCCACATCTGCACCATCCAAGGCCTGGTCCGCCGCGTGCTCTACAACGACGACCCGGCAGAGGTACCGCCCATCGACCAGTACGACCTCATCGTCATCGACGAGTGTCACCGCGGCTACCTGCTCGACCGCGAGTTCTCCGACGGCGAGCTGAGCTTCCGCAGCGAGGCCGACTACGTCTCCAAATACCGCCGCGTCCTGGAGCACTTCGACGCGGTCAAGATCGGCCTGACCGCGACACCCGCGCTGCACACCGTCGAGATCTTCGGCGACCCTGTCTACACCTACTCCTACCGCGAGGCCGTGATCGACGGCCACCTGATCGACCACGAGCCGCCGCTTCAGATCACCACCGAGCTTGCCAAGAACGGCATCCACTTCGCGCGCGGCGAGCAGCTGCAATTGCTCGACACCAAGACCGGACAGATCGACCTGGCCCATGCCCCGGACGCGGTCGACTTCGAGGTGGAGGCCTTCAACCGCCAGGTGGTCACCGTCAACTTCAACAAGGTCGTGGCCGAGGAGCTGGTCAAGCACATCGACCCGGCGCTCCCCGGCAAGACCCTGATTTTCGCCGCCACCGACGCCCATGCCGACATCGTCGTCGATCAGCTCAAGCAGGCTTACGCGGCAAAATACGGGTCGATCGAGGACGCCGCCATCCGCAAGATCACCGGCAGCGTCGACAAGGTCGGCGCCCTGATCCGCGCCTACCGCAACGACGATCTGCCCAAGATCGCGGTGACCGTCGACCTGCTGACCACTGGCATCGACGTGCCCAAGATCACCCACCTGGTGTTCCTGCGCCGCGTCAACAGCCGCATCCTCTACGAGCAGATGCTCGGCCGCGCCACCCGGCGCTGCGACGAGATCGACAAGCAGACCTTCCGCATCTTCGACGCCGTAGACCTCTATGCCCATCTGCAGGGCCTGAGCCAGATGCGCCCTGTGGTGGTCAATCCCTCGATCAGCTTCGCGCAGCTCTTCAAAGAGCTGGCCGAGGTCGAGGACGAAGACCACCGCGCCGAGATCCGCGACCAGATCCTCGTCAAGCTGCGCCGCCGGCTGCCGAAGTTGAGCGAAGAGGCCCGCGCGCAATACGAGGCCAACGCCGGCGAGACGCCCGAGGACACGCTGCGGCGCCTCGCCGCGGACCCGCCGGCCGCGATGGCCGCCTGGGCCCGCAGTAAGCCCGGCCTGGGACCCATCCTCGACTGGGACCCGCAGGGCGGCGGCTCGTACTTCATCCCCATCTCCAACCACGACGACAGGGTGATGGAGGTCGCCCGAGGCTATGGCAGCGCCACCAAGCCCGAGGACTTCCTCGACGGCTTCACCAGCTTCGTCCGCAACAATCTGAACACCATCGCCGCGCTCAAGGTCGTGGTCCAGCGCCCGCGCGAGCTCACCCGCGTCCAGCTCCGCGAGCTGCGCCTGGAGCTGGACAAGCTCGGCTACTCGGATGCCAACCTGCGCCGCGCCTGGCAAGATGCCAAGAACGAAGAGATCGCCGCCTCCATCATCGGCTTCGTGCGCCAGGCCGCCTTGGGTGACGCCCTCATCCCCTTCGAGGAGCGCGTCCGCCGGGCCATGCAGCGCATCCTGGCCCAGCACGCCTGGACGGATCCCCAGCGCAAGTGGCTCCAGCGCATCGCCAAGCAGATCGCGCGCGAGATCGTGGTGGACCGCGAGGCGCTCGACCATGAGCCCTTCAAGGCGCAAGGCGGGTTCAAGCGTCTCAACGGCGTCTTCGACGGCCAGCTCGAGGCCGTTCTGAGTGACTTCAACGAAGCATTGTGGAGAGAGACCGCGTGACCGACACCCTGACCCGCGACATCGTCGCCAAGCTCTGGAGCCTGTGCCATATCCTGCGCGACGACGGGGTGACCTATAACGAGTACGTCACCGAGCTGACCTTTCTGCTCTTCCTCAAGATGATGCAGGAGACCGGGCGCGAGGCACGCATCCCCAACGGCTACGGTTGGGACGCGCTGGCCAAGCGCGAGGGCCTCGAGCAGCTCGAATACTACCGCCGCCTGCTGCTCGACCTCGGCGACACCAAGAAGACCCAGGACCAGACCATCCTCGCCATCTTCGCCGACGCCAACACCAAGCTGCGCAAGCCCGCAAACCTCAAGGCCCTGACCTCGGCCATCGACAAGCTCGACTGGTTCTCCGCGCGCGAGGAAGGGCTCGGCAACCTCTACGAGGGCCTGCTCGAGAAGAACGCCGCCGAGAAGAAGTCCGGCGCCGGCCAATACTTCACCCCCCGCCCCCTGATCGACTGCCTGGTCCGGCTCATGCAGCCGCAGCCGGGCGAGAAGATCCAGGACCCGGCCGCCGGGACCGGCGGCTTCCTGGTCGCCGCCGACCACGACATCAAGCAGCGCACCGACGACCTCTTCACCCTGAACGAAAACCAGGCCTTCTTTCAGCGCCACCTCGCCTACACCGGCGCCGAGCTGGTCCCGGACGCCCACCGCCTCTGCCTGATGAACCTCATGCTCCACGGCATCGAGAGCCGCGTGAGCTGCGCCGACACCCTCTCGCCGGATGGCGAGTCCCTCGGCAAGGCGGATCTCATCCTCACCAACCCGCCCTTCGGCACCAAGAAGGGCGGCGGCCGGCCGAACCGCGCCGACTTCTCCATCACCAACGAGACCTCGAACAAGCAGCTCGCCTTCGTCGAGCACATCGTCCGCGCCCTCAAGCGCGGCGGACGCGCTGCCGTGGTGGTGCCGGATAACGTCCTGTTCGAGGACAACACCGGGCGGCGCCTGCGCACTTGGCTGATGGAGCTGTGCGACCTGCACACCATCCTGCGCCTGCCGACCGGCATCTTCTACGCCCAAGGCGTCAAGACCAACGTCCTCTTCCTCACCCGTGGCCAGACCGACAAGGCCAACACCCAGGCCATCTGGGTCTACGATCTGCGCGCCAACATGCCCGCCTTCGGCAAGACCCGGCCACTCACCACCGCAGACTTCGCCGCCTTCGAGGCCGCCTTCGGCGCCGACCCGCACGGCAAGGCCGCGCGCACCGACGAGGGCGAGACCGGGCGTTTCCGCTGCTTCACCCGCGAGCAGATCAAGGCGCGCAACGACAACCTCGACATCGCCTGGCTGCGCGACGAAAGCGAGGACATCGAGGAGCGCCTGACCGAGCCCGAGGACATCGCCGCCGCCATCATGGGGCACCTGCGCGCGGCGCTGGAGGAGATCGAGGGGCTGACGGAGGAGATCGAGGCAACTGCGGAGACCGCGGCGCCGAGCGCATAGAGGGAGACTGAAATGACATCGCCCCCCATTCAGGTCGTATCGGCGGAGCAAGTTGGCGACCTTCGATTACGTCTCGGCTTCTCCGATGGTCGAGAGCAGACGATCGATTTCAAGCCATTCTTGTCGCATGCCCGGCACCCCGATCTGCGCGCCTACCTCGATCCGGACCGCTTCGCGGCCTTTCGTATCGAGTACGGTGATCTGGTGTGGGGCGACTACGATCTCTGCTTCCCGGTCATCGACCTCTATCGCAATGATCTGGAGCATCGTCTCCCGGAGGAGCACGTTGTGGCATAACCAGTTGAAGGAGTCTGTGGCGCATGTCACTCGTGATCTCTGATGGAACATTACAGATTGTCTCCAGTACCTCTCCTGGCTCCCAGGCTGTAGCCTGGGAGCGCGTGGACATCGCCTGGCTGCGCGACGAGAGCGAGGACATCGAGGAGCGCCTGACCGAGCCCGAGGACATCGACGCCGCCATCACGGGACACCTGCGCGCGGAGCTGGAGGAGATCGAGGGATTGACGGAGGAGATGGATCAAGCACAGGAAACGGCAGCGTGAGCGGCAGAGCAGCCACAGAAACAGTCATTCCTGGACGCGCAGCACTGTCCGTTGGGTGTCCGGACCTCCCAGCTCCAAGAGGTTGGATATGGACCTCTTTGTATGACTTGTCAGTGTTGGGTACTGGTCATACTCCCAGCAGAAGTGAGTCGACTTACTGGAATGGGGAGATTCCCTGGATCGGTATACGAGACGCATCCAAGCACCACGGCTCAACAATAAGCGACACCTCACAGCATGTTACGCCTGAAGGGCTTGCAAACTCCGCAGCACGCTTGCTGCCAGCGGGAACAGTATGCCTCTCACGAACCGCATCAGTTGGCTACGTCGTTCAAATGGCGCGTGACATGGCCACAAGCCAGGACTTCGTAACTTGGACCTGCAATGAGGGGCTGGATCCTCGATTCCTGATGTACGCGCTCTTAGCGGAAGGCGATGACATTCGTCGCTTTGGGAAGGGCTCGACGCATACCACAATCTATTTCCCAGAGGTGAAAGCATTCCACATTTGTCTTCCTCCGATCAAAGAACAACGCCGCATCGTCGTCAAGCTGGACAGTCTTTTCGAGCGCACCCGCCGCGCCCGCGAGGAGCTGTCCCAGATCCCGCGCCTGATCGAGCAGTACAAGAAGGCGATTTTGGAGGCGGCGTTTCGGGGGGATTTGACGGAAGATTGGCGCCGCCAGAATCTTGGTTCGACTCTCTCAAGGCCGACTAGCGAATTGCCTAGCGATTGGACGCTCTGCAAATTGCAGGACATTTCAGATATTCAGAGCGGTCTCGCGCTCGGCAAGAAACGAAAAGAGGGTGAGGCTCTTACGGTGGTCCCGTATCTTCGCGTCGCGAATGTCCAAAGAGGACATTTGAACCTTAAGGAGGTCAAAAAAGTCTTTGCAACGGAAAGCGAGATCAAACGTCTCCTACTGAAGAAAGGCGACGTTCTAATGAACGAAGGTGGTGATAGGGACAAGCTAGGCAGAGGTTGGATTTGGGGCGAAGAGGTATCGCCTTGCATTCACCAAAACCATGTTTTCCGGGTTCGCCTGAAGATTGCTGGTTTTCCGCCAAAGTTCCTTTCTTACTACGCCAATGAGTTTGGGCAGGACTATTTCTTTTCGGAAGGTAAGCAAACCACCAATTTAGCGTCGATTAGCAAGAGCAAACTTTCATCTTTGCCGGTGCCGATACCTTCCGCCCAAGAAGCTGAAGAGATCGTCAAGAAGATTGAAAAAGCCCTGACATGGTTAGGTATCGTGGAGAGAAAGTGCCAGCAAGCCATCCACCACCTCGACCACCTCGACCAAGCCAACCTCGCCAAAGCCTTCCGCGGCGAGCTGGTCCCCCAGGACCCGAACGACGAGCCGGCCTCCGTGCTCTTGGAGCGCATCCGCGCCGCGCGCGCCGAGCAGCCCAAGCCCACCCGCAAGCGACGCGGCACGTCGACCAAGGCGGGCGCAGCCGCCTAGCCGCCTCGGCCGCTCCCGTCGATCGCCGTAAGCCCCGCGTCGGGCATTCTGCAGGGGAAAGGCTTTGCCTTTTCTCTGCCATCCCCATCTGGGCCCATGCTAAGATTTTCATTCAGCAAAATTGGCCGGCTGTCAAGTGCTTGACACAATATCTTGTGTCTGAAGCAGCGGCGGCACACAATAGACCACGCGCTTCCACATTTTGAAGCGCCCAACAGCATCGGACACCATTCCGTTGGATGGACACCCCATCCGGCGGATTCGTCGCGCCTAGACGAAGACCCTGGGGGGATGGAGCATGACACGCTCAGAGGCTGCCGAGAATATTCACAGCATGCGCAAGTTTCGACGTGAGGTGACGGCCTCGCCGGAAGCCGCGCGTCAGGCGCTCAAAGAGGCCGGGATCATGACGGATGACGGGGAGATCGCCGATCCGTACCGCGCGCTCTTCGAGCGCGAGCCATCCGAATGTATCGAAGAAGTCCAAGTCTAGTCTTTGGTTTTCACGCAACGACAGAGGAAACGGCGCGGCTCCTGGTCGAGCACCCGGACAGCCCATTCAGGCCCAGCGAGAACAACTACGATTGGCTTGGGCATGGGATGTATTTTTGGGAGAACAGCCTGCACCGCGCCGAACGCTTTGCGAAGGATCGCGACACCCCAAACGCGGTCGTGATCGGCGCGGCGATCCACCTTGGATATTGCCTAGATCTGACCGACAGCGAGTCCCTGTCCTACTTGGCGAGTGCCTATCAGAAGCTGTCTGGAAAAAGCTGTAAGGGCGAACTCATTCGCCCGACCGCCGGACCAAGGGCGAATGAATTCGCCCCTACAAATGTCTCGACCATGATTTCCAGACAGCTTCTCAAACGCTCAAAGGCACACTGGACGCCGCCGGCAAGCCCTTGCCAAACAACAAAGTGCCGACCTTCTGCAAGAGTCGCGATATCCTGCTCCGAGAGCTTGATTGCGCGGTGATCAATTTCCTGCATCTGCAGCGCAAGCGCGAAGGAAAGCCACCTTATGAGTCGGTGCGTGGCGTCTTCTGGGAAGGCGAGGATCTGTACCCTGGGGCTGGCTTCAAGGAGAAGAATCATATCCAGCTCTGCATCCGTCACCCGAACTGCATAAAGGGCTTTTTCTACCCCAGGAAGGCGGTGGCTCACCCATATGAGTGAGCCGACCCTCCTTCGAGATCTACCCAGGCGTTTTGGCCGGAACCGACCCACTCGTATCAGCTCTCCCGCACGGCGCTGATCCCTTCTAAACCGCGTCAAGTTCGGGATGCGTACTTCTGATCGGCACCGGTTCCAGAAGAACTACGATTCTAATTCTGGACGCGGTTTAACTGCTGTATCAGGGCGGCTTTGACTCCGACCGGGGAGACCCAGCTCCTGTCTGCAGCAGCTCGGCGAGCCTGGCCGCTACGTCAAAATCGCCGCGAGCGGGCGCAACGCGCTGGATTTCCACTTGGCGTTCTATCTGGGCGAGCTGGTCTAGCAGGATCCGGGCGGGGTGTTTCGGGTGATCTCGAAGGACGGCGGGCTCGATTCGCTGATCGCACACCTTCGGTCTCGAGGAGTCGACCTCGAGCGCCTGGATACCTTGAGCCAGTTTACAGCGGCTTCGACGGAGAGCCGCTAAGCTGCACCGAACGGCAACTATCCTGAGCCCTCGCCCGCAGTCGTCGCGATCGATACCAAGACAGCGCGATGCGATCACCGGGCTCCATGTGCGAGCGCGTGAAATGAACGATCCGCACGCTAAGGCGATCCTCGACTCAGCTGCGCTCAACCTCGGATGCGAGGCTGCCGATCATCGCCGGAGATACCCGATTGCCGAGGAGAGCGGGCTAGGCAAGTCGAACTGACGCGAGGTGCTCCAATACAAGTGCTCACACGCCTGATGCTCGACCTCCCGCTATGGGTGTTCGCCCTTTTCGCCTGTCTCTTCGGCGCCCTGGTCTACCCGTGGATGATCTGGCTCGTGGTCGTCGCGGCGGCGGGCACGGCGCTCGGTCTGCTCGGGTTTCTGGTCCATGTCCTGCGCGGAGGCCTGCCGTTGCAGACCCCGATCGAACGGGCGACGCGCGGCAGGCGGCGCTCGGGCCGGTAGTCGGGCAGCAAAGCACTGGCGCGAGCTGACCGGGTGCTGTTGCCTGAGAATGCCGGCCTCGGTTGCCGGGAGGCGAGGACCGGCAGCGTTCCAAGTGGGAGCGGCGCCTCGCCGCGACGGCGTTCCAGGGGAGCTCCGCCAACCCAGATGCGCCCCCACCGAAGCCGAGCACAATCCGGGTCAGTCCACACCCCGGCCGCCCATGTGCTACTCTGCCCCGCGCGTGGGAGACGCCCCGAGCCATGCCCCTCCCTGCGCCCTCTGCTCGGTTCTCGGTCCCTGTTGGTGCGACGAATGACAGAAGACGCCAAGAAGCTCATCAATCTCAGGATCAACGGCAAGGACATCTGCGCGCCTGAGGCCCTCTCCGTGATCCAGGCCCTCTGGTATGCGGGCTATCCACGCGTCAAGGGCGTCGGCTGTCTGCAGGGCGTTTGCGGCTCCTGCCGCGTCTTCGTCCGCCGCGCCGAGAGCAGCGAGGTATCGACCGAGCTGGGCTGCGAGCTGCTGATCGAGGAAGGCATGGACGTGAGCTTTCTCATCTATCCCATCCCGCCCTATCAGACCTACCGCCTGGACGAGATCCCCAACTCCTGGGAGGTCCAGGCCAAGTTCCACGAGATCTTCCCGGAGGCGGCGCAGTGCCGGCATTGTGGCGGCTGCACCACCACCTGCCCCAAGGACATCGATGTCGAGAAGGGCGTGGAGCTGGCCGTCAAGGGCCGCTTCCGCGAGGCCGGCGAGCTCTTCGTGCAATGCGTCATGTGCAACCTCTGCCAGACCGCCTGCCCGGAGCTGATCACCCCCAACCATGTGGCCCTCTTCTCGCGCCGGGTCACGGCCTACTTCCACACCCGTCCGTCCAACCTCATCAACCGGCTCGAGAAGATGCGCAAGGGCGAGCTGCAGGTCGTCGAGTAGCCGCCGCTCAAGGCTGTCGATCCCATGGCGACCAACACTCCATACGACGCCGCGATCCGGCGCTACCAGCCACTCGCCGAGCGGCCCCTGCCGGATTCGGCCGAGCTCGGTGACGCGCTGCTGGAGCGCTACCACCCGGACTACATCCCGGACCGTTTCGTCGAGCTGACCGTCGGCCCCAATGCCGGCGACCCCTGCCATCGCCAGCTCGCGGACGTGCTGCAAAGCGACTCGCGTATCGACGAGGCGGACCTTGCCGCGTCCGCCGAGGTCGAGACCGACGTGCTGGTCATCGGCGGCGGCGGCGCCGGCTGCTCGGCCGCGCTGGAGGCCGCGCGCGCCGGCGCTCGGGTCATTCTCGCAACCAAGCTGAGGCTCGGCGACAGCAACACCGTCATGGCAGAGGGCGGCATCCAGGCCTCGGTCGAGAAGGACGACACGCCGCAGATGCACTATGACGACACCGTCAAGGGCGCCAGCGGCCAGATCGACCGCAAGCTGGCCGCCCAGATGGTGATGGACGGGCCGGACGTCATCCGCTGGCTCATCCAGCAGGGGATGCAGTTCGACCTCGACCAATATGGGGATCTCCTGGCCCGACGCGCCGGCGGGACCTCCGCGCCGCGCGTGCTCTACTTCCGCGACTACACCGGGCTGGAGATGATGCGGGTGCTGCGCGAGGCCGTCTTCAACAGCGACGTCGAGGTCTGGGACTACTGCCCGGCCGTCGAGCTGCTCTCCGACCAGTCCGGCCATTGCGCCGGTGCCGTGCTCTCCTCGCTCAAGGACTACAGGTACAGCCTGATCAAGGCCAAGTCCGTCATCGTCGCCACCGGCGGCATCGGCCGGCTGCACCTGAACGGCTTTCCGACCTCGAACCATTTCGGTGCTGTGGGTGACGGCCTGGTGCTGGCCTACCGGCTCGGCGCCAAGCTGCGCGACCTGGACACCTTCCAGTACCACCCGACCGGTCTCGCCTACCCGCACCATCTCGGCGGCACCCTGATCACCGAGGGCGTGCGCTCGGCCGGCGCCTATCTCCTAAACGCCGCCTGCGAGCGCTTCATCGACGAGCTGCGCCCGCGCGATCACGTCGCCGCGGCCATCATCCGGGAGTGCGCCGAGGGCCGTGGTGTCGATGCCGGTCATGGCGAATCCGGCGTCTGGCTGGATACGCCGAGCATCGAGCTGCGCCACCCAGGCATCATCGAGCAGCGCTTCCCCAAGCTGTTGCACCTCGGGACCAAGTCGGGGATCGACCCGCGCGAGCAGCCCATGCTCATCTACCCAACCCTGCACTATCAGAACGGCGGCGTCGTCATCAATCGACAGGGTGCCAGCACCGTGCCGGGTCTCTACTGCATCGGCGAGGTCTGCGGCGGCGTGCACGGGCGCAATCGCCTCATGGGCAATTCCCTGCTCGAGATCATCAGCTTCGGCCGGCGCGCCGGGACGGCGGCGGCCAAGCGCGTGCATGGCGTCGGGATGCGCCAGAAGAAGGTCTCGCTCGAGCACCTGCGGGCCTTCCGCCGCGAGCTGATGCTCGCCCAGATGCCCCTGACCCAGCAGAGTCCCCTGCTCTTCCCCGAGTACGCCAAGTTCGAAAAGGACTCCGACTACGACGGCCTGCGCCGCAACACCAGGGTGGACGACGATGGATGAGGCACCCGTCCTCGATCAGGTCCTGCTCCAGCCCTCCTGCCGGGT
The DNA here is from genome assembly GCF_010820565.1 of Thiorhodococcus minor. Classification (GTDB taxonomy): domain Bacteria; phylum Pseudomonadota; class Gammaproteobacteria; order Chromatiales; family Chromatiaceae; genus Thiorhodococcus; species Thiorhodococcus minor. The sequence goes on along the minus strand of NZ_JAAIJQ010000014.1, from coordinate 72,026 downwards.
CGGCGCCGATTTCGACGCCTGGCTGTGGGACGTCGGCGGCAGCGGTCTCGAGGCCGCGCTGGAAGACCCCGGCCGCATCCTCGACATGGTCAAGGCGGCCGACCTGCGCGGCTTGGGCGGCAGCGGCTTTCCGACCTGGGTGAAGTGGAGCGCGGTCGCCGCGCAGACGGGCGAGAAGTACCTCATCTGCAACGGCAACGAGGACGAGCCCGGCACCTTCAAGGACCGGGTGCTGATGGAGGAGTGTCCGCACCAGCTCATCGAGGGCGCGACCATCGCCGCCCTCGCCTGCGGCATCCAGCAGATCGTCTTCTACATCAACCCGCACCTGACCGGCGCCATCGACGCGGTCCGCCGCGCGCTGCACCAGTGGCAGCAGTCGGAGTGGCCGGAGCGCATCGCGCGCGCCACGGGATTCCAGGTCGTCTACCGCGTCCAGCCCAGCTCGGGCCACTACATCGGGGGCGAGGAAACCGCCGCCATCGAGTCGGTCGAAGGCAAGTTCCCCTTTCCGCGCGTCAAGCCGCCCTACCCCACGGAGCACGGTGTCCACGGCCGCCCCACCCTCATCAACAACGTCGAGACCCTGAGCAACCTCCCGCACCTGCTGCGCAACGGGGTCGACTGGTTCCGCCGCCAGGGTCTGGGCGATGCCGCCGGGACCAAGGTCTACAGCCTCAGCGGCGACGTCCTGCGCCCGGGCGTCTACGAGCTGCCCATGGGCACGCCCCTCTCCGACCTGCTCTACCGCTACGGCGAGGGCATGCTGGTCGGCAAGAAGCTCAAGGCCGTCTTCACCGGCGGCCCGTCGAACACCATCCTGACGCCCAAGGACATCGACGTCCCCATGGACTTCGAGTCCGTCGCCGCCCGCCGCTCCGCGCTCGGCACCGGGGCCATGATCGCCGTCTCCCAGGGTACCGGCATCGTCAAGAAGGTCGGCGAGTACGTCAGCTTCTTCGCCTCCTCGTCCTGCGGCCAGTGCCCCTCCTGCAAGACCGGCACCTACTACATGTCCCAGCTCCTCAACCGCATCGGTACCGGCCAAGGCACCCGCTCCGACCTCGACAGCCTCATCAACCTTTGCACCATCCTCCCAGGCTCCGGCCGCTGCCACCTCATCAACGGCGCCGTCAAGGTGCTCGAAAGCTCCCTCTACCACTTCATGGACGAATACGAGCAGTCCCTGCGCGGGCCGCACACCTGAACCAGCTAAAGCGCTGGGAGGACCTAGGGTGGACGAGCCAGGGCGAAGTCCACCGACCCCGCTCCGTCGCTGGTGGACTGCGCTGTGCTTTTCCACCCTAAGTCCTTGTTTTTTATGGATTTTTTATGGTCTTTTCGGGGCGCCAGCGGATCTCGGCCAGGGGGACTTCCCAGTGCTCGCAGCGCAGGCGCTCGGCGAAGTCGGGTGTGGCCTGGGCGCGGTCGCGGCGGAGGATGGCGAAGACCTGAATCTGCTCGATCTGGTCGAGTCGCTGGAGCCAGGCGGCTGCGGCCTTGCGTGAGAGGCGTGCGACGGGATGGCTGGATTCGTCGAGCAGCAGCAGACGTCCCTGGTCGACTCGCCAGGTCAGTTGGTCGTCTGGGTGGAGGGCGGCGAGTCGGGCGTGGATGGCCGCGTCCGGCGGCTGCCGGCCGGCGTAGCCGATGTCGATGTCTTCTAGGGTGAGGCGGTGATCGCGGCGGGCGATGATGTCCGCTGGCGGCGGGTCGACCTGGGTGTCGATCCGTAAGAGGGCATCGCCTTGGAGCAGCGGGATGTGGGGATGGCGCTGCCCGTCGATCTGGCCGAGGGTCAGGGTCTCTCTCGCGCGGGTCATGCCGACGTAGAAGAGGCGCCGCTCGTCCTCGCGGTCGGTGCCGCCGTTGCTGCCCCAGCCGCCGTCGGCGATGAGCACATGGGGAAACTCCAGACCCTTGGCGCCGTGCAGGGTCGTGAGGAGGACGCCGTCGCCGAGGACGCGCTCGCGGCGCTGCTCGGCGAGGGTCTCGTAGCAGAATTCGGCGATCTCGCTGGCCGGCACCTCGGCCCCGCCGGCCTCGGCGCGCCAGTCCGCGCTCAGGCGCTCCAGCAGGGTTCTCCAGAGACTCGGACGCTCTGGTAGAAGGGCGTCCAGTGCCCCGGCGGCGATCGGCTCGCGACCCTGGCGCTTCAGGGCTTCGAGAAAGGCGTCGATCTCGCGAATCCGATGCAGGCCCGGGAGGTCACCGGGGACGGCGGCCGGGATGCCGGCGTGCTCGCAGAGCGCTCGGATGGGCCAGAGCACCTCATGCCGGCGGGCGAGCACGGCGAAGTCGCGCCAATCCTGTCCGTCGAGCCGTTTGAGCTCCCGCATCCGCGCGATCAGGGCGGCGGCCTGCCGGCCAGGGTCGGCCGCGCCGAGCACCAGGACGCGGCCCTTGCCGAGCGGGTCCAGGTCCGTCCAACGTCCCCCCGGCGGCTGGTCCGCGCGGCGGCGGTCGATGCGGATCGGCTGCTCGGTCTTCATGCGCGCGCGGTTGTGGGCGATCAGCTCCCCGGCCGCGGCGATGATGTGGCCGCTGGAGCGGTAGTTCTCGACCAGATAGTGCAGCTCGGCGTCGTAGTCCTGCCGGAAGCGGCGGATGTGCTCCAGGCTGGCGCCCCGAAAGGCGTAGATGTTCTGGTCGTCGTCCCCGACGGCGAGCAGCGTCAGAGGGTCCTCGTCCGCGGTGCGCCCGGCGATGGCCGCGACCAGGCGGTACTGATCCTGGTCGATGTCCTGGTATTCGTCGACCAGGATGTGTCTGTAGCCGGCCAGCAGGCGGGCGCGGGTGTCGTCGAGTCCGATGTCGCCCGGCAGGTCGACGCGGCCTTCGAGCAGGTCCACCGCATCCGCGATGACGCGGTCGAAGTCCAGCCGCTCGTCCCCCGCCCGGCTCGAGCGCTCGGCATAGGAGCGGCCGGTCAGGCGCATGGCGAAGCCGTGATAGGTCTGCACCGTGACGCCGCGCGCCAGGTCGCCGACCAGCTCGGCGAGCCGCCGGCGCAGCTCCAGCGCGGCGGAGCGGTTGAAGCAGAGCAGGATGATCCGGTGGGCGGGCACCCGCAGCACCTGCAGCAGATAGGCGCAGCGGTGCACGATGACACGGGTCTTGCCGGCGCCCGGACCGGCCAGGACCAGCCGGTTGCCGTCCTCGGGCGCGGCGACGATCTCGATTTGGGCCGGGCTGCCCAGGGTATCGACGACGCGCCGGAAAGACTCGGCCGTGGTCGCGCGCTGCAGCATCTCGCGGCGGTCGGCGAAGAAGCGCTTCACGAAGGCCTCCTTGCCCAGCGAGAAGTAGGCCGTGACCAGCCCGAGCGCCTGGCGGATCTTCTCGGCGCCGAGGCGCGCATACGCGTCCATGACGTGGACCTGGAAGATCCTTTCGCCATAGTGCTGGGCCAGGGGCTGGTACTGCGCCTTGGTGTAGCGCCGACGCTTTGCCTCCGGCAGCAGGCGCACCGTCATGGCGGCGCGGAAGACGGCGAAGCCACCGTGCAAGATGATGGCGCCGTGCTCGTGCAGGAAGACGAGCGCGCGCTCGATGGCGGCCAGCGGGTCGCGCACCTGCCCGCGCAGGACCAGGTCGTCGGCCAGCGCTCGGGTCAGCTCGTCCGTGCCGAAGGCGACCAGCAGCTCGGCCGAGGCCGGGGCATCCGCGGGCAGCTTCGCCAGCAGGGCGCGCAGCACCAGACCCGCGACGGCGCGGCGGCGCTCGGCGGTCTCGCAGAGCGCGCGCCAGTCGCGGTGCAGCCGCACCTGGAAGTGGTCGCGGTCGCTTTGGCGCAGGTCGAGGCTGCCGCGCGCCCCGGCCAGCCCGCGCCCGTCCTGCGCCAGGCCCTTGAGCAGGGCGCGCAGCGTCTCCGGGCTGCTGTCCATGCCGGCGTCGAGCAGGTGCTGGTTGAGCCGGCGCAGCGAGAGGGGCAGCCAGTCGCCGGTCTCGGCATCCGGCGCCTGCTCGCGCAGGGCATCCAGCATGGCGCGCTCGAGCGCGCCGACCTGCTCCAGGATCTGCGGCGACGGCCGTTTGACCTTGTGGCGGACGAAGGCGGTGAGCTGAGGCCCCTCGTGCAGCAGGCCGGCGCCGGCCATGTCGTGCAGGGTGCGCATGACGCGCTGGGCCGGGGTTTCGCCACGGTCCCAGGGCGGCACCTGCTCGGCCTCGGGCGGGGCGAAGGTCGCGAGCCGTGCCAGCTCGTCGGCGGTGAAGCCCTCGTCCGGATCGGCGTTGAGCATGGCCTCCAGGATGGCGAGCCAGCGCTCCTGCTGCGCCGGGGACAGGCCGAGCCTGGCGATTCGTGTCTGCGCGTCTTCCATGCTGGCGACCGCCGGGCGCCCCTGGAAGACGCGGGTGCGGTTCTCGTCGCGCTGCACCAGCCCGGCGCGCTCCAGCCAGGCGATGGCGATGCGCACCCGGGTATCGGCATCGCGGGCCTCGGCGTCGAAGCCGAGCCTCAGCTCCTCGTCGCGCAGCAGCTCGCCGCTGGTGACGACCACCAGGTCGTCGGCGTCGCGCTTGGCGCGGCGCAGACCGCGCAGGATCTCGGCGATGTCGCGGCGGGTGAGCTCGGATAGGGCCTCCATGCCGAACTGGGCCTCGACGTCCTGCTCGTCGTAGAGCAGAACGCAGCGTGCGGGCTGGCGATCCCGCCCGGCGCGGCCGGCCTCCTGGATGTAGTTCTCCAGCGACCCCGGGATGTCCGCGTGGATAACGACGCGCACGTCCTCCTTGTCGACGCCCATGCCGAAGGCATTGGTGGCACAGATCACCTGCAGCTCGCCGGAGACGAAGGCCTCTTGGATGCGCTTCTTCTCCGGTGCCTGGAGACCGGCGTGGAAGGCCTCGGCCGCCCAGCCCTGGCGCTGCAGCCGGTCGGCCAGCGCCTCGGTACGCGCGCGGCGGGCGGCGTAGACGACGGCACCGCCGGCGGCAGGGTCGGGCTCTGGGCTCGGCTCGCCGAGGTGGGCGACCAGGATCTCGTGGATGCGCGCGTCCTTCTCGTGGCGGCCGGCGAGCTGGACCTCGAAGGCCAGGTTGTCGCGCTCGACGCCGCTCTCGAACAGGTGCAGGGGCTGGTTCAGCTCGTCGCGGAAATAGGACAGGATCTCGGCGATGACGTCGGGCTTGGCCGTCGCGGTGAAGCAGGCTACCGGCGGCGGCTCCGCGCCTTGGCGCTCGGCCAGGGTGCGGATGAAGCGCCCGGCGTAGAGATAGTCCGGGCGGAAGTCGTGGCCCCACTTGGACAGGCAATGGGCCTCGTCGAAGACCCAGCAGCCGATCTCGCGGCTCGCGAGCAGGTCCGCGACCGAGCGGTTGCGCAGCTGCTCCGGGGAGATGTAGAGAATGGCGATATCGCCCAGGCGCACGCGCTCCATGACGTCGCCGCGCTCGGGCGGCGTCAGCAGCCCGTAGATGGCGGCCGCTGCCGTGGTGCCCGTCTTCTTCACTAGGTTGTCGACCTGGTCCTTCATCAGCGCCTGCAGGGGCGAGATGACCACGGTCAGCGTGCCCCGGCGCAGATGGCGCACCAGGGCCGGGAGCTGGAAGCAGAGCGACTTGCCGCCGCCGGTCGGCAGGATGGCGAGGTGCGGGCGGTCGGCGATGCCCTCGGAGACGATGGCCTGCTGCAGGCTGCCGCCGTCCTCGGTTGCTGGCGCCGCCCGGAAACGGTCGAAGCCGAACCAGCGGCCGAGCTGCACGACGGGGTCATGGGTCTCGCGGCACCAGGCGCAGTCCGGCTCCTCGCAGGGCACCTCGCGCAGTGACTTGAGCAGGGAGGCCGTCGCCGGAAAGCGGTGCCGGACCCAGGGCGGCAGCACCGAGCTGCCGCCGGCGACCTCGATCCAGGCCGCCGCGTAGGCCAGAACCGGGCGCAGGTCCGGATCGCTCAAATGCGCCAGGATGAGGCCGGGCGCCGCCGTGGCGCAGGCGCGCCCTTGCCAGCGGCTCAGTAAGGTATCCCGGACCTCGGCGACGCTCGGCAGGGAGGCGCCGGTCAGGCGGAAGACGTCGGCGATGCCGTCCCCGCCGGTCGCATTGGCCTCCAGCAGGGTCGCGCCCCGGAAGCAGAAGTGGTGGACCCGCAGGAGATCGGCCTCGCCCGAGGCGCCCCGGCGGACCAGCTCCTCGCACTGCTCGCGCAGCACGCGCGCGGCGAGCCTGCAATCCTGGACGGGATCGGCGAGGCTGTCGCGGACCAGCTTGTAGTCCTTCACCAGGCGGTGATAGGGATTCTGCGGGAAGACCAGCGGGGACAGGTAGAGGGTGTCGACGATGGGCAGGCCCAGCAGTGCCAGCGCTGGGGCGCAGGTGCGCAAGGTCGGCAGGTCGTGGCCCAGCAGGTTGTGGCCGATGACGCGCTCTGCGCCCGAGGCGAAGTGGGTGAGATGGGTCAGGGCCTGCCGCAGGTCGAATTGGCCCTGGCGGCGGAAGTCGCGGTCGGCGCGGATGGCGCCGATCTTGTGGATGGCGCCGTCGGGACCCGTCTCCAGGTCCAGCAGCAGTGCGTCGTCCAGCATGGCCTCGACGGCCGCGGTCATGGGCGGGTCTGTCGTCACCTGGCTATCGCGATCCCTCGGTGAAACTCATCACGCAATCCTTGCGAGCTTAGCTCAGGTGCTGCGCTTGCCGCAGGCTCATGCAGACATCGACTCGGGCGCTGGTGGACTTCGCTCGGGGCTCGTCCACCCTACGGGAGCGGCTTGCCGCACGCCGGCTCTGGGGCGCGGATCGGTGGACTTCGCTCGGCTCGTCCAACCTACGACGCTAGTGGGCTTGGGGATAGTCCGCTTTCAGCCGGGTCAGGATCTGGGCGAGTCGCTCCAGGGCCTGGCTCATGTCGACGCCCTTGCAGGCCCGGTCGTCTGCGAGCTTGGCGCCCTCTTCCGCGATCTGGGCGATCTGGTCGGAATCGAACAGCTCGATGGCAGCCTCGACCTCGCTCGGCAGGGCGCTCAGCAGCGTCGCTGTCAGCTCTCCCGGGGTGATGGCCGAGTCGGGGCGCAGCAGGTCGGCGACCAGGGGCTGCTCGAGGAGGCGTCGGTGGATGGTCCTGGCCGCTTCCTCGTCGGCCAGCTCTTGCTGAGCGACCGGGTCTTCGCCTGCCGCAAGGCGAATGGCCTTGGTGATGAGATCGACCAGCTTGCGGATGGCCTGGCGCTCTTGGCTGTGGTCTTCGGGCAGGCCGTAGGACTGCTCGTAGTGCTGCTCGAGCTCGCCCTTGAGCGCGATGACCTCCTCGCTCCCGGCATCCGGGGGCAGGTCGACGGCGCGCTGAACCAGGGCGCGAAAGCTCTCGGCGAAGGCCAGCATCTCCTCGTGGTCGGCCTTCTGGGCCTGCAGTAGCCGTTCCGGCGCGACGGGCTGCGCCGGCCAGCTGAAGAGCGGGTTTCTGTGCTTGCGCTTGAGGTGGCGCTCGCGCCAGCCGGGCTTGTGGGTGAAGGGAAGATCCTGCATGGGTGTCGGGTCTCAGGAGGACGGTCCATAGGGATCCGGACACAGGGCCTCGTAGAGCGCCGAGTAGTCCTGATCACCGAATCCCAAGGCCTCGGCTTGGCGGCAGCTGTCTTCGATCGCGCCGATGAGGGCTGTATCCAGGAAGCTCTCCTCGGCGACCTGCTTGAATAGGCGGACGTCTTTCAGGAGGTGCTTGAGTGGGAAGTTGGCCGCGCCGTATTCATGGCTTAGATACTTGTCCAGCTTCTTGTCGAAAGTCTTGGCATAGAGGGCGCTGTCGCGGAGCAGGCCCATGAACTGCTCGACGTCGATCTCCTCGCGGCGCACCAGTCCGAGGCTGAGCGCGAAGGTGGAGGTCAGACCGGCGATGAGCTGGTTCATGGCGAGCTTCATGGCCGCGCCTTGCCCGATCTCGCCGATGCGCTGGGGATCGCGGCTGAGGTCTCTGAAGACCGGCAGGCAGTGCTCGAAGAGCTCAGGGTCGCCGCCGGCCATGAGGATGAGCCTGCCCTCGCGGGCCTCGGGCAGGCTGCCCAAGACTGGCGCTTCCAGGTACTGACCGCCTTGAGCGGCGACACGCCCGGCGATCTCGCGGCTCTCGCGGGGGGCGATGGTGCCCATCTGGATGAGGATACGGCCGTCCAGGGCATCGGCGTCCCCGCTCTCGAAGAGGGTGGCGCGGATCGCCTCGGCGTCGCTGAGGACCAAGAGCGTGATCTCGGATTCGGCGATGGCCTCCGTCGCCGTCGCCCGGGCGGCGAGTCCGCGCTCGCGGGCCGCCTCGGAGCGCTCGGCGCTGCGGTTCCAGCAGAGGACGTCACGCCCCTGGCGCTTCAGGCGCAAGGCGATCTCTGCGCCCATGAGTCCCAAGCCCAATACCGCGGTCTTCATCGCTTCGACTCCCAAGTCGGTTGTTGAAGGGCTGTCGCTGTGGAAGCGCTGCCGATGGCCTGCCCAAGGCGCCGGATACGCTCGGTCCCGAGGCTAGCTCGCGCCGCGTAACCCCTTGATGACGCCTGTGGTCTCGGGGCGCACGCCGCGCCACAGCCAGAAGGACTCGGCCGCCTGCTCCACCAGCATGCCCAGGCCATCGAGGGCACGGCTGGCGCCGTGATCCTGGCCCCAGCGGCAGAAGGCGGTGGGCTGGTCGCCGTAGAGCATGTCGTAGGTCCAGCCGCCCGGCCGCAGACCGTCGTCCGGGATGGCTGGAACTGTGTCGCTCAGGCCGGCCGAGGTCGCGTTGATGATGAGGTCGAAACGCTTGTCCGCAAGCGCATCCAGGCCGCAGCCGGTGACGGGACCCAGCCGGGCGCCGAGCGCGGCCAGGTCGACGGCCTTGGCTGCCGTGCGATTGGCGATGACCAGCTCGGCGAGCCCTGTCTCGAGCAATGGCAGGAGCACGCCGCGTGAGGCGCCGCCGGCGCCGAGCAGCAGGACCCTGGCGCCTCCGAAGTCGAAGCCGTGATTCGCGCTCAGGTCGCGCACCAGGCCGACGCCGTCGGTGTTGTCGCCGCGCAGGCGGCCATCCTCCAGCCGAATGAGGGTGTTCACCGCGCCCGCGGTCTCGGCCCTGGCGCTGCGCTGGTCTGCGAGCGCCCAGGCCTGCTCCTTGAAGGGGACGGTGACATTCAGCCCCTGTCCGCCCTGGGAGATGAATTGCCTGACGTCTCCCGCGAAGTCCTCCAGGCTGCCGAGGATGCGGCCGTACTCCAGATCCTGTGCGGTCTGGCGGGCGAACTCGGCGTGGATGGCGGGTGACTTGCTGTGGGCGATGGGGTTGCCGATGACGGCGTATTGGTCTGGCATGCGTCGGAGGGATGTCGGGGGCGGTTCTCAGGACCTGGCTGGCGGATGCCGTGAGCTGCCTGAAAAAGGTGCGGCAGTCCCTTGCCGCGCGATGTTTGCTCGTTGTCAGCCGTCAGTATGGGGGAGTCTTGTCCATCCTGCGGCGAAAAGGGTCGCGTCGAGGGCGTCAGGCCCCGAGCCAGCGGGCGATGTCCTTGGCGTAGTAGGTCAGGATGCCGTCCGCGCCCGCGCGCTTCATGGACAGCATGGCCTCCAGCACCACGGCCTCTTCGTCCAGCCAGCCGTTCTGGCTCGCCGCCTTCAGCATGGCGTACTCACCGCTGACATGATAGACGAAGGTCGGTGCGCCAAACTGATCCTTGATGCGGCGGACGATGTCCAGGTAGGGCATGCCCGGCTTGACCATGACCATGTCGGCGCCTTCCGCGAGATCCAGCGCCACCTCATGGATGGCCTCGTCCGAGTTGGCCGGGTCCATCTGATAGGTGTACTTGTTGCCGGCGCCCAGGTTCGCGGCCGACCCGACCGCGTCTCTGAAGGGGCCATAATAGCTCGAAGCGTACTTGGCGGAATAGGCCAAGATGCGCGTGTGGATGTGGCCCTCGGCCTCCAGCGCGGTGCGCACGGCGCCGATGCGCCCGTCCATCATGTCGGAGGGGGCGACGATGTCGGCGCCCGCCTCGGCATGGGACAGCGCCTGGCGCACCAGCACCTCGACGGTCGGGTCGTTCATCACATAGCCGGCCTCGTCGATGAGCCCGTCCTGTCCGTGCGTGGTGAAGGGATCGAGCGCCACGTCCGTCATGATCCCTAGCTCGGGCACGGCGTCCTTGAGGGCACGCACCGCGCGCTGCGCCAAGCCGTCCGGATTGAAGGCCTCGGCGGCGTCGAGCGACTTGGCCGACATGGGCGTGACCGGGAAGAGCGCCATGGCTGGAATTCCCATGCGCTGGACCTCGCGTGCCTCCTCGACCAGCAGATCGACGCTCAGCCGCTCGACCCCAGGCATGGACGCCACGGCCTCGCGCTCCCCGGAGCCCTCGAGCACGAAGACCGGGTAGATGAGGTCGTCCGGGGTCAGGGTCGTCTCGCGCATCATGCGGCGCGAGAAGTCGTCGCGCCTCATCCGACGCATCCGGGTCACGGGATAGGCGGAGCGGGGAGTGTCAAGATCAGCCATGGGTCGAGGGGCCTCGGCGTGTGTTCGGCGCGTCCGGGACCATCCCGGCGCTTCAAACCCGCTAAAATAGCGCAGCCGCGGCCTTGGCTCCAGTCATCGCCCTGTTTCGGGCTAAGATCCGAGCCTCCATCCACTTCCGGGCTTCGTCATGCTGCAGGTTTCCCATCCAGATCCGCACATCTTCGACACCGATCACGACCGCTTTCAAGCCGAGGTGGTCGAGGCCTCGCACGGGCACCCCATCCTGGTCGATTTCTGGGCCGATTGGTGCGGCCCCTGCCATGCCCTGACGCCGCACCTCAAGCGCGTCATCGAGGAGCACGAAGGCCGCATCCTGCTGGCCAAGCTGGAGGTCGACGAGGGCGAGAACATGCGCGTCGCCGGCCACTACAGGGTGCGCGGATTCCCCACCGTCATCCTCTTTCAGGAAGGCGAGGAGCGCGGACGCTTCAGTGGGGCGCGCTCGCGGTATCAGATCAACGAGTGGCTGCAGGAGCATCTGGGCTGATCGGCTTGTGCCGCGCTGGCTCGCCCGACTTGCCGGCTTGCGACGCTCTTAGGCGATTTCCGAGAGTCTTCTTAACCAAAGGCGATTCGATCACACGCCATCGGGCAGGCATTGCGTGGGAGTGCCGCCCCGGCGCGACGGATCAGCTCCCACCGTCTCAGTCGCGGCGGGGCGCCGCTCCACGCTGGCGAGAAGGCGAATGCATTCGCCCCTGCAGCACGGGTGATAGCGATCGTCAGACAGCCTCTCAGGACCCTTGCTCCAGGGGCTTCTGCACGTGCTCTTCGATGGCCTCGTCGAGGCTTTCCGGGATCAAGGCGTCGCGCTCGAGGATGACGAAGATGAGCACGAGCAGCGTGAGCACCCACACCAGGACATAGGTGACCATCGCCCGCTTCGCCTTTTCCTTTTCGAGCCATTTGCGCGGACTGATGCCCTTGGCGAAGAAGACGATCTTGCTCGCCAGATTGACGCACACCACGTTCACCGCGAGCAGCAGCCCCGCGCCGCCGGCGAGATCGAAGCGGGCGTCGCCCAGCATGAGCCCGAGCGTCGCCGCTGGCGGCAGCAGTGCCACGGCGACCATGACCCCGACCAGGACGCTGGAGAGGCCTGTGGTCAGCGACAGCGCCGCGGCGGCGCCCGAGGCCAGCGCGAGCGCGACGGATTCCAGGCCCGGCTGGGTGCGCGCGAGCACCTCGTCGCTGGTCAGGTCATTGGGCCAGAAATAGGCGAGCGCCGCCGAGAGCGCGACCGCGACGGCGATGCCGAAGAAGAGGGTGGCGACCGCCTTCCTCATGAGTCCGATGTCGCCCAGCGCGGTCCCGAGGCTCAAGGCGAGATTGGGCCCCAGCAGGGGCGCGATCACCATGGCGCCGATCACGACCGCGACGTTGTCCTCGATGAGGCCGATCGCCGCGACCACGGTCGAGAGCACGACCAGCAGGGCGTAGCTGCCGTCCATGCGCGAGCTCTTTTCGACGCCCTCGTACAGGGATTCCCGCGCCGCCGTCGCCGAATCCTCTTCCTTGCGCTCGCCCTCGTCCGGCTGAGGGATGGAGACCTCGACCGGGAGGACGATGATCCTCGCCATGGGCTGGGCGCCGAGCACCGTCTGCAGGATGTCCAGCAGGCGCTGCAGGCGGCTGTCGCTCACCAGCATGCGCATCTGCTGCATGCCGTCTTCGCCGGCCGGGCCGAGCCGGAAGTCCACGGCCTTGGCGCGCGCCGCCGCCTCCGCGATGGTGTCGGCGCTTCCTGCGTTTGCGATGACCTCGACGTACTTCATGGATGACTCTCCGTTTTGGACCGGCGACAAGCCTGTGTCAGGGCGTCGCGAGCAGGCTTGGCCGTGAGCCGCGCGCGATGACCCGCTCGCCAAGCCGCATGCCAGCGCGCTCGATCGCCTTGTAGCTCAGCGCCGAGGCGGCCGTGAGCATCAGGGCCGTTACCGCGAACGCGGCGAGGAAGGCGCCCGTGGTGCTCGGAATCCACGTATAGAGCAGGTGGTAGGCCGGAGCGAGAAAGACGACCAGGCTTGGGTGCAGCAGATAGAGCGAGTAGCTGACCTTGCCGAGCCTCACCGTGATTCCGTTGACCAGCAGCTTTGCAGGCCGCAGCGCCAGGCCCAACACCAGGCAGGCGTAGATGGGTCCGAGCCAGACCTGCTCGTCCCAAAGCAGGCCGTGCAGTCGCTCGTCGAGCAAGGCCCAGTAGAGCGCCGCGAAGAGCAGGATCAGCAAGGACCCGAGCCGCCGCCGAGACGGTGCGCCCAGCCGCGCAAGATAGCCGCTGTGCAGGCGATAGGCGAGCATGCCGCTCACGAAGACCGGCAGTGCGCTGAGGAAGCTATGATGTCTGACCGTCTCGAGCTGATCCGGCGTCAGGTATCCGGAGGCGACACCATAGTGGTCGAGCAGGAAGGACCATGCGTTGGCTCCCAGTGCTGTGATCAGGAAGAGCGCCGCCGTTCCGCCGACACCTCGGACGCGAGAGAAGATGAGCGGAAAGACGAGATAGAAGAGGACCTCGACCCCGATCGTCCAGCTCGCCCAGACATAGCCGAGGATGTGGGAGGGGAAGAGATTGAACAGGAGCGAGGCGTTGATCAGCACCTCGCTCCCTGAGTGCCAGGTGCCGGTCTGCCAGAGGTCCTTGGCGTAGTAGAAGGCCATCATGACGTAGAAAAGGGGGGCGATCCGGAAGAAGCGCCGGATGTAGAAGTGCCGGATCAAGTGGCGCTCGCCATGCCTCGCGTCCAGTGAGTAGGATAAGGCAAAGGCGCTGAGCACGAAGAAGAGGTCGACGCCCGTGCTTCCGTTGAGGACGTAGTCGGACATCCAGGCTGGAAGCGCCAGACGATCTTCCGGCAGCCAGGCTACATGGAAGAGTAGGACGTAGAGCGCCGCATAGCCGCGCAGGGCGTCGAGGTAGTCGAGCCGGACGAAGGGGGATGGCCGCTTTGGACCTTCCTGGCTGGCCGTCTGCATGGCGGTGGATGCGCCCAGCCCGGCTAAGTCGATGCCGCACCCTCCTCCTCGCCCAGCCAGTCACGCACCACCAGGAAGCGCTCGTAGAGCGCAGCCTCTGGTGTGCCCGGCTCGGGATGATAGTCGTAGCGCCAGCTCACCTCGGGCGGCATGGACATGAGGATGGATTCGGTTCGACCGCCGGATTGGAGCCCGAACAGGGTGCCGCGGTCGAAGACGAGATTGAACTCGACGTAGCGGCCGCGGCGGTATTTCTGGAAGGCGCGCTCGCGATCGCCGTAGGTCTTTGCCCAGCGGCGGTTGACGATGGGCAGATAGCCAGTCAGGTAGTGGTCGCCGACGCTGCGCAGAAAGGCGAAGGCCTGGTCGAAGCCGCCCTCGGCGAAATCGTCGAAGAAGAGACCGCCGACGCCGCGCGGCTCGTCGCGGTGCTTGAGATAGAAATACTGGTCGCACCAGGCCTTGAAGCGCGGATAGAGATCCGCGCCGAAGGGGGCGCAGGCCTCGCGCGCGTTGCGGTGCCAATGGAGGACGTCCTCCTCGAAGCCGTAATAGGGCGTGAGGTCGAAGCCGCCGCCAAACCACCAGACCGGATCCGCGCCGTCTTTGCTGGCGATGAAGAAGCGTACATTGAGATGCGACGAAGGCACATAGGGATTTTGCGGGTGGGCGACCAGAGAGACGCCCATGGCCTCGAAACTGCGCCCGGCCAGCTCGGGCCGCTGGGCGCTGGCCGACGCGGGGAGCTGGTCGCCATGCACGTGCGAGAAGTTGATGCCGCAGCGCTCGAAGACCATGCCGTCCTGCATGATGCGGGTCCGCCCTCCCCCGCCTCCCGGGCGCTCCCAGCTGTCCTGCCTGAATCCGGCGCCGCCGTCGGTCGCGCGCAAGGCGTCGGTGATGCGCTCTTGCAGATCCATCAGGTAGTCCTTCACGGCTTGCGAATCGGGCTGGGTCGGCATCGCGTTGACTCCTCTGCGGTGGGACAATGGCGGCCTCGATCTTAACCAAGCCGCCAACGGGTGTATAAGTCCATGTTGCGTCTTGTCCTACGCTGGACGCTGTCGATCCTGCTTCTGCTGCTCATTGCAGGCGTCGCTGGCGTCTATTGGCTCGGAAAGCGCGCGGAGCCCCTCTATGACGGCACTGTGGCGCTGCCAGGGCTGGCTGCGCCTGTGCGGGTCGTATACGGCCCGCACGCCGTCCCGAGCATCGCGGCGGACAGTCTGCACGATCTGCTCTTTGCTCAGGGCTATGTGGTGGCGTCCGAGCGGCTTTGGCAGATGGACCTGATGCGCCGGCTCGCCAGCGGCCGGCTGGCCGAGCTCTTCGGTCCGAAGCTGCTGCCGGTCGATCGCTTCTTTCGCACCATCGCGCTCGGCGCCGAGGCGCGGCGCAGCCTCGCGGCCCTGGAGCCCGACGATGTCGCCCTGCTGCGGGCCTATGCGGATGGCGTGAACGCCTATATCGCGCGCTCGGCCGGGCGTCTGCCGCTCGAGTACCTGATCGCGCGGCTCGGGCCCGAGCCCTGGCGACCCGAGGACAGCCTGGCGATCGGTGCCTACATGGCTTGGACCCAATCCTTCAACCTGCGCGGCGAGCTGACCTTCCTGCGGCTGGCCCAGCGCATCGGACCGACCCTGGCGCGCGAGCTCTTTCCCGTGGATGAGGGGCTGCCCGCGCCCCTGGTCGAGCCCGAGCTGGTCAGCTATCTGGCGCAGCGGGGGGCTGGGCGCGTCGCCCGGGTCGATCCGGCGCGGCTGGACCGGCTCTTGGCACTGCCCGGCAGGCTCGGGATGCCGATGCAGGGTCCGGCGAGCAATGCCTGGCTGGTGTCCGGCCTGAGATCGGCCACTGGCGGGGCGCTTCTGGCCAACGATCCTCACCTGGCGGCCTCGACGCCGAGCATCTGGTATGAGCTGGAGCTGAGCGCGCCGCAGTTTCACGTCGCGGGGGCCGCCCTGCCTGGGGTGCCTCTGATCCTCATCGGCCACAACGCGGATCTCGCCTGGGGCATCACGTCGGTGATCGCGGATACCCAGGACGTCTTCATTGAGCAGGTGACCGACGACGGTGCGCATGTGCTGCGCTCCGGCGGTGAGTCCGAGCCCATCGCGACGCGCTGGGAAAGCATTGCCGTCAAGGGCGGCCAGCCCGTGCGCGTCGCGATCCGCAGCACGAGCCGGGGCCTCGTCCTCAATGACATCCTTGGCGAGGTCACCGGCAGTCTCATGGACCTGCCGGACGCCGGCCTCGAGGACCTGCTCGTGCTGCGGCAGGCACACGACCAGCCGGATCTCGGCTTTCGCGCGGTCCGTCGGCTCTGTCAGGCGCGGACCCTGGAGGCCGCCATGGCGGCCGGGCTGGACATGCGCCATGTCAGCGCGAATCTCATGCTGGCGCATCGCGATGGCGGGATCGCCTGGCAGATGACAGGTCAGCTGCCCCAGCGCGGCAAGGGCACGGGCGCCTTCCCCCTCCCCGGCTGGATCGACGCCTACGCCTGGCAGGGGCTGGTGCCTCAGGAGATGAATCCAGCCTATGTCGATCCGGTTACCGGCATCTTGATTACGGCCAACAACCGCTCGATCGCGCCCGACTATCCCGTGCGCGTCAGCAATGCCTGGAGCTCGCCGCACCGGGCGCAGCGCATCGCCGCGCTGCTTGCGGGTGAGCCTGTCCTCGAGGCCGACGACATGGCCCGCATCCAAGGGGATCGCGTCAGCCTGCGGGCGCGCGCGGTGCGCGACGCTGTGCTGGCCCTGGAGCCCGAGATCCGCGCCGAGGACGCGGGGGCCTGGGAGCTGGTGGAGACCTATTTGCGGGACTGGGACGGTGCCATGATCGCGGAGAGCCGCTCGGCCGTCTTCGTCGAGCTCCTGGAGTCGGCCCTGTTCCAGGCGCTCTATGGTGACGAGCTGGGCGAGGACCTGCCGGCACTCATGTCGCTTGCCATCGTCCACTATGATCCCCTTGCCGAGACCCTGCGCAGCAGTGTCTCGAGCTTCTGGGACGACGTGACCACACCCGAGACGGAGGCGCCCGCCGAGATCTGGGCGCGGGCGCTCCGGGCGGCCTCGGCAAGGCTCGCGGAGCTGCCTCCGGGCGCCGAGGCCGGAGAGCCACCGGCCCTGGCCCTGGTGCGCTCGGTCGCCTTTCCACATGCCTTCGACGGCCTTCCCCTGGTGGGCGGACTCTTCAGCGCAGGACCCGTGGCTGTGGGCGGAAGCGCGGATACGATCGACGTCGCCAAGGCCCTGCCCCAGGATCTCTGGCGCGTCCTCTTCGTGCCCTCCATGCGGCTCGTCGCGACGCCGGGGGACTGGAGCCAGACGCGCGGCTCGCTAACGCTCGGGCAGTCCGGGCATGTCTTCTCGCCCTACCGCGACGACCAGCTCGAGGATTGGCGCGCCGTGCGCGGCCACGCCTGGCCCTGGAAGGGACCGGCCGAGGGCGCGACAATCGGCGAGCTTCTCCTGAGCCCAGGCAACTGATCGGACCCCGAGCGCTCCATGACTTTGATCGGCATCGACACTGGCGGCACCTTCACCGATTTCGTGCTCTGGCGCGAGGGCGCGATCCGCACCCACAAGGTCCTCTCGACGTCCGATGCACCCGAGCGGGCCATCCTGCAAGGGATCGCGGAGCTTGGCCTGGATCCCCAGGAACTGCGCGTCGTCCATGGAAGCACGGTCGCAACCAATGCCGTTCTGGAGGGCAAGGGCGTGCGCACCCTCTATGTGGCCAATCGGGGCCTGCGCGATGTGCTCACCATTGGCCGCCAGGCACGCGCGGACCTCTACGACCTCCAGCCGCCGCCGCGAACCCCGCCTGTGCCCCGCGCGCTGTGCATCGAGACCGGCGGGCGCCTGGCCGCGGACGCGACCTGGGTGGAGCCGCTGACGCAGGCGGACCTGGATGACTTCAGGGCGAAGGTCGCGCAGCTGGCGCCCGAGGCCGTGGCGATCAACCTCCTCTTCTCCTATCTCGACGACAGCGCCGAGCGCGCCCTGGCGGACGCCCTGCCGAGCGACCTCTTCGTCTCCCGCTCGTCCGAGGTCTTGCCGCTGACCGGCGAGTACGAGCGGGGCATCGCGACCTGGATCAATGCCTGGGTCGGGCCTGTCGTCGCCGGCTATCTCGATCGCCTCGCGGCAGGTCTGCCCGGTGCGCGCGTCTCGGTCATGCAGAGCAGCGGCGAGGCGGTGGCGGCCGATCAGACCGCGCGCCATGCCGCCCGGCTCCTGCTGTCCGGTCCGGCCGGCGGCTTGGCGGGCGCGGCCTTCGCCGCCGCTGCCGAGAAAGACTCGCCGCGCCTGCTGAGCTTCGACATGGGCGGGACCTCGACCGACGTCG
This sequence comes from Thiorhodococcus minor, assembly GCF_010820565.1. Taxonomy (GTDB): domain Bacteria; phylum Pseudomonadota; class Gammaproteobacteria; order Chromatiales; family Chromatiaceae; genus Thiorhodococcus; species Thiorhodococcus minor. The sequence goes on along the minus strand of NZ_JAAIJQ010000014.1, from coordinate 54,223 downwards.
CCCTCATCGACGGCGAGCCACGGCTGACCACGTCCGGCCGCATCGCCGGCTATCCGGTCGCCCTGCCCATGGTGGACATGCACACCATCGGCGCGGGTGGAGGCTCGATCGCCCAGGTGGACGCGGGTGGGATCCTGCTCGTCGGTCCCGAGTCGGCCGGCGCCAGCCCGGGACCGGCCTGCTACGGCCGAGGCGGGACGCGGCCGACGGTTACGGATGCCAACCTGGTCCTGGGTCGGCTGGACCCTGAGGGCTTCCTCGGCGGGCGGATGCGGCTGGATGTCGCGGCGGCGCGCGAGGCCCTCGGAGGCGTTGCACGCCAGCTCGGTCTCGCGGTCGAGGAGACTGCCTTGGGCATCCTGCGGATCGCGAACGAGCACATGGCGCGTGCCCTGCGGGTGATCTCAGTGCAGCGCGGGCTGGACCCCCGCGGCTTCACGCTGACCTCGTTCGGGGGTGCCGGAGGCCTGCACGTCTGTGCCCTTGCCGAGGCACTGGAGATGAGTCAGGCCCTGGTGCCAGTTCACGCGGGCGTGCTCTCCGCCTTGGGCATGCTGGTCGCCCCCGCCGGCCGCACCCTGACGAGGACCCGGCTGGGTCTGATTGCCGAGCTGGGCGACCAGGAAGTCGCCGCCGCCCTGCAAGCGCTCGCGGACCAGGCCGCCGCCGAGCTTGCCCGAGAGGGCTGGGAGCCGGATGGGCTGCGAATCGAGCGCTCTCTGGATCTGCGCTACCGCGGCCAGTCGCATACGCTGAATCTCGCCTGGAGCTCGGTCCAGGCGGCGATCGAGGGGTTTCACGCACGCCACCAGGCGGCCTATGGCCATCGCCTGGAGCTGCCCGTCGAGCTGGTCAACCTTCGGGTGCGTGCCCGTGGCCCTCTGCCCGGGCTGCGGCTGCCTGAGCTCGAAGCCGAGGCCGCTCTCGTGGCCTCGCGGGACTTGTTTGCCTATGGCTGTGATGCACCCGTCCCCGTGATCTCCCGGGAGGCCGTCGCGCAGCGGGCGTCCGTCAGCGGTCCGGCGATCATCGCGGACGCGGTCTCTACGACCTGGCTGGCGCCCGGCTGGGCCGCTCGCCTCGATGGGTGCGGGAATCTGCAATTGAGCCGGATGGCCGCCTGAGTCCTGCCTCGATATCGGGCCGCGTGGAAGCGCGCTCGCCGAGGCAGCAAGGAAAATTCCCTCGCGCTCAGCATTGCGATTGCAAAGCGGGATCATCGACTCGAACTTCAGATGGATAGATCGGTAGACCTGGGCAAGGTGCCCGTCCAACCGAGCCTCGCGTTTCTCCCTGAATTCCCCCTCGACCCGGAGCTCCGATGACCCTTTACGGCATCCTCGACGTAGGTATCTGGCAAGCAGTGCTGGCCGCCCTCGTCATGACCCACATCACCATCCTTGCAGTGACGGTCTATCTGCATCGCTCTCAGGCCCATCGCGCACTGGACTTGCATCCAGTCGTCTCGCACTTCTTCCGCTTCTGGCTCTGGCTCACGACCGGCATGGTGACGCGGCAGTGGGTGGCGGTGCACCGCCGTCATCATGCACGCTGCGAGACCCCGCTCGACCCGCACAGCCCACAGGTCTTGGGCCTGCGCAAGGTGCTGATGGAGGGCGCGGAGCTCTATGCCGAAGCTGCCAGCGACGAAGATACCATCGACCGCTTTGGCAAGGGTCAAACCCATGATTGGATCGAGCGCAGCCTCTACGGACGCTTCCACTGGCAGGGAATTCTGGTGATGCTGGCCATCGACCTGCTGCTCTTCGGTGTCTACGGCATCACGATCTGGGCGGTGCAGATGCTCTGGATCCCGTTCTGGGCTGCGGGTGTCGTCAATGGTGTGGGCCATTTCGCCGGCTACCGCAATTTCGAGTCGCCCGACGCCTCCACCAACATCGCCCCTTGGGGCATCCTGATCGGTGGCGAGGAGCTTCACAACAATCATCACGCCTTCCCCAGCTCGGCTCGGCTGTCGTCGAAATGGTGGGAATTCGATCTCGGTTGGCTCTATATCCGGCTGCTCAGCTCGGTCGGGCTCGCCAAGGTGCGGCATCTCGCGCCCAAGCCCAGGGTGGTCGCCGGCAAGCAGCATCTGGACATGGACACGCTGAGCGCCGTGATCCGCAGCCGCATGCATGTCATCGCCCGCTACGGCCAGGAAGTGCTCGCACCAGTCGCCCGCGCCGAGCTCTGCCGCGACGCCGCTCATTGCCGTCGCTTGGTGCGCAAGTCACAGAAATTGCTGACGAAAGAGGCAGGGCGTCTGGATGCGGCGGCGCGCCAACGGGTCGAGCAGCTGCTGGCGCAGCACCAGACCTTGGCGACCGTCTACCACTTCCGGGAGCGTTTGCAGGAAGTCTGGGATCGGCGAGCCCCGACACAGGAGGCGCTGCTCAAGATGCTGCAGGACTGGTGTCAGCAGGCGGAAGGAACGGGCATTCAGGCCTTGGAGAGCTTCTCGCGGAATCTCCGCGGCTATTCGCTGGAGGGCACGCACCGCTGACGACCCTGCGAGCCGCGGCAGCAGGTGACTCGGACAATGCGACTATCATCCGACTGATGCGCGCCATGGATGGCAAACCACAGGCGTTCGGACACGATAAAGCCCGCACGGAGGCGGGCTTTGTCGGGGCGCCATGTACGCAAACCGGCTCGGAGCGCCGGCTCGAGCGGACCTATTTGATCTTGCCTTCCTTGTACATGACGTGCTGGCGGACGACGGGATCGAACTTCTTGATCTCCATCTTGCCAGGCTGATTGCGCTTGTTCTTGGTCGTGGTGTAGAAGTGACCAGTCCCGGCGCTCGAGTTCAGACGAATCTTCTCGCGTGCTGCCTTTGCCATTGACGGACCCTCCGGTTAGACCTTTTCGCCGCGTGCACGGAGGTCGCCGAGCACGGAATCGATACCATTCTTGTCGATGATCCGCATCCCCTTGGTGGACAGACGGAGCTTGACCCAGCGCTTCTCGCTCTCGACCCAGAATCGCTTCTCGTGCAGATTGGGGAGGAAACGGCGCTTGGTCTTGTTGTTCGCGTGCGAGACGTTGTTGCCGGTGAGGGGGCGTTTACCGGTAACCTGACATACCTTGGACATGGCGGGAATCCCTGCAAGTCGGCGTGTATTCGATTGATAAAGAAGCGGAAGGCTAACATGGGCCTTGCTTGTCGTGCAAGTATCGGTTTCGTCTTCACTTCCTGACTAGAGCAGCCCGCGCTCGGCGAACGAGGTGCCCTCTCCTTCGCCGACGATGATGTGGTCGAGCACGCGAACCTCGATGATGGCGAGGGCGTCCTTGAGCCGTTGCGTGATGCGCAGATCGGCTTGGCTGGGCTCTGCGACGCCGGACGGATGATTGTGCGCGAAAATCACGGCTGCCGCATTGGTCTCGATGACGCGCCGCACGACTTCGCGCGGGTGGACACTGGCGCCATCAATGGTGCCGTGGAAGAGCTCGTCGTAGCGGATGACGCGGTGGCGGTTGTCGAGAAAGAGGCAGGCGAAGACCTCCTGGGGCGAGCCGTAGAGGCGCATCTTGAGATAGTCGCGCGTGGCTTCGGGGCTGGTCAGGACGTCCTGGCCGCTGATCCGTGTCAGCAGATAGCGGCGGCTGAGCTCGAGCACGGCTTGGAGCTGGGTGTACTTGGCGGTGCCCAGTCCCTTGGCGGCGCAAAAGCGGCGCTGGTCCGCGGCGAGCAGCCCGGCCAGGCCGCCGAAGTCGGCGAGCAGGTCGCGTGCGAGATCCACGGCGCTCCGTCCGGTGACACCCGTGCGGAGAAAGATGGCCAACAGCTCGGCATCCGACAGGGCGCCAGGGCCGCGCTCCAGCATCTTCTCGCGCGGGCGCTCGTCCTCCGGCCAATCCTTGATCGTCATCTCCGCCCTCCTTCGCCCCGCCCCCGCGCGGCGAATCAGTTAAGATTTCAGGTTGTGCGCCAATAAGCCGAGCGCGAGAACGAAGATACACGATTTGGCGATGAGTCATCAGCAAGCTAACGAGGTGCCAGGGAGCAATCTATTGCTCGGGGTCGGCGGCGGCATCGCCGCCTACAAATCGGTCGACTTGGTGCGCCGACTCAAGGAGCGCGGCGCCGAGGTGCGAGTCGTGATGACCGAAGCGGCGACCGGCTTCGTCGCGCCCCTGACCTTTCAGGCCGTCTCCGGCCAACCAGTGCGGACGACGCTCCTGGATCCCGCGGCCGAGGCCGGCATGGGCCACATCGAGCTGGCGCGCTGGGCGGATCTGCTGCTGATCGCCCCCGCCACGGCGGATCTGCTGGCGCGTCTGGCCCACGGCATCGCCGACGATCTCCTGACGACGCTTGCGCTCGCCACCGAGGCGGAGCTGGTCCTGGCGCCTGCCATGAACCAGGCCATGTGGCGCCATCCGGCGACCCAGGCGAACATGGAGACCCTGCGTGGACGCGGCGCCCGCATCCTGGGTCCAGGTCAGGGCGAGCAGGCCTGCGGGGATGTCGGACCTGGACGCATGCTGGAGCCGGTCCAGATCGCGGACGCGATCCTTGCGCGAGCCGATGGTCCGCTGGATGCTGTGCGCGTGCTCATGACCGCCGGGCCGACGCGAGAGCCTGTGGATCCGGTGCGTTTTCTCGGCAACCGCAGCTCGGGGCGCATGGGCTATGCCTTGGCCGAGGCCTTGGTCGGACTGGGCGCAGAGGTGGCCCTGGTCACGGGGCCGACCGCCCTGCCCGCTCCGCCGGTCGCCGAGCTGGTGCGGGTCGAGTCGGCGCTGGAGATGCACGCGGCCGTGATGAGCCGGGCGTCGGGCTGCGATCTCTTCATCGGGGCGGCGGCGGTCGCCGACTATCGCCCGGTCGAGCCGGCGGGCCGCAAGATCAAGAAGGACGCCGGGGAGCTGAGCATCCGCTTGGTGCGCAACCCGGATATCCTGGCCGAGGTCGCCGCCCTGAGCCCCGGGCCCTTCACGGTGGGCTTCGCCGCCGAGACCGATCGGGTGATCGCCTATGCGCGCGGCAAGCTGGAGAAGAAGGGGCTGGATCTCATCGCCGCCAACCAGGTGGGCGGCGAGCGCGGAGGCTTCGAGAGCCAAGACAACGCCCTGACGGTCCTTTGGGACGGCGGCAGTCGCGAGCTGCCCATGATGACCAAGACGCGGCTCGCGCGCGAATTGGCCGTGCTCATCGCCGAACGATATGGAGAGCGCCATGCAGCATCGGCTTGAAGTGAAGATCCTGGATCCGCGCCTGGGGAGCGCCTTTCCCATGCCCACCTATGCGACCGAGGGCTCCGCCGGGCTCGATCTGAGGGCGATGCTCGAGGCGCCGCTGGATCTGCCGCCCGGCTGTAGCGAGCTGCTGCCCACGGGCATGGCCGTGCACATCGCCGAGCCCGGCGTGGCGGGCATGATCCTGCCGAGATCCGGGCTGGGGCACAGGCACGGCATCGTCCTCGGCAACCTGGTCGGCTTGATCGATTCCGACTATCAGGGACCGCTGCTGGTGTCCTGCTGGAATCGCGGCAACGCCACCTTCCGCATCGAGGTCGGCGAGCGCATCGCCCAGCTGATGCTCGTCCCCATCCTGCGGGCGGACCTGGTCGTCGTCGACGCCTTCGATTCCTCGATCCGGGGCGAAGGCGGCTTCGGTCACACGGGAAAACACTAGGCGCATTCCCGAGCCCAAGGGGTGCAGGTCGTGACGGGTGCAGTGGGCTTGCGGCCGGAGGTCCTGCCAAAATCCGAGCCTATGCGGTCCGCAGAGAAGGCCCCGCTCGGTCTCGCTCATGGGTGCGGCTAAGGTGCCCGGCTCGTCTCCCGGTCTTGAGCCGCGCTCTCGGTGTGGCTGGCATCCAGGCGCGGGTCGAGGGTCGGCATCACCGCCTCTTGGGACCTTGCGGCTCGCCATTCAGAACCTTTCAGACTAGCTAGAGAGCCATTCCACCCATGTCATTGCCAAACGAGCGCGCCCAGACCATCGCCAAAGTCCTCATCGAGGCCCTGCCCTACATCAAGCGCTTTCAGGGCAAGACCATGGTGATCAAGTACGGCGGCAACGCCATGGTCGACGAGCCCCTGAAGCAGGGCTTCGCGCGCGACGTGGTGCTGATGAAGCTGGTGGGCATCAACCCCGTGATCGTCCACGGCGGCGGGCCCCAGATCGGGTCCCTGCTTAAACGGCTCGGCAAGGCGAGCGAGTTCGTGCAGGGGATGCGGGTGACGGACGCCGAGACCATGGACGTCGTCGAGATGGTGCTCGGCGGCCTGGTCAACAAGGAGATCGTCAACTTCATCAATCAGCACGGCGGCTCCGCGGTTGGGCTGACCGGCAAGGATGGCGATCTGATCCGCGCCCGCAAGATGCTCTTGAAGCGCGACGCCCCCGAGCTCAAGGCCCCGGAGATCATCGATATCGGCCACGTCGGCGAGGTCGAGAGCATCGATCCCAGCATCGTGAACATGCTGGTCAACAGCAATTTCATCCCGGTGATCGCACCCATCGGGGTTGGCGAGGACGGCCGCTCCTACAACATCAATGCCGATCTGGTGGCCGGCAAGATGGCCGAGGTCCTCAAGGCAGAGAAGCTCTTGCTGCTAACCAATACCGCTGGTCTCTTGGATGCCGAGGGGCAGCTGATCAGCGAGCTGGAGGTCGGGCGCGTTCAGGAGCTGATCGAGGAAGGCGTCATCAGCGGCGGCATGCTGCCGAAGATCGGCTGTGCCATCGACGCGGTGAGCTCCGGCGTCAAGACGGCGCACATCATCGACGGGCGGGTCGAGCACGCGGTCATGCTCGACCTCTTCACGGATACCGGCGTCGGTACCCTGATCCGGGCACGCTGAGCGCGCCCGGCCGTCTCACTGACGCATGATCTGCGGGTCGTCCGGGCGGACGAGCGCGGAATGGAAGCCGTCGCGGATCTCAGGGATGGTCGGATTCGTGCAGTAGAGGCTCGCCGTGAGACGATTCTTGCACTGAACATCCAGGTAGAGATGGACGGGCTTGTCGGGTGCCGTCTGGGTCCAGGACAGTGTCAGGCTGCGGTCTTCGCGCTCGTCTTGGGCGAACCCGATCAGCAGCCCAGGTCCGGCGACCTCCGTCTTCACATTGGAGTGGGAGCGCACATAGTCGTTGGCGCGCTCCCAGTACTTGTTGCACTGCGCCGAGCTCTTGCAGGGCACGAGAATGGATAGTCTCAGCTCGGAGGTGACCGGCTCGGTCGACTCGTCCGGCTCCGGGAGCCGCTTCAGCTGGCGATAGTGCGCGACGATGTCCCGAAACTCGTTGCGGATCTCTTGCTTGCGGTACTCTTTCTCCACCACTTCGGCATAGCCGTCGCGGATGCCGGCGACGGCCTTGTCGATCTCGGCCTTCAGCTCGTCTGGAGCCGGCTTGCCATCCTTCTCGAGCTGGGCGCGTTTCGCGTTGAGGTCGCGTAGTTGGCTCGTCTCGGCGCGGACGCGATCGCGCGTCATCTGGATGGTGGCCTCCACCGCGGCGATCTTGCCGTTGCGGGCCAGCTCGAGGTCGTCGATCGTCTTGTAGGTCCGCAGGAGCTTCTCGTCCGCCGCCTTCTGCTCCGCGAGCCGTTTCGCCTCCTCGGCCTTCTGGCGCTCCAGCTCCTTCGCCTTCCGGATCTCCTCTTCCGTCGGCGCGGGCGGGACTTCCTCGACCTCGACGCCCTCTTTCGACATCCGCGCCCGCGCCTTGTCGGCGTGCGAGGGCGGGACCTGGTCCGTGTAATGCACTTCGCCCTTGTCGTCGACCCACCGGTACAATTGCTGGGCTTGGGCGTCGCCGAGCCAGATCGCGGCGACGAGCGCTGGGATCATGGCCTTGGTGAGACGGGGCTGGTGGGCTTGGTGATGGGGGCTCGCGATCATCTCAGACTCCGTAGCGTGATCTGTAGTCCTGCATTCGCTCCACAAGCCCGGCGTCATCGCCCGACTCGTCGAGATAGGCGATGAGGTCCGTCAGGGTCAGAATGCTGTGGACCGGCATACCATAGGTGTCCTGGACCTCTTGAACGGCGGAGCGCGCATCACGCCCGCGCTCCTGGCGGTCCAGGGCGATGACGACCCCGGCCGGCTCGGCGCCGGCGGCGCGGATGATCTCGACGGATTCGCGCACTGAGGTGCCTGCCGTGATGACGTCATCGATGATGAGCACGCAGCCCGCGAGCTTTGTGCCAACGATGGCGCCGCCCTCGCCGTGGTCCTTCGCCTCCTTGCGATTGAAGGCATAGGGTGTCTCGCGCCCATGCTGGGTTGCCAGGGCCATGGCGGTTGAGGCGGCGAGCGGAATCCCCTTGTAGGCGGGTCCGTAGAGGACATCGAAGGCGATCCCGGAGGTTTGGATGGCCGCGGCATAGGCCTCCGCCAGGCGGGCCAGCCGTCCGCCCGTGTTGAAGAGCCCGGCGTTGAAGAAGTAAGGGCTTTGTCGCCCCGACTTGAGCGTGAAATCCCCGAATCTCAGTGCAGCGATCTCGGTGGCGAAGCTCAGGAGCTCACGTTGGTAGTCATGCATTGCGGGTTTCCTGCGGACGGAATGGGCCGACATGGCGGGGATGCTCGCGCCCTTGAGCCTTTTCGTGCTCGATCAGTCGAGGGTAGCAGGCCTCGGAGCCCAATCCAGGGCCCTTTGACGGAATTGCCGCCATGGTCACGTTAGAGTCAGGAGTCTACCTCACCGCGCTGGTCGTCGGGCTGCTCGGCGGCGTGCACTGCCTGAGCATGTGCGGAGGCCTTGTCAGCTCGCTCACCCTGGGGCTGGAGGCGCGCGTCCGCCGGGATCCCTTGCGCATGCTCCCCTACCAGCTCGCCTACAACCTGGGCCGCTTGACCGGCTACGCCGTCGCCGGCGCCCTGGTCGGCGGGCTGGGCGCCATCCTGCTGCAGCTCGACTCCCTGCAGGTCGTGCAGCGTCTGCTCTATGCCTTGGCGGGCACGGTCATGGTGCTGCTGGGGCTCTATCTCGCCGGCTGGTGGCGCTTGCTGGCGGTCGTCGAGCGCCAGGGGCTCTGGCTGTGGCGCCGTCTGGAGCCCATCGCGCGACGCCTGCTCCCGGTCCGCCGCTGGCCGCAGGCCGTTATCATCGGCTTCATCTGGGCCTGGATCCCTTGCGGACTGGTGTACAGCGTGCTGCTGACGGCGGTCGCGACCGGCGGCCCCGTCGAAGGGGCTGTGGTCATGCTCGCGTTCGGTCTGGGCACGCTGCCGAACCTCTTGGGCATCGCCCTGCTCGCGGGCGCCGCGGCGCGCGTCGCCGAGCGGGTCTGGGCACGTCAGCTGGCAGGCCTGCTGGTGATCGCCTTCGGCATCTATGCGCTCTGGCAGGTCGGATTCGCGGGCTGAGCTGCGTCGGCCTGGGGCTCAGCGATGAGGGAAGACCGAAAGGCCGGTGATTTGAGCCGCGAAGGCGCAAAGGGCGCTAAGAAAATAATGACTTGCCCTGTGTGCGTGATTGGCGCCTTGATGGGGTCCGCCTGATCATTCGTGCCTTCGGCGGATCAATCGCTTTTCCTGGAGCCGCGGGCTGGGCTGTGCCGTCGCGAGGTCATTCGCGGTCGACTTCGATTGGGAAGGCCTTGGGCGCCTGAATCCTCAAGCGCTTGTACCTGGCGTGCTCGCCGCCGAGGATCTCGACCTTCGAGGGCGCGACGCCGAAGGACTTGGCGACGAAGCGCTGCAGCGCCTCGTTGCCCTTGCCATCCACGGGCGGTGCCTTGATCCGGACACGATAGTGTCCTCCCGAGGGATCTGGGCCTTGCCAGGCGTCCTTGGGCGCGCGTGGCTGTACCCGCAGCGACAGCTCCAGGTCATCGTCCTTCCAGCGGTACCAGCTCATGCAGGATGCGGCCTCAGAAGGGGCTGCCGACCAGCCACTTGAGCGGTGGAATCAGGAGCATGTTCAGCAGGACCAGGCCGATCATGACGAGCATCGGCGACAGATCGATGCCGCTGATCGGGCGGATCAGGCGCTGTGCCGGAAGCATCAGGGGGTCGGTCAGCCGCGACAGCAGCGCGACCGCTGGGTTGTAGGGATCGGGATTTACCCAGCTGAGGATGACGCGGATGAGCACGGCGAAGAGGAAGATGTTGATGAAGAGCTCGACCAGGCTCGGAATGGCCCAGCCCAGGGCGGCGAGCGGGGAGCGGTCCAAGCCGATGATCATGACCAGGATGGCCAGCTCGAGCGCCGACAAGAGCCAGGCCAGCACCAGCGCGGCCAGGTCCATGCCGCCGTAGCCTGGGATGACCCGCCGCATCGGCCTGAGCACGGGCGAAGTCACCTTGACGACGAACTGCGAGATGGGGTTGTAGAAATCGGCCCTGGCCCATTGCAGCAGAAAGCGGATCGCGACGACCGCGATATAGAGACCGAAGAGGGTCTGGATCAGAAAGACGACCGGATTGAGCAGGTAGGAGTCCGTCATTGGTCCTCCGAGAGGGTTTTGGAAAGCGCTTTGGCGCGATCGCGCGCGGCGGCGGTCGCGCCTGCGACCAGCGCGCGCAGATCCGCGTCGGCGAAGACGCCGAGCGCGCGCTCCGTGGTTCCGCCAGGCGAGGTGACTTGCTCGCGCAGCCGCGAGGGTGGTGCATCGCTCTCCATGGCCATCTTGGCGGCGCCCAAGGCCGTTTGGATCGTTAGGAGACGCGCGGTCTCCGCATCCAGTCCGAGCGCGATGCCGGCCTCCTCGAGTGCCTCCATGAAGAGGAAGAAGTAGGCAGGGCCGCTGCCCGAGATGGCGGTGACCGCGTCTATCTTGTCCTCATCCGCGACCCAGCGGACCAGTCCGGCCGCCCGCAGGATGGTCTCCGCGCGGTTGCGTCCCTCGGCGTCGACCTCCGGGCTCGCGTGCAGTCCGATAGCGCCGGTCTGGACCATGGACGGGGTGTTCGGCATGGCGCGCACGATGGGCAGAGGGCGCCCGAGCCAGTCTTGGATGGCCTGCTCGGGCACGCCGGCCATGATCGAGACCACGAGCGGCGTCTCGCCGGGAATCTCGGCGGCGATTGCAGTACAGACCTGGCGGGCGATCTGAGGCTTGACGCAGAGCACGATCGTATCGGCGCCGGCCAGGGCCTTGGCGCTCTCCGCGAAGGCGTGCACCCCATAGCGTGCCTGGAGGGCATTGCGCCGCTCTGGATTCGGCTCGGAGACGCGAATGTCTTGCGCCGCATAGCCGTCCGCGACTAGGCCGGCGATGAGGCTGGTGGCCATGTTGCCGCCACCGATGAAGGCGATCTTGGCGTTGCTCATATCTTCCCCGGAGAAGCTCGATGTCTGAGGTCGGCGCCCGGTTGCCGCGGGCGCTTGAGGCGTCAATTATACGGGCGCGGACCGAACACCGCCGTACCGATGCGCACCTGGGTCGCGCCCTCGAGGATGGCGGCCTCGAGATCGTCGGACATCCCCATCGACAGACAGGGCAGGGGCTGCGCGGGGCTCGCCAGCTGGTCGCGCAGACCCCTGAGTGCCGCGAAGGGCTCGCGCTGCGAGGCCTCGTCATCCGCTGGCGCAGGCAATGTCATGAGGCCGCGCACCCGAAGGCGGGGCAGGGCGGTGCAGGCGGCGAGGAGATCCGGAAGATCGGCAGGATCCACGCCGGCCTTGGTGCTCTCGCCGCTCAGGTTGACTTGCAGGCAGACGTTCAGCGGCGGCGCGTCGGCCGGGCGCTGATCGCTGAGCCGGCGCGCGTGGCCGAGCTCGGACAGGCCATGCACCCAAGCGAAGCTGGCCGCGATCTGGCGGGTCTTGTTCGACTGGATCCGGCCGATGAAGTGCCACTCGATGTCCAGGTCTTGCAGGGCGTCGATCTTATCCAGGCCTTCCTGGACGTAGCTCTCGCCGAAGATGACCTGGCCCGCGGCATAGGCGGCACGGATGGCCTCCGCGGGCTGTTTCTTGCTGACCGCGATCAGCGCGATCTCTTCGGGAGACCGCTCGGCGCGTGCGGCCGCGTTGCGGATGCGCTCGAGAACCTGCTCGAGTCGCGAGGCGACAGACCCATCCATCATGATTCCAACAGCCGCTGCAGCTGTCTGAGTGCCTGACCGCGATGGCTGAGGCTGTTCTTGGTCTCGGGGTCGAGCTCGGCCGAGCTGCAGCCGTGGGTCGGGACGAAGAAGATGGGGTCGTAGCCGAAGCCGTTGGTGCCCCTTGGGGTGGTCAGGATACGGCCCTCCCAGGTGCCCTGGCAGATCAGCGGGGTTGGATCCTCGGGGTGGCGCAGATAGACGAGCACGCACTGGAAGCGGCCGGTCCGCTCAGCCTCGGGAGCCTCGGCGAGGTCGCTCAATAGCTTCCTTAGGTTCTCCTCGTCCGAGGCGCCGGCTCCCGCGTAGCGTGCCGAATAGATGCCAGGAGCCCCGCGCAGGGCGTCGACCTCGATCCCCGAGTCATCGGCGATGGCCGCCAGGCCGCTGTGCGCCGAGGCGTTCCGGGCCTTGATGATGGCGTTCTCGACGAAGGTGAGCCCGGTCTCCTCGGCCTCGGGCACGCCGAAGTCGCCCTGAGGCCGAATTCGGATCTGCGCGCCGGCAAGCAGCTGGCCGATCTCCCTGAGCTTACCGGCGTTGTTGCTCGCCAGGACGATCTGCTCACCCCTGTGTGACCGACTCATGTCCGTCCCTCCTCAAGCCTTGTGCCCATCGACCGCTCGCGCCCGCTCAAGAGCCCTTCAGGGCCGCCAGCTGAGCGGCCTGGATGTCACGGATGCCGGCCGCCCCCAGCTCGAGCAGCGCGTCGAGCTCTTCGCGGCTGAACGGCGTGCCTTCGGCGGTTCCCTGGACTTCGATGAAGCGTCCGGAGCCGTCCATGACCAGGTTCATGTCCGTCTCGGCCGTGCAGTCCTCTGCATAGTCTAGATCGAGGACCGGGGTGCCTTGATAGACGCCGACGGAAACGGCGGCAATCTGGGCGTGAATGGGGTCCTGCTTGAGCTGGCCCTTCGCCATCAGGCCGTCGATTGCGTCGCGGAGCGCAACCCAGGCCCCGCTGATCGACGCCGTTCGGGTTCCGCCGTCCGCCTGGATGACATCGCAGTCTAGGGTGATGCTGCGCTCGCCGAGCAGCTCGAGATTCGCCGCCGCGCGCAGTGAGCGGCCGATGAGGCGCTGGATCTCCAGGGTGCGGCCGCCTTGCTTGCCGCGTGCCGCCTCGCGTGCGGTGCGCTCGCTGGTGGCGCGCGGCAGCATGCCGTATTCAGCGGTGATCCAGCCGCGGCCCTGGCCCCGCAGGAAGGGTGGGACGCGCCCTTCGACGCTCGCGGTGCAGAGGACGCGCGTCTCGCCGAACTCGACGAGCACGGATCCTTCGGCGTGGCGGGTGTAGCCGCGAGTGAAGCGGAGGGGGCGCAGCTCGTCGGCGCGACGTTCGGATGGTCTCATGATCGGGAATCTTGCTCCGGTCGGTTCTGGCTTGGTCCTGACAGGGATCGCCTCTGACAGGGAGTCGGGTGGTGTCTAAAGGGGTCGGCTCTCGCCCACGACCTCCGAGGTCGCCTCCCTGACACGGGCATATTGCGGATCTTCCAGGTAGGGCGCCAGAACGCCGAGAAGCTCGGCCGCGTCTTGCGGGCGCTTGGCGGCATCCATCGAGAGCGCCCAATCGACGGCCTCGAGCAGGAACTCCGGATAGCGCTCCTTGAGCGCCTCCTTGGCGGGGATCATCTTGTCCTCTTTCTGCCGCTCGGGGGCCGGCTGCGGCGTCTTGCCCTCCATGCAGGTCCGCATGCTGGCGCCGACGGCGTAGACGTCCGTCCAGGGACCGACCTGGCCGGCCCGGAAGTATTGCTCGACGGGCGAATAGCCGGCCGTGATCACCTGGCCGCCACGCGAGCGCCCACGGTTTAGCGGATGGACGGCACCCAGGTCAAGGAGCAGGGGCTGGTTGCCGTGACGCAGATGGATGTTGCCCGGCTTGACGTCCAGGTGCAGCATCGATTTGCGGTGCAGCAAGGCAAGGGCATCCAGGATGGGCACGAAGACTTCCAGGAGGAAGGTCGCGCTCAGCTTGCCCTTGCGCTCGTGCAGGTAGGCGCCGAGGTTGCGGCCGCGCTCGTTGGGCATGACCAGATAGCCGGTCTCATTGGCGAGGAAGAAGGCATTGACGCGCACGATGTTGGGATGGCGCAAAGATGCCAACGCCTTCACTTCCTGATAGAAGAGCTTGCGCCCGTGATGGAGGTTCTCGGTATATTCGGCGCTGATCGGCACGATGCGCCGGTCGGCGTCGCGACGCGCGATCTTTTTCGGCATGTACTCCTTGATCACCACCTCCTCGCCGTTATCATCATCCACGGCCAGGTAGATGAGACTGAAGCCACCCTTGGCGATCGCCTTGCTGATCCGATAGGCGCCGACTCGGGTGCCCTGCGGAAGTGTCTCTCTTGCGGCTGCCATGAGTGCGGGTGAGGTTGTCTGGGCGGACCTTGGCTGGTGACAGGCGGTATAATAGAACGATCGCCCGCGCGATTTCCGCCGCTTTCTATCTTTATCCCTGCCCGTTCCGACGTGAGAAACCCCGCACTATGATCAAGAGTATGACGGCCTTCGCCCGGGAGACCCGCAATGGCGAGCTCGGCGAGCTGACCTGGGAGCTGCGAACCGTCAACCACAGATTTCTCGAGCCGCACATCCGCCTGCCGGAGGAGCTGCGCGCGCTCGATGTCCCTGTGCGCGCGCGTCTCACCGACAGCTTGCGACGCGGCAAGGTGGATTGCTCGCTGCGCTACAGCCCTGCCGTGGGTGCGGTCGGGGCATTGCGGGTGAACAAGCCCTTCGTCGAGCAGCTCCTCACCGCCGGCCGGGAGGTGAGCGAGCTGGTCGGCCGCCCTTACGAGCCCTCTTCGTTCGAGCTGCTGCGCTGGCCTGGGGTGCTGCAGGAGCAAGAGCCGGATCTCGACCGGCTGACCGCCGAGGCATTGGCGCTGCTCGACACTGCCATCGCTTCCTTGCTCGACACCCGGGCGCGCGAGGGAGAGCGCTTGGGCCAGCTGCTGCGCGATCGCTGCGCACGGCTGCAGGAGTCCGTGGTGCGCGTGCGTGCGCGGATGCCCGAGGTGCTGGAGGGCGTTCGCGCGCGCTTGGGCGAGCGCCTGGAGCAGCTCAAGGCCGAGCTGGATCCCTTGCGGCTGGAGCAGGAGATCGCACTGGCCGCCGCCAGGCTCGATGTCGACGAGGAGATGGATCGGCTCGAGGCCCATGTGGCCGAAGTCCTCGAGGTGCTGGGGCGCGACGAGCCCGTCGGGCGCCGGCTGGACTTTCTCATGCAGGAGCTCAATCGCGAGGCCAACACCCTGGGCTCGAAATCGTCCGATGTGGCCGTGACCCGCGAGGCGGTGGAGATGAAGGTGCTGATCGAGCAGATGCGCGAGCAGGTGCAGAACCTGGAGTAGCCCTGGGCAGGAGCGGAGCAGCGAGATGGTCGAAGGTATCCTATTCATCGTCTCGGCGCCTTCGGGGGCTGGTAAGACGAGTCTGGTCAAGGCACTCTTGGAGCGTGACGCCGAGCTGTCGCTCTCCGTCTCCTGCACCACGCGCCCCGTGCGTCCAGGGGAGCGGGACGGCGTCCACTACCATTTCCTGGTCCAGGACCAATTCCGCGCGGAGCTGGCCGAAGGCGCCTTCCTGGAGCACGCGGAGGTCTTCGGCAACTACTATGGGACGCGCGAGGCGGACGTGCGCCACTGCATCGCCTCCGGACGCGACCTCATGCTGGAGATCGATTGGCAGGGTGCCCGCCAGGTGCGGGAGCGCTTCCCCGCCGCGGTCGGCGTCTTCGTCCTGCCGCCGAGCGTCCAGGTGCTGGAGCAGCGCCTGCGCGGTCGCGGCACCGACAGCGACGACGTCATCGCCAGGCGCATGACCCAGGCGCATGACGAGATGCGCCATTACGACGAATACGACTACTTGGTCGTCAACGATCGCTTCGAGACCGCGCTCGACGCCCTCGCGGCCATCGTTTCGGCCGAGCGCCAGCGGCTCGCGCATCAGCGCCCGCGCCTTGCGAGCCTGCTTGGCCAGATCGCATCCGAATAACCAAGTCCAGCCCAAGCGCTCAAGCCTGGCCCGACAACTCAAGCTAGCGCGATCACGCGTCTAGCCAAACGACTCATCCGGAGATCACCATGGCACGAATTACCGTCGAGGACTGCCTCGAGCACGTAGACAACCGTTTCGACCTGGTTCTGCTCGCCACCAAGCGGGCGCGCCAGCTCGCCAATGGCGTCGAGCCGACCCTGCCCTGGGAGAACGACAAGCCGACCGTCATGGCGCTGCGCGAGATCGCCGCCGGCAACATCAGCAACGCCATGGTTCAGGAGGCCCAGCGCGAGATGGACGAGACCACCGCCGCCCTGGAGCAGGCCTTGGCCGCCGAGCTCGCGGTCGAGGGGAGTGGTGCAGAGCCGCCGCAAGACGCGAGGGAGTGAAGACAGCGTCATGACCCAGGCCGGCGCCGCCCCGATGACCGAGCCAGCTCTGGCGGGGCTGCGCCAGCCTGCGCCCCAGGCTGGTGCTTCGGACAGCGGCGGTGTCACCGATTTGGGCGGGGCGTCCCAGAGCCCCGCCGTCTCGCACAAGCCGAGAGCGCCGTCGGCCCCGGCAGCCGGGACAGGCTCGGGCGAGGCTCAAGACGATACCCGCTATCTCATCAGCGATCTTTGCGCCTTCCTCGAGAGCTACCTGCCGCCCGAGCAGATCAGCGAATGCTACCGCGCCTATCTCTACGGGGCCGAAGCCCACGAAGGGCAGAAGCGCAAATCGGGTGAGCCCTATATCTACCACCCGCTGGCCGTCGCGCGCATCCTCGCGGAGATGCGGATGGATTATCAGTGTCTCATCGCCGCGCTGCTGCATGACGTGATCGAAGACACCCAGATCGCGAAGGAGCAGCTGGCCGCTGAGTTCGGCGAGGCGGTCGCCGAGCTGGTCGATGGCGTGAGCAAACTGACCCAGATCGATTTCAGGTCGCGCGCCGAGGCGCAGGCCGCCAGCCTGCAGAAGATGCTGCTGGCCATGACCCGGGACATTCGGGTCATTCTCATCAAGCTCGCCGACCGCTTGCACAATATGCGCACCCTGGATGCCATGAGCTCCGAGGCCTGTCGGCGCATTTCACGAGAAACCCTGGAAATCTTCGCGCCGATCGCGAATCGGCTCGGCATCAACTGGATCCGGGTCGAGCTCGAGGAGCTCGGCTTCGCGCATTACTGGCCCTGGCGCCGGCATGTCATCCAGCGCGCGGTGCAGCGAACTTCAGGCGCCCGCATCGAGATGGTCAGCACCGTCGAGACGGCGCTGAAGCGGGCGCTGCACCAGGAGGACATCCAAGGCGCCGTCGAGGGGCGCCGCAAGCACCTCCATGGCATCTATCGGAAGATGAAGGACAAGTCGCGCGGCTTTTCCGAGCTGGTCGACGTCTTCGCCTTCCGGGTCACTGTGGATCGGGTGGACACCTGCTACCGGGTGCTCGGACTGGTGCACAACCTCTACAAGCCGGTGCCGGGGCGCTTCAAGGACTACATCGCCATCCCCAAGGCCAATGGCTATCAGTCGCTGCATACCGCGCTGGTCGGGCCTCAGGGAATCCAGATCGAGATTCAGATTCGGACTCAAGACATGCACCGCGTCGCCGAGTCCGGCATCGCCGCGCATTGGATGTACAAGACGGGGAGCCAGTCAGGGTCGAGCCCAACGGCGCTGGCGGCGGATTGGCTGCAGAACCTGCTCGAGATGCAGCGCGAGGCGGGCAACTCGGTCGAGTTCCTCGAGCACGTCAAGGTGGATCTCTTCCCCGGCGAGGTCTACGTCTTCACGCCCAAGGGCCGCATCCTCTCGCTCAAACGCGGCGCCACGGTGGTGGATTTCGCCTATGCCATCCACTCCGACGTCGGCAGCAACTGCGTCGCGGCCCGCATCGACCGCCGCATGGCGCCCTTGAGCACCGTCCTGCGCAGCGGCCAGACCGTCGAGATCATCACCGCGCCCGGTGCGCGGCCGAATCCGGGCTGGCTGAACTTCGTGATGACCGCCAAGGCCAGGGTGAACATCCGCGGCCACCTCAAGAAGGTCAAGTCGCGCGAGGCGCGAGCCTTCGGTAAGCGACTGCTGAATGCCGAGCTCTCGGCTTTCAGCATCGACATCGATGGCGTCGATCCGATTCGGCTGGCGGCCTATTTGGAAGACGGGGGCCTGCGTGATCTCGGCGAGCTGCTCGACGACATCGGGCTCGGCAACAGGCTTGCGACTCTGGTGGCCCGCCGCCTGGTCGGCGTGGAGGGCGACCAGGTGCCGAGCAGGCCCCTGGGGAACAGCGACATCCATCACCATCGGCTGGCGATTCGCGGTACCGAGGGCATGGTGGTCAATTTCGCGCGCTGCTGTCGCCCCATTCCGGGTGACGACATTACGGCCGTCTTCAGTCCGGGGCGTGGCATCGTCGTCCACCGTACCGAATGCCGTAACCTCGGCAGCCTGGAGACCAAGGGCGACAAGCGATTGAGCGTGGAATGGTCGCATGAGCCGGAGGGTGAGTTCTCGACCGAGATCCGGGTCGAAGTCAGCAATCGGCGCGGTGCCCTCGCCGTCGTCGCCGGAGCGATCGCGGAGCAGGGCTCCAACATCGAGAACGTCCAGACCGCCGAGAAGGACGGCATGATCACGGACCTGGGCTTTCAGCTCCAGGTTCGCAGTCGCGCGCACCTGGCGAGCATCATGCGGCGGCTGCGGCTGATCTCCTTGGTTACCCGCATCACGCGCGTGACGCGCTCCTGAGGTTGTAAGTCGTCATGGGTGGCGCCACCTCCCCTCAGAGCCTGGCGCTTGGGGCGCGGGCAAGAGACGCGGAGCTGTCGCCATGACCCTTGTAGCCACCACAGATGAGATCTCGCCCAGTGAGCGCCTTTCAGCGACCAGACGCATCATGGCGCTCGTCGAGGGCTGGGGCCTCGCGGCGCGTGATATCGCCGAGCTCCTGCAGCTGCCGGACTCCGTCAAGCCGCGTCACCTGGCACGCTTTCGCGACGCCGAGGCCTTCCCCGACGACCCGCGGGTGAACCGCCGGGTCGCCTACCTCGCCCGCATCGAGGACGCACTCTCCACCTATTTCCCGAGGAACCCAGAGATGCGGAGTCTCTGGGTTCGCCGCGCCAACAAGAAGTTCGGCCGGCGCGCGCCCATCGCCGTCATGGTCGAAGACGGTGAGAGCGGTCTCATCTCCGTCCTTTCCCACCTAGACTGCACCTTCGCCTGGGATTTGACCGGCTCGCGGGCGGATTACAAGCGCGCCTAGCGCGTTTTGCGGCGCCCCAGGGTGCGCCCTAAGTCTTTCGGGGCAAATTCCCGGGTGGATTCACGCCCGCGGTCTCGGTAGACTGATGGTTTACATGCCCTGAGCTGGTTCTGGAGCCTATCCAAGGGTACCGACCGCGCCCACTACGAGAAGCGCGGCGAGCCCATCCCCCACACGACTCGCCAGTTGATCGACTGAGATACGGCCTCCTCGGTGAAGCATTTGCCACCGAGCCTGCCGCTATTGCCGTTTTCCTGATCAGGGTATCCCACCGACGAAGAAGAACGCAGACGATTGCGCCATGGACCAATTTCCCCTTCCAGTAGCTCGTATCGGCATCATCGGCGGAGGTCAGCTTGGTCGCATGATGGCCAAGGCCGCCAAGCGGCTAGGCTGCACCTGTGTCGTCCTGGATCCGACGCCGGGCTCTCCCGCAGGTCAGGTCGCCGGTCATCAGATCGTGGGTGACTATCACGATCCCGCGAGATTGCGCGAGCTGGCCGAGTCCTGCGACGTGACCACCTTCGACATCGAGGACATCGATACCGAGACCCTGATCCAGCTCGAGCGCGAGGGTAATCGGGTTCTGCCATCGCCGAGTCTGCTGGCCGTGATCCAGGACAAACTGACCCAGAAGCAGGCGCTGGACGACGCCGGGATTCCAACCGCCCCCTTCGTCCCCATGCCCGAGCCCAGCCCGGAGGCCTTCGCCAAGTTTGGCTACCCCTTGGTGCAGAAATCCAGGCGCGGCGGGTACGACGGACGCGGCGTCAGCATCATCAGGAGCCCTAACGACTATGGCGCGCACCTGCCGACTGATTCCCTGGTCGAGCGGTTCGTCCCCGCCGCCAAGGAGCTCGCGGTCGTCGTGGCGCGGGGCCTGGATGGCGACTGCCGCTGCTACCCTGTCGTCGAGATGTGCTTCCGCCCCGGCGAGAACGTCTTGGAGATGCTGCTGGCGCCGGCCAACATCCCGGCGGAAACCGCACAAGCGGCGACGGAGCTGGGGATCCGCACGGTCGAGGTGCTCCAGGGCGTCGGCATCTTCGGCGTCGAGATGTTCCTGACCGAATCCGGCGAGCTCCTGGTCAACGAGGTTGCGCCGCGTACCCACAACTCAGGCCATCATACGATCGAGGCCACAGTGACGGACCAGTTCGAGCAGCACCTGCGGGCCGTCGTCGGTCTGCCGCTGGGTGCGACGGACCAGCTCTCGCCGGCCGCCATGATCAACCTGCTCGGCGCGCCAGGGCATCGCGGCCGGCCCGTCATCAAGGGCATGGCCGAGGCGCTCGCCATCCCAGGCGTCTGTCTGCATCTCTATGGCAAGGCGGCGACGGCGCCCTTCCGCAAGATGGGCCATGTCACTGTGCTGGATCCCGACATCGAAGAGGCGCAGCGGAAGGCGATCCGCGTGCGCGAGCTCATCGAGATCTCCGGGGAGGGTCACCCATGACGCAGCCACTGGTTGGAATCATCATGGGCAGCGACTCGGATCTGCCGGTGATGCAGGACGCGGCCTCCATCCTCGACGAGCTCGGCGTGCCCTACGAGATGACCATCGTCTCCGCGCACCGCACGCCCAAGCGGCTCTACGACTACGCGGACTCCGCCGTCGAGCGCGGCCTCCGGGCGATTATCGCCGGCGCGGGCGGTGCGGCGCATCTCCCCGGCATGGCTGCCGCCATCACCCCACTGCCGGTGATTGGCGTCCCGGTCAAGACCTCCAGCCTCTCCGGCCAGGACTCGCTGCTGTCGATCGTCCAGATGCCGGCGGGCGTTCCGGTCGCAACGGTGGCGATCAATGGCGCCAAGAACGCCGGGATCCTCGCCGCGCAGATCCTCGGGGCCTCGGACGAGCGCGTGCGCGACCGGGTCGCCAAGTACAAGCGCGACCTTGAGCAGACGGTCCTGGCAAAGGTGGCTATCATGGAGCAAGGCGCGTAGGTCCGGCCGAGCCCTTGGCTTTCCTGGCGGCTTTCGCAGTTAGGGACACTGTACGCCCTCGAGCGCGAGAAATGCGGCGGGCTTCGCGATCTGCGGAGCCAAATGCTGGATAATCTCGGGACGTGCAGATCGATGGCCACGACCAAGCGAACCGCTCGGCGTGGCTTGAAACGGAGTCACTCGTGGATATCGCCGAACTTCTCGCCTTCAGCGTCAAGAACAACGCCTCCGACCTCCATCTCTCGGCCGGGCTGCCGCCCATGATCCGTGTCGACGGCGACATGAGACGCATCAATGTTCCAGCCCTGGAGCATCGTGCCGTCCACTCGCTTGTCTACGACATCATGAACGACAAGCAGCGCAAGGACTACGAGGAGTTCCTGGAGACGGACTTCTCGTTCGAGATTCCTGGGGTCGCCCGCTTCCGTGTCAATGCATTCAATCAGAAGCGCGGCGCGGGCGCTGTCTTTCGGACCATCCCGTCGAAGGTCCTCACGCTCGAAGAGCTCAAGGCGCCGACGAGCTTCAAGGACATCATCAATGTGCCGCGAGGCCTCATCCTGGTGACCGGCCCGACCGGCTCGGGTAAATCGACCACCCTCGCGGCAATGGTCGACCATCTCAACGACAACGAGTATGCGCACATCCTCACCATCGAGGACCCCATCGAGTTCGTTCACACCAGCAAGAAGTGCCTGGTGAACCAGCGCGAGGTACATCGCGATACGCTCGGCTTCAGCGAGGCGCTGCGCTCGGCCCTGCGTCAGGACCCGGACATCATTCTCGTCGGCGAGATGCGCGACCTGGAGACCATTCGCTTGGCGCTGACCGCGTCCGAAACGGGCCACCTGGTCTTTGGCACGCTGCACACGACCTCGGCGGCCAAGACCATCGACCGTATCATCGACGTCTTCCCCGCGGCCGAGAAGGACATGGTGCGCGCCATGCTTTCGGAATCTCTGCGGGCGGTCGTCTCGCAGACCCTGATGAAGAAGACCGGGGGTGGGCGCATCGCGGCCCACGAGATCATGATCGGTACGCCGGCCATCCGTAACCTGATCCGCGAGGCCAAGGTCGCGCAGATGTACTCGGCCATCCAGACCGGTCAGGCGCACGGCATGCAGACCCTGGATCAGAACCTCAAGGAGCTGCTTCAGAAGGGTCTCATCAGCCGCAAGGACGCACGCGCCAAGGCGCAAAGCAAAGAAGATTTCATGTAATCATCGAATTCAGCCACGTCAGGCCGAGGTTCTCTATGGACATGAAACGCGCACTGGAGCAGCTCCTTGGGGCCATGGTCGAAAAGAAGGGCTCCGACCTCTTCATCACCTCCGGCTGGCCGCCCAGCATCAAGATCGACGGCACCATCTATCCGGCGGCCAAACAGCCGCTCTCGGCGGAGCAGGCGCATGAGATGATCTACGAGATCATGGATGAGCGTCAGCGCAACGAGTTCGAGGATACCAAGGAGTGCCAGTTCGCGCTTGACCGGGCCCCGCTGGGGCGTTTTCGCGTCAGCGCCTTCGTCCAGCGCGAAGCCTGCGGCATGGTGCTGCGCCGCATCGAGACCAAGATCCCGACCATCGAGGAGCTCAAGCTACCCTCCGTCCTGCGGGATCTGGCCATGACCAAGCGGGGCCTGGTGATCTTCGTCGGTGCCACCGGCACGGGTAAGTCCACCTCGCTCGCCGCGCTCGTCGGCTACCGCAACCGCAACAGCTCGGGCCACATCATCACCATCGAGGACCCCATCGAATACGTGCACGAGCACGACGGCTGCATCATCACGCAGCGCGAGGTGGGCGTGGATACCGAGTCCTTCGAGGTCGCCCTACGCAACACGCTGCGCCAAGCGCCGGATGTCATCCTCATCGGTGAGATCCGGACCCGCCAGACCATGGAGTACGCCATCACCTTCGCCGAGACTGGCCACTTGGTGCTCGCGACCCTGCATGCGAACAACGCCAACCAGGCGATGGACCGCATCATCAACTTTTTCCCGGAGGAGTCCCGGCATCAGATGCTGATGGATCTCTCCCTGAACCTCAGGGGCATCGTCGCCCAGCAGCTGGCGCCCCGTAAGGGCGGTCAGGGCCGCCGCGCGGTCATCGAGGTGCTGCTCAATACGCCTTTGGCGTCGGACCTCATCCGCCAGGGCGAGGTGCACAAGCTCAAGGATCTGATGAAGCGCTCCGGCGAGCAGGGCATGATCACCTTCGACCAAGCGCTCTTCAACCTCTTCCAAGAGGGCGAGATCACCTACGAAGACGCGCTGCGCTACGCGGATTCGGCCAACGAGGTGCGCCTCATGATCAAGCTGCAGGGCGGCACGGCACAGCGCGCCGCGACCGACCGCTCGATCGACGGCATCACCTTGGTGGAAGAGGCAGAGGACGACGCCCAGCGTTGGTGAGGGCACGCGGCAAATCCCCGCTTTGGCCGCCCTTCGCGGCCAGGCTCTCACTGTTAGCCGTTAGCCGTTAGCCGTTAGCTGGTAGCTGGTAGCTGCCTATCGCTCGAAGACCACAGCTCCGCCGAGCAGCGTCCAGCGCACCTGCCCCCTCATGCGGGTGCCTAGGAAGGGCGTGTTGCGCCCATGGCTGAGCAGGCTTTGCTCGCTGAGCGTCCATTCCGCGGTCGGATCGAAGACGCAGACGTCCGCGGGCCGATGGGGCGTGAGTCGCCCCGTCTGCAGACCGAGAACCTCTGCGGGTCCTCGCGTGAGCCGCTCGATCACCCCTTTCAGATCCATCACACCTTCCTCCACGAGCCGAAGGGCGAGCGGAAGCAGGGTTTCGAGCGCCGAAATGCCAGGCGCGGTCTCCGGAAAGGGTGCGAGCTTGGCATCCGGATCATGCGGCTGATGGTCCGAGCAGACGGCGCCTAGGCTGCCTGCGGCGACCGCCCTGCGCAGGGCCTCCCTGTCGGCACGCGTGCGCAGCGGCGGGATCAGGTGGCAGTGCGCGTTGAAGCACTCGAGGTCGTCGTCGGTCAGGAAGAGCTGGTGCATGCTGACGTCGCCGCTGGCGCGCACGCCGCGGCGCTGCGCTTCGCTCAGCATGGCGACGCCGCGTGCCGTCGAGAGCCCGCGAAAATGGATGCGGGCGCCGGTCTGCTCGGCGAGCGCGAGGCTGCGCGCGACGGCGACCGTCTCGGCCGCCTCTGGGATACCGGGCAGGCCCAGGCGGGTGCTGACGACCCCCTCGTGCGCGCAGCCGCCTTCGGCGAGCTCCGCGTCCAGCGCCGGGAGAAAGACGGGTAGGTCGAAGGTCGCGGCATATTCGAGCGCGCGCCGATGGACCTGAGTATCGCGGATGGGACGATCCGCCTGGCCGAGCGCCGGACAGCCGGCCTCCTTCAAGGCGGCCATCTCGGTGATCGAGCGTCCCTTTAGACCCTGTGTGATCGCGCCGATCGGCAGTGTGCGTGCGAGACCATGGCGCTCGCCGATCTGCCGAATCAGCTGGGCCACCGCGGGCGTGTCGACGACGGGCTGAGTATCCGGCGGGCAGCAGAGGGTGGTGACGCCGGAGGCGGCCGCGGCGCGCGTTTCGCTGGCGATGGTCGCCTTCTGCTCGTCGCCAGGCTCGCGACAGCGCACGCTCAGGTCGACGAAGCCCGGGCAGACCACCAAGGCGCTGGCATCCAGGGTGCGCTCCGGCGTGAACCCCTCCGGGCGCGGCCCCAGGGCCAGCACCTGACCCCCGGCGATGTGGAGGTCCGTGACGGCGTCCCGTCCGTTCGCCGGATCGATCAAACGGCCGTTGAGGATGCTGATGCGCGGGCTCAAGGCTGCCTCCTCGGTGCGGTCTCGGCACCCGAGCAGGGAGCTGCGCCGCGGCCAATGTGCGCTGGATCGGCAGGCCGGAGGTGCCTGTGGCGCCCGCTCGGCGGCATTTCAGGCATGACTCTCTCCAATGCTCTGCGCCCGCAGGTTCTGGGTCCCGATACACATCGACATCACGGCCATGCGCACGGCGATCCCGTTACTGACCTGCTCGAGGATGACGGAGCGTTCTCCGTCGGCGACCTGGGAATCCATCTCGATCCCGCGATTGATGGGGCCAGGATGCATCACGGTGACATCCGGCCTCGCGGCCGTGAGCCGCGCCTCGGTGAGTCCGTACAAATGGAAATACTCATGCTCGCTGGGGAGCAGGGCGCTGTTCATGCGCTCGCGCTGAATGCGCAGCATAATGACGACGTCCGCATCGCGGATGCCCTCGGTGAGGTCGTGATAGACCCTGACACCGAAGGCCTCCTCGATCCGCGCCGGCATGAGGGTCCGCGGTGCGATGATGCGCACGTCTGGCACGCCGAGCGTCTTGAGCGCGAGCATCTGCGAGCGGGCGACGCGGGAGTGCATGATGTCGCCCACGATGGCGACGCTGAGGCTGGAGAAATCGCCTTTGTGACGGCGGATGGTGAACATGTCCAGCATGGCCTGAGTCGGGTGGGAATGCCGCCCGTCGCCCGCGTTGACGATGCTGACATGGGGGTTGGCATGCCTGGCCATGAAATGGGCCGTGCCGCTCGAGGCGTGCCGCACGACGAACATGTCCACGTGCATCGCCTCGAGGTTGCGCAGGGTGTCGAGCAGCGTCTCTCCCTTGGCCGTCGCCGAGGTGGAGATGTTCAGGTTGAGCACGTCCGCCGACAGCCGCTTCGCGGCGAGCTCGAATGTGGTCCGCGTTCTGGTGCTGGTCTCGAAGAAGAGATTGGCGATGACCTTGCCGCGGCACAGCGGCACCTTTTTGACCGCCTGCCGGGCGACGCCGACGAAGCCCTCGGCCTTGTCGAGGATCTCGACGAGGAGCTCGCGGCTCAGCCCCTCGATGGTGAGGAAATGCTTCAGATTGCCTTGCGCATCTAGCTGCGAGCTCTCTTGGCTTTTTGGGATCATGGCCGTTCTTGTCT
Organism: Thiorhodococcus minor; assembly: GCF_010820565.1. Taxonomy (GTDB): domain Bacteria; phylum Pseudomonadota; class Gammaproteobacteria; order Chromatiales; family Chromatiaceae; genus Thiorhodococcus; species Thiorhodococcus minor. The sequence continues at coordinate 28,083 of NZ_JAAIJQ010000014.1, read as the reverse complement.
GGGAGTGGAGTCTCGGCCGCTCGATCCATCGTCGATGCCCTGACGCGACGCAGCCGCAGCGGATCCTTTGGGGATGCGGCCGCGCAGCATGACCAGGGGCTCGGGTCCGCTGAGCTTGATCTGCTCGTTCGCCTCCAGCTGGGCGTGAAAGCCGACGACGTCCGGAGCGATGGGCAGCTCCCGCCCGGTGCGCTCGGCGAGGGTCGCGAGAACGACAGATGCCGGGCGGCCATAGTCGAAGAGGACATTGAGCGCCGCCCGAATGGTGCGTCCACTCTGCAGCACGTCGTCGACGAGGATGAGATGACGGTCGTCGATTCCCACGGGCAGGTAGGACGGCCGCACCTGGGGGTGCATGCCGATCCGGGTGAAGTCGTCCCGGTAGAAGGAGATGTCGAGGTGGCCGAGCGGCTCGCTGAGGCCGAGCTGGTCGTGGAGGCGGTCCGCGATCCAGACGCCGCCGGTGTGAATGCCGATCATCAGCAGGTCACGCAGGCCGCGCGCCTCGATCAGCGCACGCAGGTCGCTCGCCATGCGCGCAACGGCCGCGGCGATCTCGTCCGGGCCCTTCCAAGTCTCAGTCTTGCTCACAAAGCCAGGTTTCCAAGATGAGGGCTGCCGCGGCAGCATCCACGGCCTCCCGAGTTGGCGGTTGTTTCTGCCCCGGGCGCTCGCTCAGCCGGCGGTGGGCCTCGCGCGAGGTCAGGCGCTCGTCCACCAGGTGGACGGGCAATCCGAAACGTCCCTGCAGCTGACGCCCGAAGCGGTGAACCCGGGGCGACCAATCAACCTCAGTGCCGTCCATGTTGTAGGGCAGGCCCAAGACGAGCGCGCTCGGCTTCCAGTCTTGGATCAGAGCCTGAATCCGCTCCCAATCCGGGCGCTCGTTACGGCTGCGCAACGTCGTCAAGGGAGTGGCAGAGCCCGTGATCGTCTGACCGACGGCGACACCGATCTTGCGCGGGCCGAAGTCGAAGCCCAACAGGGTGGACATGCTGGAAATCTCGGCTCTCTTTTGGACGCCTTAGGCGTGGCCCGCTTCGCCGCTGAGGAGATTGAGGTCGACCCCGAGGAGCCGCGCCGCCGCCATCCAGCGTGCGCTCGGCTCCATCTCAAAGATGATCTCAGCGCTCGCCGGCCCGTTCAGCCAGGCGTTTGCGCTCATCTCCTGCTCCAGCTGGCCGCTGCCCCAGCCCGCATAGCCGAGGGCGATCAGGGTCTCGGCCGGTCCCTCTCCCTTGGCGATCGCCTCGAGGACGTCGCGGGACGTGGTCACGCTGATGTCCGGCGTGATGCTCAAGGTCGAGTCGAAGGCGGGGCCGGCCGAGTGCAGCACGAAGCCGCGGTCCGTCTGCACGGGCCCGCCTTGGTAAACCGGGGTCTCCTTGACGCCCGGCTGAGCGCTGGCGATATCGAGCTGCTCGAAGAGCTCGCCGAGCGTCACGTCCAGCGGCCGGTTGATCACGATGCCCATGGCCCCCTGATCCGTGTGCTCACAGATATAGGTCACCGTTCGCGAGAAATTAGGGTCCTGCAGACCCGGCATCGCGATCAGGAAATGGTTGGTCAAGGAGGTGCTGAAGGGCATGCTGCTTAGTATCCGGATCGGCCTGCAGCCTGGCAAGCGCGGGCGCGCGACTTTGCGCCGTGTGCGGTGGCTGGATTCCCGCTGGCAGGTCGTGCCGCCACCAAGCCTGGCGGTTGGCTGACCTGCCTGATCTCAGCGCTCCCAGCCAAGCACGTTGCCGCGCATGAACTGCCAGGTGCGAATGATGTCTAGCACGTCGGTCTCCGCGGCGATATCGGGCGGGAAGGGCGAGAAGGGGGCAGCCAGCTCGACGATCTGAATCGCCGCCTCGTCGAGCAGGTCATAGCCCGAGGATTTCACGACCCGAATCTGCTCCACGCTGCCATCGGAGCGCACGGCCACGTGCAGGATGAGGCTCCCATAGACGCGCTGCTCCTTGGCCGCTTGGGGATAGTTGATGTTGCCGATGCGCTCGACCTTGCGGGCCCATGCCCCCAGGTAGCTCGCGTAGCTGAGCTCGCGAGTGCTGGCGCTGATGGACTTGCGGCGCACCCGTTTGGCATAGGCTTCGGATTTGGCCTCCAGGCTTGCGGTCAGTCGCGCGATCTCCAGGCTGCGGCTGGCCAGGATCTGCGCCGCGTCCACACGCGTCTCCGTGTCCGCCAACGCCTGCGTCGCCGGGACAGGTGCCATCTCGGACGCGCTCTGTGCCGCCAGCACGGGCGCGGTTTTCTCGACCGGGATGAGCGATGTCGTCACCCGTGGCTCCGCGTCCGCGTTGCTGAGGGCGACGCTATGCAGCGGCGCGGAGGCTTCCAAGGGTGAGGAATCCTCCGCGGGTGTCGGCGTCGGCTGTGCCGCGTCGGCCGGAGCGTCCGCAGGGGCTTCCGCCTCAGCTTCCTGTGTCGAGTCCCCGTAATGCGTCTCCGCCGCGTCGCCGAGCACGGATTCTCCAACCCTGCTGATCTGCGAAAGCGCGGAATCCGGCCTCGGCTGGAGCGTCGTCTCGCCCGACTCTTTGAAGATCACCACTTCCAGGGTGCTTTCAGGGCTTGGCTCGGGCTCGGGCGGGGCGAAGGAAATGGCGAGGATGAGTGCGAGGTGCAGCAGTCCCGCCGCCGCCAAGGCCGATACGAAGGGACCCTGCATGCGCGTCCTGGGTGGCGGATTCAGCAGAGCGGGTGGCTCCAGGGAATGCGCATACCCCGTCATGGCTAGAGCCCCGATCGTGTGGCGGCGAGGCGGGCGACCGCGTCCTTGGCGATGAGAATCTCCTCGTCGCTGTCGACGAGCTCGATGCGGTCCGCCATGGCCTGCGTCATGTGCACGCGACCTGCCGCATCCACCAGGACGACATAGCGCGCGTCCATCTGCTGCGCGATCGCCGCCCAGCGCTCCGGGCCGGCGACGAAGAGCGCCGTCGCGGTGGCGGCCCCCGCAAAGACAGAGTCCCGCACGACGGTCACGGAGCGGACCTGATCCGCGGGGCGGCCCGTGCGTGGGTCGATGATGGCGTGATAGAGCTTGCCCTCGAAGATGAAATTGCGGTCATAGGCGGCGCGCGTCACCATGCTTTCGTCGCCGCGGATCGAGAGGATGGCGAAGACGCCCGAGCCGCTCGGGCGGCGGATGGGGATGCGCCAGGGTTGTCCACTGCGATCGCCGATCGCCCGCAGCTCGCCGCCGGTCTGGATCATTGCGTTACGCACACCGAGATCCATGAGATGCTCCATGGCGAGATCGATCGCGTAGCTCGGTGCGATGGCCCCCAGATCCAGCATGAGCTGAGGATTCGTCGATCTCAGTTGCAGTCCCTGGATCTCGAGCTGCGCGAGACTCGGCTTGGCCGAGACTCGCGCAGCAATGGCCTGCGCCGAAGGTGGGACAGGCTTTGCCGGCGGGTCGCCGTGAAATCCCCACAGCGCCATGAGCTTGCCGATACCTGGGTTGAAGAGACCCGCGCTGAGCCGCTCGTAGTGCTTGCACTGCTCCAGCAGGGGACGCAAGGAGGGCGGCGCGACGAAGGATTCTCCAGTCGCCAGCAGACGGTTGACGCGGTCGAGCTGCCCGAAGCTGCCCGGCGTCCAGTCGCGCTCCAGGAAGGCGAAGTCCTGCGCGATGATGGCCGAGGCCTGCTGCGCCTGCTCCTCGCTGACGCCAACGAGACTGACGTCGACCTGTCCGCCGAAGGCGTCGAGCTGTGCCAAGATCACCGGCGTTTTGTCCTGGCAGCCGCCGATCGCGCATGCCGCCAAGAGCATGACTCCAAGCCAGACGCGAGGCATTGAGCCGTTCGAGGGCCACGACGAGAACAGCATAGGGTCGCTCCTCAGTGTTGGTGACGCTACGGGGCGCGAGCATGTCGCGCGGCCGTATCTGGATCTGGTGTGCTCGGCGCATGGGCGGCGATGCGCGGGCGATCGCCGCCGTTTCCGTTTCACGGCGAATCGGCCGCGCCGCTCGCCGCCTCTTCGCCATTGGGCAGGCTAACAGATCATGGGCAGGCTAGCAGATCAGCCCGCTAGGCGTCCGTGGATCGCCCTGGAGGCGAGCCTCGCCCCGGCGCCTCGAGCTCGCCCTGGATGCAGTCCATCAGTGCGCCACCGATGTCCAAGCCGTGGGCCGCGTCCAGCTCCCGAATGCAGGTCGGGCTGGTGACGTTGATCTCGGTGAGATAGTCGCCGATGACGTCGAGCCCGGCGAAGAGGATGCCGCGCGCGCGCAGCTCCGGCCCGACCTGCCCAGCAATCCAGCGGTCTCGCTCGGTCAGCGCGCGAGCTTCGGACGAGGCGCCCGCGGCCAGGTTACCGCGCATCTCGCCAGTCGCGGGAATGCGCGCGAGACAATAAGGGATCGGCTCGCCGTCGATCATGAGGATGCGCTTGTCGCCATCGCGGATCTCTGGAATGAAGCGCTGAGCCATGCAGTAGGCTTGGCCATGTCGTGTCAATGTCTCGACGATGACGCTGAGGTTGGCGTCCCCGGGACGGGCCAAGAAGACTGATGCCCCACCCATGCCGTCGAGCGGCTTGAGGATGATGTCGCCCTGTTGACGCTGAAAGGCGCGGATGTCTCCGAGCTGCCGCGTGATGAGCGTCGGTGGCGTGCACATTGGGAAGGCATTTGTGAACACCTTCTCATTGGAGTCTCGCAATGCGCGCGGATCGTTGACAACCAGGCACCCGGCTTGTTGAGCTAGCTCCAGGATGTAGGTCGCATAGATGTACTCCATGTTGAACGGAGGATCTTTGCGCATCATGAGGACATCGAGCCGAGCGAGCGGGACGACATGCTCCTCGCCGAAACGGAACCACTCGCCAAGATCGTCCGCCACCTCGACGGGGCGCATCCGGGCCATGGCCTGCCCCTCGAGCATCAAGAGATCGCCAAGCTCCATGTACCAAAGCGTCCAGCCGCGTCTTTGGGCTGCCAGCATCATGGCGAAGCTGCTGTCTTTCTTGATATTGATTGAGCCGATGGGATCCATCAGGAAGCCGATGTCAATACTCATTGCGCGACGCTCTTACGACGTGAGGGCGGATTCGGGTCCGGGCGCTTCTTGCTTGCGGGCACCGGCCGCCGATTCTAGGATCGGCCAGGGATGGGCCGTACACAGGGACGCCCTGGTGTGGGAGTCGGCCGAGAGGGCGAGGAGTTGCTATCATCCGACTTTAGTTGCCAGAAAGGTGACGTCGTTCGCTACGCTGCGCCGAGGCTAACATGGTACAACTCACAGCCACGAGCAACCGTCCTCTAACTCGCCGCGGCGCCTGGCCGCAAGCGTGACGGAATCATGAAGGATAATTCTGACTTGCGTGGCGCCAGAGTCCTGGTCATCGACGACAGCAAGACCATCCGCCGCAGCGCGGAGACCATGCTCAAGAAGGCGGGCTGCGAGGTTTGCGTCGCGGAGGACGGCTTCGAGGCCCTGGGCAAGGTCGTCAGCTTCAAGCCGGACCTCGTCTTCGTCGACATTATGATGCCGCGGCTCGATGGGTATCACACCTGTGCCCTCATCAAGAGCAATCCAATGTTGAAGCATACGCCCGTTGTCATGCTATCGAGCAAGGATGGGCTTTTCGATCGCGCCAAGGGACGTTTGGTGGGCGCCCAGCTCTATCTCTCCAAGCCCTTCACGGGTGACGAGCTGCTGGGGGCCGTGCGGGCCAACCTCCCCGAGAGAGCGGACCAGGGTCAGTCCGGAGCCTGAGCGTCCGCGCTCGCTTCGAGCGCGAACTTGCCGCAGCCCCTGATGTGCGATCGTCGCCTCGGGCGAGCTGCTTAGGGACCAATCGCCGATGATCTCCAAAGCACGCCAATGAGACGCTTCTTCCGAAAATCAAGCTCGCCCTCGGCCAAAGCGCCGAGCGCCGCGGACGCCAAGGCCCAGGGCGCGACCATCCTCGTGGTCGACGACTCCCCCACGGAGACGCGGATCTTCACCAGCACCTTGATGAAGGCCGGCTACGAGGTCGAGACGGCGACCAACGGCGAAGAGGCCGTCGAGGCGGCTCGCAGCATCAAGCCGGACCTTATCCTCATGGACGTCATCATGCCGGTGCTCAACGGTTATCAGGCCACGCGCCTGATCCGCAAGGATCCCGAGATCGGGGGCACGCCTATCATCATGGTGACCACCAAGGACATGCAAACGGACCGCACTTGGGGCATGCGCCAAGGCGCGACCGACTATATGGCCAAGCCGGTCGACCGTCAGCGTCTGCTGGAGCGGATCGCCGAGCTCCTGGACGGCGGCCCAGATGCCTAGGAGCGACAAATCCCGAAGCGCTCTCCACGAGCTGATCCACAAGCTCGACGCCCGCTGTCGCGCGCGCGCCGCCGGCCTTCCAGACGAGGCGAGGCCACCCGATAGCTGGGCGGCGGTCCTCTTCCGGGTCAACAAACAGCTCTTCCTGACACCCCTGGAGCAGATCGCCGAGGTCCTCGAGCTGCCAGCCGAGGTCACACGCGTGCCCGGGACCAAGCACTGGCTGCTGGGCGTCGCCAACAACCGCGGAACGCTGCTGCCCATCTACGACTTTGCTGCCCTCATTGACGGCGCCAAGCCCAAGCCAAGGCGCCAGAGCAAGGACTCCGAGCGCGGGCGCGATGCGGTGCGTCGCCGCGAGCGCGTGCTCGTGGTGCGTCAGGAGGAGATGCCCTGCGGGCTGCTCGTCTCGGAGGCCATCGGTATGCGCTACATCAAGAACGGGGATCGGGTGAACGAAGTCTCGGATGCGCTCGGACCGGCCCGCCCCTACGTCGACGCCTCCTATCTCCTCGACGCTAGTCCGCTTCCAGTGGTCCGTTTGGGGCGGATGATGGGTGATCCGCTGTTCAATGCGGCGGCATGACCTGCGGGATTGGGCGCAGGGCGATATTCTTTTCGTGGATGCGCGCAGGATGATCGAAGGCTCAGGGACGCCGGGCGCCCTTGAGCTCGAGCGCACAGAACGATAAAGCTCAGTTAGACACGCACCGGGAGTCGGTACCAGATGGCGAAGCGATTAACAATGAGAATGGGTAGGCCCGGCATCGGTGGACCTCAAGTCATAACCACCGTACTTCTGACGCTGAGCGCGCTGTTGATGGCTGCGCTCGCTTTCTATAGCTACATGCAGCTCGTGCACATCGACGAGCTGAACGCCCGTCAGTCCGTCGCCACGGGGGCTCAAGAGACCCTGACGCAGGAGCTGGTGGGCTCCGCCAAGGGCGCCGTTGCCGGCGATGCCGAGGCCTTGCGGCAGCTCCGCGAGCAGCAGGCGGCGCTCGAGGCTGGAATCACCGAGCTGAAGGCAGGTACCGAAGACGCGACCCGGCAGGCGGCGACCGAGCGTTTCAAGGCGGCGATCGGCGGCGCCGAAAAGACCTGGCGCGCCCTGAGCACGGCCGTTGATCAGGTGCTGGGCTCGCAGGATCAGCTGCGTGCAGTCGCGGCGCGGATCGAGGAAATCCGGGCGGCCTTTCCCGAGGTGCGAAACGCCATGGCCGAGGCCGCGTCTCGGATCGCAGCGGAAGGGGCGCCAGCCACCCAGGCCTATCAGGGCGGTCTGCAAGTCGCGCGCCTCGACCGCATGGAAGCGGCGCTGGATCGGATCGCGTCGAGCGCAGGTCAGGACGCGGACGCGGTTGCCGGCTTCGAATCGGCGCGCGACGATTTCTCTCAGCAGCTCGAGACACTCACCAGCCAGGCCAACGCAAGATCTGACGGCGGGCGCGGCTCCCGGGCCGCCCTCGCGGCGGTCTCCCAGGCCTATAACGCGTTGAGTCCAGCTGCCGACCAGCTGCTGTCGGGACTCGAGGAGGTGCGCCCGACGATTGCCCTGCTGCCGAAGATGCAGGCCGCCGCGACACGTCTCCAAGAAGCCTTGGAGACCCTGATCAACGAGTATCAGGGCGCGGGGCGTCAGTTCTTGCTCTTCGGCTATCCCTTGGGTGCCGGAGCTGTGCTGCTGTTCGCCGTCCTCTCCTTGCTCAGCTTGGCCTTCCTCGTCATGTTCTCGCTGCAAGAGGCCAAGCGCCGCGAAACGGCCTCCAAGTCCCAGACCGAGCGCGACGAGCGCGCCATCCTGCGTCTGCTCGACGAGCTTGGCGATCTTGCGGATGGCGATCTGACGGTCGAGGCGACGGTGACGGAGGACAAGACGGGTGCTATCGCCGATGCCTTCAACTACGCGATCGAGGCCCTGCGCGGCCTGGTCACCACCATCAACGAGACGGCGGCGAAGGTCTCGGGCTCGGCGCAGGACAGTCGGGCCATCGCGGCACGCCTGGCGGAAGCCAGTGGCGTGCAATCGCTGCAGATCACCCAGGCGTCCGCGGCGGTCCAGTCGCTCACGGTGCAGATCGACGAGGTCGCGCGCAACGCTGGCGAGTCGGCGGAAGTCGCCTCGCGCTCCGTCGAGGTCGCCGGTCGCGGCGCGCAGACGGTGCGCGACACCATCCAGGGCATGGACGCGATTCGCGAGCAGATCCAGGAGACTTCCAAGCGCATCAAGCGGCTGGGCGAGAGCTCGCAGGAGATCGGCGAGATCGTCGAGCTGATCGACGACATCGCCGACCAGACCAACATTCTCGCCCTGAACGCGGCCATGCAGGCCGCCATGGCGGGCGAGGCGGGCCGAGGCTTCGCCGTGGTGGCGGACGAAGTTCAGCGTCTCGCCGAGCGCTCACGCAACGCGACCAAGCAGATCGAGGTGCTGGTGCGCACCATCCAGGCGGACACCAACGAGGCGGTCAGCTCCATGGAGGGCAGTACCGCGGGTGTGGTGGAGGGCGCCAATCTGGCGGAGAACGCGGGCGACGCGCTGCGCGAGATCGAGAACGTCTCGGCCTACATCGCCGAGCTGACCAAGCGGATCGCGGATTCCTCGGAGCGCCAGTCGCGTCAGGCCGCCGAGATCAACGACACGGTGCAGGCCATCCGCGCCATCACAGAGGAGAACAACGATGGCACCAGAAGGGCTGCTGAGTCGGTCGAAGAGCTCGCGAACCTCTCGAGCGAGCTTGAGAAATCGGTTGCCGGCTTCCGGCTCCCATAGTTGCGGACAGACTGACCACGAGTCGCGGTCCAATGGCAGATAAGAAGGTGGTTGGCGGCCTCAAGTGGGTCAAGGGCGAGATCGGGGAGACCCTTCGGCCGGTTCGCGATCTCGTCGCGGCGGGCGGGGTATCCGAGTCTCAGACGGAGCTGGCACCCGTGGCGCGGGCGCTCGAGCAGGTGCAGGGCGTGCTGCTGGCGCTGCAGCTCACGACCCCAGCGCGTCTCGCCGAGGAGATGACCCTGCTCGCCGAGCGGATCGCGGATACCGACGTCGAGGTCCCGCAGGGGACCATCGCCGTCCTGGGGCAGGCGCTCGATCAGCTGACCAATCATCTCGATCGCCTGGATGCCGGATTCGATGAGCCGCCGCTCAGTCTCTGGTCCATTCTCAACGAGGTGCGCGCCGCCTGCGACCGGCTCCCGCTGAGCCACTCCGAGCTGCTGGCCTTCGCCGCCGTCGATCGCGACGGCGACTCGCAATGGGTTCCGGAGGAGCTGGACATCCTCGCCGAGGTCATGCGCCAGGTGCGTCCCCAGTTCCATCGTCATTTGGTCGAGTGGTACAAGGGCGACACCGAGAGCCAAGGTCTGCTGCACCTGACCAGTCTCTTCCATCAGCTCCACGACTATCTCAAGGAGGGGCTGCTCGCGGACCTCTTTCGCCTCGCCGAGGTCTTCACCGAGGCGCTGCAGGACGGTCGCATTCAGACCGGGCCGGCCGCGCGCACGCTCCTGGGGCATCTCGACTGGGCCCTCAAGCCATTGAGCCAGCGCCCGCCGCAGTGGCCGGAGGTCGACACCAAGACCTTGATCGAGCAGCTGCTCACGGCGCTTACCGAGGCCGGCGTCGAGGCCGCCGTGATGGGTGAGCTCAAGATCCGCTATGGCGAGAGCCAGGCTGGGCTCTCCGCCGACGGGGGCCAAGCCGCGGCGGCAGAGGGCGACGAGGCCGTCGCCGCGCTCGCCATGGCCGCGCTCGGCGAGTTCGGCGCGCTCAAGGAGCAGTTCGACCTCATCACCCATGGCGAGCAGCTGGATGCGGGCGCCGTGGCGCGCTTCAGCGAGACCCTGCGCCGCTTGGCGGCGACCATGGACGACGTCGAGGTCGGCAATCTCCCGGCACGCTTGCGCACGCTCGCCGATAATTTCGAGTCGCTGCTCGACGGCGATCTGGGCGTGGACAACGCACGCCTGGAATCCTACGCCATGGAGCTGCTGGGCATCGAGGCCGTTCTGCTGGCCTACGCGGGGCACCGTACGCCGAATGCCGAGCAGATCATCGCGCCCGACATGGACCTGACCGAGCTGTTCTCCGCAACCCTGCGTGAGGCGGGCTACGAGCTGCTGCGGGTGAAGGAGGCCATCGCCACCTGGCAGACGGAGCAGGGTGCACCCGAGGTCCTGGAGCCGATGAACGGGCATCTGCAGAGCGTCTCGGGCGCGCTGAGGATCTTGGGCGAGAATCCGGCCGCGGATCTGGCCGAGACCATCGGCACCATCGTGCGCAGGGGCTTCATGCTGCCCGGTCAGACGCCTACCGAATCGCAATTCGAGCACCTGGCCGACGCCGTTGCCGGCCTGGAGCTCTACATCGGGCATCTCCAAGCGCCCATGCCGCTCGGCGAGACCCTGATCGATCGCGCCGGCAAATCGATTTCAGTCCTTTACGCCGAGCTGGGCGAGCTGCCCGAGGACAGCATCGAGATGGGCGAGCCGGAGAGCGCGCCAGCCATCGAGCCGGAAGAGGCCGCCCTGGCACCGCCCCCGATCATCGAGGACATCGAAAACAGTGTCGATCTCGCCGCGGGCGAGGAGACCGATACCGAGTTCATGGAGATCTTCCTGGAGGAGGCCGCGGAAGAGACCGAGTCCGCGCAGACGCACTTCGCGCGCTGGGAAGCCAATCCTCATGACACCGAGGCCCTGCAGACCCTGAGCCGCAGCTTCCATACGCTCAAGGGGAGTGGCCGGCTCGTCGGCGCGCAGCAGGTGGCCGCGCTGGCGCAAGCCATCGAATCGCTGCTCAATGGTCTGATCGAGTCGGAGGACTTTCCCCCCGAGGAGACGATCGCCTGCGTCTCGGACGCCGTTGGCATCCTGCCGGACTTGCTGAGCGCAGAGGCCGCGGGTCGTCTGTTCGACATCGAGCCCTATGTGTCTCGTACCGATGCCTTGAGCGGTAGGCTCAAGGGAGCACCAGACTCGGAGGCGATCTCCGACCTTGGCGCCGAGGGCGCGCCGTCCGACTCGACGCTGGCGCAGCTCGCCGAGCAGGTCACCGACCACGACAGCCTCTTCCTCGCCGACGAGGAGCTGCTGCGGATCTTCCAGGACGAGACGCACGAGCATCTCGCCGAGCTGCGTGCCTTCCTGGAGCGCGTCGATGCCGGCGAGCCCCAGATCGGCGAGCCGGTGCAGCGCGCCCTCCATACGCTGACGGGCAGCGCCCGCATGTCGGGCATCGACTCCATCGCGCGCGTCACCAAGGCGCTCGAGCTCTGCGTCAAGCCGCTGAGCTCCGGGGGCGCGTCGCTCGACGAGCCGCTGCTCGGTCTGTTCCGGCGGGCCATCGACGGCGTGGAGCGCCGTGTCGACGAGCTTCCCGAGCTGGGGGCCGGCGCCGCGACCCTGACCGAGCTGATCGACCTGCTCGAGCCCCTCGTCCCGGCGCCGGCCGAGCCGCAGGTCGAGGAGGCGCCGCCGGCCGAGGTGTCCGCCGAGCCGTCGGAAGAGGCGGCTGGGATCGAGGCCGAGGAAGAGCTCGAGATCGGAGACCGGCTCTCCGAAGAGCCGGAGGAGCCGGCCGCCGAGGCGCCGGCGGAGCTGGTGGAGGCGGAGCAGCCAGCACCCGAGCCAGAGCCCAGACCGGAGCCTCCCGTCCTGGCGGAAGAGGCTCAGGCAGCGCCCGATCCAGATCTTGCCGCACTCTTCCTCGAGGACGCCCGCGATCTGCTGGACAATCTCGACACCCAATTCCGCAACTGGCAGCTCACGCCCCAGGATGTCGGTCAGTTGGACGGCATCAACCGCTTGCTGCACACCCTCAAGGGCAGCGCTCGACTCACGGGACTTTCGGCGATCGGCGACCTGAGCCATGCGCTCGAAACCCGTTTGAAGGCCCTGGGGGAAGATCAGAGCGTGGTCACCGACACCACGCTCGAGCTGGCCCAGCGCGCTGTGGATACCATCGCAACCCAGGTCGACGCCCTCGAGCAGGGGGCGCCGATCCCGCGCATGACGTCCTTGGTGGAGGAGCTTTCGCGCTCGCCCGACGAGGAAACCGCGGGAGCCGTGGCCGAGCCGGACGTCGCGACCATGCGGCCGGCGCCGTCGCCGGAGCCGGCCGACGTCGCTTCCGCAGCCCCAATCCAGGCGCAGCCCGCCGAGCAAGCCGCTGCACGCGAAGGTGCAGCTGTTTCCGTCGCGCCGCAGATCCGCGTCCGCTCCGATCTCCTCAACCGCCTGGTCAACCATGCTGGCGAGATCAGCATCTATCGCGGTCGGCTGACGCAGCGTAACGGCCAGCTGGGCTTCGGACTCGGCGAGCTGGACCAGACCGTCGTTCGCCTGCGCGAGCAGCTGCGTCTGCTCGAGATCGAGACCCAGGCGCAGATTCTCCACCGCTTCGAGCGCAGTGGTGCAACATCAGAGTACGACAAGGAGTTCGACCCCCTCGAGCTGGACCGCTTTTCGCGTCTGCAGCAGCTCTCCGGCAGTCTTGCGGAGACGGTCAACGACCTGATCAGCGTCAAGGAGATGCTCGGCGGCTATCAGCGCGAGTTCACGCATCTGCTGACCCAGCAGGCGCGTCTCGCGGACGATCTGCAGGATGGGCTCTTGCGGACCCGCCTGGTTCCATTCGTTCAGGTCGTGCCCCGCTTGCATCGCCTGGTTCGGCAGACCGCCGACAGCCTTGGCAAGTCCGCCAGGCTCGAGGTGATCGGCCCCGAGGTCGAGCTGGACCGTACCATCCTGGATCGCCTGACCGCGCCGCTCGAGCACTTACTGAGAAATGCCGTCGACCACGGCCTGGAGGACACCAAGACCCGCGTTGCCAAGGGCAAGTCGGCGACGGGTATGGTGACGCTGGCGCTGCGGCGCGAAGGCAATGACGCCGTGATCAGCCTCAGCGACGACGGCAAGGGCATGGACCTGGAGGCCATCCGCAAGCAGGCCATCTCGCGCGGTCTCATGGCGGAGGATGCCAAGCTCCCGGACGAGGCTCTGCTGCAGTTCATTCTAGAGCCGGGCTTCACGACATCGGGCAAGGTGACCCAGATCTCCGGCCGTGGTGTCGGTCTGGACGTCGTCGCCTCCGAGATCAAGGCGGCCAACGGCTCCATCTCGCTCGAGTCCTTCCCGGGCAAGGGCGCGCGCTTCACTATCCGACTCCCGCTGACGCTCGCCATCATCGAGGCCTTCCTGGTCTCCGCCGGCGAGAACATGTACGCGGTCCCCCATAGCACCGTAGAAGGCGCCGCGCGCATCAACCATGACGAGCTGATGGCCATCTATGCCGATGACAGCAAGACCTTCACGGCGCGCGGCCATCAGTACAAGGTCATCTATCTCGGCAGCGTGCTCGAGCCCGGTCAGGAGCCGGAGCTGGGCGAGCGCCGCTCGCTGCCGCTGCTGCTGGCGCGGCTCGGCGATCAGCGCGTCGCACTCCAGGTCGACAATCTCCTGGAGAGCCAGCGCATCCTCGTCAAGCCCCTGGGGCCGCAGCTTGCCGGCGTGCGCTGGCTGAGCGGCGGCACCATCCTGCCGGACGGCCGGGTCGCGCTCATCCTCGATGCCCTGGCGCTGCTGCGCTCCGGTGCCGTCCAGGACTACAAGCCGGTGCCCATGGCCGCGCACGAAGAGGCCGCGGCGGAGGTGCCCTGCGTCATGGTGGTCGACGACTCGCTGACCGTCCGCCGCGTGACCAGCCGCTTGCTGAGGCGTCAGGGCCTGGAGGTACTGACGGCGAAGGACGGTGTCGAGGCCCTGACGCTGCTCGACGAGCGTCTGCCGGACGTGCTGCTGCTCGACATCGAGATGCCGCGCATGGACGGCTACGAGCTGACGCGCCACATCCGCCGCTCCGAGCGCCTGCAGCATCTGCCGATCATCATGATCACCTCGCGGACCGGGGCCAAGCACCGCGACTATGCCATGCAGCTCGGCGTGAACCGTTATCTCGGCAAGCCCTATCAGGAATCCGAGCTGCTCGACGAGATCAGCTCTCTGCTCAATGAGCATGCGGCAGCCGAGTAGCCTGTCTCAGGCGCCTCTGAAATCGCCCCAGAGCGCCTGAATCACCGCGATCGCGGCCAGTGGTGCCGTCTCGGTTCGCAGAATCCGCGGACCGAGGCGCACGCCCAGAAAGCCCCGCGCCTCGGCCAGCGCCCGCTCCTTGGGATCCAGGCCGCCCTCGGGTCCGATAAGCAGCGTGACGCGGGTGTCCGGCGGGGTGAGCCCGGGCAGTGCCGTCGCCGCGCCCGGATCGAGCTGAAGTCCCCCTTCGCGCTGTGTTTCCAGCCAGGCGCCGAAAGGCTGGGCAGGGTCCAGCAGCGGGACCCGCCGCCGGCCGCTTTGCTCGCAGGCGGAGATGACGACGCCCCGCCAATGCTCCATGCGTTTGTCGAGTCTTGCCCCGTCGAGCTTGACCTGGCTCCGCTTGGTGAAGAGCGGTGTGACCTGGTCGACACCAAGCTCGACCGCCTTCTGCAGCGCGAAATCCATGCGCTCGCCCTTGGAGATACCGATCGCCAGCCGGATCTCCAGCGGCGGGACCGGCTCGGCATCGCCGTACCCCTCGATGACGACGGTCGCGCGGTGCCGCTCGGTCTCGGCAAGGCGCGCGTCATAGTCATGTCCGTCGCCGTTGAAGAGGATCAGGCGGTCGCCGGCCGTCAGGCGCAGGACCTGGCAGATGTGGCGTGTCTGCGCGGCCGGGAGCGGATGCGCCTCGCCAAGGGTGAGTGTCGTCTCGACGAAGATCCGGGGCGCTCGCATCGGACGGCCTGCTCAGCGCTCGAGCCGACGCAGCCGCCAGGCGCCCAGGGCCAGCAGCACCCAGCCCAGGAGCAGCGAGACGCCGCCGATTGGCGTGATCATGCCGAGCGCGCGCACCCCAGTCAGCGCCATCACGAAGAGGCTCCCGCTGAAGAGCGTTACGCCGACCAGAAAGGCCGCTGCCGCCCCTCGCACCCAGCGGGCCTCGGGGGCGCTGAGCAGTACCAGGCCGCTGATCAGGATGGCCACGGCATGCAGCCCAAGATAGCTCGCCGCGGTGTCCCAGTTCGCCAGCAGCTGCGGGTCGATCCTGTCCTTGAGCCCGTGTGCGCCGAAGGCGCCCAGGGCGACGCTCAAGAAGCCACACAAGGCCCCGATCAGGAGCCAATTGGAAGCCTGTTTCATCATTGCTCTCGACTCACTCGATAGGTGCTCACGATAGGTGCTCAACTCCATGGACACTCGGCGGGCGCTCCTCGCTAGGAGCGCCTCGCAGCTGGTGTCGTTGCGTCAGACAGAATGCCGCAATGGCGCGGTTTTATGAACCTGGAAAGCGGTGCGAGCCACCAGCAGCCGGTCAAGCGCTCTGGTTTGGAGCTGCTTTCGGGCGCCCTACAAGTCCCCCAAGGGGTGAGCGGCCGTGCGGCCGGAAGATCCGGCAAGGGGCTGATTTCCCAATGCTGGAGCCTGATGCCTGGAAGCTGGCCGCTCGATTTGGGGCGGAGGCAGTCCGAAATCCCGTATTGACCTCCTATCGGCGAATGCCTAGCCTCCGTCCCCCAATCGTGCGGTGATGACGTTTCGGCTCAGGCTGCAGCTTGCCGAGGACGCCGGGCGGGCTGCTGGCCTGAGTCGGCAAGGCGCGGATGCGCTATCAATTCGGGCCCCGGAGTCAGGGGCGCCTGCGGGGGCGCAGAGCCGCCTTCCGCAACCACGGGCTTGGGTGGCACGCGCTCGCCACTCAGCCCCAGGAGATCGAGCGTTATGCCAACCTTCGTGCATACCGACAAGTGCGATGGCTGCAAGAGCCGAGACAAGGCCGCTTGCATGTATATCTGCCCCCACGACCTCATGAAACTCGACAAGGACGGTTCCGAGACAGGTCACGCCATGCGGGCCTTCAACCAAGAGCCCGAGCAGTGCTGGGAATGCTACGCCTGCGTCAAGAGCTGTCCTCAGCAGGCCATCGAATGCCGGCACTATGCCGACGTCGTCCCCCTGGGAGGGTCGGTGCAGCCGCAGCGCAACGCCGAATCCATCATGTGGAGCATCAAGCTCCGCAATGGCAACACCAAGCGCTTCAAGTTTCCCGTTCGCACCACCGCCGAAGGCTCCATCGACCCCTACGCCTCCAAGCCTGCCGCCGACCTCGCCAAGATCGGCGAGCCCGGCTTCTTCACGCTCGGCGGCGTCCAGAAGCCTGGCAAGCCGGAAGAGCTGATCCGCAAGTAAGATCCAAGAGAATCGCACCGAGGTAGTCGACATGGCTGGCACATTCGGAACCCCCGAGATCGTCGAGGAAGTGGTCGACATCCTCATCATCGGCGGCGGCATGGGCGCCTGCGGTGCCGCCTATGAGATCGGCCCCTGGCTGGAGGCGGCCAGGGAGCAGGGCGTCGATCTGAGCGTGAAGCTCGTCGACAAGGCCGCCTTGGAACGCTCCGGGGCCGCGGCCCAGGGGCTGTCCGCCATCAATACCTATCTGGGCCAGCAGGACCCGGCGGACTACGCGCGCATGGTCTCCAACGACCTCATGGGCATCACGCGCGACGACCTGGTCTACGACCTGGGGCGCCACGTCGACGACTCCGTGCATCGCTTCGAGGAGTGGGGGCTCCCGATCTGGAAGCAGCCCGGCGACGAGGTCAAGCGCCTGGCGGACGGCGGCAAGCCGGTCCGATCCGGGAAGTGGCAGATCATGATCAACGGCGAGTCCTACAAGCCGATCGTCGCCGAGGCCGCCAAGAAGGCCTTGGGCGCCGAGCGGATTCAGGAGCACGTCTTCATCGTGAGGCTGGTCAACGACAAGCACGACAAGGGCCGCATCGCCGGCGCCGTCGGCTTCTCGGTCCGCGAGCACAAAATCTACGTCTACAGGTTCAAGGCCTGTCTGCTGGTCGCCGGCGGCTGCGTCAACATCTTCCGTCCGCGCTCGGTGGGTGAGGGCATCGGCCGGACCTGGTATCCGGTCTGGAACGCCGGCTCCACCTACGCCATGGCCGCCGAAGCCGGCGCCGAGCTGACCATGATGGAGAACCGCTTCGTGCCCCTGCGCTTCAAGGACGGCTATGGCCCGGTCGGCGCCTGGTTTCTGCTCTTCAAGGCCAAGGCCGTCAACGCCTACGGCGAGGTCTACATGGACAAGAACAGGGAGCTGCTGGACGCCTATCCGCCCTATGGGCAGGCCGCCGTCCCGGCGACCTGTCTGCGCAATCACATGATGCTGCGTGAGCTGCGCGAGGGTCGCGGCCCCATCTACATGGATACCATCACGGCGCTCGGCAAGCTGGCCGAGACCATGACCCCCAAGGAGATCAAGCACCTCGAGGCCGAGGCTTGGGAGGACTTTCTCGACATGTGCATCGGCCAGGCCGGCGTCTGGGCGGGCGAGAACGTCGAGCCGGAGAAGAAGAGCTCGGAGCTGATGCCGACCGAGCCCTATCTGCTCGGCTCCCACTCCGGCTGCTGCGGCCTCTGGGTGTCCGGCCCCGAGGATCTGGGTGCGCCGACCGATGAGGAGCACCCGGACGCCGGCAAGATACCTAAGCACCTGCCCTCCGGCTGGAGCTGGGGCTACCGCTCCATGACCACGGTCCGGGGGCTCTTCACCGCCGCCGACGGAGTGGGGGCATCAGGCCACAAGTTCTCGTCGGGCTCCCATGCCGAGGGCCGGATCGCGGCCAAGGCCATGGTCCAGTACTGCCTGGACAACAGGGACCACCAGCCCGAGCTGGCCGACTCCGTGCAGGAGTTGGTCGACGCCATCTGTCGCCCGGCGCGCAACTTCCTGGAGCATCGGGACGACACCACCACGATCGACGTCAATCCCAGCTACATCACGCCCAAGATGCTCCAGTTGCGGCTGCAGAAGATCATGGACGAGTACGTCGCCGGCATCTCGACCCTCTATCAGACCAACGCCCGGATGCTGGACGTGGCCGAGCAGAAGCTAGAGATGCTGAAGGAAGACGCCTTAGCGATGCGTGCGAAGGACCTCCACGAGCTGCTCCGCGCCTGGGAGAACACTCACCGAATCCTCACGGCCGAGGCCCACATGAAGCACATCCAGTTCCGCGAGGAGAGCCGCTATCCCGGCTTCTACTATCGGATGGATCACAACCGCATCGACGAGGAGAACTGGAAGTGCTTCGTCAACTCGGTCTACGACAAGGAGACCAAGAGCTGGACCTGCTTCAAGCGCGCCCACGTCGATCTCGTCGACAAGTCCAAGCTGTTCAAGTGAGCCTGTCAGCCTTGAATCGGAAATTCGAACCGCACAGGCGCGAAGGACGCTAAGAAAAACAAATGGATGACGGTGCTCGGATCGGTCGGGTGGACAAGCGAGAGCGAAGTCCAGCGAATCCCGCGCCGGCGCTGGTGGACTGCGCTGCGCTGGTCCACCTGACAGAAGCCGGCCGGGCGAGACCATGACTCCCTCATGAGCACCAAGCCCGACATTCCCTTCAAGAGCGCGGTCATGCCCCAGGCCCTGACCGCGGAGAGCAGGCTGCGCTTCCGCTGCCACAAGGGGATCTCCTGCTTCAATGCCTGCTGCAAGGCGGCGGATGTCACCCTCACCCCCTATGACATCCTGCGGTTGAAGCGGCGCCTCGGCCTCAGCTCGACCGAGCTCTTGCGCCGGCACACGGTGCCCTTTCAGATGGACGCGGACGGTCTTCCGGGCGTCAAGCTCAAGACGGACGAGTCGGGTGTCTGTCTCCAGCTGGCGGGCGACGCCGGCTGTGCCATCTACGCCGACCGCCCCACTGTGTGCCGCTACTATCCAGTCGCACTGCTGGCACTGCGCGAGCAGGACGCGCCCACCGCCGAGGAGCGCTATTCGGTGGTCCAGGAGGCCCATTGCAAAGGCCATGAAGGGCCCCGCGAGCTCAGCGTCACGGCCTACCGGGCCGAGCAAGGCTGCGAGGACTTCGACAGCCTGAACCGCGAGTGGTATCAGCTCATCCTGAAGAAGAAGTCCGCTGGGCCGGCGGTGGGACGTCCGCCCGAGGCGAGCCTACGGCTCTTTTTCATGGCATCCTATGACCTCGATACCTTCCGGCGTTTCGTGCTCAGTGAGAACTTCCGCAATACCTACAGCCTTCCCAAAGCCCTCTACCGCGAGGTCGCGCAGGACGACGAGGCGCTCCTGCGCTTCTCCTATCGTTTTCTCCGTCAGGTGCTCTTCGGCGAGCGGACCATTGAAGAGGTCGCGGGCGCTTGGGATCGCCGCGTCACCCAGCGTCAGGAGGTCTGGGAGGCACGCCGGCAGCGCGAGCTCGAGCGGCGCATGGCGGCCGAAGACGCCAAGGACAGCGACGGCGGCGACGGCCGCGCGTCCTGAGCGCGGCCCGCGATGCCAGGGCGAGGCCTTGCGCCGCCATGCCTGAGCGCCCCGATCTCGCGGCGATTCTCCAGTCCCGCCTGGAAGCCACCAAGGCCTTGATCGAGGCCGCCCAGGGCGATGACGCCCTCATCGAGGCCACGGTCGAGGCGGCGGCCCTGACGGCCGATGCCATGAATCGCGGCGGCACGCTCTTCATCTGCGGCAACGGCGGCAGCGCCGGCGAGGCCACCCATCTCAGCGGCGAGCTGATCGGCCCCTTCGCCAACAAGACCCGCCGCGCCCTGCCCGCCGTGGCGCTCGGCTTCGACACCAGCGCGGCGAGCGCGGTGGCGAACGACTTCTCGTTCAACGAGGTCTTCGCCCGCCAGCTCAGCGCCCTGGCACGCCGTGGCGACGTGCTCTGGGCGCTGTCGACCAGTGGACGCTCGCCCAACATCCTGCGGGCGCTGGAGGTCGCCGCCGAGCGCGGCGTGACCACCATGCTCATTACCGGCGCCAGACATCCGGAGCTGCCCAGCGCCGATCGGGTGCTCGCCGTCCCGTCGCGCGAGACGCCCCGCATCCAGGAGCTGCATCTGGTCCTCGGCCACTTCCTCTGCGAGATGGTCGAGGCGCTGACGTGTCCGGATGAGGGCGGCGGTTCGGACGCTGGGAGTGTCGGCCTCCAGGCCGACAGCTGTTGACCTGGAGGTCGACACGCCCAGGGGCGCCAAGTCGCAGGTGCTCGGTGCAAACGCCTGGCGCTATTTACCCGTACTTGCCGGCAAGACCTCGATCTCATAGAGGGTCGGCCAGTTCTTGCCGGTGACGAAGAGCCGGTCCGCATCGGCATCGTAGGCGATGCCGTTGAGCACCTGCTGGGACTTCTTGGAGTCGATCCCAGGCCTGAGCCCGCGCAGGTCGACATAGCTGTTGACCTGGCCCGTGTCGGGGTGGATGCGGGCGATCAGGTCGCTGTGCCAGATGTTGGCCCAGATCTCTCCGCGGACATATTCCAGCTCGTTGAGGTAGCGGACCGGATGGGTCTCGTCGAGCACCTGCAGACGCTTGACGACCTCCTGTGTCTCCGGGTCTAGGAAGCGCAGGACCTCGGTTCCGTCGCTGGCGATCCAGTGAGCGCCGTCGTGGGTGAGGCCCCAGCCCTCCCAGGGGAGCGCGAAGCTGCCCGCCTGGGTTAGATCTGCGCGCCGATAGATCAGCCCCTGGTGGTTCCGCCAGGTGATCTGGACGACGTGGTCATCCCACAGGGTGATCCCTTCACCGAAGAGCTCCGGCGCCAGCCGGGTCTCTTGCAGGACACGACCAGTCGTCAGCTCGACGCGTCGGACGACGGACGCGCCGTAGGTGCCCGTGCCTTCGTAGAGCTGACCGTCGCGGATCGCCAGGCCCTGCGTGAAGGCGTCCGGGTCATGCGGATAGCTGGCGACGACGCGGTAGCCGTGGACGGGGCGCGCGGTCGTCCAGGAGCCGGACGGCTGACCGCAGCTGACGCCCGTACAGGCGGCCGCGAGCAGGACGGCGAGCTGAAAGGGCAGCAGCCTTGGGCTGACGCCGAACCTCAAGCCGCCAGGCCCCGGCCCTGGAGCTCGCGAATCTGGTCGCGCACCGCAGCGGCCTTCTCGAACTCCAAGTCTTTCGCGTGTTGATACATCTCTTTCTCCAGTGCCTTGAGCCGTTTCGCCATCTGCTGGGGCGTGAGATTGGCGTACTCGGCGACCTCCTCCGCCACCTTGGCATACTGCCGCGCCTTCATGGGTGCCCCCGGCGTGGCGCCCTCCATGATGTCCGCGACCGCCTTGCGGATGGTCTGCGGGGTGACGCCGTTGGCCGCGTTCGCGGCGATCTGCTTGGTACGGCGCCGCTCGCTCTCCTCGATCGCGCGCTGCATGGAGCCTGTGATGGTGTCGGCGTAGAGGATGGCCTTGCCGTTGACGTTGCGGGCGGCGCGGCCGATCGTCTGGATGAGCGAGTCGGTCGAGCGCAGGAAGCCCTCCTTGTCGGCGTCTAGCACGGCGACCAGCGAGACCTCGGGCATGTCCAGCCCCTCGCGCAGCAGGTTGATCCCGACCAGGACGTCGAACTCCCCGAGCCGCAGGTCGCGGATGATCTCGACGCGCTCCACGGTGTCGATGTCCGAATGCAGATAGCGCACCTTGACGCCGTGATCGTTCAGATAATCCGTCAGATCCTCCGCCATGCGCTTGGTCAGGGTGGTTACCAGCACGCGCTCCTCGGCGCTCACGCGCAGCCCGATCTCGGAGAGCAGGTCGTCCACCTGGCTGAGTGCAGGGCGGACCTCTAGCTCGGGATCGATCAGTCCAGTGGGCCGCACGACCTGCTCGATGACCGCGCCCGAGTGCTCGATCTCGAACTGGCGCGGTGTCGCCGAGACATAGATGGTCTGCGGCTGGCGTGCCTGGAACTCCTCGAAGCGCAGCGGGCGGTTGTCCAGCGCCGAGGGCAGGCGGAAGCCGTACTCGACCAGGTTCTCCTTGCGCGAACGGTCGCCGCGATACATGCCGCCGAGCTGGGGCACGGTCACATGGCTCTCGTCGATCACCACCATGGCATCCGCCGGCAGATAGTCGTAGAGCGTCGGCGGCGGCTCGCCCGGGCCGCGCCCCGAGAGATAGCGGCTGTAGTTCTCGATGCCGGAGCAATAGCCGACCTCGAGCATCATCTCCATGTCGAAGAGGGTGCGCTGCTCGAGCCGCTGCGCCTCGACCAGCTTGTCGTTGTCGCGCAGCCAGTCCAGGCGCTCCTTCAGCTCGACTTTGATCTTATCGACGGCCTTCACGATGATCTCGCGTGGGGTGGCATAGTGCGTCTTGGGAAAGACCGTGTAGCGCGGCACCTTGCGCAGCACCTCGCCGGTCAGGGGGTCGAAGAGCGCAAGGGACTCGATCTCGTCGTCGAACAGCTCCACCCGCACCGCCTCGTCGTCGGATTCCGCCGGATAGATGTCGATGACATCGCCGCGCACCCGGTAGGTGCCGCGCTGGAGCTCGATCTCGTTGCGCTTGTACTGCAGCTCGGCCAGCCGTCGCAGGATGGCGCGCTGGTCGATGATGTCGCCGCGCTTGAGCAGCAGCACCATCTTCAGATAGGCGTCCGGATCGCCCAGGCCGTAGATGGATGAGACGGTCGCGACGATGATGACGTCCTTGCGCTCCAGCAGCGCCTTGGTGGCCGACAGGCGCATCTGCTCGATGTGCTCGTTGATGGAGGCGTCCTTCTCGATATAGGTATCCGTGGCAGGGACGTAGGCCTCGGGCTGGTAGTAGTCGTAGTAGGAAACGAAGTATTCCACCGCGTTGTGCGGGAAGAAGTCGCGCATCTCGCCGTAGAGCTGGGCCGCCAGCGTCTTGTTGGGCGCCAGCACCAAGGTGGGGCGCTGGAGCTGGTCGATGACGTTGGCGATGCTGAAGGTTTTGCCGGAGCCGGTCACGCCGAGCAGCGTGAGCGCGGCCTCGCCGTCCTGGAGTCCCTCCACTAGGCGACGGATCGCCTCCGGCTGGTCGCCCGCCGGGGCGAACTTGGAGACGAGCTGAAAAGGCCTGGAAGACATGGCGAATCCTGGAATTGGGTAAGCTGTGAGAGGGGCTTGATAGCGCCGCCCGGGGGTCCGTCAATCCGCGTGCCGGGACTTGGTCGATTCGCTATTATTGGGAGCCGCACGCAACGAATCCAGCCACAGCAGGAACCCAGAGACATCCGCCGATGACCATTAAACTCGCCGCCCGCGTCCAGGCCGTCAAGCCATCCGCGACCCTCGCGATCACTGCCCGCGCCAAGGCGCTCCGCGCCGCCGGGAAGGACGTGATCGGGCTAGGCGCCGGGGAGCCTGATTTCGACACGCCAGAGCACATCAAGACGGCGGCCATCGAGGCCATCCGCTCCGGCTTCACCAAGTACACCGCCGTCGACGGGACCCCCGAGCTGAAGCAGGCCATTATCGACAAATTCAAGCGCGAGAACGGCCTGGAGTATCAGGACGACCAGATCCTGGTCTCCTGCGGCGGCAAGCAGAGCTTCTTCAACCTCGCCCAGGCCATCCTGGACCCCGGCGACGAGGTGGTGATCCCAGCGCCCTTCTGGGTCTCCTATCCGGACATGGTCTTGCTCGCGGGCGGCGCGCCCGTGCTGGTGCACGCCGGTGCCGAGCAGTCATTCAAGATCACGCCCGCGCAGCTCAAGGGGGCGCTCAACGACAAGACCCGTCTGGTCGTCATCAACAGCCCCTCCAACCCGACCGGCATGGCCTATACGCGCGAGGAGCTGGAGGCGATCGGCGAGGTGCTGCGCGATTATCCCAAGGTCGTGATCGCCACGGACGATATGTACGAGCACATCCGCTGGTCCGACGCACCCTTCGTCAACATCGCCAACGCCTGCCCGGACCTCATGCCGCGCATCATGGTCCTCAACGGCGTCTCCAAGGCCTACTCCATGACCGGCTGGCGCATTGGCTATGCCGGTGGTCCCGCCGAGGTCATCAAGGCGATGAAGAAGGTGCAGTCGCAAAGCACCTCAAACCCGACCTCGATCTCCCAGGTCGCCGCCCAAGCTGCGCTGGAAGGTCCACAGGCGTGCATCGGCGACATGCTCAAGGCCTTCAGGGAGCGCCACGACTACGTCGTCGAGCGGCTCAATCAGATGCCGGGTATCGAATGCATCCCGACGGACGGCACCTTCTATGTCTTCCCCAAGGTCCAGGGCCTCATTGACCGCCTGGACGGCGTCGGCAACGACCTCGAGCTGGCCGAATACCTGATCGAGAAGGCCGGCGTGGCATTGGTCCCAGGCTCCGCCTTCGGTCTTGGCGGGCATGTGCGCATCTCCATCGCCACCAGTCGCGCGAGCCTCGAGCAGGCCCTGGATCGCATCGCCAAAGTGGCCGGCTGAGTCTGGTATCGGGTGCGCGCTCGGCCTCGTCGACGAGGGTCCGATCGACGCGTTTCCGTCGTGCACGGCGGCCCGGCTCGGGGTCTTGACTCCAAAGTCCTAGATGACTAAAGTACCCAGCTCACGACATTCCCTGGTAGCTCAGTCGGTAGAGCGGGTGACTGTTAATCACTAGGTCGGCGGTTCGAGCCCGTCCCAGGGAGCCAATAAAACAATGGGTTACAGATTTCGGTCTGTGACCCTTTGTGCTTTCTGACCGATTTGTAGCCGTTTGGTAGCCGTTTGGGCAGGGTCTAGCCGGTCTCTGGTGGCTTGCCGTACCTCCATGGTTCGGATCTCTGGCGCCTCGATTTCCCGATCTCCCCATTCGGCGGAGTGTCGAAAGTGTCTAAACCCTCCCTCGATCCTCCAGCGCCAGCAGAAACCCACTGAACGAGTCAGGTGCTTGGGGCCTGAGAGGACTTCGCCATTCGCCATCTGGCTAGGTGTCGAAAGTGTCGATACTCTCGTGCGGCCGAAAAAATCTCGCCAACGCTCAAGAATGCCGGGACAGGCGGGACAACCGGGACGCGCCCTTGTGGCTACTGGGCTAGAGGCTGTCCCGGTCGGCATTTTGGGACCGGGACAACCGGGACAGCAGGGGTGCCGGCGGGACTTCAGAGACCAGGGCTTGCTTCAGTAGTCCCCTTCCGCGCTCTCGTGCCAGCCGTCGTAGACGAACTGCCACGGTGCGGCGATCTCACCATAGTCGACGGACGATAGGCCGAGGACATTCTCCATCGCCTCGCTGAGCCGGCAGTCGTAGCGCGGCCAGATGGAAGCATGGAGCGTCCAGAAGAGCAGCCCATCCCCGCCGAAGACACCCAGTGCCGACAAGACACCAGAGCGCGCTTGCGCTGTGACTGCGAGCACGGCGCTTCGCAGTGCTTCCTCATCGGTTTCTGCTTCCTCCGGTAGGCTCCTCTCGGAATCGGGCAGGACCTTGCCCGCTTCGTAGCCGATGAAGAGCGGGCTCATCGCCAGCCTTGCGACAGCTTCCTCGGGCTCGAAGTGGTTGTAGCTGTTCCCGCTTGCAGCCTCGAACCCATGCAG
This sequence comes from Thiorhodococcus minor, assembly GCF_010820565.1. Classification (GTDB taxonomy): domain Bacteria; phylum Pseudomonadota; class Gammaproteobacteria; order Chromatiales; family Chromatiaceae; genus Thiorhodococcus; species Thiorhodococcus minor. Next base: position 2,451 of record NZ_JAAIJQ010000014.1, on the reverse strand, counting down.
CCACTCGCAGAGCGCGGCCACCTTTGCGACAACCATGAACCTGTCGTAGGGCTGCTCCTCCAAGTCGGCGTCTTCAAGCGCGAGCCCTAAGGCGAGGATCTCCAGCCAGGTGCCTGCTCTTGACGTGTGCGTTGCGGGCAGCAGGGCGCCGAGTTGATCCGGGTCGAAGGGCCAGGGTCGTTCGCTGTCGGTGCCTTCACAGCCGATCCACCACCACTCGATCTCGCGGTATGCCGCGAGCGCGCTGTGATCGGGCGCGAGGATGCTCCCCAAGGGCAGGGCTCCCGGGTGAGCCTTATCGACCCACTGCTCCAGGGCGTAGCCGATCTCTTCGCCGTATTCGCCGCTCAAGGCGATGCTGTCGTCCGCGGTCGGCGTCAGATCCTCATCTTCGCCGACGAAGCGGACCTCGCAGTTCGGAAAGCCATAGGCGCGGACAGAGTGCGCGACCGTCTCCTCATCGCAGGCCCCGTAAACCAAGAACAGAAAGTGGTCTTCGATGTCTGCATGCTGGCGCCGGAGCGCCAGGTTTGCCGCCCGCACTAGGTCGACGTCGCGCTGCGAGTCCTTCTTAGGCGGGGCAGACGGGGCGATCAGATCCAGCGCAAACAGGTATCGGGCTCCCATGGGCGTGCTCCTTGCTGCGTCGTGCCGAAGATGTCCCGTCACGCTGACGGGTTTCGGACGGATCGGTTCATCCGACGCCGTGGCGCAGGAGCGCATTCCTCACGGCGCTGTCGCTGATCCCAAGCTCGCGCCCGATCCCGCGCGTCGACGTGCCGGCCAAGCGCAGTGCCAGAATCTTGCACTCGCGCTCGGCTCGCCGGGTCGCCCCTTCCTGCCCGCGCAGCCTGGCCTCCAGCTTGGCGACAATCCGGCTGAGCTGGTCGCGGTGCTCGCAGGTCGACGTCATCGCCTCATCGGCAAGGCGCTGGTCGCGGGTCATCTGCTCGATCAGGTGCTCACGGGCGCCGAGCTGCTGCTGTAGCTGGGCAATCGTCCGCTTCGCCTGGGCCAATTCCCGTTCCAGGGTCTCCGCTCGATTCGCGTCAGTGACGACATTGACGACATTGACGCCAGCCTTCAGACGCTCCATGTAGCGACGCTGGCGCTCGGCGCCGGTCAGGGCGTTTCCGGTTGGCTTGCGGCCTCGGGTCTTGGGCTCGGGCATGGGTGCATTCCTGTCAGTGACGGTATCTAGAGATTAGCGTCACTGACGGAATTGTGAAGGGTTGTCCGATTGGACCAGCGCGCCCTTGGAGGCAAGAAACCAGCCACGGCGCGAGGCTTGGGGCGGGGTGCTCATGTCGGGGCTACGATTGATTCCTGGGCTTCAGATATTCCGAGGCCCCTAGGACGGTTGCCGATGCAGTTCGTTGAGCTTCGCAGAAGGAAAAAATGGAATGCACTGCCAATCTTCCGAGACTCAAGTAGACCACGCTTCAACAGCGATCAAGGGGTGCAGTTCACCAGCGAGGCGTTCACCAAGGTCCTCCTGGAGCGTGGGATCGCCATCAGCATGGACGGACGTGGGCGGGCGCTCGACCAATGCCATGGACTTAAGCCGCCCGGCAGTACGCCGGGTGGAATCCGGGCTTGAGCTTGCCGGGATTGAGGCGTGGAAATTGTCGGTCTGGCCGTACCGCCTCGACGGCATCGGAAAGCGCGAGGACGGCCTGCGTCAGCAGGGTGGTTGGAGGATGCACGGTGCCGATCAGTAACCGAACAAGCGTGTGCTTCATGGTCGAGAGGCTGCTGGTCCAGCGGACCTGATAGGGATGCTTGCGCGCGGCGTGGCGACGGGTCGCGAGCACCTGGGCGAGTCCTCTGACCATGCTGGCGAGGTTCAGGGCGAGGATCTTGGCGTGGACGTCTTGCTGTACGGCGAGCACGCTGCGCCCAGAGAAATTCTCGATCTCCACCCAGCGTTTTTGGCGCTTATAGCTCTCCTCCGCTCCCCAGCGGCGATGATAGAGCGCCTTGAACAAGCGTGCGGGTAAGCGTTCCTCCTCGAGAATCGAGGTGGCCAGCACCTCGGTCTCGCCGTCGGGCAAGCGCACGCGCACCAGGCGCACGCGGATGGGATCGGTGGGGAGATCTTGATTGCGGCAGTCACGCGCCTGATCGTGCGAGGCCGTCAAGGTGACGATGGTGCTCTGGGCATCGCTGTCCCAGAAGGCTTCGGCGGCGCTGAAGCTGTCGCGGGTGAGGCGCATACAGAAGTCGACGCCGCGCACCGCGTGCATCACCATCAGCCAGAACGCAGGGTAGCCGCGGTCGTAGAGGAGCAGGTCCTCAGGCCGTGCCGCGTCGAGATGAGCGATCGCCAGCTCGCGCTCGCTCACACAGTAGGCAGCCAGTTGGAAATCGGCCACCAGCTCATGGCCGAGGTCATAGAGCATCGAGGCGCGCGCGAGCACCGGACCGCTGGGCTGGGCGCCGAAGTAGCCC
>NZ_JAAIJQ010000149.1 GCF_010820565.1 Thiorhodococcus minor | reverse complement strand
GAACCGCAAAGGCGCGAAGGACACGAAGAAAAACAGAGGCTTGCATCGCTGCGTCGCTTCACCCTCTGGGTGAGCATGGCTTCGCAGACAAGGTGTTGAAATCCTTTGCGCTCTTTGTGCCCTTTGCGGTTCAACTGCTTTTTTTGGGCTGATCGATCCGAGGCGCAGCCCCGGGCTGCCCATCGCATGGCTCGCCGCCGAGAGCCTCCCTCCATTTGCCTGACGTCGAAATCCGGCACGCTGATGCTAGCCGAAGCATGGGGGGCATTTTTGTTAATGCGTTGGAGCTTTTGGCGATCGCTTCAGCGGAGGAACGTCTCAGCGGACGAATCTATCGAGCTGGCGGAGATCCCTCAGGCGAGGTCTCACGGGCGTGGCGCAGCGGAGCACCCTCCTCGCGTCTGGAGCGCCGGTTCGTCCGGCTAGCCCGCGCCTCCGCCCATGCCGCCGCCGGTATCTCAGCCCGAGCCCCAGCACAAGTGAATATTCACGCAGGCACCGCGCAGAATGTCACACTGGATTTCTTGGTTTTGTCCGCTCAACCGCGTAATCTTTCGGCACAGTCTCGGATCGTGTTCCGCGAGGGCTCTCAATGTGTATCTTCAACCTAGATTCGGCGGCTGGGCGACCTCCAGGGTGCGTCCAGCGCCCGCGTCGCTTGGCCGCGGACGTCGAGGCCTAGCCGTCATGCTCGAGGCGCCTGAGAGATCTCCTGGGTCACAGCCACTGCGGCAGGCTGACGGCAATCTGCTGACCGAGCGCGATCTGGATGCGCTCCACCGAGGGGCACTCACCTTGCCGGAGCGTCTCGAGATGATGAGCCGGGGCGCGCCGTTCGCCTTGAGCGCGCCCGAGACGCTGGACGCCGTCTGTGCGGATTGGCAAGGGGCGCTCGGCGCTGCGCCGGATTCGCCCTTGTTCGAGACGCGTCTGGCATGGTCCGGCTGGCAGCGCGAGGATCTCGCGCGCGCCCTTTGCGACGCCACCCTGCGACCGGACCGGCCCCTGTGGCTGCGGGCGGTTGCGGGCATGGTGGAATGGACCGCCGCCTGGCACGCCAGCCCAGGGTCCACGGCGACCGACTTCGATGGCCGCCGGGCCGGCGCGCCGCTCGCCTTCGAGGAGCTGCTGGCGCCGGCGGTCGATTTCGCGCATCACCAGCTGCTCGACACACTGGGGCGCGGCGACGCTCGGCTGTCGCCACGCCTCTCGCTCGGCGCCACAGGGGATCTCTGCCGGCATCTCCTCGCCACACTGGTCCAGCTGTCCGAAGAGGTGCTCTTCGCCGAGCTGGAGGCCAGGCGCCCGGCGGGACAGAGTCTGGTGCTCAGGGTGAGCGGCGGCCCGGCCGCGTCCGACGAGCGGCGTCTCTACGATGCCTTCGTCGCCGAGCTTGGTGCCGATGGGCTGCATGGCGTCTTCCAGCGCTATCCGGTTCTGGCACGTCTGCTCTGGACACGGCTCACGCAATGGGTCGCCGCGGCAGCCGAGCTGGTGACGAGGCTGGAGCAGGACTGGGATGCCGTTGTCGGCATGGCCGGTCGGTCCGGGGCCGGAAGCGTCGCCCGGGTGCAGGCGGGGCTCTCGGATGCCCACCATGACGGGCGCTCCGTCATGGTCCTGAGCTTTGCGGACGGGACCCGGCTGCTCTACAAGCCACGCGACCTGCGGCTCGATGCCGCCTTCTCCGGTTTTCTCGACTGGCTTGCGGACGCGGGCGGCGGACGGTTGCGGGCGCCGCGCGTGCTCGCGCGCGACGGCTATGGGTGGGTCGAGTATCTCCAGCCCGCGCCGATCGCGGAGCCGGCGGGCGTCCACCGTTTCTACCGCAATGCCGGGCGCCTCATGTGTGTCCTGCACCTGCTCGGCGGCACCGACTGTCATGAGGACAACCTCATGGCGTGCGGGGAAGACCTCGTCTTGCTGGACCCGGAGACGCTCTTCCATCGCGACGTCGATTTCGGCGATCCCGAGCCGAACGCCACCGCGGAGAGCGGCACGCTCGATCTGGAGACGGTGCTCAAGACCGGATTCCTGCCGACCTGGACCAGCAGCCTGGACGGTCGCGGCGCACTGGACGTGAGCGGACTCGGCAGCGCGGTCAGCGTCCGGGCCGATGCCCCGGCTGCCAGGGTCGGCGGCTGGGGCGCCATCAACTCGGACCTGATGCACCGCGTGGTGCACGAGGTTGCGCCTGAGCCCGGCGCCAATCTGCCGCGCCTCGCCGGGAGCACGCAGGACATCGACCCGGCGGACTATCTGGACGACCTCATCGCCGGGTTTCGCGAGGTCTATCTGACCTGCGAGCGCGCGCGTGGCCGGCTGCTCGCGGCCCAGGAGAGTCCGCTCGCGGTCTTCCGTGGCAGCCGCTCGCGCTATGTCTTTCGCGCCACGGCGGTCTACTACGGGCTGCAGCGTCAGATGCTCAAGCCCGCCAACTTGGCCTCCGGGCTGAGGATGGGGTGGGTGATCGAGAAGCTGGCCCGGGCCGCCCTGCTGGTACCGGACGACCTGGCGACACGCGCCATGGTCTGCTCCGAGATGGCGCAGATGGCCCGACTCGACATCCCCTACTTCGGGCTCAAGGTCCATGGGGAGACGGCCGCCGCGCGGGACTCGGCGCAGTCCGCGCCCGATGCGCGCGGGTGGTCGCTGAGGTCGGACCTGAGCCGAACCTGCAGATTCGTCGAGCGCCTGGGCGCGGCAGATCTGGCCCTGCAGACCGAGCTGATCCGCGCGGCCTATATCGCCCAGCGCCAGCCCATCGACATGGCGCCCGCCGCATCCGGGAGTGCCGCCACACCAGGTCTGGTCGAGCCAGATGCGCTCACCCCCTCGCGCTGTCTGGAGGAGGCTGTGCGTATCGCTGCCGTCCTCGAGGAGCGCGCCATTCCGCTCTGGGGGCAGCCGCAGTGGCTCGGGTTTCGACTCTCGCCAGCCGTCGATCGCTGGCAGCTGGATTTGGTCTCGCTCGGACTCTACGAAGGCAAGGCGGGGATCGCGCTCTTCCTCGGCGCCCTGGAGGCCATCACGGGCGAGACGCGCTATCACGAGCTCTGGGTCGAGGCACTGAGGCCGCTGCGCGAGGCGGCGACCGATACGTGCGTTGCGCCGCGTCTGGCGCGCGAGGGTCTGGGGCTGGGCTCCGGGCTCGGCGGGCTGCTCTATGCGTCCGCGACCCTCGCCCATCTGGTGCCGGCCGAGGCCGATTGGCTGCTGTCGTCGGCCGAGGTCCTCGCAGGCCAGATCAGCGCCGAGATGGTCGCGAGAGATGCCGCGCTGGATCTGATCGGCGGCAGTGCCGGCGCCATCCTGGGGCTGCTCGCCTTGCATGGGATGACTGGCCGGTCCGACCTCATCGATCGCGCATGCGCCTGTGCCGCGCACCTAGAGGAGCAGTTGTCACCGCGGCTCGCGCAGCAGAGGCCGCCTCCGGCCGGCCTGCTCACGGGGCTGTCGCACGGTGCCGCCGGGATCGCCCTGGCGCTGGGGCGGCTCGCCGCAAGCGCCGACCAGCCGAGGCTTTGGTCCTTGGTCGAGGCCTTGCGTGCCGCCGAGGACGCCCACTTCGATGCCAGTGCGTCCAACTGGCCGGACCTGCGGCAGGGTGAGGATCGCTTTATGAGGAGCTGGTGTCATGGCGCACCCGGCATCGCGCTCGGGCGTCTCGGGCTGATGCAGCTCGGGCGCGACGCGGACGCCTCTTTGCACCAGGACTGGCGGGCGGGCTTGGCGTGCATTGCGCACACGGGCGATCTGGGTGTCGATCACCTGTGCTGCGGGAATCTGGGGCTGGCAGAGGTCCTGCTGGAGTCCAGCCGGCTCGAGAACGACGCCGGGCTGCACAAGGCGGCACTGGCGCGCGCGGCCGCGGTCCTCCAACGGCGGGCAGAGGCGACCGGCTACCGGCTCTTTTCGGTCCTGGGCGGACAGGCCCTCAACCCAGGCTTCTTCCAGGGGATCGCAGGGATCGGCTACCAGCTGTTGCGGCTTGCTCGGCCGGAGCCTCTGCCCTCGGTCCTGCTCTTCGAGGAGCCCCGAGCGCTTAGGGAGCTAGGGCGCTGAGGGACAAGGGCAGTTTGGCGCACTTGCGCGTGGCGCGGTGACAGGTAAGCCAAGGCTTGCGGGATCTCCAGGACGGCGGTCTCTCAAGGTCCCCGCAGCGACCATGGAGGCGCTCGCGGGATCTCGATGGCTCAGCTCCCCGGATGGGGGATGAGTCGAGCTCGGGAAGCCGCAGCTTCCTCAATCACACCAAAGGCGAAAACCATCATGTCTTCAAGCAATGCAGAAAAGTTCTTCGAAAAGCTCGGCTCGGACGCGGACCTGCTCAAACGTGTCCGGGATGCCCAGACCATGGACGACATCGTCCAGATCGGCAGTGAGCTGGGACTGGATTTCACGGCGGAGGAGTTCACCGCCGTGGGCAATGCCCCTGCGGGCGAGGTCGAGCTGACCGACGACGAGCTGGAGGCGGTCGCGGGCGGCAAGGGTCTGTCCTACTCGTCCAACGCGCCCGGCTGCAGTCTGGCGCCGCAGACCAAGATCTCGTCCTGCAAGCTGACGATCTATCCAGGCTGCGACAGCCTCAAGATCGATCCGAAGATCGTCACGAAGTGATGTCGTGCCCTCTGTGGGCTGTCCGGCTTCAGCCCGCGCCAGCGGGCCGGATGCCGGCGTGGCGTTGCTCCGCGACGCTGCGAAAGACGTATCGAGAAGGAGGGCCAGCATGAGCCTGAGCACAGCCGCGCTGCGGCGCCCCGACCTGGTGGAGCGGTCGGACTATTTCGATCATCGGACCCTGCACCAGGTTCTGGATGCGGACGCCTGTCGGCAGGTCATTGAGCTGGTCGACGCCGGTGCCGGGGACCGCACCGCCTATGTGGATCCGCAGGGCAAGGTGACGCGGCACGCGGACGTCTGGTGGCTTCCCCCCGAGGGCGACGCGCGCGCTGTCATCGAGCGCCTGGTCGCCTTGGTCCGCCAGGTCAACGAGGACTATTTCTTTTTCGACCTGGACGACATCCAGGAGGCCGACTTTCAGCTCACGCGCTATGGTCCGGGCCACTTTTACGGCTGGCATACGGACGTCGGCAAGGATCACCTGTCGCGGCGCAAGCTCTCCGTGGTGGTGCAGCTCTCGGATCCGGGCAGCTACGTCGGCTGCAATCTCCAGTTCCACGGTCACGAGCAGCAGATCGAGCAGGCCGCGCGCGCGCAGGGCTCGGTCACCATCTTCCCGAGCTTCCGCTCCCATGCCGTCAGCAAGCTGATCTGGGGCGAGCGCTGGAGCCTGGTGGGCTGGATCGAAGGCCCGCCCTTTCGCTGATGCCGAGCGCCAAGGCGATGCCTGAGGCCCATGCGGCGCTATCTTCCGGCCCGGTCAGGGTAGGGATGGAGCGGCTTGCGGACATCGACGACCTGATCCGCCGCGAGCTGCGCGGCGATGTCCTGGTGATCGGCGGCAAGCCATTGACCTCTGAAGAGGCGTCACGGCTGCGCAGCCTGGAGCCCAGGCCGAATGCCATCCTGGCCGTACACCTCGAGCACGCCGAGCGCCTGCTCGATTGCGGCGTGGTGGATGCGGTCGACTGGATCTTCACCTACATCCACGGCTACGACGGCAGCGCGCTCTCGCGTCTGGTCTTCCTGGCCGGATTCTGTCGGCGTCATCCGCGCACGCGGCTCCTGCTCTACCTCATCCGCGATTTCGATCCGTCCCACGCCTGGGAGCCCTTCTGCGCCAATGTTCAACGCGTCGCCGATTTCTACGGTCTCGAGCTGCCGCCTCTGACGATCTGGTCACTGGACCTCGATCGCCTGACCTACCTCAGCCTGCAGCATCGCCATCCGGCCTTGCGCACCCGATTGAATCCGGAAGGATGCATGACCACCGGCCTGCTCCTCCTCGAAAGCCTCATCCACAATGGGTGCCGCCCAAGCATCTGCGGCTTCACCCTCGACGGCGCGGTCGAAGGCCGCCAGCCCCTCTGGCACGACCTCCCCGGCGAATCCGCCTGGCTCGCCGAAGCCGTCGCAACCAGGCACCTGAGACCCCTGACCGCTACCCTTCACAACTTGCACCGCAATCGACCCTCCAACACCCTCACTGACCACTGACCACTGACCACTGACCACTGACCACTGACCACTGACCACTGACCACTGACCACTGATCACTGACC
>NZ_JAAIJQ010000148.1 GCF_010820565.1 Thiorhodococcus minor | reverse complement strand
CAGACGGGGAGCGAGCGCTGAAGCACGCGACATCGGATCACCGGGACCGCCACGAAATGTGACCTTGAAAGACATGGACACCGTCCCGAAAGGGACTCTAGTCAGCCGTGTCGCAGCAGGTTAGCGTTCGGCCCTGTTGAGCCGTCGATCGAAGTCGGGCACGTCTGAGGCGGTAGCCTTTTGCGGCACCGCTTTCTGATGTCGGTCGTGCTTGGTTCATCAAAATACCGTAAGAGCGATTGAAGTACCGCTTGGCCACTAGCCGGACGGGCTAGCGCAGCAGCTCTTGCGCCGTAGGGGAAAAACCTTGGCGGATGAGATGATCGATTGGTTTGTAGAAACGCTGCGGGCCTATCCGCAGCTTGCCGAAGTGGTCGCCTCATCAGCGGCGACGTCGGGTGAGACGAATGCGTACTCGTGCCGTGAACTCGTCCTTTCACGCGGTTCCAGAACAGTATCCGATCAGAAAGGATCGCCAGAGGAGCGAAGCCAGCCCGTTCGACAAGCATGGGCAGCGCCCGACCGTCCACCCGAACGGGCGCTTGTCGGCGGCAGCAACCCACCAGAGCCGCATCTAAGCCTTGCTGCCATGAAACGCAAGGCTCGATGGTCACGCAGCCCCCACCTAGGGTTGGTCGCTGCCCTCAGCACGATGCGCAGACGCCTCGACCAGGTCGGCTGTTGCTCTTGTCTGAGAGCCGAGCGAAACGCCCAGCACCTCCCTGCGCACCGTTACTGTGCGGCAGACGCCCTGTTGTCACCAAGGCTGACAGTCGCGCCACTGGCTGCGCTCTCATTCTTTATATGCTGGCAACCTGCCTTCGCGGAGAACTCAGAGCAGGGCGCCTCCCGCACCGGTGCGCCGGTGCAAAATGCTTTTGACCATGACCCTTTCAGCGGCCCCCGAGCGGTGTCCACTATCCTGCGCGATGATCGCGAGGAGAAGGCGGATCTACTCAATCTCAATGTCCTCAAAGCGTGGGAAGGATGGAAGGCCGGTATCGCCGAGAGCACAGGGCTCAGCTTCGGCGGCGATTACCTCGCAGTGGGTTTCGCCGCGACCGACAGCCTCGGCGACGACACCGCGGCCTCTGGGGTCGCGCGCTTCTTTGGCTCCTGGGAGTTGCTGAACCGCGGCGCGGCGAACACCGGCAGCGTTGAGTTCAAGATCGAAAACCGGCACGCCTACACCGACATCCCGCCGTCTGCCTTCGGCGTCGATATCGGGTTTGTCGGTACGCCAGAACCCGTCTTCAACAACGACGGCTTTCGCGCGACCACTCTCTATTGGAAGCAGGACTTCGCCGACGACCGCGCTGTCTTGCGTGTCGGCTTTCTTGATATGAAGGAATATTTCGATGGTTACGCGTTGGCCAGTCCTTGGACCGGCTTTCTCAATCTCGCCTTTACGGTCGGCTCAAACACGATGATCGTGTTGCCGGACGCCGCGCTTGGCGCGATGGTCGGCGGCTATCTGACCGACAACATTTATGCGGCAGCCAGCATCATGGACGCCGGTTACCAGCCGACATCCATGTTCGACGGCTTCGATACTTTCTTCGGTGACTTCAACACCTTCAAGACCGCGGAGATCGGGATCACCGGAGGTGGCAAGCGATTTTTGTTCGACAATGCGCATATCGCGGTCTGGCAGCAGGATGAGAGTGACGTCAGCGGCGTGCAGAGCGGATGGGGCGTCAATGTCTCTGTCTCCCGTGTTGTGGGCGAGCACTGGTTGCCGTTCTTGCGTGCCGCTTGGGCCCATGAAGGCGGGGGTCTTTACGAAAGGTCGGTGAGCGGCGGTTTTGGATACCAGAACAAGCCCGGCGGCAACCAGCTCGGCGTCGGCCTCAACTGGGGCCGCCCTAATTCGGATACGTTCGGGGTCGATCTCAACGACCAGTGGATAAGCGAGGTCTACTACAGGGTCCAGCTTACCGAGAACCTTCAGATCACGCCCAACCTGCAAATCGTTGTGAATCCGGCTTTGAACCCCGCAGATGCTGTCGCCTTGTTCGGATTGCGAGCCCGAGTGACGTTCTGATCCCGACAGAGGCACGGATGCGCTCAAATTCTCCTAGGGGCCGAGTGATGGCAATTAAACTAAAAAAGAGGAAAACAACATGAACAAAATCGTACCTAAAGATAAGCTCGTCAATTTTATAGGGACCAAGGTTGAACCAACCGAATGGTATGAAGTTACGCAGGAACGCATCAACGAATTCGCCCACTGCACAGGCGATAACTACTTCATGCATGTTGATCCCGAAAAAGCGAAAAAAACTGATATGGGTGGAACCATTGCTCACGGTTTATTAACGCTGGGGTTGACACCTTATATAATGGCTAACTTTCCAATACCTGAGAATATGCCACATGGTTTTAATTATGGTTATGACAAGGTTCGTTTCCTGGCCCCGGTACACACTGGTAAGCGGGTACGCATACACGGAGAGGTTAAGGATGTTATTTGGAAGGATGAGCACGACTGCAAGTTCATCACTGCATTAACCGTTGAAATTGAAGGCGAGGAAAAGCCAGCGCTGTACGCCGAATGGATACTTTACTACGAAACCGAAGACTAAGATTAACGCCGAATCTGCTCGCTCACCCGATATTACAGGGTGAGCGAACCATCATCTAGCCATCATCTAAGGAGATGACCATGACAGATACTACAAACCTTCCGTTAGACGGAATTCGCGTTATAGATTTCACGCAGGCCGAGCAGGGCCCCATTGCCACTCTACAGCTCGCTGATTTTGGTGCCGATGTAATCAAGATCGAGCGCCCGGGCGTAGGTGACCTGAGTCGGCATACCGTTGGCGGGACCTCTATAGAGGCAACTAACAATCCGACATATGTCGCCATGAATCGCAACAAGCGTTCGATGGAACTTGATACGAGAAGTGAAGAAGGAAAGAAGGTTATTTATGAACTCGTCAAAGTATCGGATGTGGTCGTAAACAATTTTCGCCCAGGTGTGATGGACAAGCTTGGCTTCAGCTATGAGAAGCTCAAAGAGATTAATCCACGCATTATTTTTGCGTCCGCAACAGGCTACGGACCTGTCGGACCAAATGAGAAAAAACCTGGGCAGGACATGGTGGCCCAAGCTGTAACAGGCTTCATGTATGAGACCGCGGACCCGTCAGTTCCACAATCGATAGTTCCAACAGCTATCTGCGATTATACCGGAGGTATGCATCTCTGTCAGGGTATTTTGGCCGCGTTGATTGGGCGTGAAAAAACCGGCCTTGGTCGAAAAGTGGATGTGTGTCTTTATGATTCGATGATTCATACGCAACTGCAGGAAGCAGCCTACTGGAGCAAATACAAACAAGTTCTGAACTGGGCGGCAATGCCACTCGCTATTCACGCCGAGGCCAAGGATGGGCCAATTGTGGTGATTGGAGCGTTTATGCCCAACCCGCTACAGGCTATGTGCGCTGCAATGGAAATAGATGATCTTACCGTTCCTTACCCAGATATGGCTTCTCAGATCAGAAACAAAGCGGTTATACAGGATACACTCCGCAAGGAAATTGCCAAATACACAATGGAAGAAAGTTTGACACGTTTTGAAGGGCAGGATGTACTTTGTTCCAAGGTCCGCAAATTAAGTGAAGTAATGGATGACCCACAAACGAAGATTAACAATATGATAATCGATATTGATCACCCGATTCTTGGTAAAATTACGACCATCGGTTGCCCTGTTCATATCAGTGACGCCCCCGTTACTACGAGAATAATGGCGCCACAGCTCGGTGAGCACACCGAAGAGATCCTTCGCGAACTTGGTTTGGCCGCGGGTGACGGTAAGTAAGAGCGTCGGATGAGTGTCCTGTTTGACACAAGTGACGGCGTACTCGGGTTGCGATTGATCATCCAACGAGGATGAATGCAATTGATACCTCCAGCCGCAGACGAGGCTGGAGGAAATCCGGGATCAGATTAAGCCAGCAGAAACGCAAACGCTAAAAGAGAGTGATGAAGACATGACTACTACTTATGAAACGATCAATACATTTGAAAAAGACAGTATTTTCTATTTAGAAGTAAACAGGCCCGACAAACTGAATGCTTTGAACAAAACGGTTTTAAATGAGATGTTGGATGCGATAAATAATATCGATGTTTCAAAATATAAAGGCGTTATTCTAACAAGTGTTGGAGAGAAAGCTTTTATGGCAGGTGCGGATATCACTGCGATGTCTGAAATGACTCCGCAAGAAACACAAGTCTTTGCTGAAACAGGACAGGCCGTCACCTTGGCAATGGAAGACTTGGCCCTGCCTATGATTGCCTGTGTTCATGGCTTTGCACTTGGAGGTGGATGTGAAATGGCAATGTCTTGCGATTTCATTTTTGCTTCGAAGCAAGCAAGTTTTGGACAGCCTGAGGTTAAATGGGGTGTGTTACCTGCTTTTGGTGGAACCCAAAGACTTCCAAAATACATTGGTCGAAACCGAGCAAAAGAGCTTATCTATTCAGGCACTTTTATAAATGTTGATAAAGCCTATGAGTGGGGATTGGTGAATAGAGTATCAGATGATAAAGCAAGCTGCCTGCAAGAAGCAGTTGAGTGTTTAAACGTTATAGGAAGAAATGGTCCACTTGCCGTTGCAAGTGCAAAACAGGTCATGAATGCTGGAAATGATATGTCAAATAAAGATGGCATCCACCAGGAAGCATCAGTCTTTGGAGTAGTTGCTAATTCGAATGATAAGGCGGAAGGGACCAAAGCATTTGTAGAGAAAAGACACCCAGTGTTCACAAGAAGCTGAAATGATCAGCATGTAACGCACATACGACTCATAGTTACTAGAGGAAGAAAAAAATGAGTGACCAAAAATTACGCGTGGAGATCGATGGCGCCGTTGCAACATTGTTCCTGGTTAACCCGCCGATGAACGTGATGACACTGGATATGAGACGCGAGTTGGACGAGGCCCTGACCAGCCTGGAAGCTGACCCAGCGATAGGGGCGATTGTACTCACAGGCGACGGTGACCGCGCTTTCGGCACCGGCTCCGACATTAAGGAATTTCCCGGACTCTTGGCGGACGGTGCCGTCGTGTCTCGCAAGCTCGCTCCTGAGAACGAAACATTCACCAAATTCGCCAATTTCCCGAAACCCACAGTCGTGGCCATTGAAGGCTATGCGCTAGGCGGCGGCATGGAACTCGCAGCCGGCGCCGACATCATCGTGGTCGCCGAAAATTCAAAATTCGGCGTGCCCGAAATAAACCTTGGCGCCATACCCGGCAGTGGAGGCTCAGTGCGTATAACACGGCGTATCGGTATTGGCCGCGCCAGTGAGTTGTTTTTGCTGGGTGATATGATCGATGCGCAGCAAGCGCTCGCGTGGGGCTACGCCAATCACGTTAAGCCTAAGGGCGAGGTGCTCGCACACGCGAAAAAAATTGCTGCAAGGCTTGCAAGCGCTCCGAAGCAGGCCATTTGTGCCGTCAAGCAGGTGTTGCGGTATGGCATTTACTTACCCGAGGAGCAGGCAATTGCGAAGCTGCTTGACGTGCTCGATGTGCTATCCCGTACGCAGGACCTTCACGAGGGAGCCGACGCCTTCATTAATAAGCGCAAAGCGAATTTTCAAGACCCGCTGGACACCTCAAAATTTGTTGGCTGCATGTTTCCAAAATAAGCTCGCCCCGTACGAAACGGGGGTCGAAGTGACTCAGGTGGTGAGGCCCGAGTTGGCGAACGAATTGCACAAGAAGGCCGAGGATCTCGGCCTTCTTGCCTCGGGGTTGCCCGAAGAGGTGGGCGGCGGCGGCCTGAATACTATCGACATGTGCCTGTGAGAATTACCAGAACAAGCCCGGCGGCAACCAGCTCGGCGTCGGCCTCAACTGGAGCCGCCCTAATTCGGATACGTTCGGGGTCGACCGCGACGACCAGTGGATAAGCGAGGTCTTCTACAGGGTCCAGCTTACCGAGAACCTTCAGATCACGCCCAACCTGCAAATCGTTGTGAATCCGGCTTTGAACCCCGACAGGGATGCTGTCGCCTTGTTCGGATTGCGAGCCCGAGTGACATCTCAATGCCATGGACTTAAGCCGTCCGGCAGTACGCCGGGTGGAATCCGGGCTTGAGCTTGCCGGGATTGCGGCGTGGAAATTGTCGGTCTGGCCGTACCGCCTCGACGGCATCGGAAAGCGCGAGGACGGCCTGTGTCAGCAGGGTG
>NZ_JAAIJQ010000147.1 GCF_010820565.1 Thiorhodococcus minor | reverse complement strand
CACCCTGCTGACGCAGGCCGTCCTCGCGCTTTCCGATGCCGTCGAGGCGGTACGGCCAGACCGACAATTTCCACGCCGCAATCCCGGCAAGCTCAAGCCCGGATTCCACCCGGCTTACTGCCGGGCGGCTTAAGTCCATGGCATTGGATGAGAGCCTGGCGCCCCTGATGGCTCATCGATCCCGCGTTTCCCGGAGGCATCGCCCGCAAGCGGGCTCCTACCGAGAAGACCGCGTCGGAGCCTGCTTGCGGGCGATTGGTATGAGGATTCGCGGAAATCGCCTAGGGTGCCAATCGCGCGACCAGGTGCCAGCGCCAGCCTGACAGCCCCTGGCGGTCAGCCTCTTGGAAGCAGGCAGTTGGCCGACCTATGGAGCCGGCCGCAGCTTCTTCACCGGACGAAGGCGGCAACAAGCTCAGACTCAGGACAACCAACCGCTGGAAGCTGACCGCTCGCTGCTGGATGCTCCTTCTCGGATGAACGGCTTCGATCCAGAGCACGGCAAGGGCGGATGAGCGCGAAAGCCCGTGAAACTATGCTGCGCTGGACCAAGGCGCGAGACCCAGCATCTGTGGTATCCGAACGTCTTGAGTATTGGGCTTCCTGCGTCGGCCCAACCGACCGAAGGATGCGACCCTCGCGGCGCACTTGGCATACTTACAGGGTCTCGCGAGCGACGCCCAGCAAATTCGATTCTCCTACTCGCTTGGACTCACAGGAGCCGGTCTATGGCGCAAACACCCATCCCATTCGAGCTGCGAAGGCTTCGGCGCAGAATCACGCTGCTCGGGCTACTGCTCGGGACGCTGATGGTGCTGCTCTTGGCGCTAGGAGTCATGGCCCTGGTCATGAGCCTCATGCTGGACCTGCGGCCGGCGCTCTGGCTGACCCTGATGAGCCTGCTGGGTGTCTTGCTGGTCTGGGTGATCCGTCGCCGGGTAGTCGGCGCCGCTAAGCGACGGCTCGCGGATGCGGCCTGGCTGCTATCGACGGCATCGCCCCGCCCCGCCAGCCTGCACTTCAATCAGGCGCTCGTCTTCGAGGGCGTCGTCTGTGCGCTCCTGGACCAGGGGCCGCGGCCGAGACATCAGGCGGCGATCCTGTACTTCTCCAAGCTGGAGTATCCCAAGCAGCCGGACACAGAGGTGAGCCTGCTGGAATCCGAGACCTGCCGAACGGTGCTGGTCAAGCTGAAGGATCGCTACTTCGACGGTGCCAAGCTGGACCAGGCCGCCTTCGTCGCCGAGAAGCGGCGTTTCGACCGTGCCATGACGGGGCTGGCGGTCCTCATCGGCCTGGCATTCGGCTCGGTTGCCGGCTGGGCGCTCATCCAAGCTTGGCAGATGCATCAGGGCCTTGCTTGCTCCGCCGCCTCTCAGCAGTGGCCGCAGACGAGTGCGGAGATCCTCGAAGTCGGCGTGGTCGAGGAGGTAAGATCCACCCGCTCCGGCAAACCGCGGCGTCGATGGCGGCCGGAGATCACGTACCTTTACTCATGGGATGGCAAGACGCAAACATCCAGTCAGCTCGGCTGTGTCGAGCGCACCTGGGCGGATCGCGCGGCGGCATCCAAGATCGCGGATGCCTTCGAGGTCGGCAAGACCTATCCGCTACACCTCGACCCGAGCATAACAGCGCGGGCGATCCTGATCGAAGATGATCGGAATTGGATTCGCGACCAGCGCACCAGCAACTTGGGGCTGACCCTCTCCTTGATGGCCGCCTGGCTGATCGCGCACCTGCTGATCCGCCACCTGCTCGTGCGCATCAATCGGGACCGCTTGAGAGAGATCGAGACGATGATCGGGTGGCCGCCCTCTTCCTGAGGCTGTCCCATCTGCGACAATCCCGTCAGCCGCGCCTCTCGAGCAGCTGCATGGCGTCGTCGGTCCATTTGAGCGCCTCCACGTAGGCCTCCACGTAAGCCTCGCCAGGGATGGCGCATTCGCCGATCCTGTCCCAGTCGCCTTGCTGGTAGGCGATCACCTGCCCCAGCAGCTCGCCCTGAGGCCCTTCTCCGTCCAAGAGGGCGAGCTTGATGGGAATGCTCAGGCAGAGATCGTCGAGCAGGGTCATCATGTCGCCGTCGAGCAATGCATCGATGATAGAAAAAAGGCCGACGACGAACATCTGGCCCTGAATGTCCGGCCAATAGCGCTTGGCGAGCCATTCGCACATGTAGGCGCGCACCATGCCCGCGAGCATGAGCTCGGTCGGCTTTCCTGTCGCCATGCGCCCCATCAGGATCAGACTGACCCAGTCCCGAACGCGATCAAGGCCCACCAGGACGAGCGCCTCGCGCAACGACTCGATCTCGCGCCGACGCGCGAAGGCCGCGCTGTTCACGTAGCGCAGCAGCCTGTAGGCGAGCCCCACGTCCTGAGCCAGCACGCGCTCCACCTCCCTGAGATCGACCTCCGGATCCTGGAGCTGCTGCAGCAGCCGGAGGACGACGGCCTGATTGGCACCGATGGCGCGGTGGCATACCGTCTTCGGACGGCAGTAGAAGAAGCCCTGGAAGTAGTCGAAGCCCATATCCATGCACAAGGCATGGAGCCCTTGCGTCTCGACCTTCTCGGCGACGAGTGCGGCATCGTAATCGCGCAGCCAATCGAGCTGCTCGCGAAGCTGATCTGGGGAATGCCGCAGCACATCCAGCTTGATGTAGTCGGCGAGCTGCAGCAGCGGCTCGCAGCCCGGCCGATACTCGAAATCGTCGAGTGAGATCTTGTGGCCCAGCGCCTTCAGACGCTTCAGTCCGGCGATCACCTCCGCATCCGGCTCGACATCCTCGAGAATCTCGACCACGACCTGTCCCTCGAAGAAGGGCGCGAGGGAGGGATCGACGATGAAACGGCGCGGCACATTCACAAACGCAAGCGCACTGCCTACCAGGGTGTCGATGCCAATCTGCAGGAAGCTGCCGCTGATGACCGCCGACGACGCCAGCTCGGCGTCTTCAATATGTGCATAGTCGACGTTCGCATGCCGGTAGAGCAGCTCGTAGCCGACGAGCCCCATCTCCCGGTCGTAGATCGGCTGCCTAGCCACGAAGATCTCTTGATGGTCGGAGCGATCGGGTGATGGGGTCATAGCCTCTATCCTGTCGATCGGCTCCGCGGCACGCAACGCCGTCGGCGACGCGGGCGAGGAGCGACAAGCTCATCTTGCTCGCTCGCAAAGCACCCCAGCTTGCGGGCGAACCTCATTTACAGAACTGGAATCGCAAGCCATCCCGCCCCCGAAGTCAAGGACGGGAGGGCGCTGGACTTCACAGTTCCACACTTCGGCGCGCCCGCAGACGCCGATGGTTGCCGAGCCAATGTCGCAAACCGACACTGCCAAGACAGCCGATCACCTGGTGTCGAAACAGCCGGAGCCCAACAATCGCCCATCATGAGACCCAGCGCTCATAAAGAGCGGCTCGCAAAGTGCCCGCAGCCCGATAGACTTCGGAGCCAAGGAGCATGGCCCTAAACAGGTACCTCAGCCAAGATGGCAAGAATCATCCCTTCCGACCTATCCCGCCTGGCCCTCAGCGGCGCACACGAGCCGGAGATCGCGACCCTAGCGCACCTGCGCGATGCGCTGCCGGACGACTACAGCGTCTTCCATGGCGTGCATTGGACACGGCAGTACAGGGGCCGAGCCCTGTACGGCGAGATCGACTTCGTCGTCGTCAACGGCGCCGGCAAGGTGCTCTGCATCGAGCAGAAGAACGGACCACTCGCGGAGACCGCCGAGGGCCTGGTCAAGCATTACGGCGACGAGCACAAGAACGTCGGCCAGCAGATTCAGCGCTCCATCGACAGCATCCGTGAGAAGTTCGCCTACCAGGTCGGCAAGAAGCCTGGCCTGGACATCGAATACCTCATCTACTGCCCCGACCACGCCGTCAAGCAGGTCGTCGCCGCCGGTCTGGACGCCGAGCGCATCGTCGATGCCCGCAAGCGCGACCGGCTCGCCCAGCAAATCCAGACCATTCTGCCACGCGAGCCTGGCGACATGGGCGAATGGGCGCAGCAGGCTCAGGCCTTCTTCCGCCAAACCTTCGAGGTCGTGCCAGACGTCCATGCCCACATCGACGCACAAGACAAGAACTACGCCCGATTGTCCCAAGGGCTCCTCGACATCCTCGCGAACATCGAGATGGCCCCGCTCAGGCTGCGCGTCCTCGCCACCGCCGGCAACGGCAAGACGCTGGTGGCGCGCCACTTCTTCGACCTGTGCATCGAGCAAGGAAGGCGCCCCCTCCTGCTCTGCTTCAACCGCCCCCTGGCCGAGCGGCTCGCGCGCCTGGTCGAGCCCGGCGGCCAAGTCGCCACCTGGTATGGCTTCTGCGACACCTTCCTGCAATCGCGAGGCATCCAGCTGGACTTCGCGACCATGCGGAGCGATCCGGAATTCTGGACCAAGGCGACCAAGCAGCTGGAAGCGCAGGCCCTCACGGTAACGCCATCGCACGACTGGCGCTTCGATACCCTCATCATCGACGAGGCCCAGGATTTCGAGAACGAATGGCTCGAGGCCATCGGGCTGTTTCTGACCCAAGACGCCGACATCCTCATGCTCGAAGATCCGAGCCAGAACCTCCGCGGCAATGCCGCCCCGCCACGTCACCCGGGGGGCTTCGTCGGCTATCGGTCCATGCTCAACTACCGCTCGCCGGAGCGTATCGCGCGCTTCATCAACCAGACGCTGCCCGAGCTGCCCTTCACCTGTGCCAACGACCTCCCTGGGCTCGGCGCCGATGTCCATCTCTACGACGACCCCAGCGAGCAGCCGCGCCTAGTCGGGCGCATCGTCGGCCGCCTGCTCAAGGAGCGCTTCCGCCCGCAGGACATCGCCATCCTCTCCTGCCGCGGCATTGAGAGCACCGCCCTCAAAGACGTCCAGCGCGTCGGCAACCGCAGCCTGGCCCGCTTCACGGGCGACTACGACCTCTTCGGCAACCAGATCTACTCCCAGGGTCAAGTCCTCTTCGACACCGTCAGACGCTTCAAAGGACAACAGGCACCCGCCGTCATCCTCACGGACATCTCCCCGCGCACTGACCGGCTCGCCCAAGAGCTCCAAGTGCTCTTCTGCGGGATGACCCGAGCCACGGTCAGGCTGGAATTGGTGTGCGACGGCACGAGCCCCTGGGTTGGCAAGCGGCTGGGCGGGCAAGCGACGTAAACAGTAGCGGGAGCAGCCGATACCAGCCCCAAAGGCGCTTCCCGGCGCTCGCGGCTCGACGTACTCAAGGGGCACGCCCGATTGGTCGAGCCTCATCGAATCGAGGCCGCGTCGTCAATCGTGCCCGAAACGTGAATCATCGCTAGAATCACGCCCATGAGCCCTCATGACGTCTCCACGACGGACGCAGACCTAGCGGCGTCCGAGCGCTCCGATTACGACTCGCCCTGGAAAGAGGCGATCGGCGCTTACTTCCGGCCGTTCATGCAGCTCTTCTTCGAGCCTGTCCATGCGCGCATCGACTGGAGCCAGCCCCACGAATTCTTGGACTCGGAGCTGCAGAAGATCACTGGAGACTCGCAGCTCGGCAAACGGTTCGCGGACCGGCTGGTGCGCGCACGCAGCCGAGAAGGCCAAGAGCTTTGGCTTCTGATTCATATCGAGATCCAGGGACAGGCCGATATCGCCTTCAACCATCGGATGTTTCAGTATTTCTACCGTATCCACGACCATCATCCGGAGGCGGAGATCATCAGCCTGGCCGTGCTGACCAACCAGCCAGACTGCTCGAGGCTCGGGCGCTACGTCTCCGGACACGGCGACTATGGCGTGCAATTCCGTTTCCGCGTCCACAATCTCCAGGCGTGGAGCAGCCAATGGGATCAGCTCAAGGCACAGGCCGCGCGCAACCCCTTCGCCGTCGTTGCCCTCGCCCAGCTGGCCGCCCACCGTAAGACGAGCGATCCCGAGCGCAAGGCCAGCAAGCGCGAGATCATCTGGCTGCTCTACCACTACCGCTACGCACGCGAGGACGCCCTGGCGCTGCTGCGCTTCATCGACTGGATGCTGCGCCTGCCACGCGTGCTCGAGCTAGAATTACGCGACGAGCTGATCAAACTCGAGGAGAGCACCAAGATGCCCTATGTCATGAGCTATGAGCAGATGGCGCTCGAGCGCGGCCAGAAGCTCGGTGAGAAACGCGGCCAGAAGCTCGGGGAGAAACGCGGGGAGAAACGCGGCGAGCGGCGCGGGGAGAAACGCGGGGAGAAACGTGCCGCGAGCAACATTCTGCTGCGTCAGATCCAAGCGAAGTTCGGCGCACCAACGCCCGAGCAGCGTCAGCGCATCGACGCCGCCGAGCTTCCACAGCTCGATGCCTGGCTCGACCGGATCCTGACCGCCAGCTCGCTGGAAGAGCTGCTCGACGAAGATCAGGCAAGCGTCAGCTGAGCCGATGACCAGAAACCCTCACACCTGAGGCGATTTCTCAAAATCGCCGTACCAAGAACCCACCGTGCTCCGGAAGCGAGCGGAGGGATGAAGGCGTAGAGCCTCCTGCTGGAGTATCGATCCCGCTTCTCCCCGAGGCGTCGCCCGCAAGCGGGCTCCTACTCGCCCGTCCCGGTAGGAGCCCGCTTGCGGGCGATTGGTACGAAGATTCTCGGAGCTCGCCTGAATCCACAAACCTGAAAATCCCGCAGGATGGGTAAAGCCGTTGCTCCCGCGCTCGTCCGATCTTCATCGGGTCGGCGTGCCTACCTGAGCCTGGCCACCGTCCCTGATGGATTTTCCCCTTTAAATAGTCATTTTGCATGAGGGAGAGGGGTGGGCCTCC
>NZ_JAAIJQ010000146.1 GCF_010820565.1 Thiorhodococcus minor | reverse complement strand
CGACCAACACGCCGCTCAGCGCTGACTTCCATCAGCTAGCCCGATCGTGTAACCATCAAATTCGCTGACCGCACTCAGAGAGAGACCCTCGAGCCACTGTTCCCGCGCTACCTCTTTACTGCGCCTCGATCCCAATCATCAATCGGTCGCGCCCATCCGCTCGACCCTCGGCGTGACCACCCTGGTCACCTTCGGGCATCGCCTGACATCGGTCCCAGATCCAATCATCGAGACACTGCGCCGCAACGAAGATGCGCACCGGCGGGGGCCGCAATCACCGCCACGCCACGACTTTCACGCAGGCGACAGCCTGGCCGTTACAGCTGGCCCATTCGCCGGGCTTCAAGGGATCTTCCAGTCGTCCTGCGGAGACGCGCGCGTCGCCATCCTGCTCGACGTGATCGGACGAGCGACGCGCGTCGTGCTGCCAGGCTCAAGTGTCGCGCTGGCGTGACCATAGGCATAGAGCTCCGCCGCCGCGTAGGGGCTGCGCGGATAGAAAGGCGGTCTGAGCTGAGCCACGCAAACAGAGCCCCGGCCTTGATCGTCAGTTGGACCGGTAGGGTGGACGAGCCCGAGCGAAGTCCACCGAATCCCGCGCCGTTGGTGGAGTGTGCTGCAGGTGTCCACCGTGCAGCGGGAGGCTGGACCGAACGATGATCAGCGTCAGAGCCCCATGCTATGCTGATAACACAAGTAAAGGCCCCACTGCCTAGTCCTCGGTTCGGAGCCCCAACCAAATGCATTGGTCTGACGTCATCACCGATCCTAGCCTCCGCAATTTGCCCTACAAGATCGAGTTGGACGCGCAGGGAAGAATCATCATGAGTCCCGCTTCGAACCGGCACGCGATTCAGCAAGCGCGCCTCGTGCGTCTTCTGGCCCAACGACTCAGCGATGGCGAGATAGCGACCGAATGCTCGATTGGAACACACCAGGGTGTGAAGGTCGCCGATGTCGTCTGGATGTCTCCAGCGTTCGTCAAGCAGCATGGCGATACCACGCCCTATCCGCAAGCGCCCGAGCTGTGTGTCGAGATCCTCTCGCCATCGAATTCCGCCGCCGAGATCGAAGGCAAGATCAGGCTGTATCTTGGATATGGCGCTCGCGAAGTCTGGACGGTCGGCGACGACGGTCAGATCGATGTGTTTGGCGCCGAAGGTCCCCGCGAGACATCGGTACTGGTCGAGACTCAAGCGCCGCTCAAGATCTAGCGAGCCTTCGACTCCGACCAATGTGTCGTGGGGCGGACTGCCTGATGACGCAGCTCCAGCGGCGTCATCCGCGAAAGGAAGCTCCGCTTCTCGAAACCAGCGTGCCTTTGTCGGCGAGTCGGCCTCAAGCAGCAATCAAGCCGCGCGCTTGCCGCGTGACCTCGAGATCGACGCTGACGAGGTGCTGATTCGTCGCGAGGGTGACAGCATCATCCTCACCCCCAAGCCACGCGGCTGGGATGACTACTTTGCGCGCCTGAGCCCGCGTCTCCCTGATCAGCTCTGCAACAGACGATTCCAGTGCCCCTCATGCACAAGATCGTCAGCGACGGTCGGTCAGGTCATTCATGCCTGAGGAGGTGCATCGAATCGCGTTAGCGTGGCTCGAAAAGGCACATCATGATTTGGAAACCGCGCGACGCGTGGTCGAAGGAGCAGAACCGATCACCGATCCCGCCGCCGTGGCGGGTCTGCGCACGCGTTTCGAGGCCATCTTCAGCCAGAAGACCTCCTTCGCGATCCTCAGGCAAACCCTCAAGCGCCTGAAGACCCCTCAGCGCGAACTCCTGCTGGTGCTCCTGTGCCCGGACATCCCCCTGCATACCAACGGCAGTGAGAACGACATCCGCAGTTACGTCAAATGGCGCAAGATCAGCGGTGGGACGCGCAGCGATCTGGGGCGCCGCTGCCGCGACACCTTTGCTAGTCTGAAAAAGACCTGCCGCAAGCTCGGGATCTCGTTCTGGGATTATCTCAACGACCGCATCGGACAGGTCGGAGACATCCCGCCTTTGCCGGAGATCGTGCGCGAACGGTTCTTGGCCGCTCAGGCTGTGCCGTGAGTAACGAGGAGTTACACGTGATCGGTTGCAGAAACGTCCAATAATCTAAAAGAGTTCTTATATTCAAGTGCTTGCGGATTTTTTTGGACAGTGTTTACGGGAGGTCTGAATTCTGGTCTGTCCCGGTTATTCGATTCAGCCGCTCGATATGTGGCCGTTGCCGGTTATACTCGGCTTGCCACAGATCATAAGCCGCCTGCATACGCAGCCACATCTCGGCATTGATGCCCAGCCAATCCTGCAAGCGTAAGGCCATGTCGGCACTGATGCCCGCATGGCCATTCAGGATGCGCGATAGCGCCGCCCGCGTCACACCCAACTGCTTTGCTCCCGCCGTGATCGTCACCGCCTCTGGCCAGCCGTCCTTGAGAACCTCACCGGGATGCAGCGGATTGTGCATACGACTCATGGCTCTCTACTCCTAGTGATAATCCAGATAATCGACCAACTCCGCGTCTTCGCCGTCAAATCGAAACATCACGCGCCAGTTGGCATTGACGGTCACGGCCCAGAACCCTGACAACTCCCCGGTCAAAGGGTGCAATCGCCAAGCCGGGAGACCCATTTCCTCCGGGCACGCCGCGACATCCAAGGCGGACAACTGCGCACGCAGCCGACTGGCGTGATGAGGCTGAATGCCTGCCTTGCTCCCTGTGCGGTAAAAGGCTTCGAGTCCTTTGTGGCGAAAACTACGAATCATGCCGCTATAGTATAGCGCCGCTATACGATCCGCAACCTGTACTGACATAGGTGGCCAACAGCGGCAACTCAACTGTTACAGCTGGTCAATTCGCCGGGCTTCAAGGGATCTTCCAGGCGTCCTGCGGAGACGCACGCGTCGCCATCCTGATCGACGTGATCGGACAAGCCACGCGCGCATTGCTGCCTGGCTCGTGCGTCGCACTGGCTTGACCAAGGGCGCCACTCCTGAGCAGCCTGCTCGGCCCCGAGCGCTAAGCGCCCCAAGCTCATCAATACCAAAGGCTACGCTCAAAGACGCCCAATCCGGCCCGACCTTGGTCAGCCGCCCATCGCCAGCCCAAGCCGTGCGGCCCAGGCCATAGAGACGGCTCCAATGCGTCGCACCGCCGAGGTGGAAGCGCCGCCCCGGCGCGACCGACGACCGATCGATCCCTGATCAGGTTCCCGCCAGACCTGCCAAGTCCCAAAGCCCCAATTCTGTGACAGGCGTACCCTTATCAAGTAACGGCGATAGCCTACCATTCGATCAGAACTGCTCGAGCAGTCGCGCCAAGTGCACAGCAAGCCCAGCACGCCTCCGCCGCCAGCTGAGATGGCTCAAGCCGCCATACACATGCCGCCGGTCGGGGCACAAGCGGGTCGAACCATCAGCGGCTTGAGCGCCGAGCCGCCCGAATGAGAATCGTCGCCACCGCGATCGAGCAAGGAGAACTGACGTGTCGACCACGTTTGCGTTGGACCTAGAGCACCTGAAGATCGGTATCTTTGGCCTCGGCTATGTCGGTCTCCCGCTTGCGGTCGAGTTTGGCAAGCGCTTCCTGACACTCGGCTACGACCTCAACCAGACGCGTGTTGCGCAGCTTCGCCAAGGCTATGACTCATCGCTGGAGGTCGAGCCCGAAGACCTGCGTCAGGCCAGCCAGCTCAGCTACGCCGATGCGCCGGAGGAGCTGACCGGATGCGACGTCTATGTCGTCACCGTGCCGCCCCCCATCAATGCCCACCGTCAGCCCGACCTGCGCCCGCTCCAATCCGCAAACCTCCTGCTCGGCAAGGTCATCAAGCCCGGCTGCGTCGTAATCTTCGAGTCCACCGTCTACCCGGGTGCGACCGAGGAGGTCTGCATCCCCATCATCGAAGAGCACTCGGGCCTGAAGTACAACCAGGACTTCTACGCCGGCTACAGCCCCGAGCGCATCGATCCGGGCGACAAAGAGCACCGGCTCACGAACATCAAGAAGGTCACCTCCGGCTCCACCCCGGAGGTCGCCCGCTTCGTCGACGCCCTCTATGGCTCGGTCATCACGGCGGGGACGCATCTGGCGAGCAGCATCCGCGTCGCCGAGGCCGCCAAGGTCATCGAGAACACCCAGCGCGACCTCAACAATCGCCCTCATCAACGAGCTGGCCCTGATCTTCAACCGGCTCGGGATCGACACCCAGGAAATGGTCGAGGCGGCCGGCACCAAGTGGAACTTCCTGCCCTTCCGACCCGGCCTGGTGGGCGGACACTGCATCGGCGTCGACCCCTATTATCTGCCCCACAAGGCGCAGGAGATCGGCTATCACCCCGAGTTCATCCAGGCTGGCCGACGGCTCAACGACAGCATGGGCGCCTATGTCGCCGGTCAGGTCATCAAGCTGATGAGCCGGCGCCACATGCTCAATGCGACCACCCGCGTGCTGGTGCTCGGCCTGACATTCCAAGAGAACTGCCCGGACCTACGCAATACGCGCGTCGTGGACATCGTCGCCGAGCTGCAGGACTATGGGATCCAGTGCGACGTCCACGACCCTTGGCCGAGCGCCGCGGAGGCCGCGCACGAATACGGCATCCGGCTCGTCGAGCAGCCCGCGGCCGCGCACTACGACGCCGTCATCCTTGCCGTCGCCATCGGCAGTTTGTCGAGATGGGTCCAGAGCAGGGCCGCGGCTTCGGCAAGCCGGACGCCGTGCTCTACGAGGTCAAGGCGATGCGCCCGCGCCAGAGCATTGGTGCGCGTTTCTGACCGCCACCCAATATCAGCCAGTAGAGTCATCCATGAAGGTCTTGGTCCCGTGCAGCGCCGGTTTCATTGCCTCTGCCCTGGCGCTGCACCCCCCTTGAGCGCGGCGATAAGGTGATCGGCGTCGACGACTTACGGAACTGGCACGCTACAGTGATATTTGAAGACATGGACTTTATAGTGGACCTATGAATAGAGAAGAGCGGCGTGTTTATCACGAGCAGCTCAATGGTGATCCTGCAGAGTTAGAGCTTTGAGTGTCTCCAATCTGTCGAGGCGCCTCTTCGGTGGGCCAGCTGCTGCCGTCTTTCGCGGAATGGGCACACTGGCGCTCGGGGCAGGGGCAGCGCGCATCATCGGACTTGCGTCGATGCCTATTCTGACACGCATCTACAGCCCCGTGGACTACGGTGTACTGTCGATCTTCACGGCGCTGGTCACGATGCTTGTACCGATAGTGACAATGCGCTATGGGGTGGCTGTCCCATTACCCCGTCGCGATGGAACAGCGATGAATATCATGGCCTTAGCGGCTGCCTTGATGCTCGCAATGACTCTAATCGTCGGAGCGGTCCTGTGGGCTTTTGGTAGCGTCTTGTTGGCCGCGCTTTCAATGGAGGCGCTAATACCCTACTGGTGGCTCATCCTCCTAGGCGTCGTTGGCGCAGCGAGTTATGAGCTCCTTAGCTTTTGGGCCACCCGCCGCAAGGCGTACCCCACGATAGCACGGACTCAGGTAGCCCAAGCGGCAACCGGAGCGTTGGTCAAGATCGGATTAGGCATGGTGGCGCTGAAGCCCTTGGGACTTCTTCTTGGCCAGATTATGGGGCACAGCGGTGGGATTGGATCTTTCCTGATTCGCTTCAAGATGGATTTCTGCCAAACGGTGACAATGATCAGCCTGCGGCGCATGGCCACCGTTGGACGATACTACAGCGGTTTTCCAGTCTACCGACTGCCGTCCCAAGTTCTGCTGGTGTTTTCGGCGCAAGCGCCAGTCTTATTGACTGCGGCGCTTTATGATGCGGGAACGGTGGGGCAATTGGGCGTTGCACTGGCCGCTGTCGCAGTGCCGCTCAACCTTTTTACAACCACAATCGGGCGCGCCTACTACGCGGAAGTCGCAAATATAGGGCGGAATAACTTAGAGTTGATAAGAAAAATAACCTTTGCAATCTTGGGTCGTCTTTCGCTTGTGGCAATAGTTCCAGCCGCCATGCTGATGATCTATGGCAAAGATATCCTAATGTTTGTCCTTGGGGACGACTGGGCCCTGGCTGGTCAATTCGCTAGTTCGCTTGCAATATCCTTATTTCCCCAATTCCTAACCTCTCCAGTTATGCAGGTGCTAAGTGTAATTGGAGAGGAGCGGAGATTCCTTCTATTCAATCTGCAAAGGACCGTTATAACGATCGCTCCCTTCCTGTTAGCGGATTTGTTTGCTTGGTCATCCACCACGACAATCCTCGCTTACAGTTTTTTTATCGCCGCGCACCGCTTTTCTAATCTAGTTTTCCTTATTCGTATATTAAATAGATAGCTCGCTCTATTCTTTGCCTTTACAAGCCGTTACATTGGGTTAAAGTGCCGTCCGGTAACTGGGTGCAACCTGCCGAGCGCGCCCGATCTGCGTACACGAAGTTGTGATCTTTGACCTGGGTGAGTTGGCAGGAGAGCGCAGCAGAGCGAACGTGACAGACCCCGCGGATCGATGGCGATCGCTGCGGTTGTGCTGCCTTGAGGAGTCTGTGATGTCGTTTCTGCTGCCTGGTTTCCCTGATGATGTCTTTGCCCCGGCGCGAAGCGAACTGGAATCCATGATCGCCTCGGTCTGTGAGGCAGTGGATGCAGGAACGGCGGCACATACGCTGGAGGCGGGGCTATTTCGGCAGTTGCTGCAGCTCGGGCATCGGCTGTTTGAGAGCTTCTTGGCCCTGAGTGGTCCGGGCGATGCGGGCGCGCGTTTGGCACTGGACGATGGCCGCATCGTCAAGCGGTTGGCGGCGCGGGCACGCCCGTATCGCAATCTCTTCGGCGCGTACCAAATCGCGCGGTTCGTTTATGGTCCGCGCGAGGGACAAAAACTGGAGGCGATCCCCTTGGATGCACAGCTGCAGTTGCCTGAGGCGTGCACGTCCTATCTGC
>NZ_JAAIJQ010000145.1 GCF_010820565.1 Thiorhodococcus minor | reverse complement strand
GGGAAGTAGACATGGCTCAATCCCTCGCCAGACTCGTAGAGGGCCATCCCAAGCGGCAGCCGGACCAGCTCCAGGTGCCTGCACAGGTGCTCGTACTCGCTCTCGGGCAGGACGTCGAGCAGATGATTTTGCCTCGGAGATGCGGGACTGGGCGCAACGGCCATGAGCTGCCTCCCGATCGAGTGGCCGTGGACACAAGCCCAGATTCGTGCGGCCATCAGGATCAACCGACAAAGCCGCTATCTGTACGATAGCGCACGAATCGGAGGGCGGCGTCGGTTTTGCCAGAAGACGGGCTCTATTGAGTAGCAGGTGCCGAATGCTCGATCTGCACCCGCAGCGGCTTGACGGTGTCGAGATGCAGGTCGCGCTGCGGGAAGGCGATGCCGATGCCTGCGGCATTGAATCTGTCGTTGATGGCCTCGTTCAGGGCGCTGATGGCGCTGACGCGCAGGTCGATGGAGTCGACGAAGCAGCGCAACAGCAGGCCAAGCGCGTTGTCGCCGAAGGTCTCGAAGATGACCGTTGGGGTCGGATCATCGAGCACGTTGGGATTCTCCCTCGCCGCCTCCGCCAGCAGATCCATAGCCTGGCGCACCGGCGATCCGTAAGCGATGCCGATGGCGAGGACCAGCCGCGTGGTCTGGTCTGACAGCGACCAATTGAGCAGACGTCCGGTGATGAACTCCTTGTTCGGCACCAGCAATTCCTTGCCGTCCCAGTTGCGGATGGTGGTGGCGCGGATCTTGATCTTGGTGACCACGCCGTCGGTATCGCCGACGGTGACGGCATCGCCGACGCGGATGGGGCGCTCGAACAGGATGATCAGCCCGCTGATGAAGTTGGCGACGATCTCCTGCAGGCCGAAGCCGAAGCCGAAGCCGAAGCCGAAGCCGATGCTGACGCTGAGCGCCGCTGCCAGCCATTGCACTTGCGACCATCGCGCGCCTAGCGTGCTGAGCACCAGCAACAGACCCACCGCGACGACGAGATAGGCCGTCAGGGTGGTCAGGGTGTAGCGGCCGGCAGCCGTCATTTGAAAGCGCTGCAGCAGCAAGATCTCCAACACGGAAGGGAGGCGAACCGCCAGCACCCAGGCGCCGACGGCGTACAGCAGCGCTTGCCCTAGGCTACCCAGCGTGATGGGGAGCGGCTGCTCCGCGCCATCGACGATCTCGGTCCCGTGCCACAGGATCAGGTCGTCGAAGATGTGCAGCGCCGGTAGAGCGCCGGACCAGATCAGGTAAAGGCCGACGATGGCCGCGGTGAGCACGAGTATCCGGATCAGCTCGCGGGTCTCATCGCTCAGGGCCGCAATGTCCACCTCCGGCTCCTAGAACTGCAGCTCACCCATCTCCCCGGGCGCCTCCTTCTCTTCGGCTTCCGCTTGCTCCGCGCGTCTGCGCTCCATGGCGGCATCGTAGGCGAGGCGCCGTCTTGTGACCTGTAGCCAGCGCAACGCGAGCGCATTGCTCAGCACCAGCGCAAACAGGAACCAGAGCGTCAGCAAGAACAGAAGGGAAAAGGCCGTGGCCGTGTAGACGTAACCGGTCCACGCGAGGGCGATCAATGCCAGGGGAGAGCCGACGGCCAGCGCGTACCAGACGGGGTAGGTGTGGAAGACCATCGGGTACTCGCCACCGGATCGCAGGTGCGCCGGCACGCCACGGCGGGGATGGAATACCCGGTAGACGAACCAAGACAGCGGCAGGTAGCCAAGCAGCAGACCGAGCTTGGCCAAGGCTCTGCCGGTCTCGACTGGGTTGATGCCATCGGCTTGAGTCTCCTTCTCGGAGCGCGCCGACGCATCGGCCTGCAGCTCCAGCATGAGCCGTTCGACGGTGGCATCCGTATCCGCGATGCGCCGCGCCGCGCCTCGGCGCGATGCTCCAAGCGGCGCACGTTGAGGTCGGCGAGGTCCGTCTTGCGCAGCTGGTCGTTTCGAGTCAAGGGCTGCAGGTCGGGCAGGGCGTCGAACTGCTGCAACAGGATTCGGCCGAGATCGTCGTTGACCTCGCCCAACTCCAGGGTTTCGCGGGCATCTCGGTAATCGGCGCTGAGCTGCTCCTCGATCTGCTCACGGCTCTGCCGCACCAGATCCTGGGCCTGCAGCTGCTGGGTGATGTCGTTCATGTCGCGCGACAGTGCCGCGTTTTCCGGGGACAAGGCGACCAACACCGGATGCATGCCCTCGAGCTCGCGCTGGGTCTGCTCGGCTTCCGTCGTCGCTTGCTCCGCAGCCTGACGGCGTTTGCGGTCGAACAGCTCGTCGAGTACCTGCATGCGCTCGCCGATCGCGTCGAGGTTGGCCTTCTCCCGATCGAGCTTGGCTTCCAATACCTGCGTGCGCAGCGGCAGGGTCGAGAGTTCCTGCTCGCGCATCGTGGTTTCGGTGCTCAGCGCCACGTAGCGCGTCTCCAGGACCCGCTTTTGGGCCTGCGCAAACGTGGGGCTTGCGTCGTCCGAGGCCGGCGTTTGAACCTGGGCCGAGGCCTCTTCGCGTTGTTGCGTCGCCTCCGCGAGGCGCTGACTGATGGCCTCCGGGCGCTGCTCGAGGGTCGCCAGACGGGACTCCAAGTCAGCGCGTCGTGCATCGGCCGAGGTCAGGTCCGCCTGCTCCTTCTAAAACAGCTGCTCAAGCTCCGGCAGCGGGGTGTCGGCAGCCGCATCCAGGCCATCCAGCGGCTCGGCCTGAGCATCCGGGGAAAGCGCCGCGCGGATGGCCTGGATCTCCACCGGCGCGAGCTCGGCCGTGCGCCGGAACCTGGCCGCCGCTGCTGCGCTGTCCTTCGCCGCCTGCCGATTGCTCAAGGCCTTGCGGTACAGCTCGATCAGCTGGGTCTTGGCCTCCTCGGTCCTGTCGGTCGCCGCTTGCGCTTCCGTGATCTTCGACTCCAGTGCCTTCGAGGTGATCAACCCAACCATCCGGGCAACAGGCTCTCGGCCTCCTAAGCACAGGCCGACAACGGCCAGGCCGTCCAAAGGCAACCGGCGGTTACGACAAAGACGACGATTCGCATGTTTCTTGCTCTCTTGCTTTCAGCGTGCCCCCAAATCGGCTCAATGACTTGACGCAACAGCATCTTCCGCTTGCCCAGCGTCCTGACGCAGATACAGCGTCCGACTCGGGAACGCGATGCTCAGACCTTTGGCCTCGACGATGGCGCAACAGCGAGAGATCAGGTCCTGCGTGACCTGGAGCCAACCTTCCCAGTCGACGGTCCTGGAGAAGCAGTAGATCAGGATGTCGATCGAGCTGTCGCCGAGGGCGTCGAGATAGACCAGCAGCGTGCGCTTGAACCGTATCCATCCATGGCGTCAGAGATCTTCCCCAGTTGCTGCTTGGTGTCGGTCGTTGGCCGTGTCGGTGCTGCTGTTGGCTCGGTGTCGGTGCTGATTCGCTGATCGAGGTTGGCGATCGCGAGCGGGAGCGGCTGAGTGGACGGCGTTGTGTCGCCGAGGTTCTCCGCGCGCGGCACTGGCGCTCCGTTTGCCGGCAAGCTCGCCGGGAAGATCAGTAGCGCGACCAGCAGCGCCCGCATCGTGCTGAAATTCATGCGATGTTTAGGCTCATTTGTCGTCGCATGCGATCAGGTCAGATGCGAAGCGCACTGGCCGCCGCTCTGGCTCAGGTGGTCTTGACTCGGCGATCCGTCCCGCCTAGCAGTTGTAACCGCCGACCGCGCAACGCCCCACCCCAGCAACGCTTACCGGCGTGATTGGACGCCCGACTCGCGCTTCGGCAGTCGGAATCAGGCTCTGAACACCTGGGACTGAAAGCCGCTCACCAAGCTCGGATCCTCCGATGGCGGCGATCGCCGCGAGCAGCATGACGCCAAATCGTTTCGATGTCTTCATTGTGCTTCTCCTATCTGGAAGTGCTCGGGCAATTCATCGGTACCACGCAGGTCTTTCAGGTCGACCTTTTCGGCATCCGTCGGATTCTTGAAGCTGAAATCAGTCGCCGCGACCGCGTCATCGGCCTTCCAGTCCCTGACTTGAATGCTGTACTGCGGCTCACCGTCCATGAACTTCGAGCTGATGACATAGCGGCACGGATAGGGGCGCTCCCCTTCAGATCGAGATGTGGTTCTCGATCCTGGCGCGCAAAGCCCTGCGGCGCGGCAACTTCACCTCAGTCGCGGATCTCGAGAAGCGTATCGGCGCGTTCATCGACTTCTTCAATCGCACCCTCGCCAAGCCCTTTCGTTGGACCTATCAGGGCGAACCGCTCGCGGTATGAATCAACAAACGGTCTCAGGACTTCCACTCTGCTGCACTAGTCGCCCTTGGCGCCGGCGGGGGGCGAATGAATTCGCCCCCCGCTACAGCGCATCGCAATATTCAGACAGCCTCTCAGCACACCTCAGCGCCTGCCTCCAGCCTGTCGATCGCCGTCGATCCGGTGAGCCTGCCGGCGGCGGTCGACCGCCCGGAGAGCGTCGTCACCGCGGGCTCGAATCAGGTACGCCTGGAGGAATTCGAGCGTTGGGACTCGCCGCCGCCCAAGGCCGCGCGCTGGCGCGACTGAGCCAAGACATCGCCGACGCGGTGCGCGCGCTTGGAGGCCGTAGCGGGCTTCACCCGGCGGGTGAGCCAGCAGGAACCCCCGTTCTTGAAAGTGATCAAGGCCTTGCATGAAGCACGAAGGGGTCAATTGCCGGATCTAGGCTCAACACAAGACCTGAGCATAGAGCGACTCCATTGCCCCATAGCAGCCGCAAGCGGCAGCCCCTAGCCCCGCGCGGTCGAGAATGGCGACCTCTCCGCGTCGATAGCGAATCAGGTCGCGCTGCTGCAGTGCCGTCGCCGCCTTGGTGACGCCCACGCGGCGCACGCCCAGCATCGCGGCCAAGACCTCATGGGTGACATGGAAGTGGTCCGAATGCGCACGATCCTGGGACATTAGCAGCCAGCGGGCGAGGCGCGCCTCCACGACGTGGAAGCGGGTGCAGGCGACCATCTGTGCGCCCTGGCTCATCAGCACGGACAGATAGCGGTCGAGCGTCCTGTGCAAGGCATCGCTCCGGCGCAGCGCATCGCCAAGCCTCTCGGCACTCATGCGCCACGCCGAGCCAGCCCCCTGAACCAAGGTGCGCAGCACAGTGACCTCGACACCCAGGACGAGTGGCGTCCCGACCATGCCCTCATTGCCGACCAGCCAGACCTCCAGGCCTGCGTGATCAGCGGGCGGCGTCACCAGGGACACGAAGCTGTCCGTGGGGAAATAGACGTCGCGAATGCGCTCGCCGGGCTCGCTGATCACTTCGCCGACCTGAAGCTCAACGGGCTCGCACCACGTCAGGATCTCCCACCGGTCGGTCTCGGGCAGCGCGGCCAGGATGCGATTGACGTGGCAGTCGGGGCTCTTTGCGCACGGCACCTCGTTCTCCTCGTTCTCGAGGTCGATGCTCGACGCGAGCATCAGGCCCAGGTAGCGCTGACTGGATAGCCGGTCTCCCCCCGCCTAGCCGATCGTCCGCCGATCAGAGCGGCCCGCCTTTGACGGTTCCGAGCAGGGTCTTGGATTCCTGCTTGTCTTTCTTGGCATTACGCTTCTCTTTGAGCGTCAGGCCGGGCTTCTTCTTCGCTTCTTTGTTGCTCTTTCGCTCTTTGGTCATGGATGAGCTCCTGGTTGTTCGAGTCTTGTTATTGAAGTGTCGGCCTCGACGGTCCCACGCGCTGGTCTATCCACCACCGAGGCAGATGGCCCGGACGATGGGCGAACCGGTCTATTTGGCCACGGGCCCGACCTCTTAGTTAGAGCTGAAATCGAAGAGCCCGTAGGCCGGACAGAAACGGAAATAGGCGGTAACCAGCAGCACCGCGCCAATCAGCCCCCCGACCCAGTGGCCGCCGAGAAAGGTGCTGAGGATCAGGACGGCGCCGGCAACCGCACGGATTAGGCGATCGGTGCTGCCGACGTTGTGCTTGGTGAGATCAAAATTCATGGCAAATGCCCCTGGGGTTGAGGATAGGTATTGGCTTGGCTATCGGATCGCAGTGGATGTATCCAGCGCTCTCCAATCTATGCCGAACGGCCTCGGCCTTCAGTGCGCTAGCGAACTTAAGCGGATCCCAAGAACGTCACTACCAATGGACACGGATCGCTCCTCGACGCCCCAATGTACGCTGACGAACAGACGTGAGCCCGGCGCGGCTGTTATTGATCGCCGTGAGGCCCAGCATCCTGGTAGGCGTCGCAACGTCGATCGCTCCAGCGCGCTGTCCTAGCCTCGACCTCAGGTCGTCCCCAGCGAGCGTTCCCGTCATTCCAGGACTTTGGAGAGCGCGAGCCCTGGGAGAGCGGCCCCCATTCACACCAAAGAGCATTCAATGATCGATACGCGACTCACCCCTGTCCTGCTCAGTTTTCCCCTGCTTTGTCTAGCGCTTCTCGTCGCCATCCCGGACCCCGCATTCGCTCAGGCGCCTTCCGTTTCAGAACTCCTGACTTGGCGCCAAATTCAATGCGACTGGATCGCCTCAAACACGAGGCGCAGCTCGGTACCGGGGTAAATCGCCCGCTGGGTGTTCAAGCATTCGCACAGAGCGATGAGCGCTTGTTGGGATCGGTTGTTCGCCAGTCCGTACAGGCGCACCCGCAGTTCTTGGCGCTCGTGATCCGGGAGGATGTCGCCCGGCAAGCGGAACACGGTCTTGAGAAAGGCGCGAGCCTCATCGTCGTGACGCGCGAAAAAGGGCTCGACGAGACTCGCCAGACAGCTCTCGCTGCGGAAGGCGACGACCTTGATGAGTTGGGTGATCGTCTTGCGCTCGGTTTCGTGCTGGACGATCTGGTCCGGTTCCAGAACGCTCTTCAAAGGCACACGCTTGTCCAGCGCCTTGATCTGCTCGGCGAGTTCATCGCAGTCCCTTTGCACGCGCTCGATCGTCTCCGCCTCCTTCGCTTGCTTGGCCTTCGAGGCACCATCACGCTGTTGCG
>NZ_JAAIJQ010000144.1 GCF_010820565.1 Thiorhodococcus minor | reverse complement strand
GAAAGAACTCGATTCATTGCTCACGTTGAATTTTCAGGCATTCAAGAAATGTGATCTTGTGCCTATATGAAGTATATTCTGGTCTATGCGCACGGACGTCCCCTTGCTGTTTTTGAACTCAAACAACGGGACATCAAGCTTACGTTGGATGACGAGGCACAGGGGCTTTCCTATGCCAAGGTCTTGACACCGTCTTTCCCGTTGGTTGTTGTGGCGAACGGCATCGAGACGCGCATTCTTGCAGCGCATTCCGGCGAGATCTGGGAGCCGGCAACTCCCTCTGAAGAGGAGTTTGAGGCGCTGGTCGCATCGGCTGCGCGCGCTGCAACAGGAGATCTCAAAGAAGCGGTTTCTACGCTTATGGGATCTAACCCTGCCGTTTGGGTTCCTGCTGTGCGTGCTGCCTCCGGCGAGCTTCTAGGCGAGATGAGCGGCTCTCGGGATGACCCACTCCTGCCGTTCGTGAAGGATTTTCTTTTTCCTCGTAAGGCTACAAGTTTCGCCGTACGCCTACTCCAGGAAGGAAGGCGTTTCCTTCTGATCAAGGGTGCGCCACTTGTAGGTAAGAGTAGTCTGCTGCGGGAACTCGTTCTCAGGACGGTGGCTTCGACAAAGTTGGCAGTACTCTTTGTTCGCGGCGATGAAGGACGCGGGGTGCTTCACTCTGTGGCCGATCTACTCTCGGGGGCACTGGCGTGGCCAGTTACAGCGGATGAGGCTCGGCACTGGCTAATTCAGGTCTCCAAGGCTGATGGACCGGCATTGGTGCTAGCGGTAGATGGTATCGATCCTCGTAATGAGGCAATACGACATTCGCTTGAGGATTTGAGTTCTCCAGTGTTCGGGCAACAACTCCGGATTGTGGTGACTGTGGACGACGCCGTGGCAAAAGAGTTGTTGCAGAATTCCAGCGGGCGGGAAGCCTCGGCGATTGGTCGGCGCATTGATGAGGCGTTTGAGCTTGAATTGTTGGACAACGAAGAATATCAGGCTGCGACGGAAGTTTTTAGGGCTTGGAGAATGGTATTTCAGCACGGCGCGGATTCAGCGCTTGAGCATCGGGTGCCATGGATGTTGCGAGTGATCGGAGGTTCGTATGCGCCTCAGCCCGGAGACCCTGATGATGTGATCGCCGCTCTTCCGGCGCAGTTGAGCCTGGACTTGATCCGGCACACTCGTACACGATTTCGCGATGATGAGCTTTGTCGTCAGTTTCGTGCGGTCGCGAAGGCAATCTTGGACGATGTCGAAGACGATGGGCTACGTCTCGCACTGAAACTGGAAGCCATGTCGACGTTCGTTGTGCGGCGAGACACTTTGCTTAGATTCCTACAGTCAGCAGAAATCGAAAGCTTGATGAGTCGGGGTTACCTTAAGTCTGCGATTCATATATCGAACGACGCCGTGATCTTTGTGCGTTTGCCCGAACTAGTTGCGAGCGAAATCTCTCTTCTTCTCGGCGATGCGTTGACGGAGCGAGCACACGGCGACGCTACCGAAACCGCTCGTTGGCTGGTTAAGGTGACATCGAAAATCCCGTTGGGAGAGACTGTTGCTGCGCATGCGTTTCTTGATGCGGCACACATTGGGGGAGGTGTGCCCCTTAACGTAATCTATTCACTGGTTGACAGGCCACCCAAGAAGACATCTATCACTCCTGGCCTCAAGGCGGTTACTCACGTTCCGAATGTCGGTATGGTGAACATGACCTTCGAAGAAGATGGTTCATTCACAGCGGAGATTAATGGTCATCGGGAGGTGATTTCTGCCGACGGGGACTATGGAGCGCCAGGAATGTGGAGCGACTATCATCCGTGGTTGATCTTGTCTCATTTGGCTGGGCAACCGATGGCGACTGGTCACGAAGAAGATGCGATTAGAATTGATCTCGAGTTGCTAGGTATCATTGCCAGTTGCCCGCATGTTCTGAGGCGGCCAGATGTATCTTTCGGAGGAAGTGGCGTTGCGACGCATCACATTGACGGATATGGTGAGGTGGCCTGTCACAAAGCAGGAATCGTTGAGCCGATCACGTCCGCATTATTTAATATGCTCAGTCGGGAAGGTCAAGATCAAGAAGCCTGGATTGATCGAGCGCTTGAGAGCGAGTCGCTCGGGTTGTTGGTACGGATCGACATCGCATTGCGCGAGATGACTAAGCTATACGACCCAAACCAACGGGAATGGGCTGCACGCATTTTGAGTGAGAAGATTACGCCTGCATTGCAGGAAGCGTTTAGTTGCGCTACGTCTTGAATCGCAGAAACGCCAGATTTTAAAATGACGTCTGCTCGGTTTTTCGATCGTAATAGACGAGCATTATGGCACTCTCAAGGAATTGATGACATGCCTTATAGCCTATCTCGTTACACACATCTCCGCTGATCTGGTCCTAAATCGCTGATTTATATAGACAGACGTTTTTGGGGCGGTCACGCGAAATCAAGCGCTTACAGACTTGTGTGTAATGAGATTGGGATAACGCCATGATCATCCCAAAAGGCTTGACCGCACCCTACTCAATCCAAAGTCTTACTAAACCGCGACACCGCAACCGTCAACGTAACTCCCGCGAAAACAATCAACGCCACCACCTCCCCAGGCATCTCCGCCAAGCTAGCCCCGCGCAGCATGATCCCTCGAATCATCCGAATGAAATGGGTCAGCGGCAGCAGCTCGGACAAATACTGGGCGGCCTTGGGCATGCCGGCGAAGGGGAACATGACTCCTGAGAGCAGGATCGAGGGCAGGAAGAAGAAAAAGGTCATCTGCATGGCCTGGAACTGGGTCTTGGCGGCGGTGGAGATGACCAGGCCCAGGGTCAGGTTGGCGGCGATGGAGAGCAGGGCGGCGAGATAGACCTGGTAGAGCGCGCCCCTTACGGGTACGCCGAACAGCAGCGTGCCGAGGGCCAGGATGATGCTCACCTGCACCGGTCCGATGAGGACGTAGGGGATGATCTTGCCGAGCATCAGCTCGATGGTGTGCACCGGGGTGTTGATCAGCAGCTCCAGGTTGCCGCGCTCGGCCTCGCGGACGATGGCGACGGCGGTGAAGAGCACCATCGTCAGGGTCAGGATGACCCCGATCAGACCGGGCACGATGTTGAGCGCCGAGCGCCGCTCCGGGTTGTAGAAGTTGCGGACCTCGAAGACCGGCTCGCCGCTCGGTTTGTCCGCCGCCGTGTCGTAGTCGAGCCTGATCTGGGCGAGCTGGCGGGCCGCCATCAGGACGCCCGGGTCGGTGCCGTCGGCCAGCAGTTGGGCGGCCGGGCGCTCGGGATCCTGCAGCCGGCGTCCGAAGTCGGGCGGGATGTAGAGGCCGACCGAGATCTCGCCGCGCTGCAGCAGGCGCTCCAGCTCCTCGGGTCCGCGCACCGTTCGATGGATGTCCACCACCTGGGTCGCCTGGCTGTCGGCGATCAACGCCCGCCAGAGCGAGGTCTAGGCCTGGTCGGCCACCCCGGCCGGCAGGTGGCGCACGTCGGTGTTGATGGCGTAGCCGAACAGCATCAGCTGGATCAGCGGGATGCCGACGATCATGCCGAAGGTGAGACTGTCGTGTCGTAATTGCCGGACCTCCTTGAAGAGGATCGCGCCCAGTCGGGTGAGACAGCGGCTCATGGCTCGGCTCCGTCGGAATCGGTGGCGAGGACGAAAACGTCCTCCAGGCTCGGATGGACCGGCTGGACCCGGGCCTCGACGCCAGCGGCCACCAGTGCCGAGCGCACTCGCTCGGGCGCATCCTCGACCGCCTTGGCGACCAGCACCCGCAGCCGCACCCCGAGCTGGGTGACGCTGAGGATGTGCTCCAGTGAGTCCAGCGCCGCGCGCGCGGGTCCGGGCGCGTCCGTCTCCACCTCCAATACCAGGGCGTCCATGCCGGCATAGAGCTGGGTCGGGGTGCCGTCGGCGACGATGCGTCCCCGCTGCAGGATTGCCAGGCGGTAACAGCGCTCGGCCTCGTCCATGTAGTGGGTGGAGACTAGGATGGTGGTGCCCTCGGCGACCAGCGCGAAGAGGGTCTCCCAGAAATCGCGCCGGCTCTGGGGGTCGACCGCGCTGGTCGGCTCGTCGAGGAAGAGCAGGGGCGGCGCGTGCAGTGTGGCGGCGGCGAGGGCGAGACGCTGCTTCTGGCCGCCGCTCATGGCCAGTTCCGGTGACAGTTTACTGAACTCCAAGTATCCGCCAGAAACATCGGATAGAAAAAATAGATCCTGAGTGTCCGCTATCTGGAATTCACTCGGCATCCAAGGCAGGGCGAATCTGACCGCTCCCGCGTGTCGCGGACACTCCGCCGAGTCTCTTCAAGCCTTGCGGACAGAAAGAAACATGGCTCTTGGCGCCTCAAGACACTGGCATAAGAACGTCACAAAGTAGCCTTCACACAGGTCCGACATGCTCTTGAATGCATATGACTTGAAGGCTATATTTTGCTTATGCAATGGACCGTCCTACTTCACACGGCCTTCGAGCCAGAATTCGCCAGGCTACCGGATATCGTTCAGGACGAATTGTTGGCCCACGCGAGACTGTTGGAGATGTTTGGGCCACAGCTTGGCCGGCCGTGCGTCGATACACTGAACGGATCAAGGCACGCGAACATGAAGGAGCTCCGGTTCGATGCTAACGACGGTGTCTGGCGGGTGGCTTTCGCCTTTGATCCGGAGCGCCGTGCCATCCTGTTGATCGCGGGAGACAAGGCGGGAACGAGCGAAAAGCGCTTCTACAGACAGCTCATCAACAAGGCTGACGAACGATTCGACGCGCACCTGCATCAACTGAAGAGCGCAACCCGAGGCCGATCATGAAGAATTTACAGGACATCATGAGTTCCCTCCCGCCAGATCGTCGAGCTCAGGTCGAGGCGCGAGCCGAGGCCCTGATCGCCGAGGAAATGACGCTGAGGGACTTACGCAAGGCACACGACCTGACTCAAAAGCGCATGGCTGAATTACTGGGCGTGGGGCAAGAGAGCATCTCGCGGTTGGAGGGTCGGGCAGATATGCTGTTGTCCACACTTCGCAGCTACATCACGGCCATGGGTGGCTCTCTCGACCTGGTGGTACGCTTCCCCGACAGGCCCCCAGTATCCTTGTCAGCGCTCTTTGCGGCACAGAACGGCGACAAAGAAACCACGCGACGGACGCAGTGATATTGGCATCCGGCCCTGAACCAACCGAGTGATTCGCATGGCTGACCGGTTCACGGAAAAGCAGGGGCAATATCTAGCCTTCATATGCAACTATTCAGCGATGTTCGGTCAATCACCGGCTGAAGCGGACCTGCAGCGTTTCTTCGGGACATCGCCTCCGACGATCCAACAGATGCTCAAATCGCTGACGGAGAAGCAGCTGATCAGCCGCACACCTGGCAAGGCGCGCTCAATACAAATGCTCATCGATCCGCAGGAAGTCCCGCAGTTAGTGCGCCCAAGCGGAACGAGTCCGAGCAGGTTGAGGTAGACGAGATTCCGTCGCGGCCTATTGCGCCCTACGCTGGGTCAAGCGGTTTCAGGCTAACCCCGGCGGGCCATCGTCTCTCCGACCCAATCGGCCAGGCGATCCGGTGTCATGGCGCCGATCTCCATGCCGGCGGCGGCGAGTTGGGCGGCGAAGGGTCGCTCGTAGTCGGGGTTGCCTCGGTCGTCGAGGGCCGCTAGGCCGAGCAGCGCGACACCGCTCTGATGCAACCGTGCCGTCAGTTGGACGAGCGTCGCGGGGTTGCCGCCTTCGTAGAAGTCGGAGACCAGCACGATCAGCGTCCGACGCGGTGTCTCGACCTTGCCGCGGGCGTAGTCCATGGCCGCCGCGATGTCCGTGCCGCCTCCGAGCTGGACGCCGAGCAGGAGCTCGACCGGGTCGCCGACACGCTCGCTGACTTCGACCACTCGGGTGTCGAACAGGACCAGACGGGTGCGCAGGACGCGCAATCCATGGAAGACGGCGGCAACCACGGCGCTATGGATCACGGAGCTGAGCATGGAGCCGCTTTGGTCGACGAGCAGGATCAGGTCCCAGGGCAGCCTGCGCCGCTGGCGTCGCCAGAACCACAGCCGCTCCGGGATCACGACACCCAGCTCCGGCTGATAGTGCTTGAGGTTGCGCCGCAGCGTGGTGGCCCAGTCCAGATTGGACAGCAAGTAAAACCGGGACAGACCATGTTTTCCTGCTAACAGCCGTCAACCCGACGCCGGAAAGTTGGACGGCGCGACTCGGTAAAGAGTGTGGCGTCACGGGTTGCCGGCAACGTTAGCCAATAGAAGAATTGAGCATCCACTATGCCACCAAAAGTAAGGGAGCTCATTGCTCGGCTGGAGCAAGCCGGCTTTTCCAATCGCGGTGGCAAGGGCAGTCACCGCAATTTCGTTCATCCGCGAGTTCAGAAACCGATCACAATTTCTGGCAAGCCAGGTGACGACGCAAAGCAGTATCTTGTTCGTGCCGTTGAGCGCGCCATCGCGGAGTCCAAGAAATGAAAGACAGCGATCGATACGCCAAGATTGTAGAGTGGTCAGAAGAAGACCAGTGCTACGTAGGAAGCTGCCCCGGGCTTGTGTTCGGCGGATGCCATGGCGACGACGAAGTGGCTGTTTTCAAGCAGCTCTGCCGAGTCGTCGACGAAGTCATTGAGCTCTATCATCACGACGGCAAACCGTTACCAGAGCCCACGGCTGGGCATGATCTCGTCAATCGACTACAGGACGTTGCCTAGACAGTCGCTCCAGACGACCCCACGCGGCCGGCTTGGTGGCGGATCCCCTCAATCCAACGTCTTACTAAACCGAGACACA
The DNA here is from genome assembly GCF_010820565.1 of Thiorhodococcus minor. Lineage (GTDB taxonomy): Bacteria > Pseudomonadota > Gammaproteobacteria > Chromatiales > Chromatiaceae > Thiorhodococcus > Thiorhodococcus minor. The sequence goes on along the minus strand of NZ_JAAIJQ010000144.1, from coordinate 395 downwards.
GCCAGCATCAACGTAACCCCCGCAAAAACAATCAGCGCCACCACCTCCCCAGGCATATCCCCCAAACTGGCCCCGCGCAGCATGCCCCCCGGATCATCCGAGCTCGGCCTCGCGGACGATGGCGACCGCAGCGAAGAGCACCATGGTCAGGGTCAGGATGACCCCGATCAGACCGGGCACGATGTTGAGCGCCGAGCGCCGCTCCGGGTTGTAGAAATTGCGGACCTCGAAGACCGGCTCGCCGCTCGGCTTGTCCGCCGCCGTGTCGTAGTCGAGCGAGATCTGGGCGAGCTGGCGGGCCGCCATCAGGACGACCGGGTCGGTGCCGTCGGCCAGCAGTTGGGCGGCCGGGCGCTCGGGATCCTGCAGCCGGCGTCCGAAGTCGGGCGGGATGT
>NZ_JAAIJQ010000143.1 GCF_010820565.1 Thiorhodococcus minor | reverse complement strand
ACCGCCGGGAAACCAGGCGGCAAACAGAGAACACCAACTTCGGCCTAAACGGCGGCAAGGACCCGGCTTACTCTCCGAGCGAGACGCGCCAGATAGGTTTGCGCGGCCAGTTATAGGGAGGTGTTGGTTTACTCAAGTTTTGCGGTTTTGAGGATGCCCGTCTCAGCAGTAACTTAGGCTTGCGGGGTTTCTGTGGGGTTTGCGCGAAAACGGGCAAACCCCTCGAAAACTCCCCCTACCCAGGCGCAGCACCCCTCAAAAAGGGCAAAACTTCAGTTGGTTTAATCCCTCTTCGCAAATGATAGGGGGGGAAGCTTGGCTGTAGTCTTGGTAATGGGTCCACCAGAATACGTCAGCTAGCAGTAGCGCTAGCCAAGGCACCCTGGAGGACTACTATTGCGCAGACTCTTTTGTAGCTGGCTGCTTAGGCATCTCGTGCTGCTAAAGCTTGCCGGCGTCTAGCAACGCCAAGAAGTCCAACGAGCGCTGAGCCGAATAGCCACCCGGCAGCTGGGATCGGAACTGCCTGAACGGTGAATTCCGATACATTTCCTTCCCAAGTGCCGTCACCGTTAGTATCGAAGAAATTCCCGCTTAGACTCAATCGCGCCGCAGTGCCTTGGCTGCCATCAGTCACCGTACCAAGCCCGAAAAGCGATATCGTCCTCATATCAAAAGCTGTGTTGTCTGAGAAACTATCGACATTGGAGAGTTTAAATATATAGGTCGTGGAACCGCTACTCAGTGTCCAAATCGTAGCGGCCGGACTTACGGAACCGGTCGCTACCGGAAGGTCGATGTTGCTCAAGATCGTCGTCCAGCCAGCGACAGAGGCGCCATTTATCACTCCTTGTGTGGTCGCCATATTGGAGCCCGTGAAATCAATCTCTCCGTTGGAGGGGATGCCAGTAACGCTGGCTGCTCCAGTCATCGCGATCCCTTGATCAATCGTGAGTGCATTTGCACTTGTAGCCAAGACGAATAATGTAAAACCAGCGAGATAGTTTAGTGTTGACCTGCCCATGCTTAGGGTGACTCCAGTTTAGTGTGCGCAAATTCTAAAGCGTTCTACAGTTACGAGAGCGAAGCGATAACCGTGCCATCGGCTTCTGCCCTAGAGGACTCTGGCGAGGCTAGCTGGCGGGGAATAGGCGGTTGTGCGGTGGAAAAAGGTCAGGTCTGTTGTCCAGCTTAGGGGGCTGTACGGGTTTGCTCCACCTTCCGGTGTCTCGCGGTGTAACAAGCGTGAGGCGCGGTCGTCACACTTTTTGTGCTGTAGATGCACGCTTGTGCCGGCAAGGTGCCGAGGAGCAAGTTCGCTCCGCCCTTGAGGCGATCTCTGTCGAGCAGGTGGCATGATGCCGCGCGGCGATGGGGTAAAGACTGGGGACGTGTGCGGGCGAACCTGGATCGAAGCTGCGCTTCGGAAGAGGTCGCCGCCCTGAGTCTGGCTGGCGCGTCTGCGTCGGTGGGCTCAGCTCGATCGTTATTGGCGTGAGAGCCGGGGGCATGGACGAAAGGCCGTTATGGGCTAGCTTAGCTCGGCATAGCTGGCAACCAAGGCGTCATACTCGGCGAAGCCCACCAGTTCCCGCAGCTCGGCGAAGCTTGCCCGCCGATCCGGCGTTTGGCCTTGTGAGATGTCGTTCAGCGCGAGCTGCATGGCCTTGACCGCGCAGCTCAAGAGCGTCAGCGGATAGGCGGCGATGCGGTAGCCGAGCTCGGCGAGACGGGCGGGCGGGAGCAGGGGCGTGATGCCGTCTTCCAGCATGTTGGCCATGCGGATGCCTGGGACCTCGTCACGGAAGCGAGACATCTCGGTCTCGTCGCGGGGTGCCTCCAGGAAGAGGACGTCTGCACCCAGGTCGGCGAAGGCGTTGAGGCGCCAGAGCGCCTCGTCGAGGCCGAGCGCGCTGCGGGCGTCGGTGCGGGCGACGATGACGAGGTCGGCGCCGGCCTCGCGGGCATCGACCGCGGCACGGATGCGTCTCAGTGCCTCGGCGCGATCGACCACCTCCTTGACCCCGGTATGGCCACAGCGTTTGGGCGCGAGCTGATCCTCGATCATGATGCCCGCGAAGCCGGCGGCGGCGTATTGCTCCAAGGTGCGGTGAACGTTGGCTGGGTTGCCGTGACCTGTATCCCCGTCGCCGATGACGGGGATGTCGATCGCCTGGCAGATGTTGCGTCCCTGATCGACCATCTCGGTGACCGAGATGAGTCCGGTGTCCGGTAGCGCTAGGCGCGCGGCCGAGACTGCGAATCCACTCATGAAGGTGAGCGGGAATCCCGCGTCCTCGATCAGCCGGGCCGAGAGGGCGTCAAAGCAGCAAGGCATGAGCCGCAAGGTCTCTTGGGCGAGCAGGGCCCGCAGCCGATTCGCTGGTGTCTCGCGTTGGGACATGGCTCAGGTCTCAAGGTGGGTACATCTGAAGTTCAGGCGCCTTCATTGCCATCAAGAGCATGGGCGTCTTGTAGCGACTTCAGTGCTGGGAGTGTCGGCCTCCAGGCCGACACTGTGGGAGACGGGGCGGCGCATGGAGGTGGGTGAGGACCGACGCGGCTGGCCGCTCGGCTCGGGCAGCGGCCGACGGCCGCCCGTCTTCTGCGTCTTGCCTTAATAGTGCGGGGGCCGCTCGTCGACGATGGGATCGGGCTGCGCCTGCGCCATCCCGGCGAGCAGCTCGCGCAGGCGCTCGATGTTGCGCTCCAGGGTGTCGATCCGATCCTGCTGCTGCTTCACGACCAGGTTGAGTGCCTTCATGTCGTCTTCCTGATAGGTGAGTCGGATTTGAAGGTCGGCGATCGCTTCTTCATGGCTCATGACGCGGCTCTCCGGGATTGGGCCGATGCGCTCGAGCTGCAGTCGGTCGCCCTAGCGCGAGGCGGTGTAGTTGCCGGCGAGCATCCAATCGCGCAGCCGGGTGGAATCGGCCATGGGTGTCAGCTTGCCGCTTGCGCCCAGCAATACGATCGTGAGTCTGCGGCCGGCGATATTCGCCTGCATCACCAGACAGCGCCCCGCCTCGTTGATGAAGCCGGTCTTGCTCACGTCGATGCTCCAATCCCCGCTACGGACCAGCCGATTGGTATTGCGGTACGTCAAGGGCGTGCCATTCGCGAAGGGATAGACGATCATCTCTCCGCGCGAGGTCGTCTTGCGGATGAAGGCATAGCGCGACGCGGCGCGCACCATCTTGACGAGATCCTCGGCGGTCGAGCGGTTGAGCGGATTCAGCCCAGTTGCGTCGACGAAGGTCGTGCTCTTCATCCCCAAGGCCTTGGCCTTGCGGTTCATGGCCCGCACGAAGGCCTGGGTGCCGCCACGGAAGGTCGTCCGGGAGAGGGCGTGCGCGGCGCGGTTGTCCGAGGACATGAGGGCGACCATCATCATCTGGTCGCGCGGCAGCATGGCCTTGCCGATGCGCAGCCGCGAGCGGCTGTTCTTCAAGGTGTCGCGATCTTGCTCGATGATGCTGATCGGGGTCTTCATCGAGACGCGGGCGTCGAGAACCACCATTGCCGTCATCAGCTTGGTCACGGAGGCGATGGGCCTCACGCGCCGCGTATTTCGCGCGTAGATGCGGTTGCCCCGGTCGTCCACGACCACTGCGCTCGGCGTGCGAATGTCGAGTCCGGCGGGCATGCGGTCGACCCGCTCGATGCGGTCCAGACGATCGATGCGCCCGCTGTCTCCGAACTGGTTGAGCCTTCGGGCCGGCTGATACGACGAGCGATATGTCGATACTGCCTGCGAGCTGGGACTCGGATGGTAGGTGGAGCTGTAAGCCCGCTCGCTCGAGTCCGTGGCGCAGGCGGTGGCGACAAGCACGAGGCCGCCCAGCAAAAGCGTCGCCAGGGTGAGCCGCCCGAGTCGGGGCGGCCTGCAGCTGGGGATGAATCGCAGAAAGGGAGACACTGGTGGCAACCTCGGCGTTTTGGCTGGTGAATGGGCGGGTAGGATAAATGTCGAAGTATTGCATAGCTACGATGAATTGCCTTGTTTGAATCTAGCTTTATTGACCCTGTTCACGCTGCTCGGCCGAGTGACCGCCTTAGGCTGGCGCGCGGGGGCTCCGGCCGGCGAGTCTCGGGGGCCGCCCTGCGCGGCGCTGTGCACTGAGCCGAGTGTCGAGGTCTGGATTCGATAGAATGACCCCCATGGACGCACAGAGCCGAGGCGCCGAGTGATGAGCAGCTCAAAGGCGGGGACCCGGGCCGATCGCTGGCAAGGGCTCAAGGACGCGATCTTGAGTCCTCGGGTCGACGAGCATCTGCTCGACGACGCCTTGCACGCGGCGCGGGCGCGCTCGGCCTTGCCGGTGGTGTGGCTCGTCGGCAAGACCCAAGCGGGCAAGACCTCCATCATCCGGGCCCTGACCGGCAGCGCCCAGGCCGAGATCGGCAACGGCTTCCAGCCCTGCACGGCGACCGCGCGCCTTTACGATTTTCCGCCCGAGGCCCCGGTAGTGCGCTTCTTGGATACGCGCGGCCTGGGCGAGGTGGACTACGCGCCCGAAGAGGACATCCGCTTCTGCGAGTCGCGCGCGCACCTGCTCTTGGCCGTGATGAAGGCGAGCGATCCGGATCAGGACGCCGTGCTGGAGGTGCTGCGCTCCGTGCGTGCGCGGCATCCGCAGTGGCCGGTGGTGATCGCGCAGACCGGACTCCATGAGCTCTACGCCGATGCCGGCGAGCATCCGCAGCCTTATCCCTTCGCGCAGACGCCTTGGGCGCCCTCGGTGCCCCAGGATCTCTCGCGCGCGCTCCTGAGCCAGCGCGACCGCGCGGGCGAGCTTCCCGGCAAGGTGGCGGTGCGCTGGGTGCCGGTCGACCTGACGCTGCCCGAAGACGGCTATGTGCCGGAGGACTACGGGCTGGATGCCCTCTGGGAGGCGATCGAGGCCGTCTCCGCGCTCAGGCTGCAGTGGCTGCTGGGACAGGACGCTGGCGTGAAGGGCGTTTTCGACCAGGCGGCCCATCCGCATATCCTGGGCTATGCCCTGGCCGCGGCGGCCATGGGGGCCTTCCCGGTCGTGGATCTGGCGGCGGTGCCTGCAATCCAGGCCAAGCTGCTGCAGAGCCTGGCGGCCATCTACACGCAGCCTTGGGATCGGCAGTCGAAGCTGGAGTTTCTCGGACTGCTCGGATCCGGTGTGGCCGTGGCCTATGCCGCGCGCTACCTAGGTCGGGCCGCGATCAAGCTCGTGCCCTATCTGGGGCAGACGCTGGGCGCGGTCTGGGGAGCGACGGCGAGCGGAGCCACCACCTATGCCCTAGGCAAGGCCGCCGTCTACCACTTCCATCGACGCGCCCTGGGGCTGGAGACGGATGCGCGTATCCTGCGCCGTGTCTTCGACGAGCAGCGCAGCCAGGGATCCGAGATCCTGCGGGAGCGTTTCAGGTCAGGTAAGACATGAAAAAGATCATCAGCCGGATCGATCGCCTGTGGCTTGGCTCGCTCATGCTGTGGGCGCTGCCGATCGCTGTGCTCCTGCCGCTCGGGATGCTCTGGCTCCGCGAGAACGGACTGGTGCTGGTCTGGGTCGGAAGCGTCGTGCTGCTGAGCGCGGCCGGATTCGGACTGCAGTACTGGCTCAAGGGTCGTCAGCTGCGCAAGCTCGAGGCCGCCAGCACGCGGCCGGATCCAAGCTGGCCGCCGGTTGCAGACGGTGCTTGGGCGGCGGTTCAGGACCTTGCCGACCAGATCGAGCCCGAGGATTGGCCGCTCGAGGACGGGACGCGGCTGGGCGAGCTGGCCCAGGTCACGCTGGAGCGGGTCGCGAGCTATTTCCATCCGCAGGTCGAGCAGCCGCTTCTGGAGCTGCGTATCCCGCACGCCCTTTTGATCATCGAGCGCGCCAGTCGCGATCTGCGCCAAACCATTACCGAGCAGGTTCCCTTCAGTCATCGCCTGACTATCGGGTCGCTCGTGCGCGCCTATCGTTGGAAGCCCTTCGCCGAGCGGCTGCTCGGCATGTACCGGGCCGGGAAGTGGGTGGTCAATCCGCCCAACGCCCTGCTGAGCGAGGCTTGGACCCAGCTGCGCAAGCGTGGCTTCGCCCTGGCCCAGCAGGACCTCTACCGCTGGCTGCTGCGCGAGTATGTGCGCAAGGTCGGCGTCTATGCCATCGACCTCTACAGCGGGCGGCTCTTGCTCACCGACGAGAGTCCGGTCAAGCACATCACGCAGACTTCTCGCGAGGATCTGGAGCGCGCCGTCGCCGAGGATTCCGTTACGGAGGAGCTCGAGGGTGAGCCGCTGCGCATCCTCGTTCTGGGGCGCTCGAACGCCGGAAAGTCGAGTCTCATCAACGCACTCTTCGGTCGGATGCGGGCGGCGACGGACGTCCTGCCGGAGACGACCAGGGCGCTCATGCCCTATCGCCTGGAGCGCGATGGTCTGGACCTTGCGCTCATCTTCGACACGCCGGGCTCCGAGCGGCTGGCCCACAAGACCCTGCACGAGGCCGCGACCGCGGCCGACATGATCCTCTGGGTGAGCGCGGCGCATCGGCCGGATCGCCAGTCCGAGCGCCAGACGCTCGACTTGCTGCGCTCGGCTCAGGCCGAGCGCGTGGACCGGCGTGCGCCGCCGCTGCTTGTGGCCGTGACCCATATCGATCGCCTGCGGCCGCTGCGCGAGTGGCAGCCGCCCTATGACCTTACGGATGTCTCGGACCTCAAGGCGATGAGCATCCAGGCCGCCGTAACGGCGCTTGCGGCCGATTTAGACGTGCCCATCGCCAACGTCATTCCGGTCTGTCTCGCCGAAGGGCGCCTCTACAACGTCGAGGATACCCTTTGGACGGCCATCCTCGACCAGATGGACCGCGCCCAGCGCACGCGGCTACTGCGCTGCCAAGACGAGCGCCGTCGCGAGGAGAACTGGAACCTGCTCAGACGTCAGTTGGCGAACGCCGGGCGCTTCCTGCTGGCATTACCGCGACGCATGTCCCGGAACGCATAGGCCCATAGGCCTCGCTCGCTGCCGGCCAGGGAAGCGCAAAGCGCGAGGCCGGTAGTCCCGGGTAGGCGTGTGCGCGTGCGTATTGCCGCAATGACGAAGGACGTGAGTCCTTCGTCGTGAAGGCAATATGCAAAGCGCAGTCACACACGCCGTAGAGTCATTCGTCGTAGGGTCGTGCGCAGCCCGAGTGCGCCAACGGCGCCACTCGAGGCGGAGCAGCGACCCGGAGCGGGACGGCCCGGGCTGAGAAGGTTGTCGCCCTGCGCGAGTCCCGTCGGCGAGGGATCGACCCGACGGGTATCACGAGCGCAGACGCGACACTCCGGCTGATAGACGATGCCAGCGAGCAGCGCGTTCCACATCGCCCGCACCGGATAATCATCACGCCCATGCCCGCGCATG
>NZ_JAAIJQ010000142.1 GCF_010820565.1 Thiorhodococcus minor | reverse complement strand
GGAAGCTGGAAGCTGGAAGCTGGAAGCTGGAAGCTGGAAGCTGGAAGCTGGAAGCTGGAAGCTGGAAGCTGGAAGCTAACGAAGCGTAAGCCGCCGAGGCGTCAAAGACGCATAGAGATCCCGCAGCCGGGATACCTTTGCGTCCTTTCCGCCTCGGCGGCTCACCGACCCGGATCAGCGCACCTCGAGTGCGCGCTCACGCTCCTCGAGCGACTCGAACAGCTCGAGCACCCACATGACACGGCCGCCGACCCCGCCAACCGCCGGCTTTGGCGTCGCCGCGACAACCGCATCGACCAGGAACCGGGTCTCCTCCAGCGGCGGAGCGGTGATTGCGCGCGACGTCAGCACCGCCTTGCCGAGGATCGGCGCCAGCAGCTGAATCTTGCGCTGCGGAGACACCACGGCACGCCGGGAGATGGAATCCAGCCCTTGGCGCTGGAGCTGACGACCAATCTCCGCGTAGAGATAGCGCGCCGCATTGATGCCTGCCCGACAGCCCATCGGAAGCCCGGCGATACCGGCGTCGGCGCGCTGATAGAGCATGTCCGCCGTCTCCAGCATGCGCTGGATCACAGAGGCCAGGGCATCGTTGAAGACAGGATTTTCCAGCCAGACATCGGGGTCGATCCCTGCCTCGCGCATCCAATCCCGCGGCAGATAGAGCCGGCCGTTGCGCGCGTCCTCGCCGACGTCGCGGCAGATGTTGGTGATCTGCATGGCGACGCCCAGATCGCAGGCACGCGCGGTGAGCGCCTCGGTGCGCGCGCCCATGAGCGCGGCCATCATGGCGCCAACCGTGCCAGCCACCCGCGCCGAGTAGGCATAGACACCGGAGATGTCTTCGTAGCGGCGCCCCTGGGCGTCCCACTCGAACCCCTCGAGCAGCGCCTCGAGCAGACGCTTTGGCATGGCGAGCTCGACCACCACATCGGCGAGCGCGCGATCCGCCGGATCATCCACCGGGCGGCCGGCGTAAATGCGCTCCAGGCGGTCATAGAGCATCTCGAGCGCATCGGCCTGGAGCACCGGGTCGTCACCGACGCAGTCGATCGCATCGTCGGCGATGCGGCAGAAGGCGTAGAGCGCCATCGCCGGATCACGGAAACGCTGCGGCAGCAGGAAGGATGCCGCATAGAAGGAGCGCGAGCCGCAGCGAAGCAAGTCACGGCAGGCGACGAAGTCCGCTGCCGACGCGTGTTTCTTCTTCATAGTGTTTTGGCTAGACAAAGCTTGAGGCATCGGGAACCACCGCATCGAGGACGCGCGCGGAGGAGATGACCCCGGGAACACCTGCTCCAGGATGGGTCCCCGCACCGACCAGATAAAGACCATCCACCTCTTCGCTCTTGTTGTGCGGACGGAACCACGCACTCTGCGTCAAGATGGGCTCTAGGCTGAAGCCAGCCCCCAGATAGGAATTCAAGCGATGCTTGAAATCCAGGGGCGTGGCGACGAGCGAGGTCGCGATCTGATCCTCCAGTCCTGGAAGAACCGTCTCGCTCAAGTAACGGGCGATCCTGGCGCGGTATGGCTCCGCCTGGGCTTCCCAATCGGTCTCGCTTCCGAGGTGCGGGACCGGAGACAAGGCGTAGAAGGCATCGCAGCCGTCCGGCGCCAAGCTCGGATCAGTTGCCGTGGGACGATACAGATAGAGACTGAAGTCCTCGGCGAGCGTCTTGTGCTTGAAGATGTCTTGGATCAGTCCGCGGTAGCGCGGCCCGAGCAAGATGGTGTGGTGCTTCACGTCCGGATACTGGCGCTTGGTGCCGAAGTACCAGACGAAGAGCCCGTTGGAATACTTGGAGCGCTCGATCTTCTTGTCGGTCCAGTGACGGCGCCCGTGCTGCGAGAGCATCTTTCCGTAGGTGGTCGCGGGGTCGACATCGGAGACGACGACCTGGGCCGGGATGTCCTCGCCCGAGGCCAGACGCACGCCCGCCGCCTTGCCGTTCTTGACCAGGATCTGGTCGACCTCCGCCTGATAGCGGATCTCCGTCCCCTGCCCCTCGATGAGCTTGACCAGCCCATTGACGATGGCGCCCGTGCCGCCCATCGCCGAGTGCACGCCCCACTTGCGCTCCAGGAAGGAGATGAGGACATAGATGGAGGTGACGGTGAAGGGATTGCCGCCGATCAGCAGGGGATGGAAGGACAGCACCTGGCGGATATAGGGATCCTTGATGTACTTGGACACCATGCCGTAGACGGTGCGGTAGCTCTGCAGCCGCGTCATGTCCGGGACGATCTTCGCCATGTCCATCACGGAGCTGAAGGGCACGTGAGCCAGGTCCTCGAAGCCGACCTTGAAGACCGCCTCGCTCATCTTCATGAAGCGGTCATAGCCGGCGACGTCGGCGGGCGAGTACTCCGCGATCTGCGCCTTCACCTTCTCGGCATCGCCGCTGTAATCGAAGACGCGGCCGTCGTCGAAGCGGATGCGATAGAAGGGATCCATCAGCCTGAGGTCGATGTCGTCCTCGAAGCGACGGCCGCCCAGCTTCCAAAGCTCCTCGAGCAGGAAGGGCGCGGTGATGATGGTCGGACCCGCGTCGAAGCGGAAGCCATCACGCTCATGGACATAGGCACGCCCGCCAGGGGCATCCAGCTTCTCGAGGATGGTCACCTGAAATCCGCGCGCGCTCAGACGCACGGCGGCGGCCAGCCCGCCAAAACCACTGCCGATGACCACGGCGTGAGGCTTCTTCGAGCCGAGATTAGGACCAGGAGACTGTGGAGCGGCAACTGTCAACTTCTTATTACCCAGCTAACTGTCAAGATTGATTGACAGTATAGCAGGACGCCACCAGCCTGGCGTCCTGATACCGATCAACAAAACTGGACAAGAATCAAACAGAAGGCACGGAGAGCAGGCCAAGCCGGCCCGCAATCCGGCGAACGACCTCCGCGACCTCGCGCGGCCGCTCCTCGTGCGCCAGATGGCCCAGCTCTGGCAGCATCGTCAGCTCGGCCGCGGGCAGCAGGTGTTGCCGCACACGCTGGGCCTCGCGCGGCGACACCGTCGTATCGCCCTCGCCAACGACCAGGAACAGCGGCGTCTCGAGCCGTGGGAGCCCCTCCTCGATCAGCGTCAGGTCCCAGTTCGCCATCATCGACAATGATGCTCGCACGTGCGAGGGCGAGCGGATCAGCCGCTGGTAGAGATCCACGCCAAAGGGCTCCAGCGTCGAGCCCGTGCTATCCACCAGGCGCTGGATCGACTTGCGATTCGCGGCCCGCAGCGCGAAGAGCCGGGACACCAGGGAATTCTTGGCGAACAGCTTGGCCGCCGGGGAAAAGACATGTCCAGGGAGACCGCGCCAGGGCATGAGGGCCCCATTCAGGCTAATCAGCCCGCGCGGCGCCAGCCGGCCCTCCAGACAGGCGCGGATGAGGATCGCCGCACCGGCCGAGTGCCCGAGCACCAGATCCGGCTCGACCCCAAGCGTCTCGACCAGCTCGGCCACATAACCCGCCATCCCCGGCAAGGACATGCTGTGGTACGGCGGCGGCGTCGTGAAGCCATGCCCCGGCAGATCCGGCGCGATCAGCCGGAAATGCTCGGCGAGGATAGGCGCGAAGGCGCGCCAAGAATGCGTCGCCGCACCCGTGCCATGCAGCATGAGCAGCACAGGCCCCTGCCCCATCTCCTGCAGATGCCAACGCATCCCGGCGGCGGAGACGAAACGGCTCGAATCGCGATTGGGCCAGTCACGGCCGTCGCGCTCCCAGCTCGGTATATCGTCTGCGGAGCTCATCGGCGGGCCAAGCGGCTGTCCATAGTCATCAATGCCAGATCGAGTGTCAGATCGGAAACGACAAGCTCGTGATATTCGACGAAATGGTGATGTAGACCAACGCTCGTAGGGTGGACGAGCGAGAGCGAAGTCCACCGAACGCCGCGCCGGAGTTGGTGGGCTGCGCTGCGCTCGTCCACCCTACGCGCCGCTCGGCCCGAGCCTACTGGGTCGTCGCCCGCACGGCCTGATTGAGCGAGGTCGCGTCCGCGTGCGGCAATGGCAGATAGGTGGCGCCCATCTCCTGCGCCAGCTCGCGGCCTTCTTGTCGCGGACGCGGCGAGGTGTCGATCAACAGGGACGTAATCTCCAAGGCGCGGACGGCGCGCGCCGCCGCGGTCGCCTCCTCGCCGGCACGCGCCCGGCCACCCGTCCCGTCGCGGGCGACGTTGGCGCGACCATCCGTCATCAGGATGAGCACAGGCGTGCCGCCGCGACGCTGAATGGAGTCGGCCATGAGCATTCCCAGGTCGATCCCAGACGCCAGCGGCGTACCACCACCACCCGGCAGCCCGGCCAGGCTGCGCTTGGCGCGCACCAGGGAGCGGGTCGGCGGCAGCAGCACCTCGGCCTCCTTGCCGCGGAAGGCGACGAGCGCGACCTTGTCACGCCGGACATAGCAGTCCGCCAGCAGCAGCTCGACCGCCCCCTTGGCCTCGGAAAGGCGATGGAGGGCGGACGATCCCGAGGCATCCACCATGAAGATGGTCGTGGTCTCGGACTTGTGCTTGAAGCGGGTGATGCGGAAATCGTCCTGACGCACCTCGATGCGGGTCGAGTGCTGACCGACACGGGCGCGCTCCTCGCGGCGCAGACGCTGCCAGGGCGCGGCCGCGCGCAGGGTCTCGACGACATTCATCCGCTGCCCGTGACGCGGCTCGCCGCGCAGCACGCCGGCCGGGCGGCCACGCGAGGGCGCATTCTGCATGGCGCCGGCCTTGCCGGTGGCACGCGACTTGGAGCGGCGCAACTTGCCCATCTGCAGCTGAGCGAGCAGACCGGCCGGGATGGCCGCCTGGGTCGCCTCGAGGATCTGATCCTCAAGCTCCTCCGGCTCCTGCTGCTCGTTCGACTGATTCTGATCTTGATCCTGGTCCTGCTCCGGCTCGGGCGGCGGGGGCTCGTCCGGCGGCGGCTCCATGGGGGGAAGCTGAGTGGCGCGCGGCGCGAGCACTAAACGACCCGCCACGGCCAGGTCCTCGTCCGTCACCTCGGCACGGTCTTCCAGGGCCGCATGGGCGCGCGCGACCCGCGCCGCGAAGATGGAGGCACGCAGCGACGGGATTCCCAAGGCGAGCGCGATGCCGCACAGGGCCTCGATCTGCTCTTCCTTGATGCTCACCCCGGACAGGCGGGCACGCGCGGCGAGGATGTCGTCGACGTCATAGTCGCAGGCGATGGCCTCGTGAACGCGGATGTTGCTCAGCTCGAGCTGAAAGGCGAGCCGATCCAAGAGCGCGTTCAGCAGCCCTTCGTCCTCGCCGACGCCCTCGTCCAGGGCCACCACGGCGAACTTGGAGGGCGTACGCATGGTCAAGCCATCTCGCTCCAGCACCACTTCGCCGGAGTCGAAGGCCATGGTCAGCCGGGCCGCGGTGCCTGGCGCGATGCGCTCGGCCATCGCCAGCTCGACCACGCCGCCATCGGCCTCCACCAGCAGACCGCGCTCGGCGACGGGGCGCCCGGCGCTCAGGGTCGCGGCCAGGTCCAGCCCGCCGAGCAGGCGCCCGTCCGAGACATGGAGCGGGACGCGGCGCATGGGCGTGCCCTCCGGCTGGAGGTCGCGCATGATGCTGAGCCACTGGTCGCGCACAGGCCCCGGCAGGGCGCGCACGCAGACGCCGCCCGTGCCCGCGGGGTCGACGGTCATCAGCGTGGCGGCGAGAACGGCGTCATCCCAAGGCGAGGGACCAGGGCCCGCCGGCTGCTGGACCGGTCCGGCGCCGTCGGCAACGGCGGGATTCGGGCCTGGCGCGCTCATTCCCCGAACTGCTCCTGCAGCGCACGCTCGACGCGGCTGGTCGAGCCGGACTCGTCGAGCGGGTCGCGGCGCAGACGGTGACGGAGCGCGGAGGTCGCGATGGTCTTGAGGTGCTCGACCGTCACCTCCGTATCGCCTTCCAGCGCGGCCAGGCCGCGCGCGGCGCGGATCAGCGTCAGCTCGCCACGCAAACCGTCGGTGCCAAGCCGAATGCAGAGCTTACCGGCCTCTTCCAGGGTCTTGTCCGGAACCGCGACCTCGGGCAGGACCTCGCGGCCCTTTTCGATCAGACGGCGCACCTTGCCGTCCTTGCGCTTCCACTTGGTGACGAAGGCATTGGGATCGCGCTCGAACTCGTCGCGCAGCCGCACCACCTTCATGCGCGTCGGCAGATCCTCGGGCGTCTTGACCTCGACCGAGAGGCCGAAGCGGTCCTGCAGCTGCGGGCGCAGCTCGCCCTCTTCCGGGTTACCGGACCCGACCAGGACGAAGCGGGCGGGATGGCGGACGCTCAGCCCCTCACGCTCGACCAGATTCTCGCCAGAGGCCGCCACGTCCAGGAGCGAGTCGACCAGGTGGTCCTCCAGCAGGTTGACCTCGTCGATATAGAGGAAGCCACGATGCGCGCGCGCCAGCAAGCCGGGCTCGAAGGCCTTCTCGCCCTTGGTCAGGGCGCGCTCCAGGTCCAAGGCGCCGATGACGCGGTCCTCAGTCGCGCCGAGCGGCAGATCCACGACAGGCACCGGAACCTTGCGGCTCCTGACCTTCCCCTCGTTCTTGCGCACCTCGCGGCAGTCGGCGCAGACGGCGTCGTCCCCCGCCTCGGGATCACAGTGATAGGTGCAATCCGCGGCCTGCATCTTCGGCAGCAGCGCGGCGAGACCGCGGATGGCGGTGGACTTACCTGTGCCACGGTCACCGAAGACGAGCACACCGCCGATGGACGGGTCGATGGCCGCAATCAACAGGGAGCGTTTCATCTCCTCTTGGGCGACGATGGCGGAAAAGGGAAAGGGGATGGGCATACGCGGCGGACCTAGTTGCTGTTATGTTCTGAAAGGCACACGAGGGCCAATGTCGAAAGCGTCCTGCTGGCAGCGCAGCGGCGCGCGGACGCCGAGAATACGGAATGGGCCGGCCATGCATGCAGACCGCGCCCGGGCGTTTTCAGCCAAGCCCGCGACCGTAGCGCCCATCAACAACCAAGGTCAAGTCCAACGGGTCAATTCCGGAGGCATTCGCGAGAAAATTCCCGCGGATGGGGCAGCCCTCGCCGCAGCGGCCCCCCGACCTCGCCAACAGGCTCCAAGCGCCCGCGCTTCCTGATCCGCAAGCTGGTCGCCTATCTAGAGCGCGAGGAAGGAACGAAGGGATTGGCGCTCGCCCGCGCCATCAGCGAGATGGAGCACCTGCGCAACCACAACGATGCGCGCAGTCAGTTTGCGTGCTTCGAATCACGACCGGTACGGCATTACGTGTGCGGAGCACTCGCGCCCTATGCAGAGCCCTACGAGCAGCGCTTCGATCGGCCGTTGACGCGTCGGGAGGGATATGACGTGCGCAGTGCGTAGATACTCTGTTTCGAAGCAAGTCCAATTTGCGTCCAATCCATAAGAAAGCTCGATGGGCGTCGACATTGCTGCGGAGCCGAATCTCGCGCATCAGAGCCACTGTCTGGCTGAGCATTCC
>NZ_JAAIJQ010000141.1 GCF_010820565.1 Thiorhodococcus minor | reverse complement strand
CGACCAACACGCCGCTCAGCGCTGACTTCCATCAGCTAGCCCGATCGTGTAACCATCAAATTCGCTGACCGCACTCAGCCAATCACCGGTGGTCACCCGGCCGCGCCACCGATGCTTCAAAATCTGATTTTCTTCCCATTCAATCCCCAATTTCCTTACTAGCGCCGAGCGTTGAGTGATGCGCGATGCCCGAAACCTGATTAACCGCATCCAGAAAAATATCCACCATATTTTCCAAAGAAGCCATTCTCAGCACCTTCGACTGAACATTAATCCGTAATCTACCGCGATCACCAAGCCCCAAAGATAGAAACCACTCCAAGGCAGCAAGCACCTCCTCCGAAGAGCACCGATTATCCAACAAGTAACCATCAACCTCATGTTCTATCAGATCGCAAACCGTGCCGTCACCCTTAGCGGCAACGACCGGGAGGCCATAAGCCATGGCTTCATTTACAGCCAATCCTCCAGTGCCGGGCATCACAAAGACATCTGATGAAACAAAATAAAGCTTCAGATCTTCTCCATATTTAGCTCCGGTGAAAACCACCCTCCCTGTTTTAATACATTTGTCTGCGATCTTCTCAAGCTCATGTCGCTGCACACCAGCGCCAACCACGCACAACAATAAGTCAGGACTTTTCTCCGCGGCCTTCTCAAAGGCTAACAGCAAAGCGGGCAGATTCTTTTGTGGAACCAACGCCCCTACAAACAAAACCACGTTTGCGTCTTCAGCAATCCCGCAACTTTGCCGAGCTTGAGCTCGATCAACTAGAGAAGCGTCGTGCGCAATACCCTCCACGTTTACGGTATTCTGCGCAACCCAAATTCGCGACGCCGATATCCCCCGGCTCAATAGTTCCCTCTGCAACTCGCTTCCATAGCAGATATGACCTGCCGCACGCCTAAGAAAGAACCACCGAACAAACTGCCGAACGACTCGCGTCAAGGAAGCCGCGTCTACCCTCTCGTAAGCAGAGCCCCAGAGTAAAAAAGGCACTCTGGCGGCCATGCAATAAAGTAAAGCGCTCGCATGACCAATATGCCCGGGATTGAATAAACAAATTACGGCGATCGGATCTAACTCTTTTAGACGCCCTACAAGTCCTGTCTGCGTACCAATATGCATACCACATAGATAGTGGTGCCCGGATTCCACAACCTGTAGGGTGCAGCTTGCAGACTGTCCGGATGGGATTTCTTTTCCGGTACGATTCTCGCCAGACAGTACTACTAACTCGAAACCCTCCGAATGCAATCTGTAAGCGAGCAACTCGACAAAGTCTCTTCGATAATGCGGAAAATATGGCAGCATCAGAACTATGTTCTTTAAACATTGGCTCATAAATGGGCCCTTTTTCCATAGCCATTCGATAATGGAACGAAGTTAGAACGAATACTCCCAAAAGCGGGGATCAAGAAATCCGATTCTATCATAATCCGATCACGCCCCACCTCCACACTCAGAAGCAATCTCTCTCGCCTTGCCACTTCGATTCCGAACTTGTAGGGGCGTACCTTTACGCTTCGCAGTTCCTTTGCACTCAGGAACTGTGGCCCCCAGTGCACGAAACGCCCACGATAGAGCGATGCCAACAACGGAAACGGCGTATAGAATGGCATACCCGGATCCTCAATAACCTGTTGCCCACTCTCAAATAGACAAACAGACACTTCGTCCGCATGTCTGTGAGATCTTATCTGTCGCCCCTTCGGAATACCGCGAACGGAAATAAAAAACGTATCATTCTTTAATATATATAATCCAAAGAAGTCGAAATAATAATCCGACAACGGCGTTTCTTGAGGCGATCTATGGAGAGGAATCCTATAAGAAAAACGGCCAGATTTCCGGTCTATCCACGACGACTCAGGAGAGCGTTCTTCCTGCCCTGGTGTCATCCCTGCCGGGAGCGAATATTCAAGCTTCGCGGGGAGAATCCCGGACACCCAATGAGATGAGCCACCATAAAGAAAATCATTAATTAAGCCCACCACGTGCTCGCGAGAAAGATCAAAAAGTTCAGGCCCAAATGACCCTTCGTATGGGCCCGCATTATATCTGCATCCAATTCTAGTGAAAAATGCACTGTCACAATCACCGATGTTTAGGATCGATCCGTCCGGACGCTTGATAGCCGCAGAAAAAGCGCCCATACGATGCAATTGAGTTAATAAATCCGGTGTCAGGCTGCTAGTGATGCCTATGGACGACAGGGATACTCCACTCTGACCAAATGTTGCTAAGCCCACGCGCTTCGCAAGAAAACCGACCAACCCTTCAGAGCGAAGCTGAAAAGAGTGCGATCCTTTCCTCCTCAACATTGCCACGAGCAAAGAAACGGAATAGATTGCTACCTCTGACATAAAACAATGATAGCATGTCGAAGCCTCGATACTCGTACCATCCGGATTGAACTGACGATCCAGTTCTTTTATGAACTCTCGGATTGAAAAGTCCAACCATCCTTCGGTTTCCGTCGTCCTCGGAAGGTAGGCACAAGAAAATAATAGCCCAACGATATCGACGAAATAGTGATTGCCGCGCGTAAGGTCACTCCATTCCAGATGTCGCGCAATAAAACGAGCATGCTCATATAGACTGCGCCCAAACACTTCAAGAAATTCTGACCGCCACTTCGCACCAGCACCACGAGCTAAATCGTATGTGATTAGCCACGAACAGCTTCGCAGCGCCACATCCATTGTACATGCCCAATTTACGCTGAAACCGGGTGGATTATTAGCAACGAAATCCAATACCTCAGACTCTATCTCGGCGACCGCTAAATCCCGAATTTCAGGATCCCAGCATGCATACACTGCAAGTACGGGGAGATGCTGCATACGCGAGAGCTCCCATGGCTCTTTCAGATCGACACCAAGAGGCAATCGACTACGGACCTGCGTACGCCACATCTTGGGATCCCACGCGTAACCGCTCTTATAAGCAAGATGCCAATGTATCGGCTCGTAACCTTCTTTATTTATTACGTTCCAGATGCGCAATGCTTCCGAACGGTTCTGCAAATTGACTCCGACAAGCCCATCCGCAGGAAATCTTTCGCGATAATCGAACACAATACCCCGTAATCCTTTCGCAACGGTTCGACGTCCAACTTTCATCCATCCTGAACCCAGAAGGTCAAACTCGTGCCTTAAATACCGAACGCTAATGTCGCGCAAAAATGTCAGTTCAGTACCTGGAACATTCTCTCGATCTGGGCAGGTGAAATATCGCGGAAATAGGGATGGATCAATGGAAACGCCGCTTGCATAGGTTGGCCTGCGTAATGCCAGACATCTTTCCATGAGATCCAGACACCAGAGGCCAACCCGGCTCATCGCGCGAAGCACTAATGCAAACACTCGCGCTTCGACAAGCAAGTCTAGTGATACTCGTCTCACCGTCGCCCATCCCTTGCGGATCTGTACGACTCAAGGATCAAATCCGAGCGCTCTCCAGTCGTTAAGAATGCGCCAGGAGGCAGCGGAACATAATTAGCTACGTGTATTGCCTTGCCAGGATTAGCTGATAGTTCTTCAAGCGCCATCTCATAAGCGGCACGCTCGTTCGGTACACACCATCCGAAGGCCTGGTTCGTCTCGAATAATTCTGGGATATCTCCGACAGGGCATGTCATTATTGGTCGCCTCAATGCTATAAAGTCTCCTAGTTTGTTAGGCCAACGCCCCTTGTTTCTCGGGGAGTCTGAAAGCGGTAGTGCAAACACATCGCACGCGCTCATGAAAACGTTATATTGATTATATGGCTGCCAGCCGACGTCAATCAGATTGGCTTTCGGTACTAATTGACGGATAACGTTCTTGATATAATCATTATCCCCAGACGCCATCAGCTTCAGTTGCGGCACGGTCGAAAGGGTTCGAATGAAAGCGTCAATAAAAGGTGCATTGTCCTGATGATCAGCATCACACAGACCGCACATACCGACTATTATGTCGTCTTCGGACAATGCGAGCGATCGTCTAGCGCTAGCCTTTTCGTACATCTTCAATTCATCATCGATACCGCCGCGCAAAACACTTGCTCGCGCCTGTAGATCTTTAGGTAACCTTTCCTTTAAGGTGTTGGTTATGGGAAATATGATGTCATAAAACCTCTTTGACCGCAGTTCCAACCAGTCTTCTAGCCACGCTAGGAATTTACGAAGTGTACCCTGAGTATTTGCTCCTAACCCTTCCTTGCCGAACCATTCCCACCACTCATCGACCAATATGGAGCGGTGGATAATTTTGGAGAAAGCTGCCGGGATTAGATACAGAGGGCGATGTCCTGGACAGACGTGCACAACATCGTAGTGGCGGGCTACTACGTGATAAACCAAGAAGGCCAACAGAAATGGATTGTAAAACGATGGTGCCGGGACAGCGGAAATCCATTTAGGCGGATGGAGGACGGAGCAAGAGTCATCAGTGAGGTCATCACAGACGAACGTCTTTGGGAAGAAAAGCGTCACCTGATGTCCTTTGGCTGCGAAATGTTTTCCGTAGCCAACGTAGATTCGTGTTCCGCTTGTACGTTGAGTCCAACTCGGCGCTAGAAGAAGAATCTTCATATTCGATATAGCCGACTTACTAACTCAAGTTTCGCAGTTCTGAGAATGTCCGTCTCAGCAGTGACGTGGGCTCGCGGGGTTTCGGTGGGGTTTGCGCGAAAACGGGCAAACCCCTCGAAAACTCTCCCTACCCAGGCGCAGCACCCCTCCAAAAGGGCAAAACTTCAGTTACTAATAGACTGTCCTAAATACCTCGGTGAAGCCGCGATCGGCAGGTTGCTGGATTGCCGGCCCATACCTCATCTGCAGGCACGTGGCGCGTGACAACCGCTCCCGCACCCACAATCGCACGATCCCCAATGATTACCCCTTTCAGAATGATGGCGTTGGTACCAATAAAGACATCATCACCGATGGTCACCGACTTGCTCTTTATGTGAATGTGTCTTGAGTTAGACCGATCCAGTCGATGCTCAGGATCCGTAGAATGAAAATCATGGTCGAAAATACGGACGTTAGCACCGACGAATACACGCTGTCCGAGCGTGATGCTCGAACGGCTCGACAGAACCGCGGCAGATAGTCCCGTGTTGTTGCCAATATGAATCGTGCCGTTAGCAATACACTGTAATACTGTCGGATTGGTTATGCCTACAAGGTTGGAAGCGAAACGAGAGTTGATCTTCACATCGTCGCCGATCCGAATGGCATTCTTTCTTCTCACCGAAATGTAGGTTCGTCCGTCCACTCGTAGGTTGACTCCTACTCGGCAACGAAGGAGATAAAGCTTCGCGCGGGTAATGGCTGTATGAAATCTCGTTGAGATCCCCCTGCGCACGAGATCAGAGACAACGATTAGATGGAAAGGAAAATCGTAGTTCGCAAGGAAAGTAGCAAGGCTATTCAACTTCATAAGCTGCTCATAAACACATTGATGACGGAGCTATCTAACCTCACGCCTCAACAGGAAAACAATCACTCGCTCTGACTTGCCACATGCGAGAAAGCCCTGTCACGAGCTTTGAGGATACTAGTTCTACCGAATAGTGAAGCTCCGGTCTCGCCTCTTCTGTTATTACTTTATCCAAACCAGCTAAGCAAAGTCCTTCCCTGATGCAGCAAGGATGTCCCGATAGGCGTCCCAGGTAGCGGCAGCCACATGTTCCGGACGGTGCCGCGATCTCGCTGCGGAGGCGGCAGCGGCGCCTAGGTGTTGAGCTTTACGTCTATCCCCCATCAACTCCATAGCGGCAGCCGCCAAGCCTGTTATATCGCCAGGCGCCACCAACAAGCCGGTCCTGCCAGCATCAATCATCGAAGAAACACCACCAACGTCGTAGCTAACGCATGGCATACCTGACACCATGGCCTCGGCGAGCGTGTTCGGACTGTTCTCAATTGACGAGCAGAGCACGAACAAATCGCACTGGCGATGCAACTCTGATATTGCAGGGGCAGTTTGAAAGCCGTGGAACCTGATTGCGATACGAGCCTTATCCGCTGTCCTTGCCAATGTTTCTCTGCGCTTGCCAGAGAAGATTCCGACCGCGTCTATCGATACTGCGTGGAATTTCTCGCTGATAACAGCCGCTGCGGCAATCAGATCGTCAAAACCCTTGCGTGGCGCCCCACTGCCGACGAAAAGTATTCGATACCCACCTTTACTTTCCCACTGCCCTTCCCAAAAAACCGGACTCATTGCCTCGCAGATATTGAATATTTTCGCCGATGGATTCAGCCGCCGAACATACGATGTATCAAAGTGTGTGCGACAAGTAAAATTCTTCGTCCTTCGGATGACATTTGCTTCTCTTGGGCGCATTAAGCGGTAATACAGACACGGGTCCATCTTATAATATTCAGCGATGATGCCCTGAATTGAAACAAGATAAGGGTATCCGCTGTGCATCGCCGTAAGTGCATATCCCTTTTCCGTGCCGTGCGCGTGGATGAGATCGGGTTTAATCTGACGCAACTCGAAGCGAACCGCTCTGGCTTCCATACGGAAGCCCGTTGCCGCATCCAGAGGCAAGAACCGCGGCCATCCGCGGTGCAGTGTCGGGACGCCACCTTTCACGATATGGATCGTCATCCCTTCTACTTCCACCGTTTGCGAGTGCGTCACCCATGGCGACACTGTCACAAGGTGAAGGTCTACATCTCCGCGTGCGACCAGCGCCTGTGACAAATTCATGATCCAACTGCAGGGGTGGCTCGAACGCCGACGAAGCGCCCAGAGAACCCTGTCGCCAAGCTGCGATATCGGGTATGGCGCAAGCCACGCAACTCTCATCTTGGTCGACGTCATCTCTCAGGTGATCTCCCCGCTAACGCACAAAAGGATGCTGTAACCCATCCGCGAACACCATATGCTAGGGACTCGGTCTTCCATCTCGCCACTGCGAAGGCTTTCTTGCTTCTGCTCAATGGACACTCTGTCGCAACGCGGCACTACACGAGAGCCCAGCGTTCAACCTCAAGAGATCTAGCGAGGCGCCGCTTCAGAGCGACGGGCCTTGACCGCCTGACTGCTCGGCTCATCTCAAACGCGTCAATCCAGGATCGCTCTAAGGGCCTTGATCATGGTTTCGCCCAAGACCTACCCGTTTAGTCAACTTAGGCGATCAAAGCTACTGAAAATCATGATCTTGCCTGGTCAGCGCGAGGGCGCATCGCGACTGGTGGACCAAACGATGATCAAGGCCGCGCGAAGGAAAGCTCACGCAACGCCCCCGCCTTTGCGGCCATGAACAACGGCCTTCCGATCGTTGAACTAATCCGGTCACACGGACGGACAGTGCCCTTTCAGGCACCTATCGCGCGCCTAGGGTTTTCAGTGAGCGCTCCTTCTTAGGACTCCATCACAGGGGGTAGGGATTTCTTGGTCTCGGCGAAAGCCAGCCCAGAACTTGACGCATCTGGATGAGTTGGCCGGCCTCAAGAGAACTAGTCTCGCCGGATAGCTGAAACGTAGGCGAGACCACTTCTTTACATTGGCTCTTGGCTTAAAACTCAGAATACTAAAGAACAAACTTATCACGATGAGAAAATCTCAGCAATTTGACAGTACTAGCCTTTCTCCAGGCACTGCGGACGACGACACTGTGTCAACACCTTGAGTGCGGTCAGCGAATTTGATGGTTACACGATCGGGCTAGCTGATGGAAGTCAGCGCTGAGCGGCGTGTTGGTCG
>NZ_JAAIJQ010000140.1 GCF_010820565.1 Thiorhodococcus minor | reverse complement strand
CCGCGCGCCCTGAATAATTGGCTCGTCATTTTGCGTCTTAATCCCCTTTATATCGGGTCTCTGATTGTAACCCTTGACCCACGACCAACCTCCCAAGGAGACCACGTCTTAATCCCCTTTAGATCGGGTCTCTGATTCGAACCACTTGGTACTAATGACTATGCCTTGGCACTTGGTCTTAATCCCCTTTAGATCGGGTCTCTGATTCGAACAGGGGACGTTATGTGGCCCTTAAGGCGCAAGGCGGTCTTAATCCCCTTTAGATCGGGTCTCTGATTCGAACCTTGACACCATGCTTGACCTCGCCGTCAAGCAAGTCTTAATCCCCTTTAGATCGGGTCTCTGATTCGAACGAAAGGTTCCAGTGCACGAAGGACGCGGTAATACGTCTTAATCCCCTTTAGATCGGGTCTCTGATTCGAACAGAGGAATAGTATGTACACCCTTTACAACCAAACTGTCTTAATCCCCTTTAGATCGGGTCTCTGATTCGAACTCAGCTCCAATTTCCGTGCTCTTTGTATGGAGTGGTCTTAATCCCCTTTAGATCGGGTCTCTGATTCGAACATTGGGAGCTCTACGACGCCGGCAAGACGGCGATCGTCTTAATCCCATTTAGATCGGGTCTCTGATTCGAACCCAAAGTGAAGTGCGAGTCCTGGCTCTACCTTCAGTCTTAATCCCCTTTAGATCGGGTCTCTGATTCGAACCGCTCGTCGCCAGGGAGCCTTTTGAAACAATGGCTTGCGAAGGGGGTTCCCAGGATTTTCGAAGTCGCGAAAGTTGACGTGCAGAAGTCGGTCACGGGCGTTACCTCCGTAGCTGTGATGCGTGCTCGACTCGATGCCAGAGGCTACCCCAGCTTGGGTGCGGGGACAATGCGTGAGATCGGACAGACGCGGGGCATGGGAGGGACGGCCCGCGGGTGCCGAGCGCGGTGATGCGCGCGGCGCCCGGCTAGCCCCTTGGCTAGCTGGCCACGGCGTCGCGATACCAGCTCCAGCGCACTTGCAGGGCAGGCTCGGAGAGGTGATGCGGGGTGTCCAACTGGGCGCCTTGGTAGGGGGCATAGTGCGGGTCGCTGGCGACCTCGGGATGCAGGTGGATCTGGCGCGTGGCCGGGTCGATGCCGAGGCGTCCACGGTCGAACAGGAGGTGGAGATCCGCGCGCAGCAGCAGGCCGTTGGCCGGATGGTTGTCCGCCTCGCCCAGGTAGGGCATGAGATGAGCCGCCTGCACGAGGCTGGCGATGCGGCAGCCGGAGATCGCGCAGACCGCGCCGCCGGAGAGCGCGATCAGGCGCTGCCGGAAGCCTTGCTGGCCGGGGCGGATCGCCTGCTTCAAGTGCGCCTGCTTGCGCGCATCGAGACGCTCGGGATCAATGCGATAGTCGCCCTCGGTGGTTGGCGCTGGCGGCTCCTGCGCCTCTCCCGTCGGAACCGTCTTCTGGCCGGAATCGTCTTGCTGGTCCTTCGCATCCGGGATGAGGCCCTGCTCAGCGAGCTGTCGACGCAAGGGCTCCCAGTTCAGTTTGGAGAGGACGCGGCGCCCGTTGGGTGTGGTCCCCGGCCGGTTGGGCTTGCAGCGCACCCGCGCCGAGGGATAGCGCGCCGGGTCGCGCAGCAGCTCCACCAGCTCGGGGAAGCTGAGGTGGTGCTTGTCGTTCGACTTGCCATTGAGCGAGACGTCGAAATAGTCGCCGTTGACCAGATAGGGATGCGGGACTAGGTCGCCGCTGAAGGGCTTGTACTCGGCGCAGACCGAAGTCAGGCAGTTGTTCGCGTTGACGTAGTCGTGGACGTTCAGCATCGGTAGCTCTCCTGTTGCGAGCGATTCCTGATCGAATGATGCGCAGTGTCGATGTCCGCTCGAGCGGGCCGGTCGGGGGCGGCAGTAGAGCACGGCTGTGAATGCTCTGGCAGCGGTCGCAAGCTTGCCAGGTGCTGGTGGCGCAACTCGCGACGCTGGGTGCGGCCTTGTGCGGCAAGCGCGAGGCGGTCAATCCGGGCCGCCTCCGGGGGGCGGGGCGCCGACGATACTGAGGAAGGCCTCCTGTAGATCGGCCCCTTGGATCAAATCCAGCCCGATCGGCATGTGCTGTCTGCCGTAGCGGATGACGTCCAGGCGTTTCGGCAGCGGGTAGACGCGGATGTCGTCGCGCGACGCCTCGATGATGGCGTCCAGCTCAGCGAGCAGGGCGTCGATGTCTCTGGGCAGTCCGGGAATGAGAAAGACGGAGTACTGAACCGGGATCCCGACTGCGCGCACGCAGCGGTGGACCTGCTGCAAGCGCTTGGGATCCGCGATGTCGTAGGCGAGCAGAAAGAGCTGAGGTGCGTTGATGGCCATGCGGGCGCTCAGACCTCGTGGATCAGCCAGCGGTGGAGGTTCGCCGTGATCTCGCGTCCGCGCGCCGCAGCCTTGAGCGCACGGGATTCGAACAGCCAGACGACATCGCGATGGCTGGGTGCCACCACGGGCTGGCCCTTGCGCTTGGCGGCGAGGAAGCGGCGCTTGAGCCAGCCGTGGCGCGCGGGCTCGAGGTACCAGTAGAAAATGTCGGTCAGCTCGGCGGCCAGGCTGGGACGCCCGGCTTGAGCCAGCTCCGTGGAGCGGCCCAGGCCGAGGTCGTTCAGATGCTCTTCCATCCAGGCATAGGCGAGCGCGCGCAGCCATTGGCGCGTCTGGCGCGCGGCTGCTTCGCCGGCAAAATACTGGGTCTGAGCGTTGATGGTCTCGCGGACCCAGGCGATGTCGGCGATTTGCGAGCCGAGCCGCAGTTTGCCCGCCGCCCAGCGCGCGGCGCGACGTCTGTGGGTCTGCAGCCAGTGCTGGAGCATGCCGAGCGATTCCGGGCGCAGCAGGAAGGGGATGAGGCGGTTGCGCAGCTCGTCGCGCTCGCCGGGACGCCCGAGCAGGCGGGCCAGAACCTCGCCGTCGTCGCTCATGAAGATCACCGGGATACCCTGCTCGGCGCAGGCGATCAGGGCGCCGGTCTCCCAGTCGGCCCGGCGGCTGCTGTAGATGCGCCCGATGCGTCGCAACGGGAAGAGCTGGTCTGCGCGCGCCAGACGGGACACGCGCAGTGCCGCGCCGTCCAGGCCGACCCAGGTCTCCTCGCTAGGGGCGAGATAGAGGGGGCGTCCGTCTTCGGTGCCGATGCCGGTGCTGCCGTGAAGGGCGCTCGAGCTGGGATCAGTGGGCATTGGGCTTCTCTCCGATTGTCCTGGTTGGAGGTGCTGGGGCCGGAATGTTGGGGGCGGCGCCTGGCTAGGAGCGGGTCTGTGGGAGCGGCGCTCCCACCAGGCGGCGCTGCCACGCTCAATCCGGACCGAAGGGGATCTCGAAGGGCTCGCCGCCCTCGGCTGGTCCCGCAGCGGTTGTGACCACTTGGCTCGATCGGCTGATGCTCGGGTGCCCATGCTCGGCGAGCTGGCCGGCGAGCTTGGTGGTCCAGCGCCGCAGCAGGCGCCGGCGCGGCCGGGCGAAGCGCTCGAAGGCGGCGAAATAGCGCCCGCGTGCCTCCTTGCTCAGAAGACAGGCCTCGGCATCACGCTTGAAGTCCTCGGGGCGCAAGACGCGCTCGCGAAAACTCTCCCACACCCAGTGCTCGACGTGCGGGCGCAGCGGCTCGATGAGGTCCGAGGCCAGGGAGGCGCGGCCGAAGTCGAGCGCGTGGAAGAAGCCGATCATGGGGTCCAGGCCGGCGACGTGGCTGCCGTGCACGGCGTCGGCATGCAGCAGGCTGTAGCCGAGCGAGAGGGCGGCATTGACCGGGTCGCGCGGCGGGCGGCGGTTGCGCCCGGTGAAGTCGAGCTCGGGCGCGAAGACGCGGGTGTAGCCGCGAAAGAAGCCCGCGGCGGCCGCGCCCTCGATGCCGCGAATCTGGTCGAGCGTCAGGCCGGTGTCTTCACGCAGTCGGGTCAGCGCCTGATCCTGGGCCGCGAGCGCCTGGGTGAGCGGGTGGCGCTGGTCCGGCCGGCGGGCGAGGGCGCGTCGCAGCAGGCGGCGTTGTCCGCGCAGCTTGCCGATGACGATGCGCCTGGACCAGCGCAGCCGGTAGTCGGGATCGTCATAGCGGCGCATCTGACCGATGCGCCTGGCGGCCTCGTTGTGGCCGGCGCCGATGACGACGGCCTGGCTGCGTCCGAAACGCCCGCCGAAGGCGACGACGGCGACGCCGGTATCGGCGAGCCGGGCCAGGGTGGCGCTGTCGAGCGCGACGCTGCTGCGCAGGACGATGCGCTCGAGCAGGCGCAGCGGCACCGTGCTCTCGCGCCGGTCCTTGATGTAGACGGCAAGGACGCGTCCCTCAAGCTTGAGAGTGGTGTCGCGGCGGTCGAGATAGAGGCTGCTCATGGCTATCCCACGTAGAACCAAGGTGGATCGGTTGGCTTGACGGCGCGCCCGCGCACGCGGATCTTGCCGCGCGGGTCGAGGCGGACGAGGACGAAGCGGTCCTCGTCCTTGTCGAGGATGCCCTGGACCTCCGCTAGCAGGCTGCTGCGCTCAGCTGGGGTGAGGAAGCATTCGAAGACCGACTTCTGGCGTCCGCTGGCGTAGCCCTTGAGGACCCGCAGGGCATCACGCAGCCGGGCGTCGCTGGAGATGTCGTAGGCGGCGATGTGGAGGTGTCGCTGTGTCATGCCGGCAGGTTAGCGCCGGCATGCGCGGGGAGCTGCGATGGCAAGCTTGCGGTGCGGCTGCTTGTGGGAATGTGGGAGCGGCGCCCCGCCGCGGCTGGCTCCGAGCTCAGCGCCCGGGCTCGTCGCGCCGGGGCGGCGCTCCCACGGCTTTACAGCCAGACGGCGTCCCAGTGAGGGTAGTCGCCGATGCGGTCCGCGAGACCGGCTCGCAGTGGGTTGGCGACGATGTAGCGGGCGACGGCGCGCAGGTCTTCTTCCTGGCGGATTGCGTGGTCGTGATAGCCGGGCTGCCAAATGCGCCCGCCGATCCGGTGCGCGACGACGGATTTCATGGAGCCCACGACGTCTTGGAGCCGGGTGTCACTAAGGGTGAGTCGCCAGTGCAGATGGTCCGGCATGACGACGAAGGCGAGGGTTTCGCCGCGGCCGAGTCGGTCCGAAGCCATGAGGGCCTGGATGAGGATGCGCGCGGGCTCGAGCTCCGCGAAGACGCTTCGCCTCATCCAGGTCGTCGTCGTGATGTGGTAGGCGCGGCCGTTCTCCGAGAAGCGGCCTTTGCGGAGGTCTTTGGAGTGGGGCTGCGGTGAGCTGCGGTGAAGCCTGTCTGCCATGACGGGATTCTCCTTGGCGATTGGTTTGAGCGAGACGCCCGTGGAAGCGGGGTCTGTGGAAGCGGCGCCTGTGGAAGCGGCGCCTGTGGAAGCGGGGCCTGTGGGAGCGGCGCCTGTGGGAGCGGCGCCTGTGGGAGCGGCGCCCCGCCGCGACTAGCGCCAACCTCGGCGCCCGGGCTCGTCGCGCCGGGGCTGCGCTCCCACGAGGATCGCTTAGCCGAGCCAGCGCGCGAGGGCGGTGTGCAGCTCAGGGAGTCGCGAGCCGGCGCAGACCTGGATGCCGAGGTCGCTGGCGCGCTGCATGACGCTGGCCGGCAGGCGCTGGTAGCTCACGAGCATGCCGCGCGCTTGCAGGCCGCCGAGCAGGTCGACCAGGGTGTCGAGCCGGTAGAGGGCTTCGGCGCCGGGTCCTTGGCTGCCGCCGTCGCTCCAGCGTCGGGTCTTGCACTCGACCAGGTGCATGCGGTTCTCGGCGAGGCAGGCGACGTCGATCTCGTTGCGCACTTCGGCGCCGCGCTGGTCGAGGCGGTAGAGGTTGATGCTGCGCGCGAGGTCCTGGATGGGCTGATCCGGGCCACGCAGACCGCGCAGGATGGTAAAGACGTGCTCCTCCAGCCAGCCGCCATTGAGATGGAAACGCGCGGCCTCGTCCGGGAAGCGCAGGTGGTCACCCATGCGGTAAAGCAAGCCCGCCTCGATGCAGCGGTCGATCAGTGCACCGAGCTCCGGGTCGCGCCGATGCCGGCGCTCGAGCGGTGGCGTGCGCAAGGTCGATTCGGCCTGGTAGGCGAGCCAGTTCAGGGTGCCCAGGGCGCGAGACAGCCGCGCTTGCCCGCCGACCAGCCATTCGGCCAAGGCTTGGTGCGAGGCGGGCACCACCTCTGTTTCGAGGGACTGCACGCGCGAGCCATGGGCTTGGAGAAAGGCCCTGATCTCAACCCGGTTGGCGATGTCGATGGGATCGCGCCCCGGCGGGTGCATCCAGATGAGGCGGTCGCGCTCCGGGTGGACGTAGAAGATGGGCAGCTCATAGGCGCGAAATGCTTCATAGGCGGCGATGCTCATGGGCTTGGTGCCGCCCGTGGCATTGAGTGCAATGCTCAGCTCGCGCAGCAGATCCTGCTCGGCCTCAAGCAGCTCCAGCACGCGCAGCTGGATGTGGCCGATGTCCCAGGCGTCTTGGATCTCCCAACGGTCGACGCGCATCCCGCGCGGCTTGAGCACAGCCTCGAGCCATTCCGCACGCCGGCTCATGTCGGGCGAGACCAGCAGAATGACGCGGCGGGGGGCGACAGCGGGATCCAGCGCGGGGGTGAGGTTGGGTGTGGCCTGGCTGGAGACGAGGTAGAGGTGGGTGTGCTCTGGCATGGGTGCCTCCTCGCGCGTCAGTCGCCGTCGTGCTGAGCGGCGCGCTGTATCAGATAGGGCTCGAGGCGCGCACCGCATTGGCGCATCTGCTCGGCGGTCAGTTCCTGACCGCGCATCTGTGCTTGCAGGTCGAGGGAGAGGTGCAGATAGTGCCCGCCGCGCGCGCAGATCTCCGCCGCGAGATTGACCGGTAGCGTGCCGATGACGCTGTCGTTAGGGCGGATTCGGTCGATATTGATGTGGTCGACGAAGGCGTCGATGGCGAGGCCTTCTCCGGCGGCCCAGCCGCGAGCGCCGGGATGGCGGCTGACGAAGTAGGTCCGGCCTCGGCTTTCATTGCCTGCCCCAATCTCCTCGATCAGCCCAAGGAGCGCGCGATGGCAGTCCTCGAGGCCTTGGCGCAGTTTGTCCGCGCCGCATGCCTTTACGTAGCCGGCATGGTTGATGTCGTTGCGTAGCTGGGTGAGCTTCTCGTACAGGACGGGCAGGTCTGTGGGCACGCGGCGCGCGCATGCTTGGGCGGCGGCACGCTGCCCGGCTAGCTCGTCGCGCCATTCGGACGGCGGGATGTCGCGGGCGAGCACATTGAGCAGTTTGGAGATGAAGATGCGACGCTTTATGAGGCGGTCCTCGTCATTCTCCTTGTCGGCACCGACGGTGGCGAGCTGCTCGTCAAGGCGTGTGGTCATGACCTCCACGAGCGTTTCTTGGAGGAGCGTGAGTCCCTGCTGAATCAGGCCGTGCTCGATGCACCACTCGACGGCGCGCAGACCGTTGAACGGATCGCGGTCAGGCCAGTCGCGAAAACGCTCAGTGAGGGTGTCGAGTACCGGCTGCAACGGCGGTAGGAAGTCGCCCCTCACTTGACGCAGCGGCTCGACGATATGTGTCTGAAAGGCCATCTTCGACAACGCCTTACCGCGCACGTATTGGACGTTGGTCGCAAAGTCGGCGAGTTTGGAGACGATCCCGCGCAGCGCACGGGCGTTGTCGTCTCGGCCGCGTGTCGCCTTGAGCACCGGGTTGATGTGATCGCTTATCAGGGTTTGCAGCTCGCCGACTTGGCCAAAGCGGAGGAAATGGTCGATGGCTGTGCCCCAGGCGTAGACGCCCAAGAAGGGGGTGAGGTCCACGATGGGGGCATCGCGCGCGTCTATCGTCATTTCTTGGACCGCACGGACCGAACCCAAGCGCTCGAAGGCGCCATAGTAGACACCTCGCAGCCGGATCTTCTTGACCACGCCTAGGTACTGGATGAGCACCGTGAACAGCATGGGCAGCGAGCGAAACGAGTGGGTGATATCGAAGATCAGCTCATCGCCTATTCGCACCCGATCCATCAGGATCTGAAAGATCTCCCATAGCTCCCGCTCGCTGGTCGCCTCGGGC
>NZ_JAAIJQ010000013.1 GCF_010820565.1 Thiorhodococcus minor | reverse complement strand
GGAAAGCGCAGTGCGGGAAATCTGCATGCTGCGTTTGACGAGGGGGGCCAGGGGCGACCCTGGCCTCTACTCTACCGCCCTTTGCGGTTCAACTGCTCTTCTTAGCATAAGCGGCTCGTCTGCGGATCCGTGGGCCCCTCATTCAGATGGCGCTCGCCAGAGGCAACAGGCGACAGGCTGCGCGGAGCGCTAATGAAGGGTTGGTGGCACGCTGCCGGATCTCAGCAGCGGCTCGATCTTCTCGGCGGGCAGCGGCAAGCTGAAGAGATGCCCCTGACCCACATCGCAGCCATGCTCGATGAGGAAGTCGCGCTGCGAGGCTGTCTCCACGCCTTCTGCGATGATCTTGAGCCCGAGGTTCAGTCCTAGGCCGATGATCGCCTTGACGATGGTTGCGTGCTGATCCGCACCCTTTTCGGTGTGGCCGCCGATCTTCGTGAGGAAGGATCGGTCGATCTTGATCGTCTGCATGGGGAGCTGGTTTAGGTAGCTCAGGGATGCATGTCCTGTCCCGAAGTCGTCCATGGAGAGTGCGAGTCCCAGGCTGCGCAACGCAGTGAGGATCTCGATGGCCTTCGCGACCGAGTGCATGGTGGCACTCTCGGTGATCTCGATCTCGAGCTGGTGCGGATCGACTGACGCCGCCGTCATGATCTCGGCGATGCGTGTCGCGAGCGCATCCTGGTAGAGCTCCTTGGCGGAGAGATTGACCGCGATCGGGACGATCGGAACGCCTGCCTCCTGCCACGCCTTGATCTGTTTGCACGCCGCTCTGAGCACCACGGGGCCGAGGTCGAGGATCAGGCCCGTGGCCTCTGCGATCGGGATGAAGCGTGCCGGCTCCACCAGCCCCCACTCCGGGTGGTTCCAGCGCACCAAGGCCTCCAGACTCAGAATTTCCCCGCTGCGGATGTCGACCCGCGGCTGGTAATAGAGCATCAGCTCGTCGTGCTCGAGCCCATGGCGCAGCGCCTGCTCGAGCTGGAACTGCTCGAGCAGCTGCTCGTTGAGTGCCGGCGTGTAGAAGCGATAGAGGCGTCTGCCGTCGCTTTGGGCTTGATGCAGGGCGGCATCGGCGTGACTGATCAGCTCTTCCGCGGTCTCCGAATCCTCCGGATAGAGTGCGATGCCGATGCTTCCGGTAATCCGCGCCAGATCGTCCGCGAGCTTGATCGGCTGCTCGAGCTGCTCGCGCACTTGCTCCGCCAGGGCGACGGAATCCTGGGCTTGATCGAGCCGGCTGACCAGGAGGACGAAATTGTCCCCGCCGAAACGCCCGAGGGCGTCTTCGCCGCCGAGCAGCCCCTGGAGGCGCTGCGCGACCTCGCGGAGCAGCTCGTCTCCCGCGCTGTGGCCAAGCGAGTCGTTGATCAGCTTGAG
This sequence comes from Thiorhodococcus minor, assembly GCF_010820565.1. Lineage (GTDB taxonomy): Bacteria > Pseudomonadota > Gammaproteobacteria > Chromatiales > Chromatiaceae > Thiorhodococcus > Thiorhodococcus minor. Next base: position 86,574 of record NZ_JAAIJQ010000013.1, on the reverse strand, counting down.
CTTGTCGAGATCGATGGAGAGTAGGGCGACGCCATGCCCGTCGTGCTTCGCGCGCGCGAGCGCGCGGTCGATCCGCTCCCGCATCAGCGCGCGATTGGGAAGCCCTGTCAGGGGATCGTAGTGGATCAGGTAGGTGAGGCGCTCGGTCAGGGCCTTCTTGTCGCTGATGTCCTCGCCCAGTTTGACGAGGTGTGAAATGACGCCTTGCTCGTCGCGCAGTGGCGTGACCAGGGCTTGCTCCCACAGCCGCTGGCCGGACTTGGTGCGGCTCGCGATCTCTCCGCGCCAGGTCTCCCCGCTCCTCAGCGTCTGCCAGAGCGTTAGCCAGGTTGGTGACGGATGATCCTCTTCGGCGGTCAGTTGCTGGATCTGACTGCCCCGAATCTCCTCGGCTGCATAGCCGGTGACCTGGCTGAATCTGGCGTTGACGTACTCGATGCGCCCACTCAGGTCCGTCATCACGACGATGCTGGGGCTCTGCTCGACCAGCAGCGCGAGGCGCTGAAGCTCTGTCTCGCGGGTCTTGCGCTCTGTGATGTCGATGAGCCCGCCATAGAGCCGCCTTGCGCCCTGATGATCCGGGTCTTCCTGGCACTCGGTGGTGGCCCTGACCCAGCGCGTGGAGCCGTCGCGGTGACGCAGTCGAAGCTCGCAGCTGGTCTTGGCGCCGGGCTCGATGTCCAGCGCGCGTTGCATAAAGGTCTGGCGATCATCGAGGAGGACGAGCGCGCTCCAGCCGCCGCGCGCGACCAGCTCGTCGGCGGCATAGCCGGTCAGGGCCTCCGCCGAGTCGGTGATCCAGTCGATCTGATAGCGTCCGCCAGCGCGCTTGAGGCTCGAATAGGCGACATCGCTCATCGAGGCGCTGAGATGCTGGTAGCGCATTTCACTGGCTCGGCGCTCGACCTCGATGCGCTGACGCACCAGCATGCTGGCGATGGTCTCGCTGACGAGGCGCAGGAGCCGGATCTCTTCTTCCGACCAGGCGCGCGCCTTGAGCATCGAATCCAGACCGAGCACGCCGAGCAGTTGGCCCGCGCTGCGCACCGGAAGGAGCAGGCGTGAGCGGATCAGCTGTCCGGTCAGCTCCGAGCGCAGGGCATCCTGCTCGGGCGGCAGCTTCATGACGTCCGGGATGCTGATGTAGGGCTCCTGAGCCACCCGCGGCAGCCAGAGGTCGAGGGCGCTCGCATCGATGTGTCGGCGCCGCTCCGAATCCTTGCCGCTGCGACTGCTCCACCAGCTGTGGGTTGGGCGCAGCCCAGGGGCGTCGCCACTGCACTGCTGCAGGTAGCAGCGGTCGACGCTCGCGAAGCGCCCGATGCGCGCGAGCGCCTCTGTGAGCTTGCTGTCGAGCTCTTCGCGCAGGCTGTTCGCGAACAGGGAGGAGATCTCAGAGATCAGCTCCTTGAATCGCAATTGCTGGCGCAACGCCGCTTGCGCTTGCTCGCGCTCGGTGACGTCGCGGATGAGGCCCTGGTAGCAGGGACCCGAGATGCCGGGGATGCGCTTGGTGCTGGCCTCCAGCTCGACCCAGCGGACCTTGTTGTCGGCCCGGATGAGGCGGCAGGTGAGTGTGAAGTGCGGCTGCTGCTTGTCGATCGCGGCGGCAAAGCAGCGCTCGACGCGATCCCGATCGTCCGGGTGTACCAGGTCGATCAGGTGGACGTAGCCGGACGCGAACGCCTGAGCCGGGAATCCCCAATGGCGCACGTTCTCCGAGGCATAGACCAGGGGCCAGCCGGGCTTGGCCTCCCAGCGCACCGCCACCGTGGTGCTGGCGTCGACCACCTCGGCGGTTGCGACCAAGGCCTTGCGCTGCTTGATGCGGTCGGTCTGGTCGACGAAGGTGCAGATGATCTCGGGCTCATCGCTCTCCAGGGCCGGTAGCTGCAGCAGGCGGACATCGGCGATCAGGGTTTCGTAGCGCGCGCTGCGCAGCCGAATCTCCGAGCGCGCCGCATGGCCGCGGGCACGCGCTTCTTGCAGCGCGGCGCCGAGCTTGGTGGCGTCCTCGCGCGTCGCGAGCTGGGGGAAGAGTCGGCAGTCGAGCGCCAGGGCATCCTTGGCGGCCTTGTTGTGGTCCTTGAGGGTGCCATCTGTTGCGAGCGCCAGGGCGGGTACCGGAAGATTGTGGAAGAGCTGGGCGAAGCGCGCCAGCGCCTGGTCGCTGAAGATCTGCGACGCGCGCAGCGCCTCTTGCTGCAGCTTTATCTCGCGGTGGTAGAGATAGAGCTCCTCCATGATGTCGACGAGCTGGATCTCCCCGCGATGCAGCTCCTCGACGATGCTCTCGATGGCCCGATCACGCAGAAGCAGCCGCGCCTTCTCGCGGATGCTCGCGACCGATCCCGGATCACTCTTCGATTTCATTGCTTCACGTTCAGTCCAGGTAGCCTGCCACCAGCCGTACAGCGTGGAAAGTCGCTGGCCGGAGCACATCTTCAATGAGAACAGCTCCTGATTATCAGGCCGAAATCGCTCGGACGTCGACCCGAATCGCGGGGCGCTCCACGGCAGGTCCCAGTGCATGGCGGCCAGGCGCCGAGAGTGACGCGTGGTCGAGCCAAGGACTCGGACGATTGCGCCCCTGGATACAAGCATAACCTGCTCGCCGCGGCTGTGTTCGAGTGTCCGATATTCGGAGCATGCGTTGCGATACGGTAACTCGATGAGATTTTTCCGTGGCGCTTTGGGTAGACTCCCGACTCCCCCAACCCCCAAGTCTTGATCGGAGGTCGATTCTGCCATGCACCGCTCGAGCGGCATCCTGCTTCACCCGACCTCCTTGCCTGGTCCCCACGGCGTCGGGGACCTTGGGCCTTCGGCGCGCCGTTTCGTCGACTTTCTGGCCGCCGCCGGTCAAGGTCTGTGGCAGATGCTGCCCCTGGGTCCGACGGGATACCGGGACTCCCCCTATCAGTGCACGTCTTCCCTCGCCGCGAATCCCCTGCTGATCAGTCCGGACCTGCTGCTCGAGTGGGGGTGGATTCAAGAGGCCGATCTGGAACGGCCGGAATTTCCGTCCGGCCACGTCGATTTCGGGGCCGTTGGGCCTTGGAAATACGCGCTGCTCGAACGGGCCATGGCGGGATTCGAGGCGCGTGCGACGCAGGCCGACCGCGATGCGCTCGCCGGCTTTTGCGAGACGCATCGCGCCTGGCTGGACGATTACGCCCTCTACCACGCGCTCAAGACGCACCATGAGCTGCGCCCCTGGACCGACTGGGAGCCCGAGCTCGCGCGCCGCGACCCGGGTGCGCTCGCAGACTGGGCCGCGCGCTATGCCAATGAGCTGCAGCTCCAGCGCTTCATCCAGTATGTGTTCGCGCGTCAGTGGTCGGAGCTGCGCGCCTATGCGCGAGCGCGCGGCGTGCGGCTGGTCGGCGACATGCCCATCTTCGTCGCCCATGATTCGAGCGAGGTTTGGACGCACCCGGAGTGGTTCCAGCTCGACGAGCAGGGTTGCCCGCGTGTCATCGCCGGCGTGCCGCCGGATTACTTCAGCAGCACGGGACAGCGCTGGGGGAATCCGCTCTATGACTGGACCAAGGTCGCCGAAGATGGCTACGCCTTCTGGGTCGAGCGTCTGCGCAGGATCCTCGAGCTGGTGGATCTGGTCCGCATCGACCATTTCCGTGGATTTGCCGCTTACTGGGAGATCCCCGCCAGCGAAGAGACGGCGATCAACGGCCACTGGGTGCGGGGTCCGGGCATGGCGCTATTCCAGGCGCTGCGCGATGCGCTCGGCGAAGACCTGCCGCTGATCGCCGAGGACCTCGGCGTCATCACGGAGGACGTGGAGGCTCTGCGCGATGCCCTCGGTCTGCCCGGCATGGCCATCCTGCAGTTCGGATTCGAGGACCTCGAAGACGGTTACGGCGCCTCGTCCTTTCTGCCGCACAATCACCGTCGGCGTCTCGCGGTCTATACGGGGACGCACGACAACAACACCTCCCTGGGCTGGTGGCAAGCCCGGCAGGACGCCCTGCGGCGCAACATCAGCGCCTATCTCGGCAGCGACGACGGCAGTGAGATCCACTGGGAATTCATTCGTGCCGCGCTGCGCTCGACGGCGGTCATGGCGCTATTTCCATTGCAGGATGTGCTCGGTCTCGGCGCCGAGGCCTGTATGAATCGTCCAGGCACAGAGGAAGGCAACTGGATCTGGCGCTATCGCGACGAGATGCTGAGCGACGCATCCGCCGAGCGCTTGCGAGTGCTCAGCAGACTCTACGCGCGCACGCCCTATCCGGCCGAATAGCTCGGGCGGAGCGGCATGGGCGCGCGCCCCGTGTGCTGTTCTTCACCCCGATCCGCTGAGTGGCCGGGGCTGGCTCATTTCTCGGCGGAGAGATAGGCGATCCAACCGGCGTCCGGCTCGCCGGTCTCGACCGGCAAGAAGTTGCCGTCCGGCTCGTCGTCCTCGTCCCAGCCCTGCCAGTAGACGAGCGTCCTGGCAAACCCGGCCTCCGCGAGCAGCTCGCGGATCTCGGGCAGCGTCCAAAGCCGCCAGTCGTAGCTGAAGGCGCGCTCCAGGCCCGAGCCGTCATCGAAGCGGAAATGGATGTCGCACTGCAGTCGGCCGGAGATCGGGTCATAGGCGGTTTGGTCCCACACGTAAGTGAAGTCGCGCCCGTCCGGATCGCTGACGCGCCGCTCCTCGCTCAAGACCCGAAAGGCGTCGTAGCCGCCGTAGGCGTCGAGGAAGAGCACGCCGTCCTCGCGCAGCGACTCCCGGACACGCCGAAAGTAGCTCAGGATGGCTGAGCGGCGCCGCAGCAGCCAGTAGCTGAAATTCATGGCGAGCACCATGTCCACTGGCTGCGCTTGGGGCTCGAGCACGTCGGCCTGCCGAAGCGCGACGCGCGCGCGGGCGGCCTCGTCGAGCGCGGCGACATTGTGCTGAAGGCCCCAGTCGAGCACCTCGGCGTCCAGGTCCAGTCCCCAGGCGCGATTCGTGCGGCGTCGCCGGACCCATTCGCAGCAAACCGCCCCTGTCCCGCAGAAATCCTCACGCAGCAGTCGCGCGCTGCGGCCGCGCAGCATCCTAAATGTGCGGTCGACTAAGTCTACCTCGGCGCTCGGGCTCTGGACCGCGAGCTCGTAAAGGCGGTGGCGGTCGACCTGATCGGCAATTTGGGGTGGAGAGACTTGCTGGCGTGCGGGCACGGCTGGGCTCGAATATGGCTGCTGCTGGAGTCGCGCTATTATGCGGCGGGCGCGTGGGCGATGTCGGATTTGAAACCGGGGCGGATCTCATGTATCTTTCCGCGCTCTTGAACGACAGGGAAGGTCGCGCGCCCCCGTTTCGAACGGCCAAAGCGCCCGGCGACGTCATTCTCCGGAGAGGTGTCCGAGTGGCTTAAGGAGCACGCCTGGAAAGTGTGTATAGGTTAATAGCCTATCGTGGGTTCGAATCCCACCCTCTCCGCCATTCAAGCTCAGTCTTCCACGGCAGCATTAGGGCGACCTCTCTATCGGCTGCCGCCCGTCGTCGGCATCACGCCGAGAATCCACCCCTCGACCTGCGCGACTGCCCGCTCCTGTGGCGTGAGTGCAGGCTCCCATAGCTTCGCGATGTCGCCGCTGCGATCCAGTCGCTCCAGCATGGCCGTCACGGCATAGGCGTCGTGCTGGTCGGGCGTCCGATCTTCCCTTGGCAAGGCCTTGCTCCAGAGTGAGGGGTAGACCTCGGCGATCGCCGAGTGGCCGCGCGGAATCGCCCAGCCATCGAAGGGCCAGAAGTGCAGCTGGCTTCCGAGTTGCTCCCTGAGTAGCAGCAGCCAAGGTAAGCCTGCATGGGTGGACTTTGCGACCGAGCCTGGTACGTCGAAGTGGAAGACGGATTTCGCCTTGCAGAGGGTTTCCGTGACGCGGCGCCATTTTGCACTGCCCATCCGGGCCGCGCCGTCGCCGGCGAAGCCATCGCGGACGCAGTCGACGTCGATGTTGTCGCCATCCGTTGGCCAGTGCGTGCGAAAGTCTTTGAGAAAGCTCGACCAGTCGGGCTCGAGGTGATGGGTCTCGAAATACCTGATCGGAAAAGAGAAGGCGTGGTCGATACCGACCAGGGTTGGAGCGGGCTCGGCAAGTAGCTCGAGCAGCCATTCGGCGATTCCTCGTCGCGTCCAATACTTCCTGGGGCTGGGCGGTGGAGGGAGCTCGCTTGGCGCGATGCCCTGTTGCGCCACGTAGACGCGCAGACCCTTGAGGCTGGAGGTTGGGGTCTCGGCCCCCGAATAGTCGATTCCGACGTAGCGCTCGAAGGCTGCCGCGCCGGTCATAGGGCTCGGGATCTCCTCGCGCATTGGTGCTCGATCTCGTCGGGGCGCGATCAATCCAGTGTTGCCGCCGGTGCTTGCAGGGGTGGCCGGCCGGCGCGGCGGCGCAGCCAATTGATGCCCCCCATGATCTTCGCGCTGCTGGCAAGCCTGCGCTCCAGCGCGAATTTGCCTGGGAAGTCGCTGAGCACGAGTCCCATCAGGATCGTCAGCAGGCCTTGCCCGGGGAGCACGAGCATGAGGATCCCTGCGATGACGAGCAGCCAGCCAAGCGCGTTCTTCGCCGCTCTGATCGCGATGTAGACCGCGGGATGGCGGCGGCGCAGGGGTGGGCGGTGGCGCGCGGGATCAGCGAAGTAGTTCTCGGGGATGAGTGCCGCGAGAAAGGGGAGTGCCAAGACGGACAGGATGCAGATCAGCAGCGAGACGCCGCCGATCCACAGCAGGACATCTTCGTGATGCTCGGTCCAGGTCAACGCCTGCTCGATCATGCCTCTGTCCCCCTGCAGCTCTGCGCGGAGCGGCGGCGGTGCTGGTTGTCAACGCCCTCGATGTCTCCGGGCGCAGCTCGATGGGCTCGGCGCGGAGCCCGACCGCGGCCGATACGGCTTGGCCTTCTATGCGGCTGCGTGTAGATCCGCTGCCTGCAAGGTGTTCTGCAGCAGTGTTGCGATGGTCATGGGGCCGACGCCGCCGGGGACTGGCGTGATCCAGGAGGCGCGCTCGCGGCAGGAGGTGAAATCGACGTCGCCGATGAGCTTGCCGTCGGCGCCGCGATTGATGCCGACATCAATAACGATAGCGCCTTCCTTGACCCAGTCTCCTGGCACGAATGCCGGACGCCCCACAGCAGCGACCAGGATATCGGCGCCCCGGGCCTTGTCGGCAAGGTCCTTGGTGCGGCTATGGCAGATGGTGACCGTACACTTGGATGCGAGCAGCTCCATTGCCATGGGGCGCCCGACGATGTTGGATTGGCCGATGACCACGGCGTCGAGTCCTTCCAGCGAGTGTCCCGTGTGCTCCAGCATGGTCATGATGCCCTTGGGGGTGCAGGGGCGCAGCAAGGGGATGCGCTGCACTAGGCGGCCGACGTTATACGGATGGAAGCCATCGACATCCTTGGTGGGGAGGATGCGCTCGGTGATCGCCGTCTCGTCGAGCTGCTGCGGCAAGGGGAGCTGGACGAGGATGCCGTCGATCTTGGGGTCGGCATTGAGTCGGTCGATCAGGGCCTCGAGCTCGTCCTGCGAGGTCGTCGCGGCAAGCTCGTGCAGCTCTGAGTAGAAGCCGACCTCCGCGCATGCCTTGCGCTTGTTTCGCACATAGACCTGAGAGGCGGGATTCTCGCCCACTAGCACCACGGCAAGCCCGGGCGCCTTGCCGCCGTTCGCGACGAGATGCTCCACGCATGTCTTGATGTCGGCCCGAATCTTCGCCGCGATGGCCTTGCCGTCGAGTATTGCTGCGCTCATAGCTAACCTGCATGTCCCATAAAGAACAGTATGATAGCGACTCGTCGCGGTCGACGGAATGCTCGGGGTGCCCTGATTGCGACGCCCCCGCCTTCGCGCGGCGTGCGCAGATCGGTCTTGACGTGCTACGGCTCCCTCCGTAAACTTCGCGGTCTTCGGTTCCGGGCCACTCTCAAAGCAGGTGGCAATGCATGGATCATCCGAAGCCGGGGTATAGCGCAGTCTGGTAGCGCGCCTGCTTTGGGAGCAGGATGTCGGGGGTTCGAATCCCTCTACCCCGACCAAACACGCCAACCAGGCAGCCTCCGCGGGCGCGAGCCGCGCCGCGACTGCGCCCAGTTAAGCGCCCGTAGCTCAGCTGGATAGAGCAACGGCCTTCTAAGCCGTGGGTCGCAGGTTCGAGTCCTGCCGGGCGTGCCAAAAGCGAGGCAATCCGTTGCTTACCAGGACTTGGCAAGTTACGGTAAAATGGCAGCAGGATGCCAATTTGTTTGGTTCTATGGTGGACGTAGCTCAGTTGGTAGAGCGCTGGATTGTGGTTCCAGTGGTCGTGGGTTCGAGCCCCATCGTCCACCCCAATTTTATCGGCAGCTGGCAGTGCAGTCGCTAGCCAGTCGCCTCAGCTTACAGGGCCGTTAGCTCAGCTGGTAGAGCAGTGGACTCTTAATCCATTGGTCGTAGGTTCGAATCCTACACGGCCCACCAAATATGAAGAATAGAATCAGCCGGTTAACGCCGGCTTTTTCTTTTCTGCTCCCTGGCTTTTCGGGTTAGTGTGCAAATCAGTGTGCAAGTGCACCGGCGGTTGAGGCTGCTTCGGGCGGTCGAGAATCGCGGCTGCCGAGGCTAAATCGTCGGGTCGAAGATGCGCATAGACGCGGGCCGTGATTGCGACATCTCCATGCCGGAGCAATCCAGAAACCCGCTCGATGCCGACTCCTGCTTGAACAAGCCAAGACCCGAACGTGCGCCTCAAGTCGTGAGGATGCACTTCGCTCAGTTCGGCGTCTGCTACACACGCGGCAAACCCCTTCTTCACGCTTTCAATCCGGCTGCCATCCTTCCGGCAAAAAACCCACGGCGACGCAGGGCAATATTCCGCCCTGAAGCGCGCGCGTGCTAGGATCGCTTCTCGAGCTTCCTGGTTCAGCGGTACGCGCCCCGGCTTGCCGTTCTTCTGTCCCGTCTTTGGTGCTCCTGGGCGGGCGGCCTCGAAGGTGATGCACCCACCTTGAAGGTCGACCCGCCGCCACTCCAGCCACAGCATTTCCCCCGGGCGCAATCCCGAGTTCAACCCCAGGCGAATGAAATCATGCAGCCAGGGATAGCGCTGCTTGCGGCGTGGACTCTCGGCAGCTTCGAGGAGGCGAGCCGCTTCGGCTTGCCCTGCTTGTCGCGTCCCTCAACGACATGCGCCCCGGTGTTGAAGCGCTTGGCCCAGGCCACTCGCCGGTCGACGGCGAGGTAGCGCAGGATCGCGTCCTGGATGTCTCGCTCCCGCGGCTCGACCGGCGTCAGGCGAAAGGCACGGCGGCTCATGGCTGGCCCTCCTGGGGCTGGTTGTAGATGGCGTTCAGGATCTCGCGCGCCTCGTCCGCGTAAGGTCCGGTGATCGGCAGCGGTGCGCGCGCGGACCCACCGGCCAGGTGCCGGGCCAGGACGGCGAGTTGCTGCCGCACGTCGGGGCAGTTGCGGTAGCGCCGGCGGAGCAGGGCGCGGTAGCCCTCGGGCGAGGCACACTCGGGCGTTGCGGCCAGCGGTCCCACTGCCCCTGAGTGCGTGTCGGCGGCGAGCTGGAAGACCCCGCGCCAGGCGTCGCTCATGGGCGCGCCTCCCGCTGCAACTCCGCGTAGCAGGCGTGAAACTCCCGGGTCGGCAATACCGAGGCATCCCCGGCGAGGTAGCGCTGTTCGGCCAGCTCCACTGGCCAGCCGGACAGGTGACACGCTTCGACCATCCGCGCGATGAAGGCCTGGGGCCACTCGGGGTAGAGCGTCGCCAGCTCGGCCGCTCGCGCAAAGGCGAACCGCTCGGAGGCATCCAGCTCGCTCAGGATGCGGATCGAGCCGGCGGTGTAGGTGCTCTGCTCGGTCGCTGTCGTTGCCCTCATCTCGCTTGAGCCTCGTTCTGGAAATGCTCCTCAGCGGCGCTGTACGGCTCTCCAGGGTGATTGCGGGAAGAATGTATTCGCATCTGTGAGCAATTAACGTGGGCACGCTGAGATGCGCTCAGGCGCTCTCGGACGCCTCCTCGCTCCGGGGCGGCTCTTGGCCCGCCAGTGCCGCGCGCACTGTCGCGACGAACCGGCGCGCGTTGCGAGCCTGCAAGTCAGGAAGCCGATGGACGTTGCCAGCGAGTAATCCCGCAACGGCGGCGATCTCGCCATTCGGCTTGGGCGGTGGCAGGAGCGCGGCGGCGTGCTGATGCGGCAGCCGGCCCTGCTCGACCGCGCGGGTCAACGCCTCGGTGCGCCGCTCGGGGTCGTGCCCCAGACTTGCTCGCCAGGCGGCCGGGACCAGTGTCCGGCGCGCATCGGCCACCAGACGCGCATAAGTCGCGACGAAGGCTTGGCGGGCGCCCACCTTGTCGCCCGCCTCCAGGATCGGCTGAGCTACGCCCCAGGCTTCGGCCATCTCGCCCGTCCAGACCACCGTCGCGGCCTCGTCCGTCGCCTCGACCGCGATCGACCACGCCTCCTCGGGCGCGGGCCGTCCATCCAGGGCGCGGATGCGTCCGACCAGATCGGCCGGCGTGGGTGCGAACTGGCACTCGGCTGCATGCAGGCTCAGCGCGCGGCTGACCACGGACCACGGGAACGGCTCCAGGGTGCGCCACCACAACGCCAGGGCGGCGTCGGTCGGCGCGGGCTTGCCGTAGAGCTCCAGCAGACCGAGGAGTTCGGTCTCGAACGCGTGGGCGTCGCTGGTGTTCATTGCTCAATGACCTCGTAGCGGGTGGCGTCGATGGCCTGACCGCCGAGCATGGCGGTCAAGCGTCCGGGTGCTGGATTATTGCTGTAAGCAAGTATAGCACTCGATTGGCAATTATTTCGCTCGCGCAAAATCCACAGGCGCCACCGTGCGTCCCACTCCTCGGCGGTGAGGGTTTGGCTCTGGTGGTAGACCCGGAATTTCTCCCAGGTTGGCTTTGCTGCGATGTCGGGTCGAAGCGCTCGGGCGATCTCTTGCCAGTCGAGCGTCACCGCGTCGATGTGCACGGCCTGATCGTGTGAACACTCCCCCTCGGGGGTCTGAGAGAGAGTCTTACTTGCGGACTCGGAAATCTCACGCGCGCGGGAAGAAGACTCTCTCTCTCTTCCCCCTAGGGGGTTATTTACTGGTTCTTTACTGGTTCGGTAGTCAGGCTGACTATACCCCTGGTCAGCCTGACTATACCCACCCTGGTCAGCCTGACCATACCCCCTAGTCAGATTGACCATACTACCCTGGTCAGCCTGACCATGGTCAGCATCCGATAGGCACGCATCCGCACCAAGTTGGTGCGGTTCATCCTCGCTCATTCGTGCGCTTTTCGTGTGCGTTTTGACCTCCGCATCATCGACCGGAAGGGTGTAGCGTGTCGTCTTTCCCAAGGTGTAGTCACATAAGATCGTCGGCGGCTTTGTGCTGGCCAGCTCCTTAATGGCGCGGGAAACGCTGCTGTGTGAAAGCCCCGTGACGCTCATCAGATGCTCTGCACCTGGCCAACAGGTATTGCCACTACCCCGGTCCTTGCAGCAATCCGCCAACGCGATCAGGACCACCTTGGCCTTGAGCGTGAGCCCAGGCCGATAGAGCGCCCAGCGCATCGCTTCAAAGCTCATGGGTCAGCCTCCGATCAATGGCCGCTGCGGCGGCTTGCGGCGTCCAGTAGTTCAGCGCGAGCTGGTAGATCGTTGCGTCGTGATGGTGGCCTTGTCGGTCGCGGCGGATGAGGCGGGCGGCTTCGAGTTCGGCCAGCGCCCGAAAGACGGTGCTGCGCGAGAGCCCAGTCATAGGGCCGAGCTGCTTGATCCCGACCTGGCAGATGCCGGGTGTTTCGGCCTCCTCCGAGGCGAACGCCAGCGCCAAGAGGAGGAGCTTCGCCATGGGTGAGGGGCATTGCTGCCATGCCCAGCGGATCGCGTCGTGGTCCATGCGCGCCTCCGGCCTAAGCGGCGTCGAGGAGTTCTGAGAGCTTGGCTCCCGTGGTCTGAGCGGCCAGTTGCAGGACGCGCAGGCTTGGGACGCGCGCACCTGACTCGATTTGGGAGAGGTAGCCCTGGGAGAGGCGCATCTTTTTGGCCATCTGCGCTTGCGTGAGTCCCGCGCGAAGTCGAGCGGCCTTCAGGGCACAATGGAGTTTGTGGAGTGTCGATTCTGCGGGCATCGTCAAAGTCTCCGCTATTGCTTCTGTGAACTAATACTAGCTATCAGCTATCATTTCCGGCAAGGTGATTGCCTTGTGCAATAATGACCGATATGAGCAGCGAACTCGGCAATCGGCTTCGGGCCGCCCGCAAGGGCTTGAATCTATCCCAGGCGGCGCTTGCGAAGCTGGCGGGTATCTCGCAGCCGTACTATGGCCAGATCGAGGTCGGTGATCGGGAGCCCTCGCCGGAAGTCTTGCGCAAGCTGGCGAAGGCAGCGGACACGACGGTGGCCTGGCTGCTTGATGGTGTCAGCGAGCATGGCGTAGACTGCGCCGCCGATCAGCGAATGGCCGTGCTGAACGACCCCCTCGTGGCCGCCGGTCTGCGGGCGCTCGCCGAGGACGAGCCGATGTGCGGCGTCCTTGAGATCAGCAATGCTGAATGGGGCGTGCTGAAATCCATCCAGATGACCTTCCAGCCAGACAAGGAAGGGTACCTGCTGCTGCTGCATGCTTTCCGTCATGTCGAGAGATTGGCTAGCGTCGGTCGTCTCGCTAAGCCGCGAAAGCAGCGCGACTAATGGGCGGTGTGCAAATCAGTGTGCAGGACGTGAGTCGGCGGACGTCACTTCCTGGCACAAACAGACACTTTAGTAGCTGGGGTGGCGGTCTAACGTGTTGATTTTTAAGAAGTATGCTGGCGGGTGCTGGACTCTTAATCCATTGGTCGTAGGTTCGAATCCTACACGGCCCACCATCATCAGCCGGCGACGTCATACGACGCGTCGGCTTTTTTCTGCCCGACGCCTAGAGCCCTGGGCCCTGGCTCGGCAGCCTGCGGACCCGTCACGCGGCATGCGTCCGATTTCGCCGGACCCAGGGCTCAGCATGCGTGCGGGCTGCCTGTCATGGGTCGTGCGCGCTTGCTTGACGCTCGATTCCTGGCTGAACTAGTCTCGCGCTCTTCGCGCACCCGAGCCGGTATCCCGCATTTGGATCGTGATGCTCGATTTCCGGGAGGGGGGCGAGCGAGGAGGTCGGGTTTCGCGATTGCTCCATTTTCGGCACATGCTCGTGCTCGAGAATGGTCGTGCTCGAGTTATGGTCGTGCTCGAGAAGAGTGAGGCAGCTCCGTCCTGCCAAGTGACGCAGATCGAGCCCCCGGCCTCATCGGGCGTAGCTTCCATCGTCGAACTTATTGCCGAGCCTAGGCCGCCCGAGCAGGAGCTTCCGGGCAGGCCGCGGTGATCGCCGCACCGAGCAGCCAGCGTGTATCCGAAATACTTTGGGCTCAAAGAGCCCAGTTTCTCGATTGCCCCTGATCCGCAATACCTCTTTCTCAGTGCTCAGCACAAGGAGGCCCTTGCTCACCTCCTCTATGGCGCGGGAGAGAGCGGCGGTTTCGTGCTCCTGACGGGAGAGGTCGGCACCGGCAAGACGACCGTCTGTCGTGCCTTTCTGGAGCAGCTTCCGGAGGGCGTCGAGGTCGCGCTCATCCTCAACCCGGCGCAGTCCGCGAACGAGCTCCTGACCAATGTGTGCGAGGAGTTTCGCATCCCCCTGCCCAAGGGAAAGCTCTCCAACAAGATGCTCGTCGACCGCCTCAACGAGTATCTGCTGGAAGCCTATGCCAAGGGACGCAGGCCGGTGCTCATCATCGACGAGGCGCAGAATCTCCTGCCTCAGGCGATGGAGCAGATCCGGCTGCTGACCAACCTGGAGACAACCAAGCACAAGCTGTTGCAGATCTTTCTGATCGGCCAGCCTGAGCTGCGGCGGATGCTAGAGCGTGATCGTCTGCGGCAGCTCAATCAGCGCATCACGGCGCGTTTCCACCTGACCCCCTTCACCTTGAAGGAGACCGGCGACTATATTCGCCATCGCATCGCCGTCGCGGGCGTGGATCGCCCCTTGTTCTCGGCGCGCGCCGTTCGCCGAATCTACAAGTTCTCCGGCGGTGTGCCCCGATTGGTCAACATCCTCTGCGATCGTGCCCTCTTGGGTACTTGCGTCACGCGTGGCTCTCAGGTCACGCCGGCGATCGTGTCCGCGGCGGCGCGCGAGGTGCGCGGCGATCCGGTCGACGAGAAGGCGCGGTCTCCGTTTCAGTTGGCGCTGATCGGCTTGGCGTCCTGCGGGGTCGCTGTAGCGCTCGCGCTTGCGGCCAATGCGCGTCTCGGACTCGATCCGGGGCGGCTGATCGCCAGCTTGGTCGAGGAGGATGCGGGAGAGTCGCGTGAAATGGCCGAGTCGAGTGGCGCCGCGCTCGATGTCCCTGAAGAGGTCTCTGGTGCGCCGGAGGTCGCGGGGGAGGGCGCTCCGGCTGTGGGTCTGGCGCAAGGCCAGGATGAGGTGCGCCCAGCGTCCGTGACTCCGACCGATGGGGTAGAAGTGCCGCAGCCTGGCGTCCTTGGGGCTCCCTCGCCGGCCGTCGGCACCGGCGAGCCTGAGCCGGTGGAATCCGTGACTTCGGTGGAGTCGTCCGCATCCCTCTCGGCCGAGGACTTGGCGAGACCCAAGACCGAGGCGATGATCTTGCTGCTCAGGCGTTGGGGGCTGGATCTGGACACGCTTGGCGTCGGAGATCCCTGCGAGCGGATACTCACCTTCGGTCTGACTTGCGCGCAGGAGGAGGGGCGCTTGAGCCATGTCAGATTCTTCGACCTGCCGGCGCTGCTCGAGGTCCGCGCGGCAGGCGGCGCGCTCGCCTATGTGCCTTTGGTCGAGCTCGGGGTGACCGAGGCGACGCTGGAGGCGCCTGGAGGCGCCGAGCGGGTCGCGGTTGCCGATTTGGAATCGGCGTGGACCGGCAACTATCTGCTGGTGTGGAAGCTGCCGCCTGGCGGCTCGGATTTCCTCGCTGCGGGCTCCTCCAGCGACGACGTGCGCTGGCTGCGAGATCAGTTGGCGAAGGTGCCGAACCTGGGCGTGCTCAAGAGTGATTCTGCCATTTTCGACGCCGCCTTGGAGAGTGCCTTGCGCGCCTTTCAAGCGTCGAAAGGGCTCATGCCTGATGGGATCGCGGGTCCGCGGACCTTTGTCGCCCTGGAGCATGCCGTTTCTCTGGAAGGCGTGCCGAGTCTGGCGCCGGGCGACCTCGCCGCGTCGGTGGTCTCTGAGGGCGGGCCATGAGCTATATCCTCGAGGCGCTCAAGAAATCGCAGCAGGAGCGCGAGCTTGGTCAGATTCCGACGCTGGATGCGAGCGGGATTTTCGTCGAAGACAAGCAGCCCGTCCCCCACAACTACTGGGTCTTTCTAGCTGTCGGGCTTGCCGCCTTGGCTGTGCTGATCGCGCTCTACGCCGCCTTTCGCGGTGGCAATCCGGTCGAAGCCCCTGCCGAGGATGGCCGGCCGGCGGCCGAGGCGGCGCAGGGCATGAGTCCGGCTCCGATCTCGGTCCCCACGGCAATGCCGCCGGAGGCTCCGCGCGCGCCGATCGCGCCCAAGCCTGGCGCCGAGCAGCAGGTGCAGGTCCTGATCCAAGCGCCGCCACCCAAGCGTGCGGCTCGGCCCGCTCCTGTGGCTCCGAAGCCGCGCGATGCGGTCGAAGAGGGGGGCTTGGTTGGCACCTATGCGCGCCCGACCGAAGGTCCGCTCGACCCCGCAACCGAGGAAGCCCTTCTGCGTCAGCTGCAGGCCGAGCAAGATGCCCTCAGCGGGATGCGCGCGCCGATGGACGAGGGGCTGGGGCAGCGGCCAGAGCGGAGCCTCATCCCTCCGGATCTCGTGCAGGATATCGAGTCCTTCAAGCAGCAGCTGCGGCGCGAGAAGGGCATTCCGCCGCCTGAATCCGCGCGCAAGCGCGCCAAGATCACGGGTGACCCGACGCGGTTGCGCTTGACCGCTCAGCAGCGCGCCATGGTTCCTGCCTACCTCATGACCGTGCACGTCTATGACGACGATCTAGGCAAGCGTTTCGTCGTGATCAACGGCATGAAATACCTTGAAGGCGAGGAGACGCGGGAAGGCTTGCGTGTGGAGCAGATCCTGAAGGAAGGGGCCGTGCTGAGCTATGTCGGCAACCCCTTCTATGTGCCGCGGTAAGTCTGGAGTAGAGCGGTGAGTCTGGTGTCGTGCGGTGAGAATGCCACAGATGCGGTGGGCGGCTGGGCCGAGGGGTGCTGGATGGATACGGCACGCCGAGCGGGGCCGCGGCCCCGCTCGGCGTGCTCAGGGGAGGGCGAGCGGGCTCAATCGACGATCTCGGCCTTCTCGATGATGACGTCTTCCATCGGGACGTCCTGGTGGCCGTTCTTGCTGCCGGTGCTGACGCCCTTGATGGCCTCCACGGTCTCCATGCCTTCGGTGACCTTGCCGAACACGCAATAGCCCCAGCCGTCCTGACTCGGGTAGTCGAGGAAGTCGTTGTTCGCGACATTGATGAAGAACTGCGACGTGGCCGAGTGCGGGGCCATGGTGCGGGCCATGGCGAGCGAGCCGGTGACGTTCTTGAGGCCGTTCTTGGCCTCGTTCTCGATCGGGGCGCGGGTCGGCTTGGCGTTGAAGTCGGGCGTCATGCCGCCGCCCTGGATCATGAAGCCGTTGATGACGCGGTGGAAGAGCGTGCCGTCATAGTGGCCGTCACGGACGTACTGCTCGAAGTTGGCGCAGGTGGCCGGGGCCTTCTCGGGGTCGAGCTCGATAAGGATATCGCCGTGGTTGGTCGTCAGTTTGATCATGCAATGGCTCCAAAGCATTGAGTGGCGCCGATCGGGGGCACCTCGTCTCGTGTCGATTCCAAGTCGTCACATGGTAAGGACTTTTGCCAGGCACGGAAAGGCGCCGTCACCGGCGGAGAGCGCGCTTTGCTAAGATGTGAGGCTCAACCGCAGTTCATTTCATGAGTCGAATCGCCCAGATGCTTCAGATCTACAATAGCCTGACCCGTCGCAAGGAGCCCTTCACACCGATCGAGCCCGGAAAGGCTCGGATGTACGTCTGCGGGATGACGGTGTACGATTATTGCCACCTGGGGCATGCGCGCGTCATGGTCGTCTTCGACGTGGTGTACCGTTACTTGCGGGCGATCGGTTACGACGTGACCTACATCCGCAACATCACGGACATCGACGACAAGATTATCCGGCGCGCCAATGAGAACGCCGAGCCCGTCGCCGCGCTGACCGAGCGCTTCATCGCCGCCATGCACCAGGACGCCGAGGCGCTCGGCGTCCTGCCGCCGACGGACGAGCCTCGGGCGACCGGGCACATGGGCGAGATCCTCGGCATGGTGCAGGCCCTCATCGGGCGTGGTCTGGCCTATGTCGCGGACAATGGCGACGTCTACTTCGCCGTGAGCCAGTTTCCAGACTACGGCAAGCTCTCCGGCAAGCACCCGCAGGATCTGCGCGCCGGCGCGCGCGTCGAGATCGGCGAGGCCAAGCGCGACCCGCTCGACTTCGCGCTGTGGAAGGCCGCCAAGCCGGATGAGCCCGCCTGGGATTCGCCCTGGGGACGCGGGCGCCCAGGCTGGCACATCGAGTGCTCCGCCATGAGCACCTGTGCCCTCGGCAGCCATTTCGACATCCACGGCGGCGGTGCGGACCTGCAGTTCCCGCATCATGAGAACGAGATCGCGCAATCCGAGGGCGCGACTGGCGAGCCCTTCGTCAACGTCTGGATGCACAACGGATTCGTCCGGGTGAACGAGGAGAAGATGTCCAAATCGCTGGGCAACTTCTTCACCGTGCGCGAGATCCTGCAGCGCTATCGGCCGGAGGAAGTGCGCTACTTCATCCTGACCAGCCACTACCGGAGTCCGCTCAATTACGACGACGAGCACCTGCAAGGCGCGCGCGGTGCGCTGACGCGCATCTACACGGCGCTGCGCGGACTTCCGGCGGCCGAGCCGGCGGGCGGCGCGTCCTTCCGCGAGCGCTTCAGCGCAGCCATGGATGACGACTTCAATACGCCCGTGGCGCTGTCTGTCCTCTTCGACCTGGTGCGGGAGATCAACCGGGTGCGTGACGAAGATGGCGCGCGCGCGGCGGCCCTCGGCGCGGAGCTGCGCGGGCTGGGCGGTGTCCTGGGGATTTTGCAGTCCGATCCGGAGGTTTTTCTGCGCGGCGAGTCCACCTCGGATGGACTCTCGGACGCCGAGATCGATGCCCTCATCGAGCAGCGCAGGGCGGCGCGCGCCGCCAAGAATTGGGCCGAGGCCGACCGCGTCAGAGACCAGTTGACCCAGGCTGGGATCATTCTGGAGGACGGCGCATCCGGGACGACCTGGCGGCGCGGATAGCCAGCCCTTTCCCCTGACTCCCTGAGTCGGCGGCTGTAGAGATCGGCTGGTAATCGGCCTTCGTCGGTGCGCATCGCGCGCGATCAACCGCAGCTCGCTCAATGGCAAAGCCTCGCACAGACACCGACTCCGTCGAGACG
The DNA here is from genome assembly GCF_010820565.1 of Thiorhodococcus minor. GTDB lineage: Bacteria > Pseudomonadota > Gammaproteobacteria > Chromatiales > Chromatiaceae > Thiorhodococcus > Thiorhodococcus minor. Next base: position 68,082 of record NZ_JAAIJQ010000013.1, on the reverse strand, counting down.
CGACCGACACCGGACGCACTTGGATCCGCCGAGGGGGCAGGACGTCAGGATGACCTCTGGATCGAGGTCATCCGCAAGATGGATGAGACCTATGCCGACCTGGTGCGCTACCAGGTCGAGCTGGAGCAGAAGAACGCGGCCCTGGAGGCGGCGCACCAGTTCATCTTCAGCGTGCTCGCCTCCATGACGGATGTCCTCATCGTCTGCGACATCAATGGTCGGATCGAGGAGGTCAATGCGGCCTTGGAGTCGCTGACAGGGATCCCGGAGGAGGGGCTGATCGGTCGTCCCTTCCAATCCTTGCTCACCGCCGAGTGCCTGGAGCTGGCCAGCGGTTTCGCCGAGACCATCCGCAACGACGCGGTCCATGATTGCGAGCTGACGCTGCGCGCCCAGCAGGAGGACGTCCCGCTCGCGGTGAACTGCTCGTCGCGCTACGACTCCCGAGGGCGCCTGGTGGGGATGGTCCTGATCGGCCGGCCGGTCGGTGAGCTGCGCCGCGCCTACGAGGCCCTGAACCGCGCGCACGACGAGCTCAAGCAGGCCCAGAGTCAGCTCATCGGCGCCGAGAAGATGGCATCCCTGGGCCGCTTGGTGGCTGGGGTCGCGCACGAGCTGAACAATCCCATCAGCTTCGTCTATGGCAACGTGCATGCGCTGGAGCGCTACCGCAAGCGTCTGCGGACCTACTGCGACGCCGTGGATGCCTCGGACCCGCCGGAATCCCTGCAGGCGTTGAAGGCAGAGCTGAGGATCGAGCGTCTGCTCGACGACTTGGACCCCTTGATTCGCGGGACGCTGGAGGGGGCCGAGCGCGTGCGGGACGTCGTCCAGGACCTGCGGCGCTTTTCGAGTGGCCAGAAGGGCGAGCACACGAATTTCGATCTGGTCCACGTGGTCGAAACGGCGGTGCGCTGGGTGACCAAGGGCAGCCATCCGGGCGCCCAGGTCGAGACCCGGCTCCCGGAGCGGCTTGAAATTCGCGGCCACGCCGGCCAGATCCACCAGGTAGTGATGAATTTGGTACAGAACGCGCTGGACGCCATCAAGGGAGTCGAGGGACCCCGTGTGCATGTCAGCCTCCAGGCGCTGGAGCGAGCAGAGGGCTCCGCTGTTGGTGCCGATCCTGATGGGGCGCCAGTCGTGCGTCTGAGTGTCGAGGACAATGGTCCGGGAATCTCGGAATCCGACCTGCTGAAGATCTTCGATCCCTTCTTCACGACCAAGCCGGTCGGCCAGGGAACCGGGCTGGGTCTATCCATTAGCTATGGGATCGTGGCGGACCACGGCGGCCGTCTGATGGCGGAAAACCGCGCAGAGGGTGGCGCCCGTCTCGTGATGGAGCTGCCCGCATGAGCGCGCCGGCTTCGATTTTGTGGCTGCAGTCCGGGGGCTGCGGCGGCTGCTCCATGTCGCTGCTCTGCGCCGAGGCGCCCGCGCTGCCGGATGCCCTGGCAGCCGCGGGCCTCGAGCTGCTTTGGCACCCGTCCCTCAGCGAGGCGAGTGGTGGCGAGGTGATCGATCTGCTTGCGGCCCTGGAGTCCGGGGCTATGCCGTTAGACATCCTCTGCGTCGAGGGTGCGCTGCTTCGGGGGCCAGAGGGAACCGGACGCTTCCACATGCTGGCGGGGACGGATCGCGCCATGACGGATTGGGTGCAGGCTCTGGCTGAGCGGGCTCGGCTCGTGGTGGCCGCTGGGAGCTGCGCCGCCTTCGGCGGCGTGACCGCGGGCGGTCCGAATCCGACCGATGCCTGTGGGCTGCAGTTCGAGGGTGCCCATCGCGGCGGTCTGCTCGGCGGCGATTATCGTGCTCGCTCAGGGCTGCCGGTGGTCAATGTGGCGGGCTGCCCGACGCATCCGAATTGGGTCTGCGAGACGCTTGCCGCCCTGGCGCTGGACAGTGTCGCCGAGACCGACTTGGACCCCTATCAGCGCCCCCGGATGTTCTACGACCATCTGGTCCATCATGGCTGCCCGCGCAACGAGTTCTACGAATACAAGGCGAGCGCCATCCGGCCCTCTGACCTGGGCTGTCTCATGGAGCATCTCGGCTGTCTGGGTACCCAGGCGCACGCGGATTGCAACCTGCGGCTGTGGAACGGCGAGGGCTCCTGTACCCGCGGCGGCTATGCCTGTATCAACTGCACGGCGCCAGAGTTCGAGGAGCCCGGGCATGCCTTTCTGGAGACACCCGCGATCGCGGGGATCCCGGTCGGGCTGCCGACCGACATGCCCAAGGCATGGTTCGTCGCGCTGGCCTCGCTCTCGAAGGCGGCGACGCCTGAGCGTTTGCGGCGCAATGCCGAGGCAGACCATCTCGTGGTGTCGCCTTCTGTGCGCAACCCCTATCGGCGCTAGCGGCGCGAGGCGTGCGTTTGTCCTGCAGGCATGACTTGAGCCGCAAAGGCGCAAAGCACGCAAAGGGAAACAAGCGCTTGACCGATACATGGCTTTCATCCGCTTGATGAGGACGATCGGCTTTGCAACGATTTGAAATCCCTTATGGGCTTCGCGCTCTTTCCGATGCGGCAGCTCGCTTCAGCTTGATGCGTCTTCTTTCTTGGCCCTTTGTGCTCGCCGCGGCGCTGTCTTCGGTGCTGTCGTCGATTCGCTGTTCGGGCTCGTCCGCTCAGGGGAGGCCGAGAGGCGGCCGCTTCAGCTCGGTGCCGAGTCTAGGCTGGCCATGAGTCGTCTTGTCGTCGGCCCCTTCAATCGGGTGGAGGGTGATCTCGAGGTCCGCATCGAGGTCGAGGACGGTCGGGTGAGCGAGGCCTGGGTGGTCTCTCCGCTCTATCGCGGCTTCGAGCAGATCATGCTCGGCAAGGATCCCTTCGATAGCCTGGTGATCGTGCCGCGGATCTGTGGGATCTGCTCTGTGTCGCAATCGGTGGCCGCGGCCCATGCGCTTCGCCAGGCGCAAGGCATCCAGGCGCCGCCCAATGGCGAGCTTGCGACCAATCTCATGCTCGCTTGCGAGAATCTGGCCGACCATCTCACGCACTTCTATCTCTTCTTCATGCCCGACTTCGCCCGGCCCGTCTATGCCGACGAGCCCTGGTACGAGGCCGTTGCCGCGCGCTTTCGCGCGGGGTCGGGAAGCGCGGCGGGTGAGCTTCTCCAGGCGCGCGCGCAGCTCTTGCACCTCATGGGGCTGCTCGCCGGCAAGTGGCCGCATAGCCTGAGTCTCCAGCCGGGCGGCTCGACGCGCGCGGTCCAGGCGCAGGAGCGCATTCGGCTCACCATGATCCTGGCGGGTTTTCGGCGTTTTCTCGAAACACGTCTCTTCGGCGATGCCCTCGAGGCCATGGTCGCGCTCGACGGGGTCGCGGCCCTAGAGGCCTGGAGCGAGGCGGCTCCGCGAGGGGAGGGGGATCTTCGTGGCTTCCTGCGGCTGGTGCGCGACCTTCGGCTCGATCGGCTCGGGTGCGCGGTCGACCGCTTCATGAGCTACGGAAACTATCCGCGCGCAGGCCGCCCCCTGTTCGCGTCCGGACTCTGGCGCGACGGCGACCTGGGGGCACTGGACGTGGAGGCGATCGCGGAGGATCTGTCGCACGCCTTCGTGCTCGGTGGCTCACGGCCGCAGCACCCGAGCGCGGGCAATACCCTCCCGGTCGCTGAGAAGCCAGGGGCTTATACGTGGTGCAAGGCGCCCCGGCTAGACGGCCAGGTCGTCGAGGTGGGGGCCCTTGCCCGTCAAGTCGTCGATGGTCAGCCGCTGATTCGCGACCTTGTTGGGCGGACTGGGGGCAATGTCGCCAGCCGGGTGATCGCGCGCCTGATCGAGTCCGCGCGCATCCTGATGGCGATGGAGACCTGGGCGCGGGCCCTGGAGCCAGGTGAGCCCTTCTGCGCGGCGAGCCCCCTGCCGGAGGAGTGCGAGGGTGCCGGATTGGTCGAGGCTGCGCGCGGCAGTCTCGGGCATTGGCTGCGGGTGCGCAACGGGCGGATCCTGAATTACCAGATCGTGGCGCCCACGACCTGGAACTTCTCCCCGCGCGACCAGCATGGGGCTCCGGGTCCTCTGGAGCAGGCCCTCGTCGGAGCCGAGGCGCGCGATGGCGAGCGCACGCCCGTCGCCGTCCAGCACATCGTGCGCTCCTTCGATCCTTGCATGGTCTGCACCGTGCACTGAGCGGGGCGGCTTTCGCCAGGCTGCGCGCTCGGCACAGGCAGTGCCCTCAGTAGATGGAGAGCGGGTCGCAGGCGCGCTGGCACTCTTGGTGGCGGTTCGAGCAATAGCCGTAGAGATTCTCGGCGCATGACCACCAGGGGTAGCCACAGTCCTCCTCGGAGAAGGCGGAGGCGAGGCACCAGCGGTAGCCGCGGAAAGAGGCGGCGTAGCCGGCCTCGCACTGGCGGTAGTCATAGCGTGCCTGCGCGTCACAGCTCTTCTTGGCGGCACGGCAGTCGGCGAGGCAGCTCAGCTCGGTGAACTGCTGGGGCACGGGGCCGTCCGGGCTCAGCGGCTTCGCGCATCCCCAGAGCGCGAGCGACGAGATCAGTACAGTCGCGGCGAGCGCGATCCTCTGTCTCAAGAGCGGTGAATGCAAGCGCGGCAGTCGGGTTTCGGGCCTCATCGGTCTCACTCCAGTCTCGATCGGCGAATGAGGAGGCGTCTCCATGACGCCACAACCCGGAACTTTAGCCGGAAATCGCGACCCTGTGCACCATTAATGACTAACTGACCACACGGGAAAGCGGGATCGGGGTAAACTTCCAGACCGATCGATCACCATGGCTAAGTGGAGAAAGCCTATGTTTCGACTGGTCGCCGTTGCTGCTGGCGTGTCGTCCCTGATCGCGGGCTGTGCCGTGCTGCCGCCAAACCACCTGGGCGGGATCGCCACCAGCGTTTCGCCGCAGGAATACGGCGATCGGCTGTGCCGGCACCTGGATCTGGAGGACTATTCGGGGTGTGTGAGCGAGGTGCTTGAATACTTCGAGACCCCGCGTCCGAACGACATTCCCCCAGGTCACTCGACCTCTGGCCCCATTGCCGTGATGTTCGACGAGGACGTCTATACCGGACACTATGACTCGGCGCCGCCCTTCGCCGCGAGCTTTCGCGTCTCCAATGGCGTCAATGCCTGCAGTGCCAGCTATAACGGCCTCGGCGACTCGCAAGACGCCTTGTTCGACGTCTATTGCAACGACGGGCGTAGCGGCTGGGCCGACATGATCCTGGCCATGGATGGACGCAACGGCATTGGCAAGCTGGCGCTCGACGACGGCTCGCGGGCGAACATCGTCTTCGGTTATCTGCCGCTCGGGCGGGCCGAGCCCTATCCCTACCGGCCCTGAGCCTGCCCGCCCGCGGCTGCGGGCAGGGCCGCTTTGGGCCTGCGCTCCCTCAGCGCGGCTCGCCGCTTCGCAGCCGCTGCGTCAGCTGCTGGATCTCGCGCTGCATCTCGAGATTTTCGAAAGGCCGCAGTGATGGGATCTGGCGATTCATCAGCCCCTCCAGAAGCTGTTGGCTCGATCTCACCAGGCCGACCAGCTCGCCGGAGACGCGCACCGTCTCGTAGGTATTCCAGGCGGCCGCGATGTCCTTCTCCAGCTCCTTGCGCGCCTTGGCGACCTGCTTGGCCTGGTCCTTCAGATACTGGCGATAGACGCCGGCCGCTTGAATGGTGAGCTGCTGCGCCTCCAGGTTCGCATTCAGCAGGTCGGCCTTCTCTGGTGCCTCCCGCAAGAGCGCTTGGGTATCGCCCGCGAGCGATTGTGCCTGATCGATGATGTCGTCGATCTGCGGCAGGTAACGCTCGCTGATCGCCGCTTCGATCTGGACATGCATGCGGTCGAGCGACTTCAGCAGCACCACATAGAGGCCGTAGTAGCGTCGTGCGCTCTCGAGATCTTCGCCGCTTTGCTCTACCAGCTCTTCGAGCTGCAGGGTGATGGTCTTGACGTTGTCGAACAGGATACCGAGGTCCACCATGTTGTCGCCGACCACGGTGGAGAGCAGGAATTCGAGCTGCTCGTCACTGACGTCGATTCCCATTGCGCGCAGCTCTTGACCGAATTGGCGCTTGAGCCGGGCGATCTGCTTGCCAATGCGCCTGATGTCGTCTTCGCGTCCGGCGATGAGGTCGTCATAGTCGTCGACCGTCTTCTTGATGGTCGATTCCGCTGGAGCGGAAACGCGTTTTTGCCGATAGGTCGCGATATCGGCGCGCGCCGCGACGATCTCTTGCTGCAAGGCCTGGATGCGGTCGCGATATTTCAGGGCCGGGGAGACGGTCAGGATGTCCACGGCCTCGTCGAGCAGGGCCTGGATCTCGGCGTTGTTCGATCTCTGGTCGTCGCCGAACCAGGCCTTCTCCGGCAGCTCCGCCTGGCGCTCCTCGAGCGTCAAGGTGTCCTCCAGCGTTGGCACGACGGAATCCCAGACCTGTCCGAAGTCCTCTTTCTCCCGGAAGAGGCCTTGGGCGTCCTGCATCGCCTGCTCGGCAAAATCGCGCGATTCGCTCCACCAGTCGGTGGCGATGTCGCGTGTCTGTCCCCAAATGCCAGGACGACCCTCGCCAGGATGGTCTTGGGCGGGAAGCGGCGCTGGCAGGGCCACGAAAAGGCTCGTGATCAAAGGGACGGCGCATCTTATGAGTGCAGACATGGTGGGACGCGGTTGCTCGACTGATTTCGCTTGGGCTTGGATGTGCATAGCTTGACGTCGTCGGCTCAGGTGTCAATGCGGGGCGCGCGCTTCAACCTTGCCTGACAGATTCGGGCCGCTGCCCTGTGGGTCAGCTTGCGGGATGGCCTTGGTCGGTTTGTTTTCGCCAGCAACCTCTGCTACCTTAACGCGCTGTCCTCGGGCTGGCTCCGAGGCCTTGCGTTATGGTGGCTTGCGCCGGTCCCCTCGCAACGTGAAGCCGTTAACCCGGTCAGGCCCGGAAGGGAGCAGCCGCAGCGGTTGAATCGTGTGCCGGGGTGTGGCTGGCGTCGGCCGCCGCCCCAAACCTTCCGGGTGCGATATCCGTCGAGCCGCCGCGAAGCTGACCTCCCGCTCGTGCTCAACTGCCCTTTCGGCCGATCCGGTGAGTGGGACGTGCCGCATCTGCTACACTCCCGCGCAATCTGAACCATCCTCAACCTCAAATCCGGCCGATCTCAGTCGCGCATGTCCTATCAGGTGCTAGCCCGCAAATGGCGTCCTCGCGCATTCGACGACATCGTCGGGCAGCAGCATGTCGTGCGGGCGCTGTCGAATGCGCTGGATCGAGACCAGCTGCACCACGCCTACCTCTTCACGGGCACGCGTGGCGTCGGCAAGACGACGCTCGCGCGTATCCTCTCCAAGGCCCTGAATTGCGAGCAGGGCGTCAGCTCGCGTCCATGCGGCGTTTGCTCCGCATGCCAGGAGATCGATGGCGGGCGTTTCGTGGACCTGATGGAGGTCGACGCCGCCTCCCGTACCAAGGTCGATCAGACGCGCGAGCTGCTGGACAATGTCCCCTATGCCCCGGCGCGGGCGCGTTTTAAGGTGTACCTCATCGACGAGGTGCACATGTTCTCCTCGCACAGCTTCAATGCCTTGCTGAAGACGCTCGAGGAGCCTCCGCCGCACGTCAAATTCCTGCTGGCGACGACGGACCCGCAGAAGATCCCAGTCACCGTCCTCTCGCGCTGCCTCCAATTCAATCTGCGCCGCCTGCTGCCGGGCGAGATCCGCGACCGGCTCGAGGTCGTCCTGAGCACCGAGGGGCTGGATTTCGCTCCCAGCGCATTGCCATTGCTGTCGCGCGCCGCCGATGGCAGTATGCGCGACGCCCTGAGTCTGCTGGACCAGGCCATCGCCTTCGGTGGCGGGCGCGTCACCGAGGACGAGGTGCGGGCCATGCTCGGCACCGTGAGCGGCGACCTGGCGCTGGATATCCTCGACGCGCTGGCGGCCTGCGATGGGGCACGCGTCCTGAGGGAGGTCGAGCGGGTCTCGGCCCTGACGCCGGATTTTCCAGAGCTCTTGCGCGAGCTCATCGCCCTGATGCACCGCGTGGCCCTCATCCAGCAGGTTCCGGGTGCCTTGGCCGCGGATGATCCGGACCATGATCGGCTGGCCGCGCTCGCCGGCGCCATGCAGCCGGAGGATTTGCAGCTCTATTACCAGGTCGCCCTGACCGGGCAGGCGGATCTGTCGCTGGCGCCGGACCCGCGTGCCGGCTTCGAGATGGTGCTGCTGCGCGCGCTCGCCTTCCGTCCGGGGCGCGCGCCCCCTGGAGAGGCCGCTCGATCCGCGGCGCCCGCGATGGGCGCGGGGAAGCCGGGGCCGGCCGCTCAGGTGACCTCGATGGCGGAGCACCGCCCTGTCGGGGGCGGTGCGAATCGCAAGCCTTCTAGCGGCTCGGTCACGCAGGTGCGCCCGGTCGACGCCGGCGCTGCGGCCCCGTCTCACGCGGCTGCGGGAAAGGCGCAAGATGCTCCCGCGACGGGCAGGGCGGTGCTCGATCCCGACGGCTGGCAACAGCTCATGGCGCGGCTGAGCCTCGGTGGTATCGCGAGCCAGCTTGCTCATAATTGCGGCTTCCTGGAGCTGGCGCAAGGCAAGCTGGTGCTGACCTTGGATCCCTCCGCGCAGCACCTACGCGTGCCGAGCGCGGAGTCGCGGCTCGAGTCCGCCCTTTGCGAGGCGCTCGGTGAGACCATCAAGCTGGATATCCAGGTGGCTCGGCCGCAGCAGGAGACGCTGGCGCAGCGCCGTGCCCGTGAGGCCGGGGAGCGTCAGGAGGCGGCTGTGCAGGCGCTCGAGTCCGATCCCCTTGCCCAATCGCTCCGCGACGAGCTGGATGCCGAGTGGGTCCCCGGGAGCATCCGCCCGGCCGATTGATGTCCGACTGCAGGGACGGCTTCCCCCAGTCCGGTCGACCTTGCGCAATCTCGGTCGATCGGCCCAGGCGTGGCTTAACGCATCCATGCGCCCTTTCAATGGGCGCTTGTTTGTAACTTCAAGCTCGTAACCTCGAGAGGTAGTCCGAAATGAAAGCTGGACTCGGTGGCTTGCTCAAGCAGGCCCAGAAGATGCAGGAAGACATGAAGCAGGCGCAGGAGCGCCTGGCTCAGGAAGAAGTCACTGGGGAGGCCGGTGGCGGTATGGTGAAGGTCACCATGACAGGTCAGCACCAGGTCAAGCGCGTCGAGATCGATCCGTCGCTGATGAGCGACGACAAGGAGATGCTCGAAGATCTGATCGTGGCCGCCACCAATGCAGCGGTTCAGCGGATCGCCGAGAAGGTCAAGGAGAATATGTCTGAGCTGACCTCGGGCCTGCCCTTGCCTCCAGGAATGAAGCTGCCGTTCTAGCACCTGCGGGGCACGGACCATGGCCGAGCGCTCCCTGCTGAATCAGCTGATCGATGCCCTGCGCTGTCTGCCCGGGGTCGGTCCGAAGTCGGCACAGCGAATCGCCTTTCATCTGCTCGAGCGCGATCGTGACGGGGGCGCCCGTCTCGCGCGCGTGATGGCGGAGGCCATGACCCGGATCCAGCGCTGCCAGCGTTGTCGGACCCTCACCGAGAACGACCTCTGTGGGATCTGTGCGAGCAGCAAGCGCGAGACGGGCACCATCTGTGTCGTCGAGCAGCCCTCCGAGGTCGTTGCGATCGAGCAGGCCACCGACTACAGAGGGCTCTATTTCGTGCTTGGCGGACGGCTGTCGCCGCTCGACGGCATCGGTCCGAGTGACCTTGGTCTGGATATCCTGGAGCGGCGTCTCGGTGAGGAGTCGCTCGCCGAGGTCATCCTGGCGATCAGCCCGACGGTGGAGGGGGGCGCGACGGCCCAGTTCATCGCGGACCGCGCGGCGCATCATGGCGTGAAGGTGTCGCGTATCGCACACGGCGTTCCGCTTGGCGGAGAGCTTGAATATCTGGATGGGGGAACGCTCGCCTTGGCGTTCGCCGGGCGCCGCGATCTCTGATTGGGGCCTCGATCGTCAGTTGGACCCTTAGGGTGGACGAGCGAGAGTGAAGTCCACCGAATCCCGCGCCTGCGTTGGTGGACTGCGCTGCGCTTGTCCACCCTACAGCCGGAGGTTGGGCCAATCGATGATCGACGCCCTGATTGGCAGAGGCCTTCAGGCGCCAGCGACCGGGCTCCAGCCGTTGTGCTGTCGCAGTCTCCGCTCGTCGCGGACCTCACCGGATAGGCTGGCCGTGGCGGGTCTTGCTTGAATCGCCAATTCGCAGGTCGCCGATTCGCGGGTTTTCAAGCGCCTGCTGCTGGAGGCCGGAGGCCGGAGGCTGACAGCTCGGTTTGGGGTGAGGCGCCTGTGCGAAGCGCGCCGCTAAGGGCGGCTCGGATCGGCGCGGCCAGTTTCAGTCGAGAGGCTTGGTTGCCATCCAGGCGAGTGTTCAAGAAATGGGGGAGCAAATGTCAGATACGATTTTCGGGAAGATCGCGTCCGGCGAGATGTCCGCGGACATCGTCTACCAAGACGACGATGTCGTCGCCTTCAGGGACATCAGTCCTCAGGCGCCGACGCATGTCCTGGTCATTCCGCGCAAGCCCATCCCGACACTCAACGATGCGACGCCCGCCGATGCCGAGCTGCTCGGCAAGCTCCTGCTGGCGGCCGCCAAGGTCGCGGAGGCCGAGGGCATTGCCGAAGGTGGCTATCGAACCGTCATCAACTGCAATGCGGGTGCGGGTCAGACGGTGTTCCATCTCCATCTTCACGTGCTTGGCGGCCGGCCGCTGCAATGGCCTCCGGGATGAGCTGAAGTGCTCGTGGGGCCGTCGCTCGAGCCCGGGCTAGGCGAGCCGAAGAGGCCGGCCTCGTCTCTACTGAGCGCGCGCGGCGCCCGCGCGGCGCGTCGGCACTATTACGTGGCGTCCTCACGGGTTAGGATTGCGCGACCGCTCGAGGCCGCATCTCGGCATGCAGGAGCGGAACGATGACAACAGGAGATGAAGGGGCAATGGCGCCCGAGTCAAACCGAACATGGCAGTGAATTCGAGCTCTCAAAACAACGATGCGGATGGATCCAGATCCTTCGAGCTGAAGGCAGCGAGCTTTACGCTGCCGATCATTCGCCTCATGGACAACAACGTCGAGGCTGTCGCGGCGCGTCTGGGGAAGAAGGTCGAGAAGGCCCCGCACTTCTTTCGCAACACGCCCGTGGTCATCGACCTCAGCGGGCTCGCCGGGTCCGGTGCTGGCGGGGCCGACCTGCCGCTGCTGGTCGGCTTGCTGCGCGGCTATGGCATGATTCCCTTCGGCGTGCGTGGTGGTAGCAAGGAGCAGCATGCCGCGGCGGAGGCCTTGGAGCTTGCTGTGCTGCGCGACTCCTATGTCAAGCGCGACAAGACCAAGGAGGCCGAGGGCGCCGAGCCCGAGGACAGCGCGCCCTCCGAGCAGGCGCCCCAGCCACGGGCCTCGCAGGGCCAGGCGCAGCGTGCCAATCAAGGTTTCTTGCTCGTCACGCGGCCAGTGCGCTCCGGGCAGCGCGTCTATGCGGCGGGCGGGGATCTCTCCATCACGGCTGCCGTCAGCTCGGGCGCCGAGCTCATGGCCGACGGCAACATCCATGTCTATGGTCCATTGCGCGGGCGCGCCCTAGCCGGCATGAGCGGCAACTTGGAGGCGCGCATCTTCTGCCAAGACCTTCAGGCAGAGCTCGTCTCGATCGCTGGGCATTATCGCGTCAGCGAGAACATCCCATCCGAAATGCGTGGGGTCCCTGTCCAGATCTTCCTGGATCAGAAGGTGCTCCGCATCGAAAAACTATGACGGTCTGCAGAGCCGGGAAACGGAATAGATCCCTTTTAAGGAGGGTGTGACTTTGGCGAGAATTATCGTGATTACCTCGGGCAAGGGTGGCGTCGGCAAGACGACGACGTCCGCGGCCCTCGCGATGGGGCTGGCTCAGCAAGGCAAGCGCACGGTGGTCATCGACTTCGACGTGGGTTTGCGCAATCTGGATCTCATCATGGGCTGCGAGCGGCGCGTCGTCTATGATTTCATCAATGTCATCAATGGCGAGGCCAATCTCAATCAGGCGCTGATCCGCGACAAGCGTTGCGATCATCTCTACGTGCTGCCTGCCTCGCAGACGCGAGACAAGGACGCCCTGACCAAAGAGGGTGTCGACCGGGTTCTGACCGAGCTCTCGGAAGGCTATGACTTCATCGTTTGCGATTCGCCGGCAGGCATCGAGCATGGCGCGAACATGGCCATGTACTTTGCCGACGACGCCGTCGTGGTGACGAACCCGGAGGTCTCTTCGGTGCGGGACTCGGATCGCATGCTCGGGATCCTTTCCAGTCGCTCGCGTCGCGCCGAGAATGGCGAGGAGCCGATCAGCGAATACCTGCTCCTGACGCGCTACGATCCGGAGCGCGTGGCCAATGGCGAGATGTTGAGCGTCGACGACGTGCAGGAGATCCTCTCGCTGAAGCTCTTGGGCGTGGTGCCCGAGTCGAAGGCGGTTCTCAATGCCTCCAACGCTGGTGTGCCCGTTATCCTCGATCGCGAGAGCGACGCTGGGCAGGCCTACAATGACATGGTGTCGCGCTATCTGGGTGAGGATGTGCCGCACCGTTTCCTCAACCCTGAAAAGAAAGGCTTTCTGAGCCGCTTGTTCAAGGGGTGACGATCAATGGGTCTGCTCGATTATTTTATCTCCTCGCGCTCGAAGGGCTCCGCCAACTTGGCCAAGGAGCGTCTTCAGATCCTTGTCGCGCACGACCGTGCGGCCCGCGATCAGCCCTCCTATCTGCCGCAGCTCCAGCAGGAGATCCTCGCCGTCATCCGCAAGTATGTGGACGTCGATCTGAGCGCCGTGTCCGTCAACTACGAGCAGGAAGACTCGCATGAGGTTCTGGAGCTGAACATCGTGCTGCCGGATACGGCTCAGAATCAGGCCTAAGCGGGCGGCCGCTTCATGACGAGCTGTTCGGTTTGGGGCTGTCCCGCACGCGCGTCTGGGGAGCGCGTCCTCGTTCGTCCTTGGTGAGCAGCTCCTCGAGCGTGCGCTCGTAGATGCGGGAGAGCTGAACGAGCTCATCGACACCCACGCACTCGTTGACCTGATGAATGGTCGCATTGATGGGGCCGAGCTCGACCACTTGGGCGCCCATCGGCGCGATGAAGCGGCCGTCCGAGGTTCCGCCTGCTGTGGAGAGCTCGGTCTCGATGCCAGTGGCGTCCTGGATGGCGCCTCTGACTGCCTCCACGAGCCGTCCCACTGGTGTGACGAAGGGGCTGCCGGACAGGCGCCAGCGGATCTCGTAGTCGAAGTCGCCCTTGTCCAAGATGCCTTGAACCCTGGCCTTGATGGCGGCTGGGTCCAGCTCCGTCGAGAAGCGCAGGTTGAATTGCGCCTCCAGGTGCCCCGGAATCACATTGTCGGCGCCTGTTCCCATGCTCAGGTTGGCGATCTGGAAGCTGGTCGGCGGGAAGTAGTCGTTTCCCTCGTCCCAGACTTCGGCGCAGAGCGCTGCGAGCGCCTCGGCGCTGGCATGGAAGGGATTCTTGGCCAGCTGGGGGTAGGCGACATGGCCTTGCTTGCCATGAATCCTCAGCCAGCCGGATAGGCTGCCGCGTCTGCCGTTCTTGATGGAATCGCCAAGCCTGGCGCGACTGGAAGGCTCTCCCACCAAGGCGTAGTCGATCCGCTCGCCGCGCTGCTGCAGGCGCTCGACGACCTTGACCGTCCCATCGACGGAAGGCCCCTCCTCGTCGCTGGTGATCAGAAAGGCGATCGATCCCTGGTGATCCGGATGCTGGGCGACGAACGACTCGACCGCTGTCACCATGGCGGCGATCGAGCCCTTCATGTCCGCGGCGCCGCGACCGAACAGCTGGCCTGCGCGGATCGTCGGCACGAAGGGATCGGATGCCCAGTCCGCCAAAGGACCTGTCGGCACCACATCCGTGTGGCCGGCGAAGCAGAGCAGTGGCCCGGCATCGCCACGTCGCGCCCAGAGGTTGCTGACCTCTCCGAATCGCATCGGCTCGATGCGGAAGCCAAGCCTCTCCAGGCGCGCGGCGATGAGGTCTTGGCAGCCCGCGTCCTCGGGCGTGACGGACGGCCGCGAGATGAGGTCGCAGGCCAGCATCAGTGTTGGCGAGGTCATTGTCATGAGGCGAACAGCTCCTCGTACTCGGCCTCGGAGAAGCCGAGGTGGCGCTTCGTGCCAAGGTCGAGCAGCGGGCGGCGGATGATCGACGGGGATTCCAGCATCAGCCTGATGGCGCTCGCCTCGTCGATGCCTGCTCTGACGCCCTCCGGCAGCTTGCGCCAGGTGGTGCCGCGACGGTTCAGCAGCGACTCCCAGCCAAGCTCGGCCACCCAGGCGCTTAGCTGCTGCTCGTCGAGTCCAGCCTTCTTGTAGTCGTGGAAGGCATACTCGATGCCCTTGGCGTCGAGCCAGGCGCGCGCCTTCTTGACCGTCCCGCAATTCGGGATGCCATAGAGCTTGAGCATCAGATGTCGCGCAGCAGCTCGTTGATGCCGACCTTCCCGCGGGTCTTCTCGTCGACCTGTTTGATGATCACGGCGCAGTAGAGGCTGTGGCTTCCATCTTTCGCCGGGAGATTGCCGGGGACGACCACGGCACCTGGCGGCACCTGGCCATAGAGGATCTCGCCCGTCATGCGGTTGTAGATCTTGGTGCTCTGGCCGATGTAGACGCCCATCGAGATGACCGCGCCTTCGCCCACGATGACGCCCTCGACGATCTCCGAGCGGGCGCCGATGAAGCAGTTGTCCTCGATGATGGTCGGGGCGGCTTGGACGGGCTCGAGCACGCCGCCGATACCGACGCCACCGGAGAGGTGCACGTTCTTGCCGATCTGCGCGCAGGAGCCGACGGTGGCCCAGGTGTCGACCATGGTGCCTGAGTCGACGTAGGCGCCGATGTTGACGTAGGAGGGCATGAGCACGCAGCTGGGGGCGATGTAGGAGCCCTTGCGCGCCGTGGCCGGCGGGACGACGCGCACGCCGCCGTCGCGCAGCTCGCGGGAGCTGGTATCGGCGTACTTAGAGGGCACCTTGTCGTAGTAGTTGGTGAAGCCGCCCTTGATGAAGTCATTGTCCTCGATGCGGAAGGACAGGAGCACGGCCTTCTTGATCCACTCATTGACTACCCAGCTGTCGTCCTGCTTTTCGGCGACGCGCAGCTTTCCCTTATCCAGCTTGTCGATGGTGTCTAGGACAGCGTCGCGGATGTGGGTCTCGACGGAGCGGGGGGTGATCTCCGCGCGTCGCTCGAAGGCCTCGGTGATGATGCTCTCGTGATCGGTCATGGCTTGGTCTACCTGTGATGTGTTGCGTGCTGGCGAATCGGTCTGGCGGGCGCCCCGGAAGCGGCCGGGCTCAGCGCCCGTGGGCGGCTTCGGGGCGCCTGCGGGCTGGAGGTCTTGGGGCGGGCTGCGGCATGGCTACAGCCGCTCGATGACGCGGCGAATCCGCTGGGCGGCATCGACGCATTCGTCCAGTGGTGGAACGAGCGCGATACGGACCCGTTGCGCGCCTGGGCCGATACCGTCGATCTCGCGTGCGAGGAAGCTCCCGGGCAGCACGGTCAGATTCTCCTCGGCGAAGAGGCGCTGCGCGAATTCCGCGTCGGGGATCGGCGTTTCCGGCCAGAGATAGAAGCCGGCGCCGCGCGGGCCGAGGTCCATGACATCGCCGAGGATGGCTTCCACGGCCGCCTGTTTCTCGCGGTAGAGCTGACGGTTCTTGCGCACATGGGCTTCGTCCTGCCAGGCGGCCATGCTGCCGCGCTGCACGGCGAGTGACATGGCGCAGCCGTGATAGGTCCGGTAGGTCAAGAAGCCCTCGATCAGGCGCGCGTCGCCGGCGACGAATCCCGAGCGCAAGCCGGGCGCGTTGGAGCGCTTGGAGAGGCTGTGGAAGACCATGCAGCGGCTGAAATCCTCATTGCCGGCCGCGCGCGCTGCCTGGAGCAGTCCAACCGGCGGCTGCAACTCGTCGGGATAGATCTCCGAGTAGCATTCGTCCGAGGCGATGACGAAGTCGTGTCGGTGCGCCAGCTCGATGAGCCGGGCGAAGGTCTCTTCGCTGAAGACGGCCCCCGTCGGGTTGCCGGGCGAGCAGACATAGAGCAGCTGGCAGCGGTCCCAGGTTGCGGCGTCCACGGCCTCGAAGTCCGGGATGAATGCGTTCTCCTTGTAGCAGCCGAGGTATCTAGGCTCGGCGCCTGCGAGGAGGGCGGCCCCTTCGTAGATCTGATAGCAGGGGTTCGGCATCAGGACGAGCGGGCGTCGACTGCGGTCGACGACGGCTTGAGCGAAGGAGAAGAGTGCCTCCCGGGTGCCGTTCACCGGCAGGATCTGGCACTCTGGGTCGATGCCGGGCAGGCCGGCCCCCTCGGCGGCGAGGTGAAAGCGACGGCTGAGCCAGGCGGCGATGGTCTCGCGCAGCTCCTGTAGGCCTCGCGTCGTCGGATAGACCGCCAGCTGGTGCAGGTGCGTGATCACGGCATCCGAGATCATGCTGGGCGTTGGGTGCTTGGGCTCGCCGATGTAGAGGGCGAGATGATCGAGATGGCTCGGCGGATCGATGTTGCGCTTGAGTGCTTGGAGCTTTTCGAACGGGTAGGGCTGTAGGAGGCCCAGATCTGGATTCATTGCGTGGCAGGCCTGTCAGAGAAGAGTGTTGCTCGCTCGGTGTGCGCCTTCCGAGCAAAGTCGTCTAGTATAGGGCAAGGGGCAGGCCCGCTCCACGTCGACCCGAGGGCTCGCCGGGAGGACTCGATGGCGCTCGTTCAGGACATCCATCACGTCAGCTTGATCGTTGCCGATACAGCCGAGGCGCTGCGGTTTTACGTCGGCATCCTCGGGCTGCAGGTCCGTGACGACAGGCCCGAGCTGTCGTTTCCAGGCGCCTGGCTGTCGGTGGGCGACCGACAGATCCATCTGCTGGAGCTGCCGAATCCGGACCCTGTCGACGGCCGCCCGCTCCATGGGGGGCGGGACCGTCATCTCGCGATGGTCGTCAGCTCGATCGACGATCTCATTGGGCGTCTCGAAACCGCGGGGCTTCCCTTCACCCGCAGCCGCTCCGGTCGCCGGGCGGTCTTCTGCCGTGATCCGGACGGCAATGGCCTGGAGCTGATCGAGGCCGTCTAGCCCGAGTCTCGGTGCCCTTCGGCGCGCGCGTCACATCCGTGTTGCTTCAGCGGCGGCCGCGAGCGAGGTCGCCGGATGCCAGGTTGCTAGAAGCTGCGGAAGTACCAGAGATTGTCCCAGCCCGGCGGCTTGAGCATCGGGTCTCCTGGGGCAGGGTAGCTGCCCTCGCCACCCTGCTCGCCCGGCGCGGGCGCTGCTGGCGGTGTGGGGCCGAGGCTGCGAAACAGCTCCCGCTCCTGATCGATGCGCTCTTGACGCTGGGCGCGACGCTGGCGCAAATCCTCTTGCCAGGCCTCTTGGCGTGCCGATGCGCGCGGATTGTTGGTGCGCCGCCGCGCTTCAAACTCGTCGCGGGCAGCCTTGCGCCTCGCTTCCCAGGCGCGACGCTGTGCCCGCACTTCCTCGAGCCAGGGCGAGGCCGGGGGCGTCTCGGCCATGTCCCGCCACATCCCTTGCGGGTCGGTGCTTGGAGTGTCCGACGGCCATGCTTGGCCGGCATCCGCAAGGCTCGCCGACACCTGGCCAAGCGCCAGTGCGAGCGCCAATGGCCAGGCCGCCGGTCCTCGCCGAGGCGGGCGCGCTGCTTCGGCTGCAGGGCAGAATCGCTCAGCCCTGAGTCGTCTGCTGCTCGAGTCGCTCATGGATCTTTACCCTCAGGCACGCCAGGGCCTTCTCGCAGGTGATGGGCGCCGAATCCTCGGTCGTGATGAAAAAGACGTCATCGACCTCCGCCCCAACGGTGGCGATCTTCGCGTTTTGGAGCCGGATGCCGCAATCTTGGAACACGGCCCCGACCTCGGCGAGCAGCCCTGGGCGGTCGAGTGTCGTCAACCGCATGATGGTGCGCTGGTTCGGTTGGTCGGCCGAGAAGCTGACGCGGGTCTCGATGGGGAAATAGCGGTGGCGGCGTGGCACCGAGCGCGCGACCTTGATGGCGGTGGGTGTCGGCTCGGCGATGTTGTCCTCCAGGGTCGCGCGAATCTCCTGCATCTGCAGTGGGTCGTCGATGGGCGAGCCGTCAGGCCCGAGCACCTGGTAGCTGTTGACCGCCATGGCGTCGTCCGTCGTCATGACGCGCGCATCCATGATGTCCAGGCCCATCTGGTCCAGCGTCGCTGTGGTGCTGGCGAAAAGGTTGGCGCGATCGCGTGAGTAGATGAAGACCTCTGTGCCGCCGCGTGCGGTCTGCGGGCGAATCACGACCAAGGGGCACTGGCTTGGGTGTGCCTCCAAGATTTGGCGGGTCTGCCAGGCGATCTCGTCCGGCGAATTGTGGAGGAAGAAATCCAGGCTGAACTTGCGCCAGAGCCGCTTGCAGGCCTCGGGGTCGACACCATAGCGCGCGACCAGGCGCGTGCTCTCCGTCTGCTTCTGGGTGATGAGCTCGTCTTGGGCCTGGGGATTGTCCAGCCCGCGCAGGAGCGTGCGCCGAGTGCTGTAGTAGAGCTCCCGCAGCAGCGCGTCCAGCCAGCTGTTCCAGCGCTCGGGGTTGGTCGCGCGCGCGTCCGCCACAGTCAGCAAATAGAGATAGTCGAGCCGGGTCGGGTCGCCGATGCGCTCGGCGAAGGCTTGGACGACCTCCGGGTCGCTGATGTCCTTGCGCTGGGCCGTCATCGACATGACGAGATGCTGCTCGACCAGCCAGGCGACCAGGCGGCTGTCGAACTCGCTCAGCCCGTGCAGCCGGCAGAACTCCCAGGCGTCCCGCATGCCGAGAGTGGAATGGTCGCCGCCGCGTCCCTTGGCGATGTCGTGGAAGAGTCCCGCGAGGTAGAGCAGCTCCAGCTTGGGGATGCGCCGGCCGACCGCGCTGCAGAGTGGAAACTCCTCGTCGTGCTTGGGGATGGTGAAGCGGCGCAGGTTGCGCACCAGCATCAGGGTGTGCTCGTCCACCGTGTAGACGTGCAGCAGGTCGTATTGCATCCGCCCGACGATGTTGGCGAAGGCGGGGATGTAGGCCGCGAGCACGCCATAGCGGTTCATGCGGCGGAAGGCGTGGGTGATGCCGATCGGCTCGCGCAGGATCTCCATGAAGAGGCTGCGTGCCCTCAGATCCGCGCGGAAGCCGTCGTCGATGCGATGACGGTTCTCCCGGATCATGCGGATGGTGCTGGCGCGGACGCCCTCGATCTCCTGGTGGGTCTGGAGGATATGGAAGACCTCCAGCAGCGCGATGGGATAGCGGCGAAAGACGTTGGGCGAGGTGACCTCGAGGTAGCCGCTGCGGGACTGGAAGCGCTTGTTGATGGGGATGGGCGGGCCGATCTCATCGTGGAGCAGAATGGCTTCGCGAAACAGCTGCAGGAGCATCTCGTTGAGACGGTTGAGCTCCTGGACCGTGCGGTAGTACTGCTGCATGAACTGCTCGACGGCGAGATTGTTCTCGCCGTCGGCGAAGCCGAATGCCTTCGCCAAGCTGCGCTGATAGTCGAACAGCAGGCGGTCCTCGCGACGTCCGGCGAGGCGATGCAGGGCGAAGCGGATGCGCCAAAGCAGCGTCTCGCCGTCTACCAAGGTTTCATGCTCGGCCTCGGTCAGGAAGCCCTGATCGACGAGCTCGTGCAGGGTCTCGGCGGCGAAGTGGCGCTTGGCGACCCAGCCGATCATCTGGATGTCCCGCAGGCCGCCAGGGTTCTCCTTGATGTTGGGCTCGAGGTTGTAGGCCGTATCGCCGTACTTCTGCCAGCGCGCGCGCTGCTCGCGGGTCTTGGCCGCGAAGAAGGCCTCGCTGTCCCAGATGCGATCCGGGCCCGTCGCCTCGCGCATCCGCTCGAGGAGGCCGGCGTCTCCGCACAGCAGGCGAGCCTCCATGAGGTTGGTCATCACGGTCACGTCGTCGGATGCCTCGCGCACGCAGTCGCTCACGCTGCGAACGCTATGGCCGACTTCGAGGCCGATGTCCCAGAGGAAGATGATGAGGCGCTCGAGCGGCTCGATCAGCTCGCCCTCGGCCTTTGGCTCGATGAGGATGAGAATGTCGATGTCGGAGGCCGGCTGCAGCTCCTGACGTCCGTAGCCGCCGACGGCGACGAGGCCGGCCTGATCCGAGGTGCCGAAATGCGCGGCCCAGGCATCTCTCAGGACCTCGTCGATGAGCTGGCTGCGCTGCCGCACCAGATTGGTGATCGGCGTGCCCTGGTCGAATTGACTGTAGAGCAGCTCCTTGCCCTTGCGCAGCCTGTCCTTGAAGGCCGGAATGAGCGACGCGGCGGCCTGGGGCGGCGGCGGGGTAGCTCCCGAGGGCTGATCTTGCGCGACGTCCACGTGCTGAGCCGCTCGGTGCTCAGGCGGGCGCGGGCTCGCCCCGCTCCTCGGTGCGCAGGGTCAAGATCTCATAGCCCTCGGGCGTGACCAGGATCGTGTGCTCCCACTGGGCGGACAGGGTGCGGTCTTTGGTGACGACCGTCCAGCCGTCCGGCAGCACCTTGATGAAGCGCTTGCCGGCGTTGACCATGGGCTCCACGGTGAAGCACATTCCAGGCTCCAGCCTGAGTCCCTCTCCGGGCTTGCCGTAGTGCAGGATCTGAGGGTCTTCGTGGAAGTCGCGGCCGATCCCGTGCCCGCAATATTCGCGCACGACCGAGTAGCCATGCGACTCGACGAAGGTCTGTACGGCGTGTCCGATATCCCCGAGCGTGGCGCCCGGGCGCACGGCGCCGATTCCCATCATCATCGCCTGCTGGGTGACCGTGACCAGGCGGCGCGCCAGCACGGAGGGCTCGCCGACGAAGAACATCTTGCTCGTGTCTCCGTGATAGCCGTCCTTGATGACGGTGATATCCACATTGACGATGTCGCCCTTTTTCAGGCGCCGGCTGCTGGGGATGCCGTGGCAGACCTGGTGGTTGACCGAGGTGCAAATGGATCTCGGAAATCCGCGGTAATCGAGGGGGGCTGGAATGGCGCCCTGCACCTCGGTGATATGTCGGTGGCAGATCTGGTCCAGCTCTTCGGTAGTGACGCCGGGCCGCACGTGAGGCTCGAGCATGTCGAGAACATCGGCTGCGAGCCGACCGGCGACGCGCATCTTCTCGATCGCCTCAGGGGTTTTGATCTGCACACTCATATTGCTTGTTGAGGCGTCCACGACTGTCGTGTCGATTCCCGACCCATGCGAGTCAATTGCTTGCGAAAGACCCGCTATGGTATAAAACGCCGCGCCGGGCCGCAAACAGCGTCTCAAACGGATTGCGCACTTGCCAAATCAGGCATGTGTGGGCGTTCCCGGTTTCGCCAAGTGGGCCTGTGTCCCTAGGCGGATTGTCAGGAGACGCCGATCGCACTTGCGCCGTCCGCCGGCATGCCGGCCGCTCCTATAGGTTCCACTCGTCACCGAGTCCTCGGGCTGCCCGACCTCGCGCCCCTGGCGCCGATCGGCTGGCTCCAGCTGTCGGCTCGATCCACCGATCGAGTCGATTCGGTGTCGCTGCCGGGACCGCATGGGCGCTGCGGCGCGTCACCTTGTCCACACACGTGTCGACACATACGGCTGGGTGCCCGCTCGCGCGGGTTGTCGTGTGGGGCATGTGGAGGCCTAACCCGAGACTATCGAAAGGTAAATACGTTGAGCGAAGTTACGATGCGACAGATGCTGGAGGCTGGAGTCCACTTCGGCCACCAGACCCGCTACTGGAACCCCAAGATGGGTGCCTTCATTTTCGGGCACCGCAACAAGATCCATATCGTCAACCTCGAGAAGACGCTGCCTCTCTATCAAGAGGCCGTCAACTATCTGGGAACGCTCGCCGCGAACGGCGGCAAGATCCTCTTCGTCGGCACCAAGCGGGCCGCCCGCGACGCCATCAAGGAGGAGGCGATCCGCTGCGGTATGCCTTATGTCAACCACCGCTGGCTGGGCGGCATGCTCACCAACTTCAAGACGATCCGCCATTCCGTCAAGCGCCTGAAGGAGCTCGAGGCGATGTTCGAGAGCGGGACCATCGAGCGCTTCAACAAGAAGGAAGCCCTTGGTCTGTCGCGCGAGCGCGACAAGCTCGAGCAAAGCATGGGTGGTATCAAGAACATGGACGGACTGCCGGACGCCATGTTCGTCATCGATGTCGGTCACGAGAAGATCGCCGTCACCGAGGCGAATAAGCTCGGCATCCCGGTCGTGGGTGTGGTCGATACCAACAACGATCCGAGCAAGGTCGATTACGTCATCCCGGGCAACGATGATGCGATTCGCGCCGTGCGTCTCTACATCACTGGTGCTGCCGACGCCATCCTCGATGGCCGCGACACGGCCGCGGCCATGGTCGGGCGTCGTGACGGCGGCGAAGAGGCCCAGTCGGAAGAGGTTGTGGAAGCGGCCTCCAGCTAAGCACGCGCATTGCCCGTTGCGCGCCGCGCCTGCCGGCGCGCAACGGTGCCCCGCGCGACCCCAGTCTTTATCTTCAGCCGCCGCGATCAGCGGCGGTTTCGTATCTAGAGTTCGTGACCACCCACAGCGGGTGAAGAGGTGAGATAGCGATGGCGATTTCAGCCGCAATGGTTAAGGATCTCCGCGAGCGTACCGGCGCGGGCATGATGGAGTGCAAGAAGGCGCTCGTCGATGCCAATGGCGACATCGAGGCCGCGATCGAGGCGATGCGCAAGTCAGGCCAGGCGAAGGCCGCGAAGAAGTCGGGCCGGACCGCCGCCGAGGGCGTCGTGGTCATCAAGATCGCGGACGACGGCAAGCGCGGCGTCATGGTCGAGGTCAATTCCGAGACGGACTTCGTGGCCAAGGATGCCAACTTCCAGTCCTTTGCGGAAGGCGCGGCCGAGACGGCCCTGAGCAGCGATGCTCAAGACGCCGAGGCGCTCTCGGCTGCGGCATTTGCGGGAGATTCCGCGCAGACTGTCGAGTCGGCGCGGGCGGCGCTGGTCGCGAAGATCGGCGAGAACGTCCAGGTACGTCGCCTGGTGCGCTTCGATGCGGCCGCCGGGACCTTGTGCAGCTACCGTCATGGCCTGAAGATCGGTGTGGTTGTCGATCTCGTCGGCGGCGACGAGACCCTGGGGCGCGATCTGGCAATGCACATCGCGGCGAGCAATCCGATCTGCGTCAGTGCCGAGCAGGTGCCCGAGGAGACCTTGTCCAAGGAGCGCGAGATCTTCAAGGCGCAGGCGCTCGAGAGCGGCAAGCCCGAGGCCATCATGGACAAGATCGTCGAGGGGCGCGTGCGCAAGTACCTGGAAGAGGTGACCTTGCTCGGTCAGGCCTTCGTCAAGGACCCCGATCAGAGCGTCGAGAAGCTGCTCAAGCAGGCCGGCGCCGAGGTGAAGCGCTTTATGCGCGTCGAAGTAGGCGAGGGCATCGAGAAGAAGACCGAGAACTTCGCCGACGAGGTCATGGCGCAGGTTCGCGGCAGCTGAGCAGTTGCTGTATCCTGGACGGCTAACGATCCAGGCGCTATAGGAGCTCGGGTATGACCGCCCTCGTTTATCGACGCATCTTGCTCAAGCTCAGCGGCGAGGCGCTTATGGGAGAGGGTGCTCATGGAATCGATCCGGACGTGCTCGAGCGCTATGCCCGCGAGGTGCAGGCGCTCGTCGCGGCGGGCGCGCAGGTCGCGCTGGTGATCGGGGGCGGTAACATCTTCCGTGGGGCGGGTCTGGCGGCGCGTGGGATGGATCGCGTCACCGGCGACCACATGGGCATGCTTGCGACGGTGATGAACGCCTTGGCCATGCGGGATGCGCTCGAGCGGCTGGGCTTGCCGGCGCGGGTGATGTCGGCGCTCGAGGTCGACCAGGTCTGCGAGGGCTATGCGCACAGGCGTGCCCTCAAGCACCTGGAGTGCGGGCGCGTCGTCCTCTTCGCCGGCGGTACAGGTAATCCCTTCTTCACCACGGATTCCGCAGCGAGCCTGCGCGCGGTCGAGATCGGTGCGGACCTGCTGGTCAAGGCGACCAAGGTGGACGGTGTCTACTCCGCGGATCCGGTGACCGAGCCGAGCGCAGCCTTCTATCCCCGCCTCAGCTATGATCAGGCGCTGCGCGAAGACTTGCGGGTGATGGACGCTACGGCCATCGTGCTGTGCCGAGACCATGCCATGCCACTGCGCGTAATGAACATCAACGAGACCGGTGCCTTGCTGCGATTGATCCGTGGCGAGGACGTCGGATCGTTGGTCGTGAGCGAGAGCTAAGATGATCGACGATATCAAGAAAGATGCAGCCGACCGCATGGGCAAGAGCGTCGAGGCGCTCTCCCACGAGCTAGCCAAGATCCGCACCGGGCGCGCGCACCCGTCATTGCTCGACCACATCATGGTGTCCTACTACGGCTCGGACGTGCCGATCCGCCAGGTTGCCAACATCAATGCCGAAGACGCCCGAACCCTGGCCGTTCAGCCTTGGGAGAAGGCCATGGTCCAGGCCGTCGAGAAGGCGATCATGCAATCGGACCTCGGGCTCAATCCCAATACCGCCGGGACCGTGATTCGCGTGCCCATGCCGGCGCTGACCGAGGAGCGCAGGCGCGACCTCATCAAGGTGGCGCGTCACGAGGCCGAGCAGGCGCGGGTCGCGATCCGAAACATCCGTCGCGATGCCAACCACGATCTCAAAGAGCTCGTCAAGGAAAAGATGATCTCCGAGGACGACGAGCGTCGCGGTCAGGAGATCGTCCAGAAGCTGACCGACCAGTACGTCAAGGACGTCGATGCCGTCTTGGCCGAGAAAGAGCAAGACCTGATGTCGATTTGAGTCCCTCGGGACTCGCTCCCCCTAGAGCTATCGTGGAAACTGCAACCCCTGTCGTTCTCCCGTCCGATGTCGACCATCGGACCCCGAAGCATGTCGCCATCATCATGGACGGGAACGGCCGCTGGGCGAAGCAGCGTTCTCTCCCGCGTACCGCCGGGCACCGCGAGGGCGTCAAGAGCGTTCGCGCCGCCGTCGAGGAAAGCGTGCGTCGCGGCGTTCAGATCCTGACGCTCTTCGCCTTCAGTAGCGAGAATTGGCGCCGTCCCCGCAGCGAGGTCAACATCCTCATGGAGCTCTTCATGAGCGCCCTGCGCAACGAGGTCCGGCGCCTGCATGAAAATCAGGTGCGTCTGCGCGTCATCGGTGAGCGCGGCGCCTTCCCCGAGAAGCTGCAGCATCGCATCGCCGAGGCAGAGGCGCTGACCGCGGAGAACGGCCGGCTCAACCTCCAGGTGGCCGCCAACTATGGCGGGCGATGGGACATCATGCAGGCCGCGCGTCGCCTCGCCGCAGAGGCGAGGGCGGGGCGTCTCGACCCGGATCGGATCGACGAGGCCCTCTTTGCCGACTACCTCTCCTTTCCCGACCTCCTGGAGCCCGATTTCTTCATTCGCACTGGGGGCGAGCAGCGATTGAGCAACTTCGTGCTCTGGCAGTCGGCTTATGCCGAGCTCTACTTCACGGATACCCTTTGGCCGGACTTCGACGAGGCGGCCTATGGCTTGGCCCTCGACGACTATGCTCGGCGCCAGCGCCGGTTCGGACGCACCGGCGATCAGGTCGAGACCGAGACCATGTCGCCCCTATCCCTCTATGCGCGAGGCTAGCATGGCGTTGGCATCCAGTAGCCTGCGCCGCCGCGCCATTACTGCCTTTTCGCTCGGCCCGCTCGTCATCGCGGCCGTGCTGCTGCTGCCACAAGCGGCCTTCGGCGTCTTTTTCCTGCTCGTGCTGCTCGTCGCTGCCTGGGAATGGTGCGCCCTGTCCGGGATCTCGCAGCAGGGGCAGCGCGCGGGCTATCTAGCCCTGGTCGGCGGCTGTGTCGGGGTGCTCTGGGCCTTGCCGACGCTGCAGATGCCGCTCCTTCTCGTCGGCGCGGCCTGGTGGGTCCTGCAAGCGGCGCGGATTCTGCTCACGCGGCGAATCGATCTGGTGGCTGGGGCCCAGCCGCTGCAATTGGGCGTCGGCCTGCTGGTGCTGCTGCCATCCTGGGTGGCCTTGATGAGTCTGCGGAGCGTGCCGGGCTCGGGGCCGGGCCTGGTGCTCTTTCTCCTGATCCTGATCTGGACCGCTGATACTTCGGCCTACTTCGTTGGGCGGCGCTGGGGGCGCGCGAAGCTGGCGCCCGTGGTGAGCCCGGGCAAGACGCGGGCCGGTGTCTATGGGGCCATGGTGGGGGCCGCGGTCTGTGGGCTCGGGCTCGCCTGGGCGCTCGGTCTCGACGCGCCGCATACCCTGTTGGCGTTGATCGTTTGCGGCCTGGCGGCCCTCATCTCGGTCGTCGGCGATCTCTACGAGAGCCTGCTGAAGCGTCGGCGGAGCATGAAGGATTCCAGTCAACTCTTGCCTGGGCACGGGGGGCTGCTGGATCGCATCGACAGCCTGACCGCGGCTGCCCCTGTGTTCGCCCTCGGCGTGGCCTGGGCCCTAACCTGATTCGGAGTAGATTGTGATTGGCGTGACCGTTCTCGGAGCCACGGGCTCCATCGGCGTCAGCACGCTCGACGTGCTGGCGCGCCATCCCGACCGTTTCCAGGCGGTCGCCTTGACCGCCAACCGCGACGCGGAGCGGCTCGCCGATCAGTGCCGTCAGCACCGTCCGAAATTCGCCGTCATGGCGGACGCCGATGCTGCGGCGCGCCTGCGCGACTTGCTCGCCGATATGTCGGGGCGGCCCGAGATCCTCTCCGGCATCGAGGGCCTGGAGCAGGTTGCCGCGCTGCCCGAGACCGACTACGTCATGGCCGCCATCGTTGGCGCCGCCGGTCTGCGGCCCACGCTGGCCGCGGCGCGGGCAGGCAAGCGGGTGCTGCTCGCCAACAAGGAGTCGCTCGTGGTCGCCGGCGCCATGCTGATGCAGGCCGTGTCCGATAGCGGCGCCGAGCTGCTGCCGATCGACAGCGAGCACAACGCCATCTTTCAGTGTCTGCCGCCGAATTTCGCCGATGGCCTGCCGCGGGTCGGCGTGAAGCGCATCCTGCTGACGGCCTCGGGCGGGCCCTTGCGGGAATGGCCGGTCGATCAGCTCTCGAGCGTCACCCCCGAGCAGGCTTGCGCCCATCCCACCTGGGCTATGGGCCGCAAGATCTCCGTCGACTCGGCCACCATGATGAACAAAGGACTCGAGGTGATCGAGGCGTGCTGGTTGTTTGGCACGGATACCGACCATATCCAAGTAGTGGTGCATCCGCAGAGTGTCATTCACTCGCTGGTTCAGTACGAGGACGGCTCCGTTCTCGCACAGCTGGGTAACCCGGACATGCGTACGCCGATCGCTCACGCAATGGGCTGGCCCGAGCGGATCGATTCAGGTGTCGCTCCCCTGGATCTCTTCGCCGTCGCGCACCTCGACTTCCAGGAGCCCGACTTGATGCGGTTCCCCTGCCTTGGGCTGGCGTTCGAGTCCGCCCGGCGTGGAGGGACGGCGCCGGCGGTGCTGAATGCCGCCAACGAGGTCGCGGTTGCCGCCTTCCTGGACCGTCGTGTCGATCTGCCGGGAATTGCCGCTGTCGTTGCAGACACGCTCGAGGCCCTGCCGAACGAGTCCGTGGCGGACAAGGGGCTCGAATTCTTGCTCGACGTGGACCGCCGCGCCCGTGAATCGGCCGAGCACGCGGTGCGGGCGCGGGCGGCCTAGCTCACCAACCGGACGACTATGGACTTGCTATTCACCATTGGCTCCTTCGTTGTCGCGCTCGCGATTCTGATCGCGGTCCACGAATTCGGTCATTTCTGGGTAGCCCGCCGCCTCGGCGTCCGGGTGCTCAGGTTCTCGATCGGATTCGGCAAGGCACTGGCGCGCTGGCAGCGTCGTCCGGACGGTACCGAGTACGTCATCGCCATGATTCCTCTCGGCGGCTACGTGAAGATGCTGGATGAGCGCGAGGAAGAGGTCCCCGAAGCCCTGCTCGATCAGGCGTTCAACCGTCAGCCGCTGTGGAAGCGCACGGCGATCGTTGCTGCGGGGCCGCTGTTCAATCTGCTCTTCGCCATCTTCGCCTACTGGGCGGTCTTCATGGCCGGCGATACCGGCCTCAAGCCGGTGGTCGGGACGGTCGAGCCGGCGTCGATCGCGGCCGAGTCCGGCTTCAGGCCGGGTGACGAGCTGATCCAGGTCGGCGACCGTGCTGCGCGCAGCTGGGAAACGGCCGTCTTCGCGGTGACCGTCGAAGCGATGGACGGGGCCGATCTGAGCGTGCGGGTCCGCGACGATCGCGGCGAGGAGCGCGTGCTCGTGGTCCCCGGCGGCGTCATCGCTGACCTGGCCGAGGAGCCGAACCTTCTCGATCACCTCGGGCTCGAGCCGAGCCGGCCCCAGATCCCCCCGGTCATCGGCGAGATCGTCCCCGGCGAGGCCGCGGACCAGGCTGGTCTCCAAGTCGGAGACCGCATCCTTTCGGCGGGCGGCGTGCCTGTCACTTCCTGGCAGGCGTGGGTCGAGATGGTGCGTGATCGTCCGGGCGAGCCCATGCAGCTTGACGTTGAGCGCGACGGGGCCGTCGTTCGTGACCTGGCCGTCACGCCGCGCGTCATCGACAGCGGTGGCGAGCGCGTCGGGCGCATCGGCGCCGGGGTCGATGTCCCTGAGGATCTCATGGCCGGCTACCTCGTGAAGGTAAGCTATGGGCCGGTCGAGGCGATGAGCGAGGCGGTCGGCAAGACCGTCGAGATGAGCGCCCTGATGCTGCGGGTGATGGGGCGCATGCTGGTTGGCGAGGCCTCTGTGCGCAACCTCAGCGGTCCGATCACCATCGCCGAGGCCGCCGGGAGGACGGCGAGCTACGGGCTGGACTCCTTCGTCAAGTTCCTCGCCATCGTGAGCATCAGTCTCGGTATTCTAAATTTGCTGCCCATCCCGGTGCTGGATGGTGGGCATCTGCTCTTCTTCTTCGTCGAGTGGATCAAGGGAAGCCCGCTCTCGGAAGAGGCTCAGCTGCAGGGGCAGAAGGTGGGCTTCGTCCTACTGGCGGCGCTCATGACGCTCGCCTTCTATGTCGACCTGTCCAGGCTATTGGGCTAATTTCCCCTGATCCCTTATACTAGCGCGCCTTGGATGCCGACCGTCTGAGCAGACGGCGCCTTGACGTAGGGGACCTCGTGTTGCGCGTGACTATTCGGAATCTCGCCTCTGGTGCTCAGCGGGCGCTCCTGCTCGCTGTGCTGCTCGTTTTCGTGCAGCTTCCCGCCTTCGCCCAAGTTTTCCAGGTCTCCGACATTCGCGTCGAGGGACTGCAGCGGATTGCGCCCGGCACGGTGTTCAACTATCTACCCGTCCAGATCGGCGACACCGTCGGCGAGGATGTCACCGGCGGCATCATCCGCTCCTTGTACCGCACCGGTTTCTTCGATGACGTGCGCGTCGAGCGCGACGGCAGCGTGCTCGTGATCTGGGTCAGGGAGCGCCCCGCCATTGCAGAGATCAAGATCACGGGCAACAAGGACATCGATACGGAGGCCTTGACCGCCGCGCTTGCCGATATCGGCCTCAAAGAGGGGCGGGTGTTCAACCGGTCCGTGCTGGACCGCATCGAGCAGGAGCTCGAGCGTCAGTATTTCGCGCGCGGCAAGTACGGGGTCCTCATTCAATCGACGGTCTCGCCGCTGGAGCGCAACCGCGTCGCGGTCAACATCGAGATCACCGAGGGGCTGACGGCCCGCATCAAGCAGATCAACATCATCGGCAACGACGCCTTCAGCCAGAAAGAGCTGCTCAAGCAGTTCGAGCTCGGCCCCACCCGCTGGAGCTCCTTCTACAGCAAGAACGACCAATACTCCAAGCAGAAGCTCGCCGGTGATCTCGAGTCGCTGCGCTCCTTCTATCTGGATCGCGGCTACATCAAGTTCGACATCAAGTCGACCCAGGTCTCCATCAGTGCGGACAAAAAGGAGATCTATGTCACCGTCTCGATCGAGGAGGGCGAGCCTTTCCGCGTGAGCGACATCAAGCTGGCCGGCGATCCCTCGGTTCCCGCCGAGAAGCTGTTTCCGCTGATCCAGCTCAGGCGCGGCGAGTATTTCTCGCGCAAGGCCACGACCGAGAGCGCCGAGCGCATCTCGAGCCTGCTCGGTGACGAGGGCTATGCCTTCGCGAACGTCAATACGGTGCCGGAGATCGACGAGGCGGCGAAAGAGGTCACGGTGACCTTCTTCGTGGACGCCGGCAAGCGCGTCTACGTCCGCCGGGTCAACATGAAGGGCAATACCCGCACGCGCGACGAGGTGCTGCGTCGCGAGATGCGGCAGCTCGAGACCGCCTGGTTCTCGGCCGACCTCGTTCGCAAGTCCCGCGAGCGCTTGCAGCGGCTCGGCTATTTCGAGGACGTCACTATCGAGACGCCGGCGGTTCCAGGCTCCGCCGATCAGGTCGATGTCGACGTCACGGTCAAGGAAAAGCCGGCAGGCAACCTGGCCGCGGGTATCGGCTTCTCGCAATCCCAGGGCATCTTGCTCAATGCGAGCGTGACTCAGAAGAACTTCCTCGGTACGGGGAAGCGCGTCTCCTTGGCCTTCAATACCAGTACCGCCACGCGACTCTACCAGCTCGGCTACAACAACCCCTATTACACCGTGGACGGCATCAGCCGCGGCTTCGATCTCTCCTATCGGGAGACGGATTTCGACGAGCTGATCGGCGCCGACTACTCGACAGATGTCGGCCTCGCGGGCATGACCTTCGGTCTGCCGATCACGGATACCAGTCGCGCGGGCTTGGGCTTCCGCTATCAGTACACAGATTTCACGGCGGGAGAGTCGGGCATCGCGCAGCAGTTCGTGGAAGACAACGGCAACACCTTCCACGATCTCTTGATCTCAGCGTCCTACACGAGCGATACGCGCGATACCGCGATCTTTCCGACGAGTGGTGGGCTGAGGGTGGCGAGGGCCGAGATCGCGGTCCCCGGCAGCGATCTTCAGTATTACAGGGTCGGCTTCGAAGAGCAGCGATTCATCCCGCTGACGTCGCGTTTCGTGTTTGCGATGACTGCGGATGTCGGCTACGGCGATGGCTACGGAGATATCGACTATCTTCCTTTCTTCGAGAACTACTATGCAGGTGGTCCGCGCTCCGTGCGCGGCTGGGTCGCGAACTCCCTGGGACCGCGCGAGATCGACACCGACGATCCGGTGGGCGGCAATCTCAAGCTGGTCGGTAGCCTGGAGCTCTTCGCGCCGGCGCCCGTCGGCGGGGAGTTCGAGAAGACGCTGCGTCTCGGGGCCTTCTTCGACTTCGGCAACGTCTGGTCGACCTATGACTCGGACCTGCTCGCACCCACGGGCTTCGATATCGGCGATCTGCGCTACTCGACGGGACTCTCCGTGACCTGGCTGTCACCAGTTGGCGCGCTCTCGCTCAGCTTGGCCTTTCCGCTCAACGAGCAGGACGGCGACGACGCCCAGGTCTTCCAGTTCGGATTCGGTCAGACCTTCTAGTGAAGGCGGAGCTTGTTTTGAAGACGCTCTTGCTTTGCCTGGCGACGCTTTTCGGCGCCTTGGCGATGCCGTTGGCGGGTGCGGGCGACTACCGCATTGCCGTGGTGGATCCCAATCGGGTCGTCGAGCAATCGCCGCAATACGAGGCGGCGAGGGACGCGCTTCAGGCCGAGATCGAGGAGCGCGAGCGTAGCCTCAGAGGGCAGCAGGAGCAGATCGCCGCACTGCAGCGTCAGCTCGAGAAAGACGGTCCGCTCATGAGCGAGAGCGAGATCCAGCGCTTGCAGAATGACATTCGGAGCCGGACGCGCCGGCTCAAGTACGCGCGCGACGAGTTCCAGGAGGATTTCGCGCTTCGCCAGAACGAGCTGAGGACCAAGCTCGGTCGGCAGGTGCAGGAGGTCGTCGTCGAGCTGGCCAAGGAGAATGACATCGACCTCATCATCAGTGACGGCTTGGTGTACTCGAACCCGCGCATCGATATCTCGGATCTGGTCATCGAGCGTCTGAAGGAAGTCTTCGAGAAGAAGTGACGCGAGTGCGTGGCACCTAGCCTGGCCCGAGCGGTCGAGCTGGGCTCACGACGAACAGGCTGCCCGGGAGATCAGTTCATTGGAGGTGCGTCTTAAAGAGCTCTCCGCGCGCTTGGCGGTCCCCTTGCGGGGCGACGGCGAGGCCGTGGTATCGCGCGTCGCCCAGCTCGCCAAGGCCGATTCTCGGAGTCTGACCTTTCTGGGTGACGCCAGGTATCGCGACTATCTGCCCGAGACCCGTGCCGGGGCGGTGGTTCTCACCGAGAAGGACGCCGCGCTCGCCAAGGTTCCGGTGCTCATCAGTGAGAACCCTTATCTCACCTACGCACGGGCCGCGCGCATCCTGCATCCGGATGCGCCGATAGCTGGGGGAGTGCATCCCTCGGCGGTCGTGGATCCCAGGGCTCGCATCGACCCGTCCGCCTGGATCGGTCCGACCGCGGTCGTCGAGGCGGGCGCGGTCGTCGAGGCCCGTGTCTTCGTGGGTCCAGGGTGCATCCTGGGCGAGGGCGTCTGCGTCGGAGAAGATAGCCGCTTGGTCGCGCGCGTGACGCTGTGCGCTGGGACTGTGGTCGGCAAGCGGGCGCTCATGCATCCAGGCGCGGTCATCGGCCGAGAGGGCTTCGGATTCGCTCGCGACGGCGCGCTCTGGGTGCGCATTCCTCAGATCGGTCGCGCCGTGCTGGGCGATGATGTCGAGATCGGGGCGAATACCTCGGTGGATCGCGGCGCCATCGAGGACACAGTGATCGGCAACGGCGTGAAGCTGGACAACCATATCCAGATCGGCCACAACGTCGTCATCGGCGAAAACACCGCGATCGCGGCGAATGCCGGCATCTCGGGCTCGACGCGGATCGGACGTAACTGCACGATCGCGGGCGCGGTCGGCATGGCGGGACACCTGGAGATCGGCGACGACGTCCACTTCACCGGCATGGCGATGGTCACGCGGTCGTTCACGCAGGCCGGATCCTACAGCAGCGGCATCCCTGCCATGCCGAGTGGCGATTGGCGGCGCAATGTGGCGCGTTTCAGGCATCTTGACGAGCTGGCGCGCCGAGTCAAACAACTGGAAGCAGCAATCGAAGCAATGAACGCAAAGAAAGGCCAGGGTGAGTCCTGATGGATGGATCGCATCAGGCGCCGACGAATTCCCGAGAGCAAGACAGTCGTGCAGAGCAAGATAAGCGTGCGGAGAGTGTTGTGAGCACCATGGATATTCACAAGGTGCTGAGCCTCTTGCCGCACCGCTACCCCTTTTTATTGGTCGACAAGGTCATCGACTACAAGGTCGACGACTATCTCGTCGCACTCAAGAACGTCAGCTTCAACGAGCCCTTCTTCATGGGACACTTTCCGGTGCGCCCTGTGATGCCTGGGGTTCTCATTGTTGAGGCGATGGCTCAGGCGACCGGGCTCCTGGCGATGGCATCCCGTCCGGAGCAGGTGGGGGAGAAGTCGCTCTACTATTTCGTCGGCATCGACAAGGCGAGGTTCAAGCGCCCGGTCGAGCCCGGCGATCAACTGATCATGGAAGTCAAGCTCGGTCCCGTGCGGCGCGGCATCTGGAAGTTCGATGGCGAGGCGCGCGTCGACGACAAGGTCGTCGCCACCGCCGAGATCATGTGCACCGCAAGAGACTTCACTGCTTGATCCACCCCACGGCCGTCATCGATGCTGGTGCCGAGCTCGACTCCAGTGTTGAAGTCGGTCCCTTCGCAGTCATCGGCGCGGATGTCAGCATTGGGGCTGGTACCAGCGTCGGGCCACACGCGGTGCTCAAGGGTCCCATGCGTATCGGCCGGGACAATCGCATCTTCCAGTTCGCCTCCGTCGGGGAGAATCCTCAGGACAAGAAGTACGGCGGGGAGTCCACCTGGCTCGAGATCGGCGACCGTAACCAGATCCGCGAGTTCGCCACCCTGCACCGAGGGACGGTGCAGGACAAGGGAGTGACGCGGATCGGCAACGACAATCTCTTCATGGCCTATACCCATGTCGCGCATGACTGTGTGATCGGTGATCACGTCATCATGGCCAATGCGGCGTCCCTGGGTGGGCATGTCGAGATCTATGACTGGGTGATCCTGGGCGGTTTCACCATCGTGCATCAGTTTTGCCGCATCGGCGCGCATGCCTTCTGTGCGATGGGGTCTGTTCTCTCGCGGGACGTGCCGCCTTATGTCACGGTGGGCGGCCATCCCGCGGAGCCCCATGGCATCAATGCGGAGGGGCTGAAGCGGCGCGGCTTCTCGGCGGATGCCATTCAGGCCATCAAGCGTGCCTACCGGGCGCTCTACCTGGCGAATCTCAGACGCGATCAGGCCGTCGAGCGCATCCGCGGCATGAGCGACGATGCGCCCGAGCTGCAGATGCTGCTCGATTTCATCGCCACGTCCACACGCAGCATCGTCCGTTGATGTGGCGGCGGCGGTCTCCTGTCCCGCGGCCTAGCCGTCCCAAGCGCGATTGGACGCGCCTGCCTCACGCCATCGGCTTGCCGGCGTCTCCCGAGGACGTGCGTTGGGAGGATCCTGCTCGGAGGCGAGCGGATGCCTGAGGGCGGCGATCCGCTCGTCGTCGGCATCGTCGCCAACGAGCCGTCCGGCGACCTCCTGGGTGCGTCCCTGGCTCAGGCGATTCGTGCGCGCGTGCCCAATGTCCGATTCGTTGGAATCGCGGGACCGCGTATGCTCGAGGCCGGCTGCAGTACGCTTTTCGATCAGGAGCGCCTCGCGGTCATGGGCCTGACCGAGGTGCTTGCGCACTTGCGCGAGCTCTTGGCGATCCGTGCCGCGCTCGAGCGCTATTTCCTCGCCAATCCACCTGATGTCTTCATCGGTGTGGACGCGCCTGACTTCAATCTCGGTCTGGAGCGGCGCTTGCGTGACAAGGGGATCCGTACCGTTCATTTCGTCAGTCCGACGGTTTGGGCATGGCGGCCCGGTCGGGTCCGTGGCATTCGGCGTGCCGTCGATCTCATGCTCAGCATCTTTCCCTTCGAAGAGACCTTTCTGCGCGAGCACGGCGTTCCGGCGACCTACGTCGGCCATCCGCTGGCGGAAGCCATCCCGCTGGAGGTCGATCGCCTCGCCGCGCGTCGGGCGCTTGGCTTGCCGGAGCAGGGGTGCTTGGTCGCCGTGCTGCCGGGAAGCCGGATGGGCGAGGTCGAGCGCCTCGCCGAGCCCTTTATCGAGACTGCCA
Organism: Thiorhodococcus minor; assembly: GCF_010820565.1. Classification (GTDB taxonomy): domain Bacteria; phylum Pseudomonadota; class Gammaproteobacteria; order Chromatiales; family Chromatiaceae; genus Thiorhodococcus; species Thiorhodococcus minor. The sequence goes on along the minus strand of NZ_JAAIJQ010000013.1, from coordinate 32,899 downwards.
AATGCTGTTTCGAGGCGCGGCCGGATCTGGTCTTCGCGGCCCCCATGGTCAGTGGGCGTCTCCGCGCGCTGTTCGAGGCGAAGCTGAGGCATTGCGCCCCCGGTCTGCCCCTGAGTGTCGTCGACGGGCATAGCCGTAATGTCTTGGCGGCGGCCGACTGCGTGCTGACGGCGTCTGGGACCGCGACGCTCGAGGCCTTGCTGCTGAAGCGTCCAATGGTCGTCGGCTATCGGGTGCATCCCATTTCCTATCATCTCGTCAAGACACTGGGTCTGGTCAAGGTGCCGCATGTGGCGATGGCGAACCTCCTGGCCGGTCGCGAGCTGGCTCCCGAGCTGCTCCAGGATCGCTGCAGACCGGAGCTGCTCGCGCCCGCGCTCCTGGGTCTGCTGGACGACGGCGATCGTCGCCGTTTCATCGCATTCGAGTACGCACGTATCCATCGTGAGCTGCGTCGCAATGCCGCCGATTCGGCGGCAGTGGCGGTCCTCGATCTGATTGGTCATCCGGCGTCGGGCGCGCCTTCACCATGCTGATCGCCGGGGTCGACGAAGCGGGCAGGGGGCCCCTGGCGGGCCCCGTCTATGCGTCCGCGGTGATCTTGGGCTCGGCGCGGCCGCTGTCTGGAATCGATGACTCGAAGCGGCTGACGGCGGCGCGGCGCGAGCGTCTGGATGTCGAGACCCGCGCCTCGGCCCTGGCTTGGTCGATTGCCACGGCGAGCGTCGAGGAGATCGATCGCCTCAATATCCTGCAGGCCTCCATGCTCGCCATGCAGCGTGCGGTCGCCGCGCTGGCAGTGGCCCCCGGTCTCGTCCTCGTCGACGGCAATCGCTGTCCGCCGCTCGAGGTGGCGTCACAAGCCGTCGTCGGCGGCGATGGACGGGTTCTGGAGATCGGGGCCGCTTCCATCCTCGCCAAGGTGGCGCGTGATCGCGCCATGCTGGCATTGGACGACGCCTGTCCGGGATATGGCTTTGCGGCGCACAAGGGCTACCCCACGGCCGCGCACCTTGCGGCTCTGACCCGCCTTGGGCCAACGTCTCATCATCGCAAGAGCTTCGCTCCGGTCAGGCGTGTGCTCGAAGGGCGGGATCCGCCTTAGCGCGGGCCGACTTGCATCCTGTCGGCTCCTAGGGTGCTCGGTGAAGCTCTGATCCGGAAGCGACCTGTCAGCCACCAGCGGCCAGCGCGATACTGACCGTCCGCAATCGCCATACGAAAAGTCTATTCCTCGTCGGTCAAACTGTTGCCTGGGTCATAGTTTTGATCTCCAGCCAGGAGCTATGTTTACAGCGTCAGACGCTCCGCCTTCGGTGCAATTTTCTGGTTGCCCGAAGGACGGGCTCAGCGGTGGCGAAGTGGTTCGGTGGCTGCACGCACAGCCTTGCTCTATCCGATGTAGGAGATGACGAGATGAAAAAGATCATGAAATATTCCGCCGTCCTTGGGCTACCTGTCGCACTGATGCTCGTGGGCTGTGGTAAAGACCCGAGCGTCAGCTATTCCGCAGACGTCAAGCCGATCCTGCAGCAGCACTGCGTCGAGTGTCATCTCAACGGTGGTGCTGGCTTCGAGGCGAGTGGCTTCCTCGTCGAGTCCTATGACTCGCTGATGAAGGGCACTAAGTTCGGCCCGGTGATCGTTCCAGGTGACTCGATCTCGAGCAGCCTCTACCGCCTGGTCGCCGGTGAAGTCGATCCGTCGATCCGCATGCCGCATCAGAAAGAGCCGATCCCGGATCAAGAGATTGCCCTCATCGAGACCTGGATCGCACAAGGGGCGCAGAACAACTGATCGCGATGGATTTCCAGTGGTCTTTCCACCAATGAGTCCGAGGCGGTCTCATGCCTCAGGCTCGACCGAGAATCGCGGCGACATGTCCGCGTCTCTGACCCATGAATCGGGGGGGCACGGATGCCTCGCCGGTCTCAAGCTCCATACCCGCCTGATCCCTTAGCGGCGCAAAGAACGGGCCTTCAGGACAGGGGCCAAGCGCGCGTCGAAGCGGCTTTTCGCGAGTCCTTCGACGGCCGCGCGCATCTTTCCAGGGATCTTCCGTCGATCGGCGTGACCGCCGACAGCACAGGGATGTGCGAAAGAACATCCGCTTCCGCCTGAGTCGAGAGGCCGCTGCCGCTAGCCTGGCGAGGTGCAGCCCCGCCATCCACCCTGCAGCTCCGCTCTTCTCCCAGCCTTGCCTGCTCGATCCGGTCGATAGGCTGCGATCGCGACTCGGAAACCAGGGCTAGCGTGGAGGGCAGATGTCCTCGCGGCCGAGCATCAGGCTCGGCTCTCGGTCAGCTCGTGCTCCAGCTGCCGCTTGACGTCCCCTGGCGAGCCGGTGCGGCGCGCCAGCTGGTCATAGGCGACGGGCACGACCACGAGGGTGAAGAAGGTCGCCGCCAAGACGCCGGCCAGGATCACCGTGCCGATGACCATGCGTGTCTCCGAGCCCGCCCCGCTCGAGAGGAGGAGAGGGATGGATCCCGCGGCCGTGGTGATTCCGGTCATGAGGATGGGGCGCAAGCGCACGCTGGATGCCTCGAGCAGGGCCGTGCGGAATTCCTGCCCCTGATCCCGGAGCTGATTGGCGAATTCGACGATGAGGATGCCGTTCTTGGCGGAGAGGCCGACTAGCATGATCAGCCCGATCTGGCTGTAGATATTGAGCGTCTGTTCCGTCGCCCAGAGCCCGAGGAGGGCGCCTGCCATGGCGAGGGGCACGGTGAGCATGATGACGAAGGGGTGCACCCAGCTCTCGAACTGGGCGGCGAGCACCAGGTAGACGACGGCGATGCCCAGCAGGAAGACGAAAAGCACCCCTTGGCTGCTGGAGCGCAGGTCGCGGCTCTGTCCCTTGTAGTCGATCTGGGCGCGCTCCGGCAGGTGCTCCCGGACCTTGAGCTCCAGGTAGCTGAGCGCCTTGCCCAGTGCCAGATCGTCTTCCAGGGTCGCCTCTAGGGTGATGGCGCGGATGCGATTGAAGCGGTTGAGGCTTGGCGAATCCGCCGACTCCTCGACCTTCACCAGATTGGCGAGCGGGATGAGCGCGGCGCTGCGCGAGGAGCTGACATAGAGATTGTCGAGGCTGCCCGGGGTGCGCTGCGTCTCGCGCTCGCCTTCGAGGATGACGTCGTACTCCTCCCCGCTCTCGAGATAGGTGGTGACCTTGCGCGAGCCCAGCATGGTCTCCAGGGTGCGCCCGATGGTCCCGACGGTCACGCCGAGATCCGCGGCCCGGTCATAATCGATCTCCACCTCGAGCTGCGGCTTGGTCTCCTTGTAGTCCCAGTCGATCCCGACCAGGCCGGGATTGTCCTTCTCGATCTCGCCGAGCAGGGTGTCGCGCCACTGCGCCAGCTCCTCGTAGGTGCCGCCGCCGAGCACGAACTGGACGGGCTTCTGAGTGCGGCCGCCGAACCCTTGCCGCATCACGGGGAAGGCCCTAACGCCTGGGAGGTCGGCGAGCTTGGCGCGGATCTCGCCCATGATGGTCCAGGCCGAGCGGCGCTTAGCGTAATCGGCCAGCACGATGATGACGATGCCGCTGTTGAAGGTCGCCGTGCTGGAGAAGGATCTGGGTGTGCGCACCAGCACACGCAGCGCCTCGCCGCTCTCCGCATAGGGCAGCAGCCTGCGCTCGATCTCGTTCATGTAGTCCTTCATGTAGGCATGGGAGGCCCCCTCCGGCCCGTTGACCAGGACAAAGAAGGCGCCGCGGTCTTCCTTGGGGGTGTACTCCCTGGGGATCTGCTGGAAGAGCCAGACGGCGGCGGCCAGTGTGGCGACCAGGCTGAGCAGCACGATCCACGGCTGGCGCAGCAGGAAGCCAAGCGCGCGGGCATAGGCGTGCCGCACCCATTCGAAGGCGCGGTCCACCATATCGAGCAAGTTGTGGCCGCGGCTGTCGCCCTGATGGCTCGGCGGCAGGACCTTGGAGGCGAGCATCGCGGAGAGCGAGAGCGCGACGAAGGAGGAGAAGACCACGGCGGCGACCATGGTCAGGGCGAACTCCGCGAACAGGCGACCGACATCGCCCTGCAGGAAGGCGATCGGGATGAAGACCGACGCCAAAACCAAGGTGGTGGCGATCACCGCGAAGCCGACCTGACGTGTGCCGCGATAGGCCGCGACCAGCCGTGTCTCGCCATACTCCTCCATGCGCCGATGGATGTTTTCCAGCACCACGATGGCGTCGTCGACCACCAGGCCGATCGCCAGGACTAGGGCGAGCAGGGTCAGTATATTGACGGAAAAGCCTAGAGCCAGCAGCACCGTGAAGCTGGCGACGATGGAGACGGGCACCGTGACGGCCGGGACCAGTGTGGCGCGCAGGCTGCCGAGAAAGAGGAAGATCACCAGGATGACCAGGCCGATAGCGATGCCCAGCGTCTTATAGACCTCACGAATGGCGTCCTTGACGAAGACTGAGGTGTCGTAGCTTTGTTTGATCGCCATGCCCGCCGGCAGCGTCGCGTTGACACGCTCCATCTCGGCCTTGGCGGCCTCGGCGACCGCGATGGTATTGGCCGTCGACTGCTTGATAATGCCGATGCCGACCATGGGCACGCCGTTGCCGCGGAAGAAGGTGCGGTCTTCCTCGGTGCCGCGCTCGACGCGGGCGACGTCGCCCAGGCGGACCAGATAGCCGTCCTGGCCGCGCGCCAGCACCAGTCGCGCGAAGTCATCGGCGGTGTTGAAGCTGCGAGTGACCCGCACGGTGAACTGGCGATCGATGGATTCGACCTCGCCGGCCGGCAGCTCCAGATTCTCGGCGCGCAGGGCGTCTTCGACATCGGCCACCGTGAGGCCACGCGCGGCCAGCGCCTTGCGGTCGAGCCAGACGCGCATGGCAAAGACCTGGCTGCCGCCGATGCGCACGCGCGCGACGCCGTCCAGCACCGAGAAGCGATCGACCAGGTAGCGGCGCGCGTAGTCGGTCAGCTCGGGGACGCTCATGCGGTCGCTCGTCAGATTGAGCCACATGATGACGTCTTCGTTGCTGTCGACCTTCTGGATCTCGGGCGGATCGGTCTCGGCCGGCAGCTGGTCGAGAACGGCGGAGACGCGATCGCGAATGTCGTTGGCCGCGCCGTCGATGTCGCGATCGATGCTGAATTCGACCGTGACCCGCGAGCGCCCGTCCTCGCTGCTCGACTCGATGGTGCGGATGCCTTCGATGCCGGCGATGCGATCCTCGATCAGCTGAGTGATGCGGTTCTCGACGACGATGGCCGCCGCGCCTGGGTAGAGGGTTTCGATCGAGACGACCGGCGGGTCCGTATCCGGGAATTGGCGCAGCGGCAGGCGGTCGAACGAGACCAGCCCAAAGGCGACGAGCAGCAGTGACAGGACGCTCGCGAGGATCGGTCTTGTGATGGAGACATCCGAGAGGATCACTGCGCGCGCTCCGTCAGGGCGGCCTGGTCAGGCGCGCCGTCATCCGTTTCTAGAATGCTGAGCGGCTGACCGGGGCGAATCTTGTCGTGGCCGTCGGTGACGACCCGCTCGCCGTCATCCAGGCCCTGCCGCACCTCGACCAGGCCGGGGAGGCGGGTCCCGATCCGGATGCCGCGGCGCTCGGCCGTCAAGCCTTGGTCGGCTTCCTTCAGGACCATCACGAAGTGCTTCTGGCCCTCGTGAAGCACGGCTGCTTCCGGAATCACGATCCCTTTGCGCGGATTGGTCAGCAGATCGACCTGCATCAAGAGACCTGGTCTCAGCTTGCCGCTGGGGTTGGGTACCAGGGCGCGCACCAGCACGGAGCGTGTCACCGGGTCGATCCTGCTGTCGACGCCGCGTACCACGCCCATAAAGACCTCGTCGCCGAAGGCCGCCGTCTTCGCCTCGATCTTGAGCCCAGGCTCGAGGTCCTTCAGGTAGCGGCTCGGCACGGAGAAGTCGAGCTTCATGACGCGGTCGTCGTCGAGCGTCGTGATGAGGTCGCCCGGCTCGACGAGGGCGCCGCGGCTGATGTTGCGCAGCCCCAGGACGCCGTCGAAGGGCGCCTTGATGATGCGGTCCGCGAGCCGCGACTCCAGTGCGACCAAGACGGCGCGGGCGGTATCCAGGTCGCGCTTGCGCTCGTCGAGCAAGGACTCCGACGCCGAGCGCTGGGCGACCAGGGACTTGACGCGACGATACTGACGCTCCGCGTCGTCCACGCGCACCTGCGCCTCTTCGAGCAGGGCGTGCTCCTCGGCGCTGGTCATCTCGACCAGCAGCGCGTCCGCCTCCACGCGCTCCCCATCGTCGAAATGCACCACCGAGATGGTCTCGGTGACATTGGAGGTGATGGCCACGGACTCGTTGGCCTTGAGCGTCCCGAGTGCCTCGACGCGCTCGGTCAGGGCGCGGACGCTGGCGGTGGCGGCCATGACCGGGGCTGGTTTTCCGGGGCCGGCACTGGCCGCCTGGGCGGCTGCCGGCTGAAGGAAGAGGAGCGTGCAGAGAAGGACAAGCTTAATATGCGGCATCTTGGTTGATTGGCTCTCGGCGTCGAAGGGCTCTGGGCGTCTGGATGCTCGGCTGCGTGCTGAAGCTGGTTGTAGGCGTTGTGGGCGAGTGATGAGCCTTGGCGCAAGCGCGCGGCTCCGCCGGAGCTGCAGTATCATCCTGAGGCGCTCCACTATTGACCCCTTGATGGGCTTACTTTCGCCTTTCCCCGAAATCTGCAATGCTACCTGGCCTTGCGTCCGTTTGATCCTGACTTGGGATGCGATGATCTCTTTGAATTTGAACGGCGAGCCGCGCGAGCTCGATTTGGATCCGGAGATGCCGCTGCTCTGGGTGCTTCGCGATCACTTCGGGCTGACCGGGACCAAATATGGCTGCGGTCGCTCGGAATGCGGCGCTTGCACCATTCACCTCGACGGTGAGCCGGTGCGGGCGTGTGCGACCACCCTGGCCGAGGCGCAAGGTCGCTCGATCACCACCATCGAAGGGCTCTCCCCGGATGGACGTCATCCCCTGCAGCTCGCCTGGGTCCTGGAGCAGGTTCCTCAGTGCGGCTACTGCCAGCCCGGTCAGATCATGATGGCGGCCGCGCTCCTCAACAAGCATCCGCGGCCCACGGATGCCCAGATCGACGAGGCCATGTCGGGCGTGCTGTGCCGCTGCGGCACCTATGAACAGATTCGCCGCGCCATCCTTCGCGCCGCCAACCCGGAGGTCCGGAATGGCTGACGCCAAGCATGGACCTGGCATGACCAGGCGCGCGCTGCTCAAGGTTGGCCTTGCCGCTGGGGGCGGGCTGGCGCTTGGTGTCTGGCTGAGTGCGGATGCGGAGACGCGGCCCGCCGCGTCAGCCGCGACGGAGGTCGAGCCGAACGCTTGGATCCGTCTCTTGGCAGATGGCCGTATCGAGCTGATGCTTGCGCGCTCCGAGATGGGGCAGGGCGTGATGACGGCCCTGCCGATGCTGATTGCCGAGGAGCTGGAGGTCGGGCTGGATCAGGTCGAGGTCGTGGCAGCGCCCGTCGCCCCGGCCTACGAGAACGCCCTGCTCGGTGAGCAGGCGACAGGTCAGAGCACCTCGGTCCGCGATGGCTGGCTCAAGCTGCGCGAAGCAGGTGCCGTGGCGCGGACCCTGCTGATCCAGGCGGCAGCCTCCGTTTGGCAGGTGCAGGTGTCGGAGTGCCGCGCGCATCGCGGCAGCGTTCACCACAGCGATGGTATCCGCCGTCTGAGCTATGGGGCGCTCGTCGAGGTGGCGGCCGGACTCGAGCCCGACACGCGGGTCGCCCTCAAGTCGCCCGAGAGCTGGCAACTGATCGGCACCTCGCCGCAGCGTCTGGACGTGCCCGCGAAGGTGCTCGGCCGCGCCGACTTCGGGCTCGATATCAGACTGCCGGGACTTCGTTTCGCCACTATCTATCGCTGTCCAGTGCTCGGGGCCTGGGTGCAGGGCTGGCGGGACGCCGCCGCACTCGAGGTCCCCGGAGTCCGAGATGTCTTCGCCGTGCACAGCGGCATCGCGGTGCTGGCCGACTCGACCTGGGCGGCGCTCGAGGGCCGCGAGAAGTTGGAGGTCAGTTGCAGACCGAGCGGCAATCGCCGCCTCGAGACGCCGCGCATCGAGGCTCGGCTGCAGATCGGGCTCAAGGGGCGCTCGGCCGTGGCGCGCAAGCATGGCAACGTGAGCCGGGCCCTCGCCAAGGCCGCGCAAGAGATCGAGGCGGTCTACCAGGTTGGCTTTCAGCCGCATGTCTGCATGGAGCCCATGACCTGCACCGCCGAGGTGCGCGCCGACGCCTGCGTCCTCCATGTTCCCACTCAGGCCCAGGAGGCGGCGCGCGCCTTGGCCTGCCAGATCACCGGCCTGGAGCCAGAGCGCGTCAGGGTCCACACCACTTTCGTCGGCGGTGGCTATGGGCGCAGGCTCGAGCAAGACTTCGTCGCCGACGCGGTCGAGCTGTCGCAGGCGGCCCGTTGTCCGGTGCAGCTCATCTGGACGCGCGAGGACGACTTTCGCCACGACGACTTCCGGCCCATGACGCTGCATCGGCTGCGTGGTGGCGTCGACGATCAGGGGCGAGTCAGGGCCTGGTTCCACCGCGTCGTCGGGCCATCGGTGCTGGCGCGGGTCGCGCCCGAGCGGATTCGTGACGGCATCGACGATGCAATGGTCGAGGGGGCTGCGGACATCCCCTATGCGATCCCCGCGGCGCGTGTCGAGTATCGGCGCGCCGACACCCCGGCTCCGATTGGGCTCTGGCGGGGGGGCGGCTATACGCACAACAGCTTTGCGGTCGAGTGCTTCCTGGACGAGCTCGCCGGCCTGGCCGGGCAGGATCCGATCGCGATGCGGCGACAGCTGCTTGCCGAGAGTCCGCGCCAGCTGAAGCTGCTGGACCATGTGGAGGGGCGCTTCGCCTGGGGCGAGGAGCCGCCCGCGGGGCGTGCGCGTGGCCTGGCACTCGTCTCCGCATTCGGGAGTCACATCGCGCAGGTGGCGGAGGTCTCCATCCAAGACGCCAGCGTCCGGGTGCACCGTGTCCAGTGCGCGGTGGATTGCGGCTCTGTCGTCCATCCGGAGATCGTCAGGTCGCAGATCCTGAGCGGCATTGCCTTCGGCTTGACCGCCGCGCTCAAGGGCGAGATCACCTTTACCGACGGCCAGGTCGACCAGCTCGGCTTCGACACCTATCCCCTGCTGAGATTCGATGAGATGCCCGAGGTCGCCGTGGATATCCTGCCCAGCGTCGCCGAGCCGGGCGGCGTGAGCGGACTTGCGGTGCCCGGGATCGGACCTGCGGTCGCGAACGCGGTACGCGTCCTCACCGGGCAGCCGATTCGCGCCCTGCCGATCCGACTGCCGCCGAGCTGAGGGGCTGGCTTGCGGCGCAACACCCCCTCAGCAGGCTAGGAGCCTGTCCGACTTGGGGGGGGCGAAGCGAGGAAGTGGGAGAGCGAGGCCATTTCGCGCCGGTTTTGAGGCGCATAGGGGGTCTATGTAACGAAAAACCGGCGCGAAAGGGGCCGTTCTCCCGGTTCCGCAGCCGATTCATCCTAAGTCGGACAGGCTCCTAGGGCCTGGGCTTGCCCCTTCATCTTATTGACGATGGCGTAGACGCCTACATGCCGATTGGGGCTGAGGTGCTCCTCGAGCTGGAGTCCTTCGAAGAGGGCATCGACATCCAGCGCCTCGATCTGCGCTGGCGTCTTTCGTGAGAATAGGCCTACCAGCAGGGCGACCACACCCTTGATGATCGCCGTGTCGCAATCGCCGCGATAGATCAGGTGGTCGGGCCGGTCGGGATCCGGCTCGGTGGCGACATGGACCAGACTCATGCACTCGACGACCCGGTTGGCTTGGGTCTTGAGCGCCGCCGGCATCGCCGGCAGGCGCTCGCCGATCTCGACCAGGTACTGATAGCGCTGATCCCAGTCGCCCAGCAGCTCGAAGTTCTCGATGATCTCTCTGATCTCGTCATTTTCCATGGAGCGGACTCTTCATTCGGGTGTGCGCTGAGCGTCAGACGCTGAAGGACTCGCCGCAGCCGCACTGATCCTTGGCGCGCGGATTCTTGAACTCGAACCCCTGATTCAGCAAGTTCGACTTCACGAAGTCGATCTCCATACCGTCGATGTGCTCCATGCTCGCTTCGTCGACCACGACCTTGACCCCGAAGCTCTCGAAGATCTGATCACCGCCGTCCAGGCTGTCGGCGTAGTCGACATCGTAGGCGAAGCCGCTGCAACCGCTCTTCTTGGTCCCGACCCTTAGCCCAAGCCCATGGCCGCGCTTCTCGATCATGTCGGCGACGTGCCGCGCAGCGGCCTCTGTCAGTGTGACTGCCATCTTCTATACCTCTGAGTGCGAATCCTGATTTCGGTCAGGAACTAGACGCGAAAGCCCCAGATTTCAAGGTTGAATGGGGATTATCCGGCGAGTATGGTCGATGCGATACCGCCGTCAGCTCACGCAGACCCTCCCTTGCTTCCCCATCTCCACGTGCTCGCAGCCGGCCAGCGTAGCGTCTCCCAGTCAGATGCTGGCGCCGCGATTGCGATTTGTACACTGAGCCCGGATCTGGCGCCGACCTGGGTGAGACGTCCACAGCAAGTGGGGGCGCCGCCGGTCGCTGGCTGGGATGGAGCCCTGGTGGCTTGTGCCGAGCTCAAGCAGCTTGCGACGCAAGTCATGCGGACGGGGCGTGCCTATCAAGGGCGCTTCGTGCTCGGAGATTCAACGCAGCAGCGAGCGCTCGATCTTACCCTGGTGCCCTCGAAAGATCCGGCTGGAAACGTCTTTGGCCTGACGCTCTGCGCCCTGGACTTGACGCCAATGGACAAGGTGGTCGCCGAGCTTGCGCGAGAGGCCGAGACCTGGCGGATCCTGACGACGCATACCTTCGATTGGGAGTATTGGATCGGGCCGGATGGCGGGCTGCGATGGATGTCGCCCTCGTGCGAGGCGGTGACAGGCTATGGGGTCGAGGCATTCGAAGCCGACCCGACGCTCTTGACCTCGATCGTTCATGCCGAGGATCGCCAGGCCTTCACCGAGCACCTAAGCGGAGAGCCATTTCTTCGGCCAGAGACTCGGCTGAGGCTGCGCATTCAGAACGCGAATGGCCAGGTCCGCTGGGTCGAGCATGCTTGTAAGCCCGTCTATGGGTCCGACGGCACTTTCGCGGGGCGGCGTGTCGCAAATCGCGATATCACTGACACTATGCGGGTGGAGCAGGCGCTGCGGGAAAGCGAGAATCAGTTTCGGCTCATGTTCGAGCTCGCGACCGTCGGCATGGTGGTCGTCGAGCCGGAGACCCGGCGTCTGCTGCGCGTCAACCAGCGACTCCGTCGTCTCTTGGGCTACGAGGCCGACGAGCTGCTGCGGATGACCTTCAGGGAGCTTACCCACCCTGAAGACCTCGCTTACGACGCCATTCGCTACCAGCGGGCGCTGCGTCAGGAGGATACCGACTACTTCGTCGAGAAGCGCTATATCCGCAAGGACGGTCGGGTGATCTGGGCGTTGGTCAACATGACCTTCATCCGCGACGACGCCGGGCATCCGCTGCGCGCCCTGGCCGCCATCATCGACATCACGGACAGACGCGCGGCGGAGGATCGCGCGCGGGATCTGGCGACGGTCGTCGAATGCTCGTCCGATCTCATCGCGATCGCGAGCCTGGATCATCGTGGCGTTTATATCAATCAGGCGGGCAAGCATCTCGTCGGGCTGGACCCTGACGTCGAGCCGGCTGTCATCAAGATCGAAGACTTCTTACTGCCCGAGGATCATCCCTTCTTTCGCGAGACCATCATGCCGGCGGTCGAGCGGACGGGGCGATGGGCGGGGGAGTTTCGCTTTCGCCACTTCCGGACCCGAGAGCCCATCGCGGTCTTCTACGATGCCCTGCGCATCGACGACCCCGAGACCGGAAGGCCGCTCCAATATGCCACGGTGACGCGCGACATTCGCAAGGAAAAGGCGGCCGAGCAGGCGCTGCTCGAGGCCGACCGCCGCAAGGACGAATTCCTCGCGATGCTCGGCCACGAGCTGCGCAATCCCATGTCGCCGATCCGCAATGCGGTCGAGATCATCCGCTCGATCGGGATCGGTGAGGATCAGCGCATCGTCTGGGCGGTCGACGTGCTCGATCGCCAGACCGCCCACATGGGGCGACTGCTGGACGACCTGCTCGACGTCTCGCGGATCGTGCGTGACCGCATCGACCTGGATACACGTGAGATCGCGCTCAGGGAGGTGGTAAAGCAGGCCGTGGATGGGGTGCGGGCGATGATGCAGGAGCGCGACCACAGGTTCGGTTACGAGCTTCCCCCCGAGCAGGTGCGCGTCCAAGGCGATCCGGTCCGGCTTTCTCAGATCCTGCTCAACCTCCTGGTCAACGCCGCGAGATATACGCCGCGTGGCGGAGCGATCGACGTCGATCATGCCCTGGACGGCAGGGATGTCGTGGTGCGGGTGAGGGACAATGGTCAGGGGATGTCGGCGGTCCAGATCGAATCCATGTTCGGGGCCTTTGCGCAAGGCGTCACGCAATCCGAGTCAGGCGATGGTGGCCTGGGTCTCGGGCTGACGATCGCCCGGCGCCTGGCCGAGCTGCACGGCGGTCGCCTGGACGCCCGGAGTGAAGGGTCTGGCTTGGGCTCAGAGCTGGAGCTGCGCCTTCCGCTGCTCGCGGACGATCATCCGACCGCCGCGCAGCTGCCGTTGAAGTCGCATCCCGCGGCCGGAGGTGGCGAGGCGCTCAAAGTCTTGGTGGTGGATGACAACGCCGACGTGTCGGGCGCGCTGGCCATGCTGCTCGAGATTCAAGGCTATCAGGTGCGCACGGCCAGCTCGGGTGCCGAGGCGCTCGCGCTGCTCGGAGACTTCGAGCCGCGCCTCGCCTTGCTCGATATCGGGATGCCAGGCATGGATGGCGTGGAGCTCGCGGGACGGCTCCGTCAGCGTTATCCGGAGCCCGGACGATTGATGCTCGTCGCCCTGACCGGTCTCGGTCATGAGCACGCCCGCGAGCGGTCCTTGGACGGCGGTTTCGACGAGCATTTGGTCAAGCCGCTGGAGCGAAGCAGGCTCCAGGCAGTCTTGGATCGCTTGTCCTGCTAAGGGTGGGGCGACCTGTCGATCGAGAGACGCGCAAGGCGCAAAGGACAGGGGCTCGGCTCGTCGACACCTAATACCAAGGAGCCCGCTCTAGACCATCACGACAGCCATCCGAGAGCCAATCCAAGCTGTGCAGCTCCGCATTGGCCGATGTTGCGGGTGAGCTGGCCCCGGACTTCCCGAAGCATCTCCTCTGAGACGACTTCTCGGCACATGGATACAAGCCGGCCGAGCGGCTGGACAAGGCGCCTGATCAGGCGGGGCGTAACAGAGCGTCATCACTCATTGGCTGCGCGACGCGGCTGTCGATCATCCTCTTTTTCGAGCCGCGTCAGTGCCTATGTTCGGCGACCCGCATGCTGGAGGCCGCCGCCATGTCGAGCAGACCGCGCATGAGCGAGGCCCGCTCTGCCGCCTGTAGAGTCTCGATCAAGGCCTGTTTGTCCTCCGGGCTGAGGGGCAGGTGGGCGCAGAGGAGATTGATCAGCTCGCCGTCGCCCATCTTCTCGATGTCGTCCCAGGGGATCTCGACGCCGCGCAGGCTGCAGTAGGTCTTGAGCGAGCCGAGAAAGCCATCGCGATCCCCGATCGCCGGGCCCTCTTCGGCGTGATAGTCGGCGGCGAAGCGCTCCCAGTCGGGCTTGACGCGCCTGTACCCGTTCTGCTCCTCGAGCGCTTTCGACACCTGAAAGCGACAGACGCCGGTCAGGACGAGGATAATGCGCCCGTCGGACGTCTCGCTGTAAGAAGTGATTCGGCCCGCGCAGCCGACACGATGGATCTCGGGCGTCTCCTCCATCATGGTCTCGCTGGTTGGCTGGATCATGCCGAGGAGATGGCTCGACGCAAGGCTGTCGGTCACCATGTTGAGGTAGCGTGGCTCGAAGATGTTGAGCGGAAGTTGGACACCCGGCATGACGACCGCCCCGGCCAGCGGAAAGATCGGGATTTCGCGGGGGAGATCAGAGAATTTCGGGAAGAAGGGATTACGAGTCATCATCTACTCCAGGCTCCGACGCGGGCGCTCGGCGCGATTGCGCTGCTGCCGCTTAGCTTGCGATCTCTTGGCCCCTACATGGGGCATCAATCGCAGTTCTACAGCCCGGACTGCGGGGTGAGCCGATCCGCTTCCTTCTCGGCATGCGGTCGGCGCGGCCTGGCTCCCTGCGGCGTGCAGTCCGGGCCTCCTCCCGAGCCGAATCCTGAAAGCCCGACTGACGGGGTTGGTGGAAATCGCTCCTGCCGGCCGCACAGTCTGCGGGCAGGCGCGCTTGCCGGCGCTGCCGTCGGCCATCCATCCGAGAGGCTGGTGGTCCGATTCGGCTCAGCCGAATCCCGGCGGCCGGGTGTTGGCTTGGCCTGCGCATCCAGCAATCGCGGTCGTCGCGCGGGCGCGCGCAGTCAGGACCTGAGCAGATGAGGAAACCATGCAGGAATCGTCAACCATGAAGGACGCGGCCGGAGATTCGCGCGCCGTGCTCCGCGAGCGCTTCAAGCGCGCTCGAGCCTTCTCCGAGCGACTCTGCGAGCCGTTGGAGACCGAAGACTACGGCCTCCAGACGGTCGTCGAGGCCAGTCCCCCGAAGTGGCACTTGGCGCATGTGTCCTGGTTCTACGAGACCTTCCTTCTCAGGCCCTTCCTCCCGGCCTACAGCGTCTTCCATCCCAGGTTCGAGCACCTCTTCAACAGCTATTACGAGCAGACCGGGGCTGGCTTCTGGCCTCGCCAGGAGCGCGGCCTGCTGTCCCGCCCGACCGTCGCCGAGGTCTACGATTACCGCCACCATGTCGACGCGGCCATGCTTCGGCTGATCGAAGGCTGCGATGTCGCCGACTGGCCGCGCGTGGCAATGCGTCTGCAGATCGGCCTGAATCACGAGCAGCAGCATCAAGAGCTGCTCGTGACCGACATCAAGCGCCACTTCGCCCACAATCCGCTGCGGCCGGCTTACCTCAAAGACTTGCCTCAGTCGCCGCTCGCGGATCCCGCACCCCTGCGCTGGGAGCCGCTCGAGGGCGGTCTGGTGCGTCTGGGCCTGGACAGCAGCGGACCGGACGCGGCGTTCGGCTTCGACAACGAGCGCCCCAGGCACAGGGTCTTTCTCGAGCCCTTTGCGGTTGCCGATCGTCCCGTGACCAATGGCGAGTACCTCGAGTTCGTTCAGGACGGCGGCTACCAGAATCCAGCGCTCTGGCTCTCGGACGGCTGGGCCGAGGTTCAGACACGCCGCTGGCGCTGCCCGCTGTACTGGGAGGAGGTGGATGGCGCCTGGCAGCTCATGACCCTCTCCGGCATGCGCCCGTTGAATCCAGCCGAGCCGGTCTGCCACCTCAGCTACTACGAGGCCGATGCCTTCGCGACCTGGGCCGGGAAGCGCCTGCCGACCGAGGCCGAGTGGGAGCATGCCGCGGACGCGGTCGAGATCGCGGGCAACTTCGTGGACGACGGCTGGCTGCATCCGCGTCCTGCGCCCGATGGCGCGGGGCTCAAGCAGCTCTTCGGCGACGTCTGGGAGTGGACCGGCTCCGCCTATCTGCCCTATCCAGGCTATCGTGCCCCGGCCGGCGCACTCGGGGAGTACAACGGCAAGTTCATGTGCAATCAGATGGTGCTGCGCGGTGGCTCATGCGCCACCTCGCTGGATCATATCAGGCCCACCTATCGCAACTTCTTCTATCCAGTCGAGCGCTGGCAATTCAAAGGATTCCGACTCGCGGAGACACTCAAATGACGCAAGCCGCAGCGGCAGCTTACCGGGACCCCCAAGGTCCGGCCCTGGACGCGCACTCCGATTCGGCAGAGCCGACGCAGGACGCCCGGGTCAGCTTTTGCGACTACCATCCGACGATAGCCGACCTGCGCGAGGAGGTCCTCCAAGGCTTGAGCCAGTCTCCGAAGCGGCTCTCGCCGAAGCTCTTCTATGACCGGCGCGGCTCTCAGCTCTTCGACGCCATCACCGAGCTGCCCGAGTACTATCCGACCCGAACCGAGATCGGCATCCTGGAGACCCATGGCGAGGCAATGGCCGACCGCCTGGGCCGCGAGAATGTCCTCATCGAGCTGGGGAGCGGGAGCAGCCTCAAGATTCAGACCTTGCTGGCGGCCCTGCGGCCCCATGTCTACGTGCCCGTCGACATCTCCAAGGACCACCTGCTCGCGTCCGCCCACGCGCTGGCCGAGCGCTTCCCAGGACTGATGATTCTGGCCGCCTGTGCCGATTACTCCGGCCCTTTCAAGCTGCCCTTGGAGCCCGGCTGGAGCCAGCTCGCGGCCTTCTTTCCCGGATCCAGCATCGGCAACTTCGAGCCGCAGGAGGCCCGCGGGCTTCTGCGGCGGGTCGCCGGCGTGCTCGGGGAAGGCGGGCGATTGCTCATCGGCGTCGATCTGCGCAAGGACCCGAGCCTTCTGAGTGCCGCCTACAACGATGCACAGGGGGTGACCGCCGCCTTCAATCTCAACCTCCTGACGCGCATCAACCGCGAGCTGGAGGCGGACTTCGATACCAGTGCGTTTCGTCACAAGGCCTTCTTCAACGCCGAGGTCAGCCGTATCGAGATGCACCTTGAGAGTCTGTGCGACCAAAGCGTGCGGATCGCCGGACGCGAGATTCCCTTCAAGCAGGGCGAGACCATTCATACCGAGTGCTCCTACAAATACAGCATCGCGGATTTCCAGGCTCTCGCGCGCGATGCCGGTTTCGAGGCGGAGGAGGTGTGGACGGACTCCGAGCAGCTCTTCAGCGTCCATTGCCTGCGGGTTGCTGCCCGCGGCAGCCTGGCCTAGCGGAGCGACACTGAGCGCATCTGCGCTCAGAAGCTGTCTGAATACAGCCCCTCCGTCGTCAGAGGCGCGCCTCGAGAAAACGGACAGAATCAACAAAGCTTTGCAGGATTGACGGGATTTCTTCAGATAAAAGAGTGCTCTGCATGAATCCTGCGGATCTTGAGAATCCCGTGAATTCTGTCCAGTGTTCGGGCAAGCCGCTTCGCGGTCTTGGCATGCAAGGATCTCTTGGGCAGCGTCTAGCGCCTTTGCGCGCTCCTTCTCTCGGGGGCTCAAGTCGGCGATTTCCTTCTCGACCGCCGGACGGTCCCTTTCTCCCGCTTCCGTTGCCCTGGGTGATTTCCTGAAATGATCTTACCCAGAACAGCGCCTCCAGTCGGATGAGCAAAGCCCCTGGCACGCCGGCGCGCATGGGGAAGCCGTTTGTGGGGCGTGCCCACCCAGGTCGCTCAGGCGCCTGGACGATGGGCAAGCTGCGCTTTGCCCATCCTACGGGGAATCTGTTTCCCGGAAATCACCTTATGCTGTCTGATCTCGGCGAGTGGGCGAAGGGCGCTTGCGGCGGCCCACTTGGGTCGGGACGGAAGATCTCTTATCGGCGACATGGTTTTTGTTCGTCACGCTCGCGCGGGGTAGTATCCGCAGCATCGCCCTGTTTCGGCTGCCGGTATCGAGTACTGCCCCAATGAACGATTTGACCCAAGAGCAGACGCTGGAACGTGATGTCCAGCTCTTCACCGCCCTCCTTGGCGAGGTCTTGCGCGAGCATAGCCGCAAGCGCGTCCTCGTCATCGTGGAGCGGCTGCGCGACGGCTTCATGCAGCTGCGCGAGCAGGAAGACGCGGAGCTGCGCGACAAGCTCATGAAACGGATCGAGGGCTTGGATCCCCAGACCCTGTCCGAGGTGATCCGCGCCTTCACCATTTACTTCGGCCTCGTCAACGTCGCCGAGGAGCTCAATGCCCACCTCGCGCGCATGGATCTCATCTCCGCCGGCGAGCGGCTCTGGATGGGCTCCTTCGACGACACGGTCCGCCAGTTCGCGGAGGACGGCGTCAGCGCCGAGAACTTCCAGAGCCTCCTTGAGCATCTGGTCTATCTGCCGGTGTTCACCGCCCATCCCACCGAGTCCAAACGCCGGACCATCTCGGATACCTTCCGGCGCATCTTTCTCATCGGCCAGGACCTGCACAGGCGCAAGCTCAACGAGGAGGAGCTGGAGGACAAGCTGCAGGAGATCCTCACCCATATCCAGATCCTCTGGAAGACGGACGAGGTGCGGGTGCACAAGCCGCAGGTGACGGACGAGGTGCAGCAGGGGCTCTACTTTTTCCGCGAGTCGCTCTTCGAGGCCGTCCCCCTGGTCTACCGCTTTCTGGAGAAGGCGGTGCGCCGCAATTACGGCGCGACCTGCGGCATTCGTGTGCCCAGCTTCATCCGCTTCGGCTCCTGGATCGGTGGCGATCGCGACGGCAACCCCTTCGTCAAGCCGGAGACCACGGAGCTTGCCGTGCGCATGCACGCCGAGCTGGTGCTCGAGCTCTATTTGGAGCGTCTCGCGGGGCTGCGGCGGATGCTAAGTCACTCGAGCGCGCTCTGTCAGCCTTCTCCCGAGTTTCTCGACAGCCTAGACGCCGACGAGGACTACTGGGTCGACACCATGGGGCAGCGCCAGCGGCTCTTTCTCCACGAGCCCTATCGCCGCAAGCTGGCGATGATGAGGCACCGCCTGCAGGCGAATCTGGACCGGGTGCGGGCGCGCATGGAGGGGCGGGACTACGACGGGCTGCCGGAAGGCTATTGCGACGAGCGGGATTTCCTCAACGATCTCTATCTGATCCGCGACTCGCTCGTGCATCACGGCGACGCCAACGCCGCCAGCGGGCCGCTGCAGGATCTGATCCGTCTTGCCGAGACCTTCGGCTTCCATCTCGTCAATCTCGATATCCGCCAGGAATCGACCCGCCATACCGAAGCGGTCACCGAGCTCTTCGCGCGCCAGGCCGGAGCGCCCTACTACCAGGCGTTCACGGAGGAGCAGCGGCTCATGGCGCTTGCGGAGGCCATCGCCCATCCGCATCCCTTCGTCATCGACAAGGCCACCTTGACGGCCGAGACGCGGGAGACGTTGGAGGTCTTCGAAGTCATCGCACGGATGCGCGCCGAGATCGGCCAGAAGGTCGTTGGTCAGTACGTCATCTCCATGACCCACTCTGCCAGTCATGTCATGGAGGTCATGCTGCTGGCGCGCCTGGCGGGGCTGGTCGGCAAGGATGCCGAGGGCTGGTTCTGCAGCATCCAGGTCTCGCCCCTGTTCGAGACCATCGACGACTTGAGCCATATCGATCAGGTCATGCAGACGCTGCTCGACAATCCGACCTACCAGGGGCTGCTGAAGGCGTCCGGCAATCAGCAGGAGGTGATGCTGGGCTACTCGGACTCCTGCAAGGACGGCGGCATCCTGTCGTCGAGCTGGAATCTCTTCGAGGCGCAGAAGAAGGTGATCGCGCTCGCGGACGACCGTGGCCTGGCCTGCCGGCTCTTCCACGGGCGCGGCGGCACCGTGGGGCGTGGCGGCGGCCCCACCCACGAGGCCATCCTGGCGCAGCCCGTCGATACCGTGCACGGGCAGATCAAGTTCACCGAGCAGGGCGAGGTGCTGTCCTACCGCTACTCCAACCCGGAGACCGCGCGCTACGAGCTGACCATGGGGATCAGCGGACTCATCAAGGCGAGCCGCTGTCTGATCGAGTCCCCGCAGGAAGAGCGCAACGACTATCTGGGCATCATGGACGAGCTCGCGCGCTATGGCGAAGAGGCCTATCGCAAGCTGGTGCGCCAGACCGACGGCTTTCTCGACTACTTCTACGAGTGCACGCCGCTCGATGGCATCGCGCTGCTCAACATCGGCTCGCGGCCCTCGCACCGCAAGAAGGCGGACCGTTCGCTCGGCTCGATTCGGGCGATCCCCTGGGTCTTCGGTTGGGGCCAGTCGCGGCATACCCTGCCGGCTTGGCTGGGAATCGGCTATGCCATCGAGCGCTATCGAGGCACCGACGTCGAGCGGTTGGCCAAGCTCCAAAAAATGTATCAGGAGTGGCCCTATTTCCGCGCCCTGCTGTCGAACACCCAGATGTCCCTCTTCAAGGCGGAGATGCGCATCGCCCGCGAGTATCTTCGGCTGTCGGAGAATCAGGAGCAGGCCGCGGCCATCTTCAGCGTCATCGAAGAGGAGTACAGGCGTACCCTGACTCAGGTGCTCAATGTGGCGGGGCTGCGGGTGCTCATGGAAGATACGCCCGACCTCAATCACTCGCTCGCGCGCCGCAACCTCTATCTCGATCCGCTCAACCACATTCAGGTCGCCGTGCTCGCGCGTTATCGCGCCGAGGAGGACGAAGAGAAGCGCGAGGCCTGGCTCGATCCGCTGCTAAGGTCGATCAACGCGATCGCGGCCGGAATGCGCAACACCGGCTAGCCCTGGCGAATGACACCCCTCATCGAAGCCCGAGAGCTTGTGCGCCTCTATCCTGGCGTGCGCGCCGTCGACGGCATTAGCTTCATGGTCGAGAAGGGCCAATGCTACGGCCTGCTGGGGCCGAACGGGGCGGGCAAGACGACGACGCTCGAGATGCTGGAGGGGATTCAGACGCCGACCTCGGGTGCCGTCTACTTCGAGGGGCAGCCCCTGAGCCGCGCTCATGCCGAGCGCATCGGCATCCAGTTCCAGGCCACGGCGCTCCAGGAGTTTCAGACGGTTGGCGAGTCACTGGACATGTTCGCCAGCCTCTATCGCCAGAGCGCGGATCGCAATGAGCTGATCCGCCTCTGCAATCTCGCCGATATCCTGAATCGCGACACGCGCAAGCTCTCGGGCGGTCAGCGCCAGCGTCTGCTGCTGGCCATCGCCCTGGTCAACGAGCCGCAACTGGTGTTCCTCGACGAGCCCACCACAGGTCTTGACCCCCAAGCGCGGCGCAACTTCTGGGGCCTGATAGAGCGGGTGCGGCGGCTCGGGACCACGGTGATCCTGACGACACACTATATGGAAGAGGCCGAGCGGCTCTGCGACCGCATCGCCATCGTCGACCACGGCCGCATCATCGCCGAGGGAAGCCCTGAAGCGCTGGTCCGACAGCATTTTCCGGCGCGCGTGATTCGCCTGCCGGATACCGCCTGGCCGGATCATGCGTCCTTGCCCGAGGGCGCGCTCGTCGGCAATGGCGAGATCGAGCTCTACGCGGAGGACGTGTCCCGGATGCTGGCCGAGCTGGAGCACATAGGTGCCGATCTGACCGAGCTGCGGGTGGCGACGCCCAACCTCGAGGACCTCTTCTTGAAGCTGACCGGCCATGCGCTGAGGACCTGAGTCATGCTGAAGCGCATCCTTGCCGTGCTCGTCGCCCGGAATCGCGAGTTCTATCGTGATCGGGCCGGGCTGAGCTGGAATATCCTCATGCCCATCCTGATGGTGCTGGCGTTCGCCTTCATCTTTCAGGCCGACGATAAGGGGCTTCTGAAGATCGGCGTCGTCGCACCCGATGCCGACATTACGCAGGTGGAGTCGCCCTTCTTGGGGCTGAAGCACCTGAGCTTTGTCCCCTTCGACACCCCAGATCCCGCCATCCTCAAGGTGGAGCGCCACCAGTTGGACCTGCTGCTGGATCTGCGCGCGGCGCCCGCCTATTGGGTGAACCTCAATTCGGCCAACGGTTATCTGGCCGAGCGGCTGCTGCTCGGCGCTTACGGCGATGACGCGGGGGCGCAGCTGCCGCGTCGCGCCACGGTGACCGGAGAGGCGCTGCGCTATGTCGATTGGGTGCTGCCTGGGGTGCTCGCGATGAACGTCATGTTCTCCAGCCTCTGGGGCGTTGGCTGGGTAGTCGTGCGCTATCGCAAGAACGGCGTGCTCCGGCGGCTCAAGGCGACCCCGCTGCGGCCCTGGGAGTTCCTGACCGCGCAGGTCATCTCGCGGCTCCTGGTGGTGCTGGGCGCGAGCCTGGTCGTCTATCTCGGTGCCGAGCTGCTGCTCGATTTCCCGATGCGCGGGTCCTACATCGCCCTGGGGCTCGTCTATGTCGCCGGTGCCCTCTGCACCATCAGCCTAGGGCTCATCGTGGCGGCGCGGCTGCGCACCGAGGAAGTGGCGGACGGTCTGCTAAACCTCATCTCATGGCCCATGTTGCTGCTATCCGGCGTCTGGTTCTCGATGGAGGGGACGAATGCGCTGGCGCAGTCCTTCTCGCGGGTGCTACCCCTCACGCATCTGGTCGAGGCGGCGCGCAAGGTGATGATCGAGGGTGCGGGCGTCTGGGATGTACTGCCGCAAGTTGGGCTTCTGGTCGCGCTGGCCGTCTGTTTTCTGAGCCTGGCGACCTGGCTGTTTCGGTGGGAATAGCGGGCAGCCGATCTGGATAGCGTGCAGAGGGCGGGCCGCGACCTCCCCTCTGCCGGTGGGACACTAGGGCGATTTCTGTCAATTCCCATACCATCTGGCTTGTCTTGACGCCCGCCTTCTGTGTCGCCCCGCCAGTCACATCGCCCAGCGATGCCCCTGTCGGCGCTCCTTTAAGGCGGACCTCAATCCGGCGCCACCTGGTATAAGAATTTCCGGCAATCGCCTAACCTCTGGGTGTGCTCAGCACCTTGACTTCGACACGAGCGATTCCGCGCTTGACGATGCCGAGCTTGCGCGCCGCGGCCCTCGACAGATCGATGATGCGTCCTTTGACGAAGGGGCCGCGGTCATTGACCTTGACGACAATGCTGCGGCCGGTATTGGTGTCCGTCACCTTCACCTTGGAGCCGAGCGGGAGCGTCTTGTGCGCGGCGCTCAGCCGGTTCTTGTTGTAGACTTGCCCGCTGGCCGTCTTATTGCCGTGCAGGCTGTCGTGATAATAGGAAGCGATGCCTTTTTGTGTCTGACCGGGCGCGGTCTTCGCGGCCATTGCGGTGCTGGCGAAGGGTAGGAATGCGGCCAGCAGGGCAGCCGTGACAAGCGTCTTTCTCATGGATCAAACCTCATTCATCCTGGGCGCATCTCCGGTTTGTGCTGATCCGGGGATGCCTCCAATTCTGCAATGAGGGTGAAGTCTAGGGAAAACCCTATGTAGGGTAAACCCTGAAATCGACAGATATCGTGAAAGCGCCTTGGTCGATTATTCGGCTTGCTGGTCGGGTCGCCATCCATGGTGACACCCTTGGCTCGCCTCTGAGGCCGCTCTAAGCCTCGCGCCGAATCGGCCGCTCGACCGGCGCGTCGGCATCGAAGCTCATAGCGGACATGGGGCCGACGAGGTCGGCTGAAAGGTGCCGCCAGGCGCTGATGAGCGAAACCAGCACGGAGGCCAGGTAGGGAATGGACTGAACCACCAGCACCGCGGCCCAGATGCGCACGTCCAGCATGAAGGCGTCGTCGCGCAGCATGACGGCGAAGGCTGCGAGCAGGAAGGCGAAGGCCAGCAGGGCCTCCTCGCGGGCGTCGCCCAGCGCGCGAACGACGGCAGGTGCCTCGGCCATCTTGGGGGTGCGGAAGAAGCCGAGCTTGCCCGTGATCAGGCCGCCGAACATGGCGCGCGCGATGGTGTGCGAGAGCGCGAGCCCCGCCAGGCCGGCGGCAATGCTCTGGCGGAAGGTCGCGGTCACCCGGCGGCGATAGAGGACCAGGCTCTTGGTCATCTTGAAGCCGAAGAGGACTAGCGGGATCAGGGCGATCGACATATAGGGCGGGGTGATCTGCTGCGGATAGAGCACCATGGCGACCGACCACGCCAGGGCCGCGAAATTGAACAGCAGGTTGAAGCCGTCCGCGAACCAGGGCAGCCAGCCGGCGACGAAGTGATAGCGCTGCCCGGCCGAGAGGGCCGACTTGCGCACTCCCAGGAGCTCGCGCCAGTGGCGCAGCAGGATTCGCACCGCGCCATAGGCCCAGCGATAGCGCTGTTTTCTGAAGTCCGCGAAGGTGTCCGGCATCAGGCCACGCCCGTAGGTGCTGGGGATGTAGAGCGCCTTGTGGCCGGCCTCGAAGACCCGCAGTCCCAGCTCGGCGTCCTCGGTGATGCACCACTCGGCCCAGCCGCCTTCCTCCAGCGTCCTGCGGCGGATCATGGTCATGGTGCCATGCTGGATGATGGCGTTGCGCTCGTTGCGGGTGACCATGCCGAGGTGGAAGAAGCCGCGGTACTCGGCCATGCACATGGCCTTAAAGGCGTTTTGATGCGCGTCGCGGTAGTCCTGCGGCGCCTGCACGATGGCGACCTCGGGATCGGCGAACGGCGGCACCAGGTGGCGCAGCCACTCCGGCTTGACAATGTAGTCGGCGTCGATGACGGCGACGACCTCTGCCTGCGGGCTGGTCCGGCGCAGCCCGAAGTTGAGCGCGCCCGCCTTGTAGCCGGCGAGCGGGTCGACGTGGAAGAAGCGGAAACGCTCGCCGAGCCGGTCGCAATAGTCCCGCACAGGCTCCCAGACGGCTGGGTCCTTGGTGTTGTTGTCGATGACCAGGACCTCGAAGTGCGGATAGTCCAGGGCCGCGAGGCCGTCCAGCGTCTCCTTCAGCAGCTCTGGCGGCTCGTTATAGGCCGGGACATGCACCGAGACGAAGGGCAGCTCGGCATCCGGCAGTAAGCGGCGCGGGAAGGGCCGGCGCCACTTGCGCAGCCACACGGATTCCGCCCACTCGTGGGCCTCGGCCATCAGCAGCACGATCACCCCCACGCCGCCGACCAAGAGCAGGAGACCGACGCCGGCGGTCGCTGGCGTCATGTACTGGCGGGTGTAGTCGTAGACGATCCAGACCGCGCCGGTCGAGATGGCGTAAGTAATGAGGGCGAGGAAGCTCTTGCCGCGCTTGGAGAGGGTTGAGCTGTCGCGATAGAGGAAGGCGAGCAGCAGGATGCCGATGACCACGGAGATACCCGCGAGCTCGCGCCAATGCGGGATGCGCACCACCGGCTCGGTGAAATCGAACTTGGGCTCGCGGTCCGAGTTGTAGACGCCCCAGTAGGTGCCTGTGGCCCCCTCGGTCTTGAGCTTCCAGAGCTGATCGAAGGCCTCCATGACATAGTAGACATAGTGCTCCGCCTCGGCCTTGGCGAGGAAGCGGCGCAGGAAGCGGGTCTGGTTCGCGGGCGAGGCCTCGGCGCCGCGATTGCGCCGCCCGTTGCTCGGCCAGCCGACCTCGCCAATGATGATCGGCTTGTTGGGGTAGGCCTCCTTGACCTGGTCGTAGCGACTGACCGCGTAGTCGACGGCCTGATCGAGCGGAACGCCCTCCCAGTAGGGCAGCAGGTGGATGGTGATGAAATCGACATGCTCGACCAGCTTGGGGTACTTGAGCCAGACGTGCCAAGGCTCCGCCGTGCTGACCGGCAGCCAGGTCATCTTGCGCACGCGGTCGAGGGTGTCGATCAGCTCCATCACCTCGACGTCGTCGCGCAAGATCGCCTCGTTACCGACCATGACCCGCACGACGTTGCGGTAGCCCTTCGCCAGCACCTCCCGCAGCCGCTCGAGCTCTTGCTCGTTCTCCTCGGGCTTGTCCCCGATCCAGGCGCCCAGGGTGACGTTCAGCTCATGCTTGGCCGCGAGGCTGGGTACTGACGCCAGGGTGCCCTCGACCGTATAGGTCCGCACCGCATGGACCTTCCCCTCCAGCAAGGCGAGGTCGCCCTCGATCTCCTCGACCGACGGAAAGCGATCCTGGCTCGGATCGTCGTCGGCCTGCATCGGCGAGAAGGAAAAGCCCTGGATCCGCGTCGGCCAAGGCGGCTCATCGTTGGGGCGATTCAGGAGCCACCAGGCCGCCACCGTCAGCAGGGCGATCAGAATGGGGATGAGGATGTTGATCGAGCGGTTCATGGGGCGGCCCGGACGCGCGAAGGCGCGATTGCGATGTCTGGGGCGCAGAGTCTAGCGCGAGAAGGGCAGTCTGGGGTGAGGCTTGTCATGAGCCGACGGCTCATGACTGCGGGTGAAGCGAAGCGGTTAGGTGGGGCGGTGTGGAGAGTCGCGTATCTGAGCCGAGGCTTACGCCGCATGGTGCTTCCTGTGTCACATGCCTGTTATCGGGTTACGGGCCTGTGCAGCTGCGTCGGCGCATCGTGATTGGGGCTCCTAAGTCTTAGAAAATAAAACAGTTTCTGAGTAGTGCTGCTTGAGTATTTGTACCTTTATTGTAAAGCTGATGCGTCTCAAGAAAGTGCAAATGGCGCGACCTGTTCCGGCGTAACTGCGTAAAATTACGTATTTTTTGGCTTTTGCTCTGTTGGAATCGTTATTGCATTGCTTTGCGGCGAGTGTGGCTCGACGGCGATCGCTGCTTCGATTTTTGTCGCTGGGAAGGCGGGTTTGGGGTCGAGCTCGAGGTTCATCATCGCAGAGTATTGGGTGTCAAGAATGAGGCGTTTATCAACTAGGTCTTTTGTCTACCTTGCGCTGGCTGCAGTGCTGGGTGGGTTGACTCTTGGGGCTGCATCGGCGGCTACGGTTACGGCAACGCTGACGACTGTGGAGGGGGTAGCAGTTAAGGCTAACGGCGAGTCGGTTACAGCAGGGCTCTTCACCCTGCAGGATACCGCGGATCCAACCGCTTATGTTGGTGGTAGCTCAAGTACCGATTTCGTCGCGTTTTGTGTCGACTTACACGATGGAATCGGCCTCAATGAGAAGGTTACCTGGGATGTAAGAAGCTTTTCTCAGGAAGTCGAAGGCGCTCTGTCAAGAATGTTCAGTACGTACCTTGGCGGGAGCTTGGCGAATGCATCGAGCCTAGGCAATGGTGATAAGGCCGCGATGCAGCTCGCTGTTTGGGAAATCGTTTACGATACTGGGAACTCTGCCTACGACCTTGGAAGTGGAAGTTTCAATGCTACTGGAACCGATGGCCAGATCTTGAATCAGGCGCAGGATTACCTGACGGGCTGGGCTGCAAGCCCATCATCATCCATCGGCTTGAAGAAACTCGTCAGCGAGGGCACATGTTGTAAGCCCGGCAAGCAAGACCTTCTTGTGCAAGCGGTTCCGTTGCCGGCTGCGGCTTGGCTCTTTGGGTCTGGCCTGCTTGGCGTCGTCACGGTCGGCTGGCGTAAGAAGGGTGGAGCTCGGCTTGAGGCGTCTTAGCGCGTCAACTCTAGGAAGTGGGGGTCAGTTCAGGCGTTTTCCGGCTTCTCAGTAGAGGTCGGTTTGCTATTGAGGGGAGGCGCGTCCGCCTCATTTGGGTTGGGTGATCGATACTCCCACTTGTCCTCTGAGTCTGAAAAATTGGTGATCGTGCGGCATTGGTGTCTCTGTATCGCGAGGCCGCGCGACGCCATCCCGGTTCTTCAGTTCTCCGTTCAATTTTCCCGCTCAGTTTCCCTCCTCGGCTTCGGCCACTTCGTAGCGATAGCCCACGCCGTAAACGGAGTGGATCAGCTCCCGCTCGGGCAGCAGCTCAGCCAGCTTGCGTCGCAGCTTCTTGACGTGGCTGTCGATGGTGCGGTCGGAGACGACGCGGTGATCCTTATAGATACGGTCCATCAGCCGGTCGCGGGAGAAGATGCGGCCGGGTGACTCGTGCAGCGTCTCCAAGAGCGCGAACTCGACTGCGGTGAGCTCGATCTCGCAGTCGCCCGAGCGCACGCGCAGTCGGTCGGGGAGCAGGGTGAGCGGGCCTGGCGTGCGGCTTTGGCCGGTCTGGAGCGTCCGTCGCAGCACGGCCTTGACCCGGGCGACCAGCTCGCGCGGGCTGTAGGGCTTGCAGACATAGTCGTCCGCGCCGAGCTCGAGGCCGAGCAGCCGGTCGATCTCTTCGATGCGCGCCGTGGTCATGATGATGGGCACCTGGCTGTCGGCGCGGACCTCCTTGCAGATGGTCAAGCCATCCTTTCCCGGCAGCATGAGGTCCAGGAGGACGAGGTCGGGCTGCTCGTCGCGCGTCCATGCGACGGCGTTGGTGCCATCGGTGAGGTGGTGGACGTTGAAGTCCGATGCCTGGAGGTAATCGGCGACGAGCTTGGCGAGGCGCTCTTCGTCCTCGACGATCAGGATGAGTGGCTTGGTGCGGTTGGTCATGATATCTGGGGCTTGGTCTTCTTCTTACGATTGCGCGCAAAACAGGCGACGGGCAGCTTGATGCGCAGCCAGAGGCCACCCGTCGGGGACGGATGGGCGCTGATGCTTCCGCCGTGGGCGTCGACGATGTTCTTGGCGATGGCCAGGCCGAGCCCGGCGCCGCCGGTGTGGCGGCTGCGCGAGGCATCGACGCGGTAGAGGCGCTCGAAGAGCTTCGGCAGCGCCTCCGTGGGCACACCAGGTGGCGTGTCCTGGAAGTCGATGAGGATACAGTGCTCCCGGCGGCTGAGGGTGATGGCGAGTCCTCCCTCGGCGTCCGTATACTGCTGGCTGTTGCTCATGAGGTTGCGGAACAGCTGCGAGAGGCGCTGCGCGTCCGCGGTCATGGTGACGGGGCCGATGAGCTCGGTGTCGAGCCTGAGCGCAAGGCCGGCCTCCGCGAACGACCGCCGGAACGCCTCGACGTCAGCGGCGAGCAGGTCGAGGATGTCGGTCTCCTCCATGCGGTAGCCGAGGGCGCCGAGATCCGAGGTCGAGAGCTCGTAGAGGTCGTCGATCAGCCGCCCGAGCCGCAGGGTGTCGCCGTGCAGCCTGTCCAGGGCGTCGCGGTCGAAAGGGCGCATCCCATCCTGCAGGGCCTCGATCTCCGCGCGCAGCAGGGCGATTGGAGTGCGCAGCTCGTGCGAGATGTCGGCCGCCCAGCGTCTGCGGGCGCACTCGTTCCTTTCCAGTGCGGCAGCCAGGGCGTTGATGTCCCGGCCGAGACGTGCGATCTCGTCGCCGCCATAGGTGGGCACGCGGGCCGAGAAGTTGCCGGCGGCCAGTCGTCGCGCCGTGTCTTGGAAGCCGCGGACCGGGCGGACGAGACGAACCGACAAGGGGTAGGCGAGGGCGGCCGAGAGCAGCAGGGTAGCCAGGGCGATCATCCACAGCCGGTCGCCCTGGGTGGCGCGGAAGCGCAGCTCCGCGGACTCAGGGATAGGCGAGCCTGGCAGCAGCGCCAGCTCTCCGATGATCTCGTCCTCCAGCTCCAGCGGGATGCGCCGCGCGTCCGCGATCAGGGCCTCCCTCCCGTAGAGCGCCTTGCCATCCGCGTCCAGCAGCATGAGGCGCAGCTCCAAGGGGGCGGGGCGGTCGCGGTTGCGCAGATGATCCAGTGCCTCGTGCGGCGGCCAGACGCCGGGCGGGGGCTGCGCGTGGCGCATCCACGGCGGGCGGCGATCCAGTCGTCCGGGCTCGGGGCCGATCTCGAAGAAGGGCTCGCGGCGTCCCACGAGGGCGCTCACCCAGAGGCTGGGGCTTTCGATCAAGGGATCCCAAGAGAGCTGACGGCGGTAGATGTCGACCAGGCGGTCGGCGATGCGGTTGATCCTGTCTTGCTCGCGCGCGTCGGCCAGCTCGACGAGGCCGCGCTGGAAGGACCATTGGATGACGGCGTGCGAGCCAGCGAGGACGACAAGGCAGGCGAAAAGGATGGTGAGGAACAGCTTGGAGTGGATCGACAGCCGCATGGTCGGATGATGGTGGCCCAGCTTGCAAGAAAGATGAACCAAGAGGGAGCAGTCGGCCGCCAGCGATTGGCTTGCCGAGCTTTTCGCTCATCGACGCCTCATGCGTCGGCTTCACGCGTGCATGACGCATGAGGCATCCTTGACGGCGGTCAGTCCCCGCGGCTGACAACGGGCGGCTGCCGAAATACAATCCCCTGATTCCAGTAGGCTAACTGTATCCCAGGCGCGCCTGTCCCGGCCGATGTACTGCTGAGTCTCGGGCGCCTTCTGTCTTTGTGTCGTGTCGCGACGGCTTGCGTCCACGCAAGGTCGCGCTCCCCAACCCGAATCACCTGAATGAGGAAATGCTCGTGAAGTTTGCGGCGAAAAGAACCTGGCCTGAGAAGGCGTCGTCTTGGGAGCACGAAGGCGATGCAGACACTGTTGAAGCCTTTGCCGCGGAGTTCGCGGCGATCGAGCAGCTGCCGGTCGATACTGAGATGGTCGTCATGTCCAAGGGCGATGGCGGTCCGAGCACCCAGTTTCTGAAGGTGGTCGGTACCTCTCCCTATGCCTTCGAGCCCGTCGAGCCCGGCAAGCAGGCGCCCGCGCCGGCAGCTTCGTCCTCGGATGAGCCGTCGCAAGAGCAAGAGCAAGAGCAAGAAGAGGATCAGCCCGTTGCTTTGCCCAGTCTCAGCCCTGTCATCTCCATGCTGTGGTACATGGGGAAAGTCGCCGTGATCGCCACTGTCGTCATCGCGACGCTGGCTATTTTGATTTCGTATCTTAAGAGCTGGCTCGCTTAGGGGTGTGCTGGCCTCCTCCGCATGTCCGAGTGTCTGGAGCCTTGCGTGCTCGGCAACGCGGAACGTCCAAGTGAATCGCTTGGATTTCAGGTGGTTTTTTGCGCTCGGTCAATAGGGCTCTCGAAGTCTGCCCCGGGCTGGCTGATTCGGCCGTCCTTGGATGTAAAACTGGCTTGACATCTTGCTGTGTCAAGCTAAGATGACACCCAGGATCGCAGACGGGTCCTAAGGTTTTTAAGTCCCAGGCTTTGGGCATGGCGTACATCTGGCGGCAAGCTGCCGAGTGCTCCACCGCCAGCGTGCAAATGGCGACACAATCTTCCCAGTATGGAGGCCAAGCAATGGCTGATATGAAGAGTCTCTCGGGTCTGACCGAGCAGCAGGCGAAAGAATTCCACGAGCAGTTTAAGGTCACCTACACCGCCTTCGTGGGTCTTGCGGCCCTAGCGCATTTGTTCGTCATCGCGGCGAATCCTTGGTGGTAATCGGAGATCAAGAATCATGGCAATTGAGTTCATGGGCTACAAGCCGCTCGAAAACGACTACAAGTTCTGGCTGGTCGTCAATCCTGCTACTTGGCTGATTCCTACTTTGGCCGCCGTCCTGCTGACAGCCATCTTGGTTCACGTCGTTGCCTTCTCGCTCGACGGCCAGGGTTGGAGCGCTCCGGCTCCTGAGGCTGCCGAGGCTGCGCCGGCTGAGTGATTTCGTCTCGTCGCGGCTTGTCTTGCCGCGGTGGAATAAGTGCCGTCTGTAAAGACAGAGGCAATTTCGTTCATCCCTTTGGGAGGTTTATCGATGGCCGAGCAATCCTTGTCGGGTCTGACCGAGCAGCAAGCAAAAGAATTCCACGAGCAGTTCAAAGTGACCTACACCGCCTTCGTTGGTCTGGCGGCTCTGGCTCACCTGTTCGTCATTGCTGCCAATCCTTGGTGGTAATCTAGTTTTAGCTCTCGACTAAAGAGGTCAATATAATGAGCGACGTCGCAAAGCCGAAAAATCCTGAAGACGACTGGAAGATCTGGCTGGTTGTCAATCCTGCCACTTGGCTGATGCCTATCCTGCTGGCTACGCTGGCGATTGCCATCGCTGTTCACTGGGTCGTTTTCGCTATCGGTCTCGGCTGGCACGCTTGATCGTCTAGCGAGAGTCGCGCCGATCCTGTTCGTCGCGACTGGCCAGGCGCACCTGTCGGTGCGTCTGGCTGCGTTTGATTCCCTTCGTAGCTCTCTCTGTCGCCGCTGACGGCATCCCTTCCCGATTCCCCTTCATGCTCATTTTTGACGATGAGCAGATCGCAAAGCTCGGTCACCCCGGAAAAGGGCGGCCCGGCATCAGTGGCAAGCCCCCAGAGGTTGTCCTGCCGAGGTTCTGACCTCTTGATGCTCGCGTCCAGTGGCCGTGATCTGGCCGGCGGCGAGCACTCGTCGACCGATCCGATCGGCTTCGAGAAGCCGTACGGCGTCACCGCCTTCGATATTCGCCGATAGGGGGTGATCGCTTAGCTCCGCCTCAGTCTACATGTCGTTCGACAAGGTATAGCTAAGTTAGCCCTTGGGACTTCAAGTGCCTAATTGGCTGGAGGTTCCGCGAGGGATAGGAGGCGAGTCGCGCGGTAGCAAATCACAAGATGTTGTGCCAGGAGGAGCTAACCGACTACCCCCTTCGCCGATTTCTCTTGGGTCTTTAGCTGCTCTCGACCTCGGTCGGTGCTGCCCAGGCTCGGATGGACTCAATGCTGGCTGAGCTCGGGTGCCTGTTCTCGGCTTCTGAGGCGATCTCCGGCGGGGGTAACGGGCAGTTCCCTATGCACAAAATGCCCAGCCGTTTCAAGGTTTCGATATGTCGGAAGCGCAGAACACTGCGCTCGCTCAAGGGCGGGGATATCCTCTCGAGATCACTGTCTAAGGGGCTTGACATATGCCCATGTCAAGCTAAGATGACACCCAGGATCTAGACGGGATCCTGGTGTGTTGAAACCGGGTTGAGGACCTCTGAGACCACTTCTTTGGTCGCGAGCCGTATCGCTCGATGTCCTCATTAAGGTTGCGTGAGTGTTGATATCAGTATTTACGGAGGCCTAACAATGGCTGATATGAAGAGTCTCTCGGGTCTGACCGAGCAGCAGGCAAAAGAGTTCCACGAGCAGTTCAAAGTGACCTACACCGCATTCGTCGGTCTGGCAGCTTTGGCGCATCTGTTCGTCATCGCAGCGAATCCTTGGTGGTAATCGGAGATTAAGAATCATGGCAATTGAGTTCATGGGCTACAAGCCACTCGAAAATGACTACAAGTTCTGGCTGGTCGTCAATCCTGCCACTTGGTTGATTCCGACTCTGATCGCAATCGCTGCGCTCGCGATTCTGGTCCACGTCGTTGCCTTCTCGCTCGACGGTCAGGGCTGGAGTGCTCCGGCTCCTGAGGCTGTCGAGGCCGCGCCAGCTGAGGCCGCGCCGGCCGAGGCTGCTGCTAGCTGAATTCGTATCGTCGTGGCAGACGCTGCCGCGGTGGAATAACTGCCATCTGTAGAGACAGAGGCAACTTCATTCATCCCTTTGGGAGGTTTATCGATGGCCGAGCAATCCTTGTCGGGTCTGACCGAGCAGCAAGCAAAAGAATTCCACGAGCAGTTCAAAGTGACCTACACCGCCTTCGTTGGTCTGGCGGCTCTGGCTCACCTGTTCGT
>NZ_JAAIJQ010000139.1 GCF_010820565.1 Thiorhodococcus minor | reverse complement strand
TCGAAGTCGATCCTGCCTCGTTTAATTCCAGGGCAGAGTGTGCCACTGAATTGAACGGGGTTTTCGTTCAGGCACTAAGTAAACTGTCCCCGGAGCTGCCGTCCCCGGAACTGCCTTCAGTTAGACGCCCAAGGATCGAGCACGGGGACGCCCATGGGCTCGAAGTCGGAGGCGTTGCGGGTAACGACCGCCATGCCATGCACCAAGGCGGTTGCGGCGATGAGCGCATCGCGATCCGGCCGTGGATCGGGCAGATGCAAGCCTGCGCAGACCTGCGCAGACCTGCGCAGACCTGCGCAGACCTGCGCAGACCTGCGCGACTGCGGTATCGACCTGAAGCACGCGACTCTCGAACCGCGGCATGACCTGCTGATCGATCCAGGCGCGCAGCACCGCTCCCTGGGCCTTATCGCGTCGCTCGACCAAGCGTGCACCAAGCTCGATCTCCAGAACTGTGATCGAAGAGATGAAGAACCCGGTGAGCGGCTGCGACGAGGCCCAAGCCGAAACGCGAGCGCCCGCCTTTTCAGGCCGGCGCAGCTCGGAAATGACATTGGTGTCGAGGACGAACATCAGCCGAGATCGGCCGCGCGGTCGAGATCGCCAAGACGCGGCGGCTGGAAATCGAAGTCGGGAGCATCCTTCTGCGCCAAGGCATCGGCGAGAGTCATCTGGCCGCCCGTCAGACGTTGGTACGCTTCGATGCTGAGCAGCACGTGGGCGGGCCGCCCCCGGTCCGTAATGAAAACGGGCCCCTTGCTGGCGGCCTTTTTCGCGTCGCTCGCTTGCTGATTGAACTCGCGGCTGGATATGGTGGTAATCATGACAAGGGCGACCTCCAATCGGACGAATGTAGATGGGTTACTACATTCGATGCATTTGACCAGGATCAGATCGTAGAGGCTGCCAATGGATCCTCGAAGCGCAACGACCCGCATCCCTTGCCCCCAGCAATGCACCTAGCAAGCTTGCCGCCCGACCCAGAGCGCGCCCAAGCAGGCTGGGAAGCCAATCTCGCCCTCAAGTTCGCTCGCCGCGGCGCACGTACCAGCCTCGTCGAGCGCCACCACCTCGGCCCACTGAAGGTCCAGCGCCCTTTCTATCCGGAGGGCGATGTCTGCCACCTCTATCTGCTGCACCCGCCCGGCGGGCTGGTCGGCGGGGATCGGCTGCGGATCGAGGTCGAGGTCGAGGAAGGCGCTTCCGCCATGCTCACCACGCCGGGCGCGGCTAAGCTCTATCGCAGCCTTGGCCCGGAGGCCGAGCAGCATCAAATCCTGCGCGTGCGGGATGGAGCGCTCGAATGGCTTCCGCAGGAGAGCATCCTCTTCCCTGGCGCCAATGCGCTGCTGCACACCCAAATCGACCTGAGCGGCACCGCACGCTTCATCGGCTGGGAGATCCAATGCCTGGGTTTGCCCGCGAACGGCGAGCGTTTCGAGACGGGCCGAGCCGACCTCCAGCTCAGTGTCGACCGGGACGGCATGCCGCTCTTGCGGGACCGCCTGCGCATCCAGCGCGCCGGCGATCTGGACGGCCCGAGCGGGCTGCGCGGCATGCCCGTGGTCGGCACCCTGATCGCGACGGGCGCCGATGACAGGACCCTGGATCTCGCCCGCGAGGCCGCCACGTCAGACGACCACACCCTGCTCGGCATCACCCGCATCGACGACCTGCTCGTCGCCCGCGCCCTCGGTCAGGCGACCGACCGGGTGCGCGCCAAGCTGACGGCCGTTTGGGCTAGTATTCGTCCAAGCCTGCTGGGCCGCCCAGCGACCCTTCCCCGTATCTGGGCCACCTGAGACCGTCCGAGGATTCGCCATGGAGCTGACACCGCGCGAGAAAGACAAGCTGCTGCTGTTCACCGCCGCCCTGCTCGCCGAGCGGCGCAAGGACAGGGGCGTCAAGCTCAACTACCCGGAGGCCATGGCCTTCATCAGCGCGGCCATCCTGGAGGGTGCGCGCGATGGCAGGAGCGTCGCCGAGCTGATGGACTACGGCCGCACCCTGCTGACCCGCGACGACGTGATGGAGGGCGTGCCCGAGATGATCCCGGAGGTCCAGGTCGAGGCAACCTTCCCGGACGGCACCAAGCTGGTGACCGTGCACGAACCGATCGTTTGATCCAGCCCCTCGGAGGTCATCAATGATTCCAGGCGAAGTCATCGCCGCACCCGGCGAGATCGAGATCAACGCCGGACGCGACACCCTCACCCTGCGCGTCGAGAACACCGGCGACCGGCCGATCCAGGTCGGCTCGCACTATCACTTCTACGAGACCAACCCGGCGCTCCAGTTCGAGCGCGAAACGGCGCGCGGCTACCGGCTGAACATCCCCGCCGGCACGGCCGTGCGCTTCGAGCCCGGCCAGGGCCGCGAGGTGGAGCTGGTGGCCTATGCCGGGGCGCGCAAGGTGTATGGCTTCAATGCCAAGGTGATGGGTGCGCTGTGAGCGGGGACGCGCAATGAGCGACAAGGAACCTTCTCCAGTTGCCTGTCGCACAAGCCAGCGCATGTCGTTGTGGATGCAAGGCGCATCAGCTCAATGATCACGGCGCTTCTCTGGCCGGAGGATCGAATCGATCACATCGCCAGACACGACGTCAGCCCTGATGAGTTCGAAGAGGTGTGCTTCGGCCCTTCGCTGGTGCTGCGAGCCAAGTCCGAGGGACCTAACCGGGTCTATCATGTCCTTGGGGAAACGCATAGTCGAAGGCACCTTCTCTGTATCGTAATTCACTTTCCTGATGGCAACGGCTATCCGGTGACGGCCCGCCCAATGACAAACCGCGAGAAACAGCGTTACCAGCAGTGGAGAAGACGATGACCGACCTGCCAAGAACCGATTCGATTTCGGAGCTTGCCGAATTTTGGCAAACCCACGACCTGACAGATTTCGAAGATGAGCTGACAGAGATCAGCGAACCTCTCTTCCAGCGTGCCGAGCAAGTCTCCATTCCCCTGTCGGCTGAAGACGCCTCAGCGCTTCGAGCAGAGGCTCGGCGCGAGCAGGTTTCCGAAACCGATCTGGTCTTGCGATGGGTGCATGAGCGTTTGCATGCGCAGGAGCGTTCGTCAACCAGTCGCTGAGCGCCTGGCGGCTCGACTCGATGCAACGCCTTTGGCAGCTCGATCGAGATCACCCCTCGTCGCACGGCGTGCATGCGGATTTCACGGATTCTCGGAGTGGGCTCGCGCTCGCTCCGCACCCCTCTGGAGACTGAACGATGGCAAAGATCGGCCGGCAGGCCTATGCGGAGATGTACGGCCCGACCACGGGCGACCGGGTGCGGCTCGCGGACTCGGACCTCTGGATCCAGGTCGAGGAGGACCGCACGGTCTACGGGGACGAGGTCAAGTTCGGCGGCGGCAAGGTCATCCGCGACGGCATGGGACAATCGCAGCAGGTCGCGGCCGAGGTGGTCGACGTCGTCATCACCAATGCGCTCATCCTCGACCACTGGGGTGTGGTCAAGGCCGACATCGGCATCAAGGACGGACGCATCGCCGCGATCGGCAAGGCCGGCAACCCGGACACCCAGGCGGGCGTGACCATGGTCGTCGGGCCGGGCACCGAGGCCATCGCCGGCGAGGGCCAGATCCTCACCGCCGGCGGCATCGACTCGCACATCCACTTCATCTGTCCGCAGCAGGTCGAGGATGCCCTCATGTCCGGCATCACCACCATGCTGGGCGGCGGCACCGGACCGGCGACCGGCACCAACGCCACGACCTGCACGCCGGGCCCCTGGAACATCCACCGCATGCTCCAGGCGGCGGATGAGCTGCCGATGAACCTGGGCTTCCTCGGCAAGGGCAACGCCAGCCTGCCGCAGGCGCTGGAAGAGCAGGTCCGCGCCGGCGCCATCGGGCTCAAGCTGCACGAGGACTGGGGCACCACGCCCGCCGCCATCGACTGCTGTCTGGGCGTGGCCGAGCGCATGGACGTCCAGGTCGCCATCCACACGGATACGCTCAACGAGTCCGGCTTCGTCGAGCACAGCATGGCCGCCTTCAAGGGCCGCACCATCCACACCTATCACACCGAGGGTGCCGGCGGTGGCCATGCCCCGGACATCATCAAGGCCTGCGGCGAGCCCAACGTGCTGCCCTCCTCGACCAATCCGACCCGACCCTACACGGTCAACACGGTCGACGAGCATCTGGACATGCTCATGGTCTGCCATCACCTGGACCCGAGCATCGCCGAGGACGTCGCCTTCGCCGAGTCGCGCATCCGCCGCGAGACCATCGCCGCCGAGGACATCCTGCACGACCTTGGCGCCTTCTCCATGATCGCCTCCGACTCCCAGGCGATGGGCCGGGTCGGCGAGGTCGTCACCCGGACCTGGCAAACCGCGCACAAGATGAAGGTGCAGCGCGGCAGCCTGAAGGGCGACCCGGCCGAGCACGACAACCTGCGCGCCCGGCGCTATATCGCCAAGTACAGCATCAACCCGGCGATCGCCCACGGCATCGCGCACGAGGTCGGCTCGGTCGAGGTCGGCAAGCTGGCCGATCTGGTGCTCTGGAAGCCGGCCTTCTTCGGCGCCAAGCCGAGCCTCATCATCAAGGGCGGCATGATCGTGGCCGCGCCCATGGGGGATCCCAACGCCTCCATCCCGACGCCTCAGCCGGTGCACTATCGGCCCATGTTCGGCGCGCTGGGGGGCGCCCGATCCGCAACCCGGATGACCTTCCTCTCGCAATCCGCCGTTGCGGACGGCGTGCAGGACAGCATCGGCCTGCAGAGCCACATCGGCGTCGTCAAGGGCTGCCGCAACCTGAAGAAGCAAGACATGGTGCTGAACGATTATCTGCCGAAGATCGAGGTCGACCCCCAGACCTATGAGGTCCGCGCGGACGGCGAGCGGCTGGTGTGCGAGCCCGCGACCGTCCTGCCGATGGCGCAGAGGTACTTCCTGTTCTGAAGCGCCAGCCGCTAGAGGCGATCGTCGTCCCAGCTGACGCGCAGCGACTTGAGCCCTTCGCGGTAGGCGGAGGCGTCGCCGTAGCTGAAGAAGCCCTGGGTGCGCGGATGAGGGTCGAGGGTGCGCTGGGCGTGCTTGATCGGGCACCAGAACTGCTCGGTGCGCCCCGCCACCTCGCGGGCGTACTCGAGCACCTGGTTGCCGTAGCCGCAGTAGACGCAGTTGAGTTTTTCGATGAGATTGAGGTAGGGCAGCCGGTGGCGGTCGACCACCAGGTAGTCCGATCGCCGAACCAGCGGAATACCGTAGATGCGAAAGCAGACCTGCTGAAACAGGGTGATGGAGAGATCCAGGATGGCGAAGGGCAGGATCATGCCATAGATGAGCGGCGCGGACAGGATGACGGCGATCGGCGCGCGCTGGATGTAGCGCCACGCCGGGATGCGGTGCCGGCGATAGAGTCGGCGCACGTTGCGCTCGAAGACGACCTTGCCGCGGCGCAGCCGATAGCGGAACTCCTCACGCCCTTCTTCGAGCAATCGGTCGAATTCGCGATCCAGCTCTTGCTGCGTCTCGCGCAACCGCTGCAGCAAGTCGTCAAAGACGGTGTTCGCCATCGCTATTCCCCTGTGTTCTGTGCAGAACGAGCCTACGCCTGCCCGGCGAGGGCAAGCGCAGTGGATAGCCGCGGTACTGGGGAGAAAAGCGATGCTCGCGCGTCAGGCGGACCAGAGCGGGGATCGAGCTCGACCCGAACGGGGCTTGAGCGCATCCTAGCCCCCGCGAGCGGAGCCGGCAATCCAGGTGCGCCTCGTGGCGGTCGACGACGCCGAGCGCCGCCGGCCCTCGCTCTGGTCGCCTGATCGCGATCACCGCGACCCCGCCCATCATGACTCGAGGAATCCCGACCATTCATGATTCGCTTGATCCGAACGGCAAGACCGGGCGTCGAGCCCGAGGCCAGACTGACACTGACGCTGGAGCAGCGGGTCCGCAGTCGTTTGCGGGCCACACTCGATGACGGTCGCGAGGTCGGTCTCTTCCTCGAACGGGGATCGAGCTTGCGCGACGGCGATTGTCTGGAGTCCGAAGCGGGACTGGTCGTGCAGATCGTCGCCGGAGACGAGCTGCTGAGCGTCGTTCGCTGCGACGATCCGCTCCTGCTCGCGCGCGCCTGCT
Source organism: Thiorhodococcus minor (assembly GCF_010820565.1). Lineage (GTDB taxonomy): Bacteria > Pseudomonadota > Gammaproteobacteria > Chromatiales > Chromatiaceae > Thiorhodococcus > Thiorhodococcus minor. Next base: position 1,910 of record NZ_JAAIJQ010000139.1, on the reverse strand, counting down.
ATCACCTCGGCAATCGCCACGTCGCCCTGCAGATCCAGCCCGAGCGTCTGAGCTACCTGCACGATCACGTGCTCGACGACATGCTGCGCGGCCTCGGGCTCAGCGTCGCGCTCGAGCACGCCCCCTTCGAGCCCGAGCCCGGCGCCTATGGCGGCGGGCATCAGGGCCACGGCCAGCCTGACCATGGCCATGACCACTGATCCGGCGCTGCTGCGCCTGCTGCACTTGGTCAGCCCAAGCCTCCCAACGGGGGCCTTCGCCTATTCGCAAGGGGTCGAGTGGGCCGTCGAATCCGGCTGGCTGCGCAAGGCCGCAGACCTGGAAGACTGGCTGGGCGACCAGGTGCGGACCACGCTGACCGGGGTCGATCTCCCGCTGCTCGCCCGACTCTACGATGCGTCGCTCGCTTCAGACGACGCGGCGCTGGCCGAATGGACCGCACGCCTGCTGGCGAGCCGCGAGACCCGCGAGCTTCGCAGCGAGGAGGCCAATCGTGGCCGCGCCCTCGCCGACCTGCTCGTCGCGCTGGCCGTGCCGGGCGCGGCCGAGCGCAAGGCCCTGCTCGGCCGCGCACAGGCCACGGGCTTCGCCTATGCCGCCGCGCACTGGAACATCGGCCCGCGCCAGACCCTCATCGCATACACCTGGAGCTGGCTGGAGAATTTGGTCATCGCCGCCGTCAAGATCGTCCCGCTCGGCCAGACCCAGGGCCAGCAGACCCTCGCGCGCTTGATCGAGGAGGTACCCGCCGCGGTCGACAGGGCCCTCCAGACCGAGGACGCCGATATCGGCGCCAGCTCACCGGCGCTCGCCATCGCCAGCAGCCTGCACGAAACCCAGTACACCCGGCTGTTCCGGTCCTGAGCCGATATACGTCGGATTCCGGGACGAGCCCGCTGCAGATCACCCTGACGCATCCCGAGGTGCTGGTCGTCCTGGCGAGTACATGCTTTCGTACATACACTTGCCACCATGGAGATCGAGATCGAGCTCGACCCCGAAAAGGCTGCCGCCAACCCGCTGAAGCACGAGGGAGTCACCTTCGAGGAAGCGCGGGCCTTACTGCTCGCCCCCTACGCACTCACCCGGGAAGACCCGGATGCGGAGGGCGAGTCGCGCTACATCACCCTGGGGATGGGCGCAAAGGGCCGGATCCTGATCCTGGTGTGGACGCTGCGCGCGGAGCGCATCCGTCTGATTTCATCCTGGAAGGCCAACCAACCGCAATGCCGACGCTATGAACGCCAATTCAGACCCTGACTACGACCGCTACGCCGATCTCGATTTCGAGGACGCGAAGCCGGTGTCCGAAGTGCCCGCCCTGGCTCAGCTGCAGGCCGAGCAAGGCGGCAAGTCGCGGATCACGATCCGCGTCGACAACGCCACCCTGGCGGTCTTCAAGACCCGCGCGGAGAAGACCGGCGGCAACTACCAGACCCTGATGAACGAGGCCCTACGCCAGGTCGCCCAGGGGTTCACGCTCGCCGAGGTGGTGCGGGAAACGATCCGGGAGGAACTGCGGGGCGAATGAGCCTGTGTGGCGCATCGCCGCGAATGACGTGTGACCGGTTCATCCCGGCGAGATCCCGCATGCCAAGTTTTAGCGCTGTGCGACATAAGAGCGAATGCCACAGAGCACGCACCGCACCAGCCACTTTCATGGATCTCTAGCACACGTGATGACGTCCCAGAACTAGAGAGAAAAGGGGTCGAACACTGAGGTATCCCCACTAAATTCCAAATCAGAACATAAGCTTAGAGAGAGGATTTCCAGCAGAAAGGAACATGCATGGGATTTGATGGTGCACAGCGGGCGACCAAACCTGCGGAGGACCCCCCATGCATGCACTGACGATTCTACAGCGTTGTGTCGCCCCGCTGCTGGCCGGCATCCACCGGCGGCGCCTGTC
>NZ_JAAIJQ010000138.1 GCF_010820565.1 Thiorhodococcus minor | reverse complement strand
TGGGCCGCAACAAGGAGTTTCCGATTCGCTTATCCGTCCGCTATCTTCCTCTCCTTCCAGGCTTTGCCTGGCGCAACGGTCCGATGATCAAGGCCGGCGCGACATTTTGTTCCATTGGCCAACTCATTCCGCGGCCATTTTGTCTCGGCGTTCGAGGCGGCACCGCGGCAATGCCCTTCCACCTCACGACTCTGGCGGCTTGCCTCCAATGCGTTACCGGCCGCCAGCGACCGATCCGTTGCGCTGATGAGTACATGGCATCGATCATGCTCCGTGGTGAAGCGGGCCAGTCATACGAGCTCAAAGTCCTCAAGCGCCGTTGCTATGGCATCACGAACCTCAAGCACCTCTAACCAATAGAGTGTGCTTAGATCTCAGCGGATACACTCAGCTCGGAGTCGAATCTTTATGAATCAATTGCTTCGCACGGCCGCGCTCAGCTATTTTCGCCGTCTTTGTGTACGCGGAAATCGAATCGATCCGAATTGCCTAAAAAGAAATCATGGCTCTCCCCGAAACCCAGGGAGGATCGCTAGGGAGCCTCTGAAGAATCAGAGCTGCCTGTGACACAGGGATGTGTCGCCAAAATTGACCGCGGTAAGTGGTCAATTTTGATTGCGAGGCGCAAATCGCATTTGCGCCGGAGCATGCTCTGAGAAGTCCAGGATGGACATATTCAAAGTATGCAGTCCTGGATTTGTCTTTCGGGGCTGTTTCAACATGTCTAAGCGAGCAAAGCTCGTGATTCTTAACTACATGGAGTGACCCATGCGAACTGCAACCCTTGCTTCTGATGCACCCGCTGTCTCCGACAATAATAGTATCGCCGCTCTTGCCAAAATGGGCGAGATGTGGAAAGACCGTGCACAGGTGAAAAACGAAGAGTTCGAAGTCGAAATGATGTACAGCGATGAGTACGACGACTTCATGGATCGGTTGATCCCGTTTCACAGGCATCCGCGCTACGGCGAGCTTGATGACGAAATGCGCACCAAGATTTTGACATCCGGCTGGATCGCCTATAACGAGAAGACCATCGATATTGAATCGAAAATCATCTCGCCGATTTGCAATGAGATCATCTACGGTACCCTGCCGGGTACGCGTGACGAAACCATCAAATGGCTGGCCGCCCAAACTCTGACGGATGAGGCCTACCATGTGTTGATGGTGATCCAGACCGCACGTATGGCCCGGACACAGCGTGGTTTGTTAGACCTGCGTTTGCCCAGCTTCGAATTGGTTAACCAGATCGAGCTTGAGGCGGCGAAGTATTCCGAGAACTGGCAAAAAAAGATCGTTCGTACGGTCGCCTGCATCTGTTCCGAGGTGTTTATCAGCGACTATCTGAGCCTGCTGTCCGACGCCGATGATGTGCAGCCGATCAACAGAATCACCACCGATGCACACCGCAAGGATGAATTGGCGCACAGTGGCATCTTCCGTCACCTGACCAAGGAAATCGTCCGTCACCTGACGCCGCGTGAGCTGGTGTTCTTCGCGCAGCTGCTGCCGCGTCCGATGCGTTGGTTCGCCAGTCAGGAGTTGAACGTTTGGGAAACCATCCTACAACAACTCGGATATGAGCATGTCAAAGAGGTGATCGGTGATACCCGGGCGGAAGCCGAAGTTGCCCTGTTCCGTGTCGATTTCTCAGAGCTGATCGAGCTTGCCGAAGAAACTGGCTTGCTGGACACCCCGGAAGGTCGTGAGTCCTTCCAGGCGGAAGGTTTGCTCAACTAAGCAAGACTAGTGACCGACGAATGTTGGTACACAAAAGAGGAGGAGTAAAGATGCTCGCACATGTGGTCCAGCATATTGCTTTTGAACATTTGGGCAATCTGGAACGGGTGTTAAGCAAGCACGGCTACGCCATTAGCACCTTTATGGCGGGCGCCGAGGACCTTGGCCCGATCAGTGAAGACGATGCGGATTTGCTGGTCGTCTTGGGCGGCCCGATCGGTGTCTACGAAACGGATGCCTATCCGTATCTGGAAACCGAACTGCAACTGATCCGTGACCGCATCGCGCGCAATCGGCCTGTACTGGGTATCTGCCTAGGGTGTCAGCTGATTGCCAGAGCGCTGGGCGCGGATGTGTATCCCGGTGGCGCCAAGGAAATCGGCTGGGCGCCGCTGGAAATTCACGATGATGTCGAGGGGAACGTCTTAGCGCCCATGCAGAACGCGGCGGAAGTTCTGCATTGGCATGGAGACACCTTTGATCTGCCCGCCGGTGCAACCCGGCTGGCGTCGTCGGCGGTCTATCCTAATCAGGCATTCAGCTACCGAGACAATGTACTGGCGCTGCAATTCCATTTGGAAGTTGAACCCGAGGCCTTGGAAAGCTGGTACCTCGGTCATGCGCACGAAATTGCGTCAGTAGAAGGGCTGACGGTTCCTGAACTACGGGAAGATGGTCAGCGCTATGGGCCAACTCTGCAAGGCCCGGCCCAGCAGGTATGGGCGAAGTGGCTGGAGTCTCTGGCTGCTCAGGGTACCGTCGAGGCAGCGGCATGAGCCGCTGAGAATTCGTACGGGGGTTCTACCGGTGGTAGGGGCTGTTGGCTTAGGCTCTCGTGTCGCAATGACCAATATCTGTCGCCATTGTTAGGGGCGCGGTTAAGGATCATTTCGATCACCACATGAATACACGAGAGAAGTAAGATGAGTTTTAAACGCTATCGTTGTGTCACTTGCGAGCATATCTACGACGAAGCTCTGGGTGACCCGATTCACGGGGTGGCCCCGGGGACTCGATTTGAAGACCTGCCGGAGGGATGGTTTTGTTCGGTGTGTGGTGATCCTCGCGAGAGTTTTGAATTCGCCGGTTTGTCCGAGCATGCGCAAGCCGTTGCCGAGCGCAACACCGACCAGGAAGGCGAGCCCATTGTGATTGTTGGCGCTGGGATCGGCGGTTGGTACATCGCCGAGCAACTGCGCCAGAATGGTGCCAAAGGCCCGATCACCATCGTCACGAAAGATGATGGTGACTACTACTACAAGCCGCACCTGTCCGTGTCCGTTACCAGCAAGTCACGTGCGGATCTGATCATTGCCAAAGGTCCGGATCGCGCGCAGTTGCTGGACGTGGACTTGCGTGCGCGTACCCAGGTGCTTGGTCTCGATCGTAAGAAAAACAGTTTGTTAACCAGCAAAGGCAAGGTCGAGTACGCCAAGTTGGTGCTTGCGACGGGCGCGGTGCCGTTGCGTCTCTACGATCGTCGTATCCAGCAGCATATCCATCAGCTGAATGACCTGGATCAGTATGAGTCACTGACGGAATTGTTCAACAGCGGTCGCAAGCGGGTACTGATTCTGGGTGCCGGCTTGATCGGATGTGAATTGGGCGACCACCTTGCTCGTGCCGGGCATGAGGTCGCGATCAACGATAGAGCCGCGTATTTGCTGTCGTCCGTGGTGTCCGAGGGTGTTTCCACCTACGTTCGCGATCGATACGTCCAGACCGGAATCGAGTTTATTCTCGGCACCACGATGAACGATATCGCCAAAGAAGACGGTGGGTTGCAGATCCAGTTCGAGGATGGGCACACCATGGAGCGCGACGTCGTGATCTCGGCGATCGGCCTGAAGCCCAACGTTGAGCTTGCGGCCCGAGCAGGCCTCGATGTTGGCAAGGGGATCAATGTCGATGACACCATGCGTACCAGCGACCCGGATATCTACGCTGTCGGTGATTGTGCTGAACACAAGGGGCAGGTGTTTTCATTCGTCGAGCCGATCAATCGCCAGGCCGCCGTGATCGTGGATCAGCTTTGTGGTGAAGGCAAGCGGAGCTTCGAGTCACGCGTGCCGATGGTTCTTGTTAAGTCTCGCACCTGTCCGATCAAATCGGCACCGCCGGAGCGCTCGAGCCGTGCGGGCAGCAGCATTCGCCATGTGCATAGCTCCGACCAGGGTATCGTGGATGAATGGTGGAGTGACGATGGCCAACTGATCGGCTACAGCGCATGTGGTGATGTTGCCGACACCTATGAGCCAGCGCTGAATCAGGGTGACCGCGCCGGTCCGGGCGATAATGTGAAGTCGTCTAATCCTCCCGGACACCTCGCTGAGGTGGTAATACTACCGAACGAGGTGAAAGATGACGACGGAGAGAAAGCGAAGGCTGTGAGATTGGGCGCTACCGGATCCGTAAGCTGATGAAAAAGCTGGGCCTGGTGGTGAAGCGGAAGAAACGGCTCGTGCTGACGACGGGCAGCTAGCACGCGCTGCCGGTGGCAAAGAACGTGTTGAACCGGGATTTTGCGGCGACGGACAAGAACCGGGTACGGACGACCGACATCACGTACATCTAGACGTTGCAGTGTGCTTAGTCGGGTGTCCGGTTGGGCTTGACCACAACAGAGAAAATAACATGATAGCTAGATTCGCCATTCTATTGTTCATGCTCACCAGCGCTTCCAGTTATGCTGCTACTGACTATGAAGCGTTAAAAGATAAGTATTATGCTGATCATCCTGGAAAAGGAAAGTACGCCGACCTTTGGGAACCCATCCCAATCCAACAATACTGGAATCCTGTTACCTTCTATGAGCCACCTGACACCGTAGAAGGAGAATTCACGGCGGAACAATGCGTGGACTGCCATAAGGGCACCACACCCGGGTGGGTACATGCCTGGGAAGACAGCACTCACGCTAATCTTGATCACATCCGAGAGTTGCACCATGACGATCCCCGTTTTTATAAAAAGGCCATGTTGGAGGAGATCGAAACAGGCCTGCAACAACGAGGTGTATTAAAAGAAGGTCAAGAATTGGCTACCGTAGGTTGTATTGATTGTCATGGCGGTGTTGGCAAAACCTCTCTAGTGCATGACAAAGAATTAAGATTGCCCGACCGTGCTGCTTGCGGTGAATGCCACGTGCAGGAATTCGCCGAAGCCGAGGATGAGAAAAAACAAAAATGGCCGCAAGGACAGTGGCCGGATGGACATCCTTCCCATGCCATGGACTGGAAGGCCAATGTGGAAACCGCCATCTGGGCTGGTATGTCACAACGTGAAGTGGCGCAAGGTTGTGATATGTGTCACTACCAACAAAACAAATGCGATGGCTGCCATACTCGCCATACCTTCTCTGCCGCCGAGGCCCGTAAGCCTGAGGCCTGTGCCACCTGCCACAACGGTGTCGATCACAACGAGTTTGAAGCTTACATGTTGTCTAAGCATGGCGTGGTCTACGAGACAATGGGTAAAGACAATTGGAACTTTGAAGTTCAATTGAAAGATCACCTAACCGAAGGTAATTACACTGCACCCACCTGTGCTACTTGTCACTTTGAATACAAGGGTGAATATTCACACAACTTGGTACGCAAAGTTCGTTGGGGCTTTAATCCAACCCCTGAAATTGCGGATAACCTAGACCATCCTTGGTTTGAAGAACGCAAACAAGCGTGGGTCGCCAGTTGTGCTCAGTGTCACTCTCAACGCTTTGCCAAAGCCTGGCTGGATACGGCAGACAAAGGCACCATTCAAGGTCTTGAGGTGGAACAAGAAGCCAAACAGATCGTACAGAAATTGTATGATGATGGTTTAATGGTTGGGCAAAAGACCAATCGTCCTGCACCACCAGCGCCTGCAGAAGATGCCCCTGGCGATTTCTATGGATTGTTCTGGGCCAAGGGTAATAATCCTTCATTCACTGGCCGCACCCATGCCGAGATGTGGGAGCATGATCTGATCAAGCATTACAAAGGTCTGTTCCATGTAAACCCAGGCGGCTTCACCTACTCTGAAGGTTGGGCCAGGTTGATGCGCCGTTATACGGAGATCCAGGATCGGAATACCCAGATCCGAGAATTTGCTGAGTTGAAGGAAAAGGTAGAGGAGCTCAGCAAGTAATCCGGCCTTTATAGACCCTATGCCGAAGTAGTCAGATCTGCATAGGGTCTTTATTCCCTGCCTTTACCTTCATTTTCAATATTCCTCTACCAGACCTCTACCAGTTAAACTTCTATTCGGAACTACGCCATGTCTCAGCCTAGAATCTCCTTCCTAATTATTGCTTTAGCCACTACATCAATAACCTTTAGCAATGAACATAATACACAGTTCAGTTATTCACAATCAGCCGTTGAAACGTCCAAGTATCAAGATATAGATAGTCGCTTTCCTATCAAGTCGCTAAATAAGTTTTTAGTCAGTAGCCCAGGAGATCAAGAACTGGAAATGTTTGTGGCTGAATACCTGGCTGACAATAAAGAGCGTCGGGCCATCATTTATCCTGTCCCTGTAATCAATGAAGAAGAAGCGGATGCAAGGGATAAGAACAGACATCATCAATACCGACAAGAAAAGTGGCAGTTTCTCTCTGCTGCTGTTAAGAAACACACCATAGACTCGGATAGATTTATCACTTACTGGGATAACGCTCAACGTCTGCATCTATTTACAGGACGAATGGCCATCCCAGAACAGCCTGTCGAAAAGGCCTTCTCCAATCCAGAAGAGAAATCATTTTGGCGAGAGATCGGTAATGGGTTTTCTCAGCAAGAACAATTGATTGTCTTCGCGCAATGTTTAATCGGCAATGCCAGAGATGCCAAGTCATGCTTGAGCCAGTTGTATACGGATGCAGGTGATAACTATATCTTGATAAGTGCCGATGATATGGCACATATACAAGAGATCAGCCTTTTAGCCGGCCAAGGCCTGCCCTTAGAGACGCGTTTGTTTTCGACCGATTCCGATCTGCACGGTCAGATCAGACAGGTTAGAGAATGGGCTCGTGAAGGAGAAGGAACCGGCAGTTATATGCTACAGCCTGTCGATGAGAACTTTGTTCGTGCCTGGAGGATCATCGATCCGACTTTTGAAGATTCTTTGCTCGCCAGCTTACTTCCTTTTACCACCGCAGCCGAAAAAGAGCTTGCTGATTTAAAATTGGTCTTTCGATCCGATTGGGGCGGCTATTTAAGCATGTATCAAATCGTCAATTAGGGCCGGTTTCCAGCACAACGAAAAGAGGTTCTTCCTATGCGAGTCGGAGAGTGCATGACTCAGAGCCCGTTTATCGTGTCCGAGCAGACGAGCATGAAAGAGGCGGTGCTCATGCTCGACAGGCACCACATCCGGCATTTGCCGGTCACCAACGGCTCCAGGGTCGTGGGGATGGTGACGGATCGCGACATCCGTCGAGCCTCACCCGCGCTGCAGTCGGGTATCGAAGGGGACTACGAGGACGTGCTGGAGGCCACTCCCGTGGGTCGCATCATGACCAAGGAGCCGGTGACGGTGAAGACCGTGACCGAAGACACGCCGCTGATCGATGCGGTGCGCTTGATGGTGGAGACGAAATTCGGAGCCCTTCCGGTGGTGAGAGGTGAGGAGCTGGTCGGGATCTTGAGCGAGATCGACGTGTTAAAAGTCCTGGCACAACGAAAAGAAGTTGAGCCTATGCGAGTCGGAGAGTACATGATTCAGAACCTGTTTACCGTGTGCGAGACGACGAGCATGAAGGAGGCGGTGTCCTTGCTCGGGAGGCACCACATCCGTCATTTGCCGGTCACCAACGGCTCCAGGCTCGTGGGGATGGTCACGGATCGCGACATCCGTCGAGCCACACCCTCGCTGCTATCGGGTATGCGACGGGAGGACTTCGTGCAGGAGATGGTGGCCACTCCCGTGGCTAGAATCATGGCCAAGGAGCCGATGACGGCGACCGAAGACACGCCGGTTGCCGATGCGGTGCACTTGATGGTGGAGAAGAAATTCGGAGCCCTTCCGGTGGTGAGAGGTGAGGAGCTGGCCGGAATCTTCACCGACATCGACGCATTAAATATCCTGCTGGAACTTGAAAAAGCCGCGGGCTCCCCGCGCGCCTAACAGCAATCGATGCCCTCACCGCAGTCGGGGCTCCTCCGCCAGCTCGGTGACGTCATCTTCCATCCCGTTCGGCTCTTGCGGGTGGCGCATCCCGTCCTTGCTGCAAGCGAAGGCGCTCGCTTGCTCGAGCGGGACCTCCTGCGGAGAACAGCTACCTGGCTGGCGACGCGCTCGAATCCGGCGCGATGGAACAGCTCCTGGGTTCGTCGATCACCTACCCTACCGCCGTCGGGCCGCAGCAGGTTCGCAATGTGTTCGCGCTGCAGACACTGCGAGCGTGCGACGAGTCGTTCGATGACGGCGTCGGGAAGGTGGCCGGGGTTTCCCTGCACGCCGGGGTGGCGGCGCGGGCGGATCAACGCCAGAAGCTCGAGCGGCTGTGTCGGTACGACGTACTATAGTGGACCCCGAAAAACAGACAGTAGTTTAAGCTAGCCGCTCAATCGAAAGGGGCAGTAAGAGATGGGCGAAGCGAAGCGCAAGACCTACACGGCAGCCTTCAAGGCGAAAGTTGGCCTTGAGGGGATCCGCGGGGTCAAGACAGTCAACGAGATCGGGCAAGCCTATGGCGTTCATCCGGTGCAGGTCGGGCAGTGGAAACGCGAGATCCTAGAGCAGGCGGAGACACTGTTTGCCAAGAAGCGCGGGCCGAAGACAGCGGATGGTGCGGCGGACACGGATCGGCTCTACAGCGAGATTGGGCGCTTGAAAATGGAGCTGGACTGGCTGAAAAAAAAGTCCGGACTCAGCCTGTGAGCGTTCGGCGCAGCTGGATCGAGCGCGAGGCGGGGTTGGCGGTGAGCCGTCAATGCGCGCTGAGCGGGGTGGCCCGCTCAGGAGTCTACGCCCATCGCGGCGAAGAGGCAGCGGACGCTGTGGAGCTGCGCCTCCTGGAGCTGATTGATGAGCAGTACACCCGGCGCCCTTTCTATGGCAGTCGGCGCATGGTGGTGTCGCTGCGCGAGCAGGGCTATGCGGTCAACCGCAAGCGCGTGCAGCGGCTCATGGGCATCTTGGGGCTGGCGGGGATGGCGCCGGGTCCGGCGACCGGCCGCCGCCATCCTGGGCACAAGGTCTAAGCGATAGCAGAACTCGCCGAGGTAGCGCGGCAAGTGTTTGCCACTGGCATGATGGTAGGAGCCGTGCAGACTGTTCTTGACGTTGCCGA
>NZ_JAAIJQ010000137.1 GCF_010820565.1 Thiorhodococcus minor | reverse complement strand
CTGCGCTCTCCTGCCAACTCACCCAGGTCAAAGATCACAACTTCGTGTACGCAGATCGGGCGCGCTCGGCAGGTTGCGCCCGTTGCAAAGGGACTCATAGCGGCCGGCCCGCTGCGCACTCAGGTCCGGCCGATCGGACGCGTTCGCAATATCGACTGACCGCTGAATGCACTCGCAGTGCTCTAAAGCGTTTCGCGCCAATCCACCGCAACGCATGAGAGCGAATTTGATAGTCCGCCAGATCAAGGCGAGTCAGGGTGCCGCCATGGGCAGCCAACAGCAAGAAAAATAACCCCTGGTGTTCACGACCTATTGCTTGCGCGAATCGTCGATAGCGATCGGCCACGAGGGGCATTGTCCGCTTTGGTCGGAGCGATTCGAGATCGAGAGATCGATGCCCTCGGATGCTCCGAGCGCGATGCGTCGTCGCAAGGCATGGCTGCGATGTCCAAGCCGCCCATCATTCCGCCGCCTCGTCGCTGGCGAAAGAGAAGCCGATCCGGTCGAGAAAAGCGCGTTCGACCTCGTCGATCCGCGTCCGGCGGTCGGTCAGGATGTGTTCGAGGGCATCCGCAATCTCATCTCCCTGAGAATCGTGCGTGACCGGCGCATCTGGCAGGATCAAATACTCGCTCAGGAGGCGGCTTCGCGCGAGGTGCTTCGCTTCAATCGCCGCGCTCGGATCCCTCGATGTGCCGAATAGAAAGAGGTCCCTTGACCACATGAGCCCCTGTCGCACCCGTTGGAGCTCTTCAGGCAGCGCCACGATCCGGTTTTCCGGCAGCCTTGCACCTCGCCTTGCGAACAAGAGATGAACCGCGTCCACTCCTTGCTCGCCCAGGGCTTGCTGGGTGCGCTCGCGAAGCTGGTCGTCCGCGATCCTCCAGGTCATCCGTAACGCCAGCGCCTTGGTGCGCGTCGCGCGGAAGTTAAAGGTATGGATCGGGTCGACCTCGCGGATCAGATCGGGTGGGATCGGGTCGCAGCCCTCGGTGACGGCCTGATACAGAGCATCGATTGCATCCCGAAAACGATTGCCGGGCATTCCGGTAAAGTATTCGCCGTAGGTCGTTGCCCAGAACCAACGGCTCACTGTCGCGTTTTGGCTCTGATCGGGTTCGTTGCCGTTCAGCCGGCGGCCGAGCTCGGCGATGGCGATGAGCTGGGCCGCATAGGGTAGCGCGCGCGGTCCGCGGACGCCGAGATCCGCGAGCAGCCGAACGGCCCATCCAATTGACCGACGCAATTCGTCGAATACTGGGTGGCAACCATGCTGCTGCACCAGCTCATTCAGTTCCCGCGGGACGGCGCCATAGATATGCAGGCCCCATCGAACCTTCAGCACGTTCAGCAGGATCTGATCGTCGAGCGCACCCCAGCCGAGCGGCTCCAATTCCGCACGTAGCGCCTCGATCTTGCCCTCGACGTCGCAGTCGTCGGCATAGGCCAATGCCCGGACCATGTGAGTCTCGTTCATCCGCTTGCCGCCGCTGTTGACCCGCACGAAGCTGTCCGTAACCAGGCGCAGGTCCTCGCTGATCAGGGGCATGATCGGAATCTGGTAGTCCTTGAAGCGGTTCGCGAGCAGCTCGGCCCGCTGCGATTCCTCGTCGAGCCCCTCATCGAGCAGACGCTTCTGCTGTTCATACAACCGCTTGGGCTCTAGCAAAGCGTACATCGGGAGCCAGCTCGGCGGCGGCTGCCGCTTCTGCGGGAGGAAGCGAAACGGCCGGTCGCCGGGCTCGGCCGCCAAGTCGTACCACACCGGCCAGCGCACGCCCGCCGCGAGCAGATCGTCCCGGTTATCCGTCCAGTTCAAGGCCGCATACAGGGTCGCGAGGCGCTGATGCCCATCAAGCAGGTAGGCGCGGGGCACCTGCGGACCCGGCCCGCTGGGCAGACCAAAGGCACCGAGGGTTTCTAGGCAAGCCAGCCTGTGCTCGCGTGTGCGCCAGACTAGGATCGCCCCGATCGGCATCTCCTTGTCCACGCTGTCGAGCAGATCGAGCCGGCGATCATCGTCCCACTCGAACGGACGCTGGAAGTTCGGGATCAGGATCGCTCCGCTCCTGACCTCCGCGAGCAAGGTCGGCAGCCGGGGCACTTGCGGAGTCTCGAACAATCCGGCCATCGGCTAGAGCCTCGCGAACAGGGTGTTAAGGATGGTTTCGCGGTCGGGCTCGCCCTGCGCAAGGTGACGCTCGAATTCGTGGCGGAACTCCGCTTCCCCGACATTCTCCAGATAGGTCGCGATCTTTCCTCCAAACCCTTTCCTGAGTGCCTTGCGGTCGGTATCGGACAACCCCTGGAATAAAGGATCGAGGTCGGCATCCTGGATCCAACGCCTCGCCCCATCGAGCCAGCCGAACTCCTTGAGCCTGGCATGGTCCGCTGCGGACAACTGGTTGAAGCGAACAAGATCCAAGTCCTGAATCCGACGTGGCTTCCCTTCCACATCCTTCCTCGCCTCATCGGATAGATCCGCCAACAGGCCCGACTTCATAGGGTACTGCCGCGCCGCTGCGGGTTGGTCTCGACGCAGCTTGCAAAACGCATCGACGACCTCCCGGCGCCTTGTGCCTTCGGCGCCGGACCTCTCCGACTGCCAACGGCGCAACGCCGCCTCCGGCAGATAGTTCTCGATGGTGCGCCGACCGAGTCGATAGTGGCCCAAGGTCCAGGGCCGCGCGGGTGCGGATTCGCACAAGGTCTTCATGGCGATGGACTCTTGGGAGGGCTGGCTGCGGTCGGCGGGATCGGCATCGCGATCGAACATCACCCATAGGCGCAACAGCCTCGTGGCGTTGCTGGAGTACGTGAAGGGCTGATCCAGCAGTTCTTCGAGCCATGCCTTCATTTCTCCCAGCCCGCCAGCGTGCAGAATCTCCAGCCAGCCGTGGTCGAGGGCCTGCTGCAATTGGTAGCGCTGGGCTGGTGGCGCCAATGCCAACAGAAAGCGCCAGTCGGCGCGGCGATTCTCGACCATGACGCCCAGCGGCGTCTGCAGCAGCCGTCGCGCGTCCTGGAGGCAGAGCCGGCCGGCTGGCCAGTCGGAGCTGCTCCCGGCCACCAGCCTGACGCCCACCGCATCCGCCGGCAAGCCGCTTGCGGCGCGCACGCCTTGCTCCAGAACCTGCTTGATCTGCCGACAGCAGACCTCAGGCAAACCTGCCAGCCAGTCGAGCACCTCGCGGGGACCATCCGGCCCGAAGGCCGGCGCGGTCAGCAGCAGGTGCCGGCCATCGTGCGCCAGCGAGAACAGCTCCAGAAACGCCAGCTCATCGGCCTCGTGACCGGCAAAGAATGCGGCATCGATCAGGACGCGCATGGTCAGCCGAAGGCGCCACCTTGCAACTGTTGGTCCAGTAAACGGCGGGCGAGGGCCTGATCCTCGTCGAACGCGGCCTGCGGCCACCCCCCGAGCGGGCGACCATGCCGGTCGAAATCGACCGGTGTCGCGATACTCTCGCCGGTGGACTCCTGGTCGATCCAATAGGCGCGTACCCGCTCCGGCGGTAAGCGTCCCTCGGCGAGGGCCAGTTGCACGCCGAGCATCAAGACGCGCGAGTGGGTCTCGACGACGATGGTTGGTGCGCTCGCGCCAGCCGCGATCTCGCATAGATGGTCCGCCAATGCCTGCTGGGCGTTGGCATGCAGATGGCTCTCCGGCTCTTCGACGGCGAGTATCCCAGCGTCGCCGCGCGCGCGCGCCAGCGCGGCGGCGACGAGGACCGGGAGCACCTGGATCATACCCTCACCGGTATCGAGCAGATCGATGTCACGCAAGGGTCCGCTGCTCGGATTCAGCAGCAGTCGGTAAATGGGCTGCCCGACCGCCGCGTCTATCCGTTCCAAGCGCCGGCCGATCTCAGGCCGTGCGTACCAGGCGGCCACGTCATCGAATACTGTCGGGTTGGTCAATACGGCCTCGGCGGCGTTCGCGCCGTCAGCATCGAGCAGGACGAATCGGCGGCCCGTTTTGGTGACCAGGCGTGGCCAACGCCCTCGTACCGAATGCAGCCATTGGATCTGTCCGCGCAGCCGGAGCAACCGCTCGCGCAGGCCGCCCAGGGCCGCCGGCAGGGCTGAGTCGGCCGCCGGCACCAGCCCGGAGAAACGGGGCCGAATGGTCTGATCCCCCGACCCGTCGCCACCCACGCTCACGCGATAGGTCTCGTGATCCGGCCAGGGTTGTGCTGCCATATCACAGGTCACCGCAACAGGAGACGAGCATCGGTAGCTTGCGACGATGGTTTGGTTGGCCTCGTCGATGTACTTGAGGATGAAGGCGTCGTGGCAGCGCTGCTCGTCGGCATCCGTCCAGACGAGCGTCAGTGTCACTTGCTTGAGCGGTGCCGCCTCGCCGGCACGAGCCGGCACATCCAGAAAGCTCGTGCCCGAACCGGCGACCCGGCCGATGTCGAAGGGGGAGGTCGCAGCGTCCGCCACCGAGTCGGCGAGGATCGGCAGCAGCCTGAGCACCGCGCTCTTACCGGCGTTGTTGCGTCCGTAGAGCAGGGTCAACGGGCGCAATTCGAGGTCGAGGCGGCCCGGAAAGGCACGGTAGCCAACGGTTGAAAGTTCGGTCAATCGGAACATGGCGGTCAGGAGCGTTCGCGCGCGAGGCGTCGTGAGACCCCGATTCTAGCAGGGTGTCGGACTTTCCCAGCGTCTTTGGTGAAAAGGGGGGGGCGATCCGAATATTTCCAGATCGTGTTTGTCTCGTCGAGCAGCGCCAACACTCCGTTACTAGAGTGGAGACCGATTTCGCTGCACAGCGTCAACGCCGGCTCCTCCCGCCGAGACTCAGGCTCTTGCTACCAGAATTTGTGTGCCTCGGGGTGGTGTCGGCTGGATGATCTTCAGGCTCACCTATTCCGCAAATAGCCCGAAAGGATGCACAAGAAATTGACACTGATGGCGAATTCGTTCCTCCTCGCGAAGCTGGAGTTTCGCGACCGGAGCTTCCTGCACGCTGGCAGTGATCACGAAGGATGTGCTTCGCAAGCTCAGCCCATACTTGATTCGACCCTATGCCTCCATGTCCGGAGGGCGCTCCATTGCGGTCGCTCAGTTAGACGGTTTCTGCGGCAGCAAAGGGTCGACTACGGTCACTGCACCAAGGTAGGCGACAGACAGCAATCCGCGCAGAGCCGACAAGCACACCCCAGCGGGCTAGTGCCCGCTTCTATCCAGTTGCGACCAAAGCCAATCGCCGAGGAGATCCAGCGTCGTCAGGGCTCGGGCGCTTCGGCAACAGCGGTGTAGGAGTCTCGCAGCCTCGTCGCTGATGGCTCCGAGGGGGATTTCACGGAATGGCCTGTACAAGCGCGCCACCTGTGCAAACCCCAGCCCGGTCACCTATGATTGCGGCCGCGCGATCGCCTTTCCGCGCAAAGATTCCCAGAGGTAACAGCCATGGTCACGGGCACTCGCTCCCGCCGGCAGCTGACTCCAGAGGTCTTGGATCGCCGCCCTCTTCTCGTCATCTCGATTCTGCTCCTCTTCGCCCTCCTCTCGCCCCAGCCCCAGGCCGACACTCACATCGCCACCTTCTCCATCGTCGCGCGCGACGCGACGACGGGCGATCTCGGCGTGGCGGTGCAGTCCAAGTATTTCGGCGTCGGCGCCGTGGTGCCGCATGCGCGGGCCAATGTCGGCGCCCTGGCCACGCAGGCGCGGGGCAACATCCTCTATGGACCCCAGGGCCTCGGACGGCTCGAGGCCGGCGAGCCCCCGGACAAGACGCTGGAGCGCCTCCTTGCCGAAGACCCGCTGCGCGCGCAGCGCCAGGTCGGCATCGTCGCGGCGGACGGCTCGGCGGCGACCTTCACGGGTCAGGAGACCCTGCCCTGGTCGGGCGGCAAGACGGGCGACAACTATGCGGTGCAAGGCAATCTGCTCGCAGGCCCGGAGGTCGTGGACGCCATGGCCGCCACCTTCGAGACGACCGACGGCGATCTGGCGACCCGGCTCGTCACCGCGCTGGCGGCGGGCCAGGCGGCAGGCGGCGACGCGCGCGGCCGTCAGTCGGCGGCACTCCTGGTGGTGCGTCAGGGCGCGGGCTACATGGGCGCCAACGATCGGCTGGTGGATCTGCACGTCGAAGACCACCCGACACCCATCAAGGAGCTCTACAGGCTCCTCGGCATTCGGCTCTCGCAGATCGCCGTGAGCGAGGCCCACGCCGCACTGCGGCAGGCACGCCAGACCAAGGACGAGGAGGCGCATGCCCGGGCCGTCGAGACGGCCCTCGCCAAGGCCGAAGAGGCCGTCGACCTCTACGAATTCAGCGACGCGGGATTCATCGCGCTCGCGGGCGCTCAGGCGGAGGCCGGCGCCATGGACGCCGCATCCGAGGCGGCCCGCCGGGCGCTGCTGATCAACCCCGTCCTCAAGCGCTACTCCGTCATCCCGGAGACCGGGCTCGGCATCGAGCCGCCGCTGCTGAAACGTCTGCTCGACGATGCCGACTTCCGCAAGGTCTGGGACGCGCTGCCCGGTGAAGACCACGTCAGCGCGGAGGTACTGAACGCCGCGCCCGCAGAGACCGCGGAATGAGCACCAGCACGACCGCGGACAGCATCGCCGAGGACCAGCGCCCGAAGCGACCGCGCATCGGGCTGTCCGGTCAGGTCATCATCGGCCTGGTGCTCGGGATCAGCGCCGGCCTCTTCTTCGGCGAGTCGGCCGCCGTCGTGCAGCCGCTGGGATCCATCTTCATCGCCCTGCTGCAGATGACGGTCATCCCCTACATCGTCGTCTCGCTGATCGCCGCCATCGGCCGTCTGAGCATGGATCGCATCAAGCTGCTCGCGGTCAAGGGCGGCGGCCTCATCCTCATCTTCTGGGGCCTCATCCTGGTCGTGGTCGCGCTCATCCCGCTGGGCTATCCCGACTGGGAATCGGCCTCCTTCTACAGCACCAGCCTCCTGGAGGAGCCGACGCCCACGGATTTCCTCGCCCTCTACATCCCGGCCAACCCCTTCGCGGCGCTCAGCGACGGCACCATCCCCGCCATCGTCCTCTTCTGCATCGCCATGGGGCTCGCCACCTCGCTGCTACGCGGCAAGGCGATGCTGGTGGATTTCCTCGACGAGCTGAGCCACGCGCTCATGCTCATCGCCCAGTTCGTCGCCAAGCTCGCACCGATCGGGGTCTTCGCATTGACGGCCACGGCAGCGGGGACCATGGGCGTGGAGGAGTTCGGCCGCGTGCAGGTCTACATCGTGACCTATATCGCCATGGCCCTGCTGCTGAGTCTCTGGGTGGTTCCGGGGCTGGTCTCCGCGCTGACGCCGATCGGCTTCAAGGACACCCTGGTGACGACGCGAGACGCCCTGGTCACGGCCTTCGCGACCGGCTCGCTCCTGATCGTGCTGCCGCTGCTGGCGGAGTCGACCAAGGAGATCCTGGAGCGGGCCGGCGTCTCGCGCGAGGAGTCCAGCTCGGTGGTCGACGTGGTGACCCCCATCAACTTCAACATCCCCAACCTGGGCAAGCTGATCGCCCTGTCCTTCGTCCTCTTCGCCGGCTGGTTCGCCGGAAACCCGGTGCCCCTGTCTCAGTATCCGGAGTTTCTCGCCTCGGGCCTCTTCAGTTTTTTCGGCGAGGTCGTCATCGCCCTGCCCTTCCTGCTGGACCTGATGAACGTCCCAGCGGACATGTTCAATCTCTTCGTCGCCGTGGACGTCTTCACCGGGCGCTTCGGCACCCTGCTGGCCGGTGTGCATACGGTCGCCCTGTCCATCCTGATCACTGCCGCCGTGGCCGGCGTTCTCAAGGTGCGCTGGCGCCGCCTGGGGGTTTTCATCACGGGGTCGGCGGCCCTCGGGATCGGCACCCTGCTGCTGATCAATCTCATCTTCTCGACCCTGGTGGAGAACCGCTACACCAAGGACGACGCCATCCTGTCCATGACCTTCAAGGAGGCCCCCTGGCCGCGCACGCGCGTCGATTCCGACGCCAGCGAGCCAGCCCCGCGGCCCGAGGACCCCGCCAGCCCCGGGCAATCCGCACTGGACAGGATCACCGAGCGCGACGCGCTGCGGGCCTGCTATGTCGGAGGCTTGCTGCCTCAGTCCTATGTCAATAGCGCGGGGAGCCTGGTTGGATACGACATCGAGCTGATGCACGCGCTCGCCGCCGATCTCGACGTGCGGCTCGACCTCATCCCGATCGAGCGCGAGCGCTTCGCGGACCTGCTCGACGACGGGTACTGCGACCTCATCGCGACCGGCCTGACCATCACGCCGGAGCGGGCGCGTCGCGCCACCTTCTCCGTGCCCTATCTGACCGACGGCCTGGGCGTGGTCATCTCGGACGCCCAGCGCAAGGCCTTCTCCAGCATGGCCGCCCTGCGCGAGCGCGACGATCTGCGCATCGCCGTCCTCAGCGGCCTCTCACTCTACGAGCACCACATCAAGCGCGGGGCACCCATGGCCGAGATCGTCCGCCTCGACAGCCTGGACGACTTCTTCACCAAGGACGGAAACGAGCCGGCAGACGCTCTAGTGACCCTCGCCATGATCGGCTCCGCCTACACCCTGCTGCATCCCAGCTACAGTCTGGTCGTGCCCAAGCCGGCCATCCGGGTGCCCATCGCACTGGCCCTGCGCAAGGGCGACACCCTGATGAAGGACTATGTCGACAACTGGCTGCTGCTCAAACAGCAAAGCGGCGAGCTGGATGCGCTCTACGACTACTGGGTGCAGGGTCAGGCGGTCAAGAACGGCAAGCCGCGCTGGTCGATCGCACGTGACGTGCTCGGCTGGATGGACTAGCGAAGCAATCGCTGCCAGCCACCAGCGGCCAGCTTCCAGCGGTCGTTTTGCCGCGCTTTCATGCGAAAGGCCGCAGGTTTGGCGCTCTTTCAAACATCGGGGCACTGGGCCTCGATCATCGTTGAGCCCAATCGCTTGACCGGTGGGAGCGGGGGCGCGCCCCGCGCCGGGGCCCCGCGCGGGGGGGGGGCGCGCCCCCCAGGGCCCGGCGGGGGGGCGGCCGCGGGGCCAACCACCCCCGGGGGGGGCG
>NZ_JAAIJQ010000136.1 GCF_010820565.1 Thiorhodococcus minor | reverse complement strand
AATAGGGTTCTAGCGGAAAGCAGCAGGCAAGCCATTGATTTTAAAGATATCACAACCCCAGAGCAAACGGGAGAGCCGCCGCCATGTTGGGCTTCGTACCTCAGCCCAACCTACGCAGAATTTCTTCACAGTCTCTTGGGCTCGTCCGCTGCCGGCCAGGGAAGCGCAAAGCGCGAGGCCGGTAGTCCCGGGTAGGCGTGTGCGCGTGCGTATTGCCGTAATGACGAAGGACGTGAGTCCTTCGTCGTGAAGGCAATATGCAAAGCGCAGTCACACACGCCGTAGAGTCATTCGTCGTAGGGTCGTGCGTAGCCCGAGTGCGCCAACGGCGCTACTCGAGGCGGAGCAGCGACCCGGAGCGGGACGGCCCGGGCTGAGAAGGTTGTCGCCCTGCGCGAGTCCCGTCGGCGAGGGATCGACCCGACGGGTATCACGAGCGCAGACGCGACACTCCGGCACCTTACGAGACTCCGGGACTTGGCTTCAGGATTGGAGGTCGCGCAGAGTCACCAGGGGCCAGCCAAGCACAGTATCCTTCAAGAGGACAACGTCTTTAGGAGCGACCACCATGCCGCGAGCAGCGACCAATCTTGGTCATCTCAACTATGGCGATTACTGCCGCTGGCCGGACGAGGAGCGCTGGGAGCTCATTGACGGGACAGCTTTCGCGGTGTCGCCCGCGCCGACACGCCTGCATCAGGCGTTGGCCGTCGAGGTCACGCGACAGATCGCAAATCAGCTACTCGAGCATCCTTGCGACGTCTATGCCGCGCCGTTCGACGTGCGACTCCCGAAGTCCAGTGAAGCCGACGATCTGGTGGACACTGTCGTCCAGCCGGATATCAGTGTTATCTGCGACCCGGACAAGCTCGACGACAAGGGGGGCCGAGGCGCACCGGACTGGATCATCGAGATCCTCTCAGCCCGCACGGCCGCTCATGATCAGATTCGCAAGCGCGCGCTCTACGAACGGCATGCTGTGCGGGAATATTGGCTGGTGCATCCGATCGACCGGGTCTTGACCATCTACCGCCTCGACCCTGATGGCGTCTATGGCCGACCGGATAGCGTCGAGCTCGAGGGCGCAACCAAGGCGTCCGCAGTGCCTGGGCTTGAGATCCGATGGCCAACGAATGCGCCCACTGAGGATTGAGCCGAATTGCGGCCACCTTGACGCGAGATGCGCCGTCGCAACGGCTCCCAGCAGTCTCCCACTACCGCTCGTCCAACGGATACACCCAGCCAAGGATCCGCCCACCGTCCGGGCTCTGCGTCCTGCCGGGCTCGACGTCGATCAGGGTGTAGCGACCACCGACGGCGAACAGCCGGATGCGCCTTGCGTAGGCTTGAGGATTGCGCCAGCGACGGTTGTCGTAGTTCTCCTCGGCCAGCTCGACCCAGCCCTGGCCGGGGTTGACGCCGACGACCACGGCGACGTGGCCGAAGCGCCATTCCGGGTCTGTGGGATCTGGGCCGTAGATGACGAGATCGCCGCGCTTCGGGGCACGCTTCCCGGCCCCATTGAGCGACCGTCCGAGCGGAACGGGCTCACGTCCGGGCAGCCGGAGCCCTTGGGTCAGGTCGAAGATGTCGGCGGCCGTCGGCACGTCTCCGAAGGTCAGACTCAGGTTGCGGATCCACCAACGGCGGGCGTACTCGACGCACTGGTAGGTCACACCAGCGTATTCGAGACGCTCGGGGTCTGGCGACTTCTTGGCGACTCGGATCTCACCCGAGCTCGGATCGACGAAGCTGAAGTCCAAGCGCAGGCAAGTCGAGGTGCAGTTGGACCGCGCCTCCACGCCGTCCGCAATGCCGATCCTAGCTCCAAAAGGGGTTTCGCAGGGGCCGTCACAGGCCTGCTTGGCGGCGCGCATCCGTTTCAAACGCTCAAGCGGTCCGGGCGGCGGTGGGCGCTGCCCGAGGTCGGCGCCGTCGGTGTGCGGCGGCAGGCCGACGAGCGCAGCGGCGGCGAGGCCGACTTGCCGAGACGTCGGTGTGCTGTCGGCAGAGGCCGGACCCGAGGCCAGGACTGCCGACAGCGCGAGCGCGGTCAGCATGACGGTCATGCCCGGCCCATTGAGGCGTTGAGGAGGTCGCTGTTGCATCATGTGCACATCCTTTCCCGGGGCGTCAGGCCTGCGTCGGCGGCAGCCCTTGCAGGATATTGCCCCGCACCGGCGGGGCGATGAAGGTCCGCCAAAGCAGCCGGGCCGACCAAGGCTCGCTTCGATTCCAGGGCAGCAGCGACACCAGTCGCGCCATGGTGCAGTAGCCGAAGATGACCTGCGCCCAGGTGCCGATGGTCGGCAGCCAATAGAGGAGCTGCATCTGCGGCGGCAGGGAAACCAGCAGCAGGACGAGATACCAGAAGCGGACCTGCATGGGGAAGGCCGTCAGGCTGCGCTCGCGCAGGCCGAAATGGATGAGCTGGAGGACCGTCAAGGCAACCGCCAAGACGAACCCTTGCGGATAGCCGGCGAGCCCGGCGGTCAGCAGGCAGGCGGTGACGAGCCAGTACCACCAGCTGATGTCCTTGTAGTCGATCATGAGCATGAATTTCTCCGCATCTGTGGGCTTGCGAGCCAGACATTGGGACGCACTGGCACGGGCTCCAGGGCGCCTGAGAGATTTCCGGACGGCCGCGGTCCGCGCGCTCGCGCACCCAAGGGATCAGCCTTGTTGGCGTTGGCGCGATCCGCCGCGCCGCGGTTCTCAGCACGACGGATGTGTCATCATTGGGGCCAATGTTCTGCAAGGGCTCACGGTGATGCAACGCTGGATCAACCCTGAGAAGGGGCGCTACTACTTGGTGGATCTCGTTCAGGATCTGCTCGGAGATTGGACACTGGTACTCTGCTGGGGCGCGCTCGGATCGGGCCGCGGGCAGATGCGCGTGACTGTGGTCCCTTCCAAGTCCGCCGGACTCGACCAGATGGAGATCATCGCCAAACGCCGTCGGCAGCGCGGTTACGAGCTTGCGTCCCAGTGCCCCAGCCTACAGGATGCGGAAGCGGGATGAGCCTGCGCAAACCCCAGCTTCCGCAGCGCCAAGAGGCACGCCCCGCACCCGCGTCCACCGGAGCCTGAATCATGCCCAGCCCCACTCCCAAACGAGCCTCACCGCCAGCATGCGCCCATCCCCGCGACGAGCGCCCGACAGAGGCGGCAGACGACAGAGACGCCGCCAAGCCACGGCCGCGCAGCATGCATGAAGACGTGGAGGTATGGGATGGCTGCGGCTCTTGCGGAGCCGAGCCCTACTGGCTGGAGATCGGCGCCGAGCTGGAAGGCTCGGTGGACGCCGACGATGAGGCGCAGGCACGTCCGACAGGCCAGCGCGCGTCGGGCTCGCCTCGTTGATGCCGGCTCTGGTCCTGGGAGCATCGGCCTCCAGACCGACACCTGTTGACCTGGAGGCCAAGACTCCCAGCGTTGACGCACGCCCTCGGCGCTGACTTGGGTTGAGACCTTGACCGACGCCATCGACATCGCTCTCGCCATTGCAGCGGCAATGCCCGCCGAAACGACGCCATGATGAGCCCCCTGACACGCTGGTGGCAGTCGCTCGCCCCGGACAATGAGCCAGATCCTTTCGACGCGGCGACCTGGGAGCAGGTCTGGAGATCCCTTCCGCTACTCAGCGGCCTGGACGCCGCCGAATCGGCCCGGCTGCGCCGGCTCGCGCTCGGCTTTCTGCGCCGGAAGACACTGGAGCCCGCGCAAGGGCTGGCGCTGACGGACACCATGCGCCTGACCATCGCCTTGTCGGCCGGCCTGCCGGTGCTCGAGCTCGGGCTCGATTGGTACGACGGCTGGTACTCGGTCATCGTCTATCCAGATGCCTTCGTCCCAGAGCATCAAGTCATGGGGGACGACGGCGTGGTTTGGGTGGACGACACAGTGAAGGCGGGCGAGTCCTGGGACCTTGGCCCCATCATCCTCTCCTGGGCCGATCTTCGCGCGGACCGGGCGCTGGATGGTTACAACGTCATCATCCACGAGCTGGCGCATAAGCTGGACGGACGCTCCGGGAGCACCAACGGCTGCCCGCCGCTGCATCGCGGCATGTCGGGCGCAGCCTGGAAGGACGCCTTCGCCGCGGCCTACGACGACCTCTGTCGCCGCGCCAATTCGGGCGAAGACACGCCCATCGACCCCTACGCCACGGAATCCCCGGCCGAATTCTTCGCCGTGGTCAGCGAGGCCTTCTTCGAGGTGCCGTCACTGCTCGTCGGCGAGTACCCGGCTGTCTATAAGCTGTTGCAAGGCTTCTACAAGCAGGATCCGCTTCGCCGGCTGGGCAACGCCAGCGCTCGGACCTGACGCCCGTGGGAGCGCCGCCCTCGGCGCGATCCGCCACCCTTGGAGCCTGACGCGTCGCGCCGGGGCGGCGCTCCCACGGCGACATCTCGAGCTCATTAGCCCCTGCGGCTCAATCGTCGCTCGGCCGACGAGACCGCATCTGCTTCACTCGGCCGCGCTGCTTCTTGGCAGCCAGCCGGCGCTCCTTGGAGCCACGCGTCGGCCGGGTGGCAATGCGCGGCTTGGGACGATGGGCTGCCTGACGGATCAGCTCGGCCAGCCGCTCGCGGGCGTCCTCGCGATTGCGCTCACGGGTGCGGAAGCGATGTGCCTCGATCGTCAGCACCCCGTCCCCGTCGACGCGTCGGCCGCCTAGCCGAAGCAGACGCCGGCGCACGTCCTCGGGCAGGGAGGGCGAGCGTGCAACATCGAAGCTCAACTGGACGGCCGTCTCGACCTTGTTGACGTTCTGACCGCCAGGTCCGGGCGACCGGATAAAGCGCTCGGGGAGCTCGGATTCTGGGATGCGGATGACGGAAGTGACTTGAAGCATGGGCGAATTCTGGGCCGCTGACCCGAGTTGAGCAAGCAGCCGGGTCCGCTGCACCGACACGCGCCGCCCCCTATTCGATGCCGGTGCGAGCCTCCTCCGATCTTCCAGCTGCCCTGAAGCAGTTTCGTAGGAGCCCGCTTGCGGGCGACAAACCAAAGCTCGCCTACGAGATCGCCGAACGAGACGGCGGCAGGTCGCCGCAGCAGGTCCCTTCCATCCCAAAGGCGCAGTGCGGCTTCTGCTGGTCGAAGCGATCGAAGGCGGTCTCGACACCAGCCTCCTCCAAACGCACCAGCGTCCCGCCGGCCCCGCCAAGGGCGGCACCAGCAGGACGTTGCGCATCGTCTTGTTGTTTTCGATTCTTCTTATCGTGCGGCGCCGAGGCAGCCCGAGCCTCCGAGGACCGGCTCGATCGGCCTATCGACGGGGCAGGGTCTGCTCGGCCCTGGCGAGCTGACGCGACCGGGGGCGATCGCTCCGGAGCCGTCAGCGAGAAAGGGTCCACATCTCGCGGCACAGAGGGTGTGGGTGTCGGATCACTGTGCCAGACGGGCTTGGATGGCCGACTTTGATTCTGATTCTTGTGGGCGTCGGCCGCCCGTCCGCGCGAGATGTGGAGGCTGTAGTCTCACCGAGATCAGGTCTCGGCGTCTTGACTCAGAATGACAGGGGTGATGACTCAGGGAGTCATGAAGGGAAAGCCGCCAGCTCCTCTGCGTTGCTTGAGAGTGCGGCGTGTCAAACCGTTACGCGCTGGGGCTCGGCGGCAAGCCCCCGACGTCTGGCCTGGCTGGGAGAGACGCCGAAGTGCTTGCGGAAGGCGCGGCTGAAGTGGGAGGAGTCGTTGAAGCCCCAGGTGTAGGCGATGTCGCTGATGGAGCGGTGGGCCGAGTCGCTCTGGAGCAGCTCGCGGTAGCACTGCTCCAGCCGCTGCGTCCATACCCAGCGCATGATGGAGATGCCTTCGTCGAGAAACAGCCGGTGGATCTGACGCGGCGACATCCCGACGGACTCGGCGATCAGCTCCACACTCAGCTCGGGATTACGCAGGTTGAGCTGGATGACCTTCTTGACCTGGTCTTTCTGATAGAGGGACTGGCGGACGCACTCCCCATTGATGGGAACGGCGAAGCACACCAGGGCACCCATGAGGTCGATGACGACGTCAGCCAGCCGCTCGCCACCCTCTCCCGCCAAGCTCTCGCGCCAGTGGTGCATGGAGCGGATGGCGTCGCAGAAGACGGCCGAAACGCCGTTCTTGCCCGGAATCTGTGTCAGCATGGCCGCGCGCCAGAGTGGGAAGCGGTCGGCGATCTCCGCCTCCGGTGCCTCGACGAAGGCGGCACGAAAGGAGTCGGATAGGGAGAGCTCCAGCGACTTGCCGGTGCGCATGAGACAGAGATCGCCAGCGCCGAGCGCCGTCTCGCGTCCACCCTGAGCGACCCGTGCCGCGCCTTCGACCAGGATAAGCGCGGTGACGCCTGGAGCCTGCGTGCTGCCCTGGGTCGTCAGCGACAGGGTCTCGCCGGTCGCCTTAAGGAGTCCGACCCGACCCAGGGCACAGGTGCGAGCACTTGGCACGCCGCTGACCTGAGCACAAGACGCAGAAGCACCACCCGAGTCGAGCCGCTGCTGCAGCCCTTCGAAGAGGGTCGGCGCGTCGACTGAAGATGCCGCACCTTGCGTGGGAATCGCTTTGAGCGCCGGCGTCTGGGTGGCGAATTCCTGCTGATCGTGCTCGGCTCGCATGCGTCTCCTTCCGTCCGGGGAAGTGGTGTCTCCTCGAGACTCTGCCGGCCACGAACCGCAGTGTCAAGGATGCCTGTCAAATCGAGCGTCAATTTGCATTGACAGTTGTCATTCAACTCGCGCGAGCCCCATGATCTCACCCAGGGCAACGAGCGCCGTCTCAGGAATCTCGCGCCGAGGCTGGTGGCCGGCAGTTCGCCCCATCCAGCGACCAACAGCCAGTCACCACAGGTCATGAGATAGAACGGCGACCGCGAATGGCCTTAGGCTATCCGCATGCATCCACCGACCGAGGATCGATGCCATGGCCACTGCCAACGTCTTCTCCCGCCTCCTCTCCATCGCGCTTCCTGATCGGCTGGTCTGTGAGGAGAGCAATAAGAGTCCAGCCTTCACCATCGAGCTGACCGCCGATGGCATCATTCCCTTCCCTCAGATCATCCTGCGCCAGCATGGCCGCGAGTACCTGATCAGAGGGGATGAAATCCGCTTGTCGGCGACCGAGCCGGACGGAGCGCACAGCTACAGCGCCGAGGTTTCGCCGGCGCTTCTCGGTCCAGGCGAGGTCCAGATCCAGATCGAAGGCTGCCGCAAGGCCGACTTCCACCAGGCCGGGGGTGCCGATTGGATCAAAACCTTCCGCAGCATCGCCTTGGCGCGCGCGCCCCGCCCCGCGGCACCGCGCATCCAGGGCGGCGACCAGCCCGTGCTCTACTTCGGCATCCACAAGCACATGCACCAGCCCTACTATGATGCGGTGGATCCCAACTACTGGGACGGTGAGAAGGACAGCATCTTCGGCTCGCGCGGCGGTCCCTATGTGGACTTCGTGGCGGCGGCCATTCGCCAGTACGAGGAGGCCGGACTGCCGCACGGCGGGCTGACCTGCAGCTGGAGCGGGTCGCTGATCGAGCAGCTCGATCGCTGCGCCGAGCAAGGCCGCTGCGGCGGGCGCTTCAGCGATTGGACGCGCGAGGTCCGCGCGGTCGCTCACCTTGAGACGACGCTCGGCAATCCGCGCCTGGATCTCAGCGCCTTCGGCCACTACCACCCGCTGATGCCGCTGATCCCGGAGCGCGACATCGTCCGCCAGATCCAGCTGCACCGCGAGCTGATCCCCGAGACCTTCGGCGCACCGGCGTCCAACATCCTCTTCCCGCCGGAGACGGCCTTCCACCCGCGCATCATCCCGGCGCTCAACCAGGCCGGCATCCAGGCGGTGATGTACGACTCCATCCACCGCTACCGCACCTGCAAGGACTATCCCTACGGCGGCATGAGCGAGGGCATGCTGCCGCCCAACCCCGCCGACCAGGTCAACCCGCCCGTGAGCGACTGGCTGCGCCTGCACAATGTCTGGACGGGCTCGGAGATCGCGCCCAGCCTGCTCAAGCCCGAGTACCTGGCCTATACGGACCCGGACGGCGTGACCCACAAGATCATCGGCATCCCGGCCGAGCGCTACATCGGCAACGAGGACGCGCGCGGCGGCTTCGGCGCCCTGCAATACCCGGACGTCTTCGAGCAGCTCTACCAGCACCTGCTCGATCACGGCGGCTTCGACCCCAAGCACCCGCCCTTCCTGCTGCTGCACTCGGACGGCGACAACCACGGCGGCGGCGCGGAGAGCTACTACCGCCACAACACGGCACGCATGATCGAGTGGCTTGGGGACGACCCGCGCTTCGAGCTGATCGGCATCGCGGACTATCTCCAGCGTTTCCCGCCCGACCCGGACCAGGCCGTCCATGTCGAGGCCGGCTCCTGGAGCGGCGCCGACAACGGCGACCCCCAGTTCATGAAGTGGTTCAGCCGCTACCGCGAGCCCTACTCGCCCGACCTCAATTCCTGGGCCGTGCTCACGGCGCTGCAGAATGCCGTCCACACGCTGGAGGACGCCGAGCCGGATCACCCCATTCTGAGCGAGCTGACACGCCTGCTGCTCACGGCCGAGGCCAGCGACTACTGGTACTGGACCGGGCAGTCGGTCTGGGACCAGCAGGTCACCAACGCGGCCAATCGCGCCTGGTCGATCGCGGGCAACGAGCTGGAGCGTCTCGCCGGCGGCGGCGCCGACCGCACCGGCCCGACCATCTTCCCGCCCTGGGTCACGCCGGAGAATCCGGGCGGCAAGCAATGGGGCCAAGGCTGCCTGGAGGACGCCCCGCGCGAGGGCCGGGTGCACAGCTTCGTCTACGACCTCTCCGGGGTCGAGCGCGTCACCTTGCATCTGCGCTCGGCCAGCGGCGAGCAGCGCATTGCGATGACGAACCGCGGACCTTACCCCTGTCAGACGGGTGCAAAGGTCACGGCTCAGTATGTCACCGCGGACCTCCCGGTCGGCCTCGGCGACCTGCGCTATTTCATCGAGGCGGAGGACCACCGGGGCAATGTCTCGCGGGGGGCGCTAGAGCGGATTTTCCTTGCTTGAGCAACAAGACGCACTCGTAGGGTGGACAAGCGCAGCGCAGTCCACCAACT
>NZ_JAAIJQ010000135.1 GCF_010820565.1 Thiorhodococcus minor | reverse complement strand
CGACCAACACGCCGCTCAGCGCTGACTTCCATCAGCTAGCCCGATCGTGTAACCATCAAATTCGCTGACCGCACTCACGCGCAGCGGCTTCGTCCAACACCCACTCCGGCATCCCGTATCGTTTCCGTAAGGCATAGCTGACGGAGCGGCCAAACGCAGCGCATTCCTCCGTTAGTGGCGCGATCCTAACCGAATCTCGCCACTATTGAATTACCAGGCAATACCGCGTAATCGGACCCAAACCTACCAACACCGGTCAACACAGTCGTCAACCGCCGAACTACAGGAGCCAGTAACATCTCTCACCCCGGTCGAACTCAGGATGAAAGTTTGACACTGACTGTCTCCTGCCTGAGAGGTTCCTGCAACAGGAGCCGCCCGAATCTCATATGTGTCACTTGTTAAGGTAAGCATACTCACCGTATAAAAGCCTTCTGGAGAATCTTCCGAGCCCATCAAATCCTCAACAGTCGCTCCGGAAAAACTGCCGTTGTTATCATAAGCGTACTTCTCGAGTTGAGTCGCTAAGCGTGCGAGCGATCCGGTCGCGTCGGTCCGACGTGATTTCCTTATCTGCTCTTGGTAGGACGGATATGCGATTGCCGCCAAAATCGCTACGATCGCAATCACGATCAAAAGCTCGATCAAGGTGAAACCGGTCTTGACGCCAGTTCCACGACCTGCAATCCCCATCAGGTTGGCCATGTTACTGTTTCCTACAGAGCAATTCACACGCACAGCATCTAACGGCGCGACTAGCCTTAGAAATCCGAGTGCTCGCGCCAACCAATTTCGCCTGAGCTAAGCGTCTTGAGCGGACTCTTTTGCTCGATTTCCACCGTTGTGCCAGTTGACGTTTGAACGACGGCCGTCATGTCACCTTCTTCATCGTCATAACCACGCCCCGTGTGCAAACTTGGCGTTATCGTCAGGCCCACACCCAAATCGATAACGGTCTCCACGCTGTGGTTTCCATCTCCATCCGTTGTGCTCGTAAGACCGATAATGGGCTCCGGATATCCGGTCCCGGTGCCAAAGAACAGCGCATGTAGATTTGACTTGCCCTCCGCCTCACACATCTCCGACGACGGCATGTAGCCCGTGAAGGTAAGCGCACCACCGAGCAGCGTTGCTTGCCCGATATTGCGCTCGGCGCGGAACGTACTGGTCGAAGCCGAAAGTGTCTTTCGCCAGCCGTCTTTGTAATCTGCCGCAAAAGAATACTGCCGGAGATAACACTCGAGCTCCTCGAAGTGATCTATCGACCCTGTACCGCAAGGGGAGCCCGATGTCATAGAGCCCGTCACGCCGCTGACCACCCTCGTGCGCTCGTACACCGATGCGCCTGTGACATCGACAAGTGTCGATGCCGTGCCCCAAGTGAAGGCTCCCGAGGTATCGCGTGGCTCCTTGATACCATAGAAATAGAAGGGTGTTGTCGTATCGCTCGTATCCCCATCCGCGAGAAAACGGCCCGTCCCAACAAACACCCACCGATTATCAAGCGCATCTAGCGCAATAGATGGCGTCGCCGTAATCGGTTGATTCGTGTTATACAGCGTGGAAACAGACCATGAGTCTGGAGATGCGTAAGTCCATGGATTCGTAGACTCGTTACTTACAATTCGAATTCGCTGAAGCTTACCCGACCAATTACCCGTTGATCCGGAAACAGTACCAAAGTAGACGGCATCCGCACCGTAGTCGAGATTGTAGTCAACAGCGATCAGATCTGAAACGAATGCGTTCGCATCTAGGAGGTTCATAATGCCATTCGTTCCAAAGCTCGGCTCAAGGGACATGGTCTTCAGATTGAGCAAGAACAGTTTTGCGTTCTGGCTACTTGAGCCCGCATTCAAGGCCACAGGATCAGTTGGATAGGGCCCTGACCCCAGCATCAGATACCAGTTATCGTTCTTCGTCTTGATAGGAGCTGGCATCGCAAGGGTATAACCCAACTCCGGGTGACTAAATTCCGCCAATAGAGCAGGCGGCTGCTCTGGATCGGTCACATCGAAGATCGCGTAGGCCGATCTCATCGTGCGCTCGTCCGATCCGGGATCAGTTGGATCGACATCAACGTCGATCTCTCCTCCGCCAAAGCGCATACCGACCACCAGGATCGTGCCCCAGCCGTTCGTATGCGTGACGCCGGATTGCCCCGTTAGACCTCCAGTCCCGAAAACCTGTGCATCAAAGAGACGAGGCGTCAAGTCGACGTAGTAGACATGGTCGTCAGCCGAAACGCCATAATCCGAGCGAGTCAAGTACTTAAGATGCGGCAGCAAATTGTAGGGCACATAGCTCCAGAGCTCAGCACCGAGATCATATTGCGTCGCTCCTGACGCACCTTTCAGTAGCGTGTTGCTCGAGGCATCATAGTATCCTGAATTGAACGCATGAAGCATACCGTCATTCCCGCCGACATAGGCGACCTGACGTCGGTCCCGATATGCATTCAAAAAGGCCCCATAGCTAGCGTCCTTATATAGTAAATCGAACTCCTCAGCCGGCCGACCCATGACGGTAGGCGATGAGTACACAATGTCACCGAGTCGCCAGGTCTTGAGTGAGGGCGTTCCATCGCCTGGAACATCAATTTGCCGACTTCGAAACGCCTGGTCATTCCCACGCACGAAGTTCACGATCGTCTCCGCCTCAGCCGCATCGGCGGCAAGCAAGAGCCCGGCGTTCGAATCCGTGAAAGTACTTGCCACGAAGTCCGTGAGCCCGCTCGCAGTATCGATCATCGTTAGAATGTGCCTACCCGCTCCCGTGCCGCTGTAACTGCGTTGGGCCGGAATATCCGCTTCCGGGATATCCGCAAGCCAACGCCCACCATCCCAGACGTACGAAATGTCACTAAGCGTGTCTGGAAAAACCGTCCCCGAGCACGCGTTCTTTTGTGCTTGCGTCGGTCTTGGATCGCCCGCGCTACCCGCTGACCGTCGTACCCGCACTATACCCAGGCCCGCGTCGAAACACATGTCCACGTAGTGGTCTACGCCTGCATCCTCTAATTCGTGCGCGGTACCGTTGTCTTCTCTCAGGTTTCCAGCGTCGTCAACGAAAAGCGCGTTCAGCTGACCCGTCCACCGCACCTCGTTGACGCCATCCGTCATCTTGGGCTGGAAAGTGGCCCGCACCGCGACGCCTTCACCGTTCGCGGAGCTCAGGTTGAGCGTCGATGCAGTTCCTGAAGATGATCGATTTAGGATCTCCAAGAACAGAGAGTTCAGCTTGCTCAGCAGATCCGCCTCGCTACCCGCATAGTAGGCACTTCCATCTACATCAGTCCCACCAGCAGCGGCTATCGGATCCAGAGCACCGTTCATACCGTCTGGCAAAGCGAAGCCGAGCACGAACGTCTGCACGTCACAGCTCGTTTCCGCTCCGCTAACACTAGGTGTCACAGAGATATTTCTAAGCGAGGCTGCCGCGGCCACAGTGTCATCGATGAAATCGCCGTCAGCATCGAGATCCTCCGTTGGCAGCCCGTCTGTCACGAGCACGACGAAGCTACGATGACAGGAATACTGAATCGGTGTTGCTGCCGGACCTCCATTCTCGCTTGGCAGATCTCCCTCGAAATATTGTTTAGCTGATGCGAGCGTGCTCGCGAGCGGTGTAAAACCAGCGTTTCTGAGTGGTGTCTCCGTATTGCAAGCCCCACTCCAAGTGCCGAGCTTCGCGTTTAAACTTTCGATATGCCCGGTTGTCGAGTCAGCGATCGCGGTATGCAGTTTCCCGCCCCCCGGGGTAGACTTGCTTAGGCATGCTGTTCCAGCGTGATTCCATGCAAGCTGAGCCCCAATTTGCCAGAACCCAGCAGCGACGTCACTATCCGTCAAATTAAAACCACTCGTGAAGCAGCTCCCGCCATACTCGGCAATGGCAGCAGGGTCCGATCCATTGTTGGAACCGTCAGGACTGATATCTCTTATACCAGTCTTGCTAGTGCAGCACGTATAGTTGTTGTCTTGCGATATATTCACATTAATGTCCGCGACCGGCGGCGTCGGATCAGGGCGCGGCTGAAATTTAGTCGAATAGCAAAACCGCGTACCGTGATCCGATCCTGCATAGTAGGGGAGCGCTTGATCGTAGTAAACCGTTTTCCCCGGAAGCACCTCGTATGAGCGCGTATTCGTGCTTTGATCCTGCGGGGTAAAGTAGCTGGGCTCCCCTGCATCGTAGCTTCCCGGATCGTGGGAAATATAGTAAAAAGCGTTATGAATGTGCTGACTCTGAACGTCTGTTTGTCTATACCCCATTAGGCCAAAGCGCATCTGGGCGCTGTAGGCTGAAATCATTGACTTGATTGCATTTCTCGCAATTTCGGAGCGACTCGTCGGATCATCACTTCCAACCGCCTCACCCTGAATGTTTTCGTCCATGCTGTTTGAAGTATCGAGAACCAGGAGTACATTCGGGGGCGGAGCATTTGTGACCAAGAATGTCGGTATCGCCTTATAATTGCTCGTCGGCGCAGCAGCCGACACCTGGACCATCACCAGCGCAATCGCAACAAAAGCAGTTAGGAGAAATTGTTTTCCGTTCATTGAATTTTCTCCTCGGACTCAATGACGACCCAATCCACCTTACCTCGGACTCGCTTGAACTGAACGCGATTTCCAACGTAGTCGGACAGCCGAGTGGCCGGAACAATTTTGGCCCCGTGACGCAAATAGATGCGGCAACTCGTGGACAGGTGATAGGCTCCTTCTGAGGTTTCCATACTGTTTGCGTCCGCTCGCTCGAGCCATGCTTCACTGATAATGAACTTCTCTTCCTGTGTTTCTCCTGCCTTCATGTTCGGACTGGCGGACTCGATCGCGTAAGCCGAGGCGCCCCAAATCATGATCATTATCGAAAAGCCCCGGAAAGCGCTCTTGACATCGGCACTCGCAACTGCGCGCACAACGATGGATATCGCTCTGCTTACATAAAGAGACTTGCTATTATCGGCTCGAATACTTAGCGTTCCCATCTGTTTCTCCAGAGCTACCGTGTAGTCACCCGACGGCTACATTCCAAGCGTTAGCGATTTCGTATACTACTTCAACCGCCTATCGAAGGCTGCTTTTATCGCGCGTCCTATACACCTACAGCTATCGCCACTACTGAACTTTGTGGGCACTACGAACAGCGCGTGAGCCGAACACCCGAAAATCCACTCAGATCGAACATCCTAGTCTGCGTATCCAGATCAGCTCTACAGACTAGCGAGGCTTCGCCTCAGACCGACGAGCCTTGAGCACCCGCCTGCTAGACTCACCTCAAAGTGAAACACATCAGCAACGCTCTCTCGCAGAGATCACGCGACTCACTTGATGCGGCCATGAACGACCGTCAGGTCGTTGAACTGATCCGGTCACACTGACGGACAGCGCCTTTTCAGGCACCTACCGCGAGCCGTGGTCTCTAAGCGAGCCTTGCTTTCTTGGCCCTCCATTGCCGGGGGTACGGATTTTTTGGTCTCGGCGAAGCCGATCCAAAAACTTGACTCATCTGTAAAGATTTTTCGCCCTCAAGGAATCTAGTAGCCTACTGGTACACGCACGTCAGCGGATGTTACAAAGCGCGAATTTGCATCGCCGGCGCCATCGGCGAGAACATCGAAAAACATTCGGGAGCCACCTCCGGCCGCCCCTTTACCGAGTCCCATATACCCGGCGGACATCGCAGAACCTGAGCCAGGCGAGAGCTTTGTCGTCATATGGTAAACGGCCACTTTAGTGGTATGGCCGCTAATCGGATCGGTGAATGTGGCATCCTGAGTGAGACTGCCAACAGGGTCTGATTGGTCGAATGCTTCGCCGCTCTCATTGGCAATCAGTGCATCGGCGCTTCCGCTTGAATCCTTATCCAGAATCGTAAGCCCGGGAGGCAGCTGCACCCCCGACCAACTTCGCTCAAAGACATGGTCGTGCAAGACCGTCGACACGGCCAGGCGACCGGACTCTGACACTTGGCGCGCTTGCGCCAGAAATGCGGTATTTCCGCTCATACGATATTCGAGAGTCGTTGAGCGCATCGTCGACAATGCCACAAGAGTAAGAATCACGAGAAGCACAAGCCCCGTGATCAAAGCAATGCCTTTCGATTTTTCCGAACGATGGCTTGGGCTCATACTCGTTCTCCTACGCCATCTATCTGACCCGATTCCTGATTTGCACGGTCTGCTCATAGGTCTTTCGGAGGTAGTTCTTCTCAGAAGTCGGTACTGTGAAGCCATCTGTCCCGGCCCCCTTGTCCCCGGCCAATGTGAAGTCCTGGGTCCCGGTGAATGTTGCGTCTCTCTGCAAGGACCGCGATATCAGCGCGATACGAGCTGAGATCACCTCCCCCCATGCCTCGACCGGGCTTGCGCTAGCGTTTATCGTTGCAGCTGTATCGACCCTGTCGACACTGTTGTCTCCGTCCGTATCTCGCCCGAACTCGATCTGCAGCTGCTCGATCCCATCGTACATCGCTTGCTGCCTAAGCTCCGTTCCCTCAAGCGCTAGCCGCGCGAGCGTGGGAACTGGCGACCCATCGTCGTCGCCGGAATCGCAACTGCTCGCGCTAGATCCACCGGTCGCGTCGCTACAGGGGCGAATGAACCAGACTTCGCTACGAAATGAGTAGTTCTGAGTTCCGTCTTCAATGGGTAGGTCAAATGTAGGCAGACTCCCCAAGCTTGGCACGTTCCCAAGGACTCCTCTTAAACCAATCGCGCTGCGGAGCATGATGCTTGGTTGTGCGACTAAGGTCACCGGCTGCGCATACCGTACGACCAATATGTCCGTACCGCTCAAATAGTCAGCGTCACCGATGCAGCCGCTTGGAAGCCCTTGTCCGCTTTCGATCGCGGCTATTGTTGATTCGCTGTCGTAGCCACGCAGCTCGGTCTTGACGTCTGTGATCCAAGAGGCGTTGCAGTTCCCGATCCCTGCAATCGAGAGACTCGAGTCGATTGAGATATTGCCCGGCTCCACGCCGCCCCAATGGCCTGCCATACGAAGGCTCTGGGCGAGTTGACCAACCGCAATACGCCCCGTTTCCTGAAGAAAGTTCGATGCCTCTTGAACACGGTAGGCGTGCTTATTGGAAACAAAGAGGGCCAGAACCCCCCCGAGGACGAACAGGCCGACGGTCATGCCGACGAGAAGCTCAATAAGCGAAAGGCCGCGCTCCATCAAGGGCGGCATTCGATTATTCGGAAAAGAAGTGGCCATTGATCAGTCCTTGGGCTTACTCGGCTGAAAGGAGATGCTGAAGTCTCGCGAGCTTGTCGTAGAGTCTTCCAGATCCACCCAGGACACTGTAATTGAGCGATTTGCGCTTTCACCGCATGCTCCGGTGCAGAAGACACCAGCCAGAGTGTCAGGCGGAGTTGCCTGACAGACCGCGACGAGCCACGCAGACATGTCTGCCGCCATGATCGCCGAAGGCGTGGTGCACTCGCTTCCATAGCAGTTTCTGGTGACGGCTGAAATATCACTGGGGCAGGTGCTGGAAATGCTTTCGCAAGCACTGTAGTAGGCACTGCTTTCGCAAGAGCCCTTGCAGACACACTGATTGTCATAGGCTCCCGCGCGCGTTCCGTCGAGGTTAGCCCGCATCCGGTCTGCCATGTCCTCGGCGAGGATCACTCCTACACTGAGGTTCTGAGCACTCTGCGTAAATCTCATACCACTGACTTGCATCGCGGCGATACCGAGAATTCCCGCCGAGAATACGAGGAGGGCAACTAGAGATTCGAGAAGCGTGAACGCGTGTTGACGCTTTATCGCACAGATGGCAATAGGCTCTCTCATTACTATCGACCTCACTCCTTCAGAAGCGTCCAACCGCATCCACTTTTTCAGTTATGAAACGCGCTAACTACTGCAGCCACTCTTCCCGACGCTAATGCGACCAGTACGGCTAATCGATATATTGCGTTGCTCGGGCGGGATACATACAGTGAATTCGCCGTCGGAAGCACTGCTACCACTGCCAACACCGGTTGATAAGTAGCTGACATAAGTAGAGAAATTCGTTCCACCGGAAACAACCGCGTTACCCGAGTCCGGCCGACCAACCTTCAGCACGGAATCGCCTCCGTCGATCGAGCCCTGTACGCCACCGTCCAGAAAAACGATCCAACCATCCTCCCAGCTAGCACTGTTGTCACAAGTTGGCGTAGCACTTCCGACCGTCGCTGACTTACATAACGTGACCCGAGTCTTGCGCATCACTGCCTCAGAGCGAGCAAACTGGAGCGAGGCCACAAATTCATTCGTCAAGCTAGCGACGCGATTCGTTATCATCGCTTGGCGAAAGCTTGGCGCCGCTACCCCTAGGAGAATGCTGGCGATAGCAATGGTGACTATGAGCTCGACTAGCGTAAATCCACACCTGCGACTTCGCTTTGTCAGAGACGAGCGATGTTGTCGCATCGGGCCGCCGTTCCACAAAAATTTACCCAAACGGTCTTACCTCATAGTGCGTTGGCCTACGTTCGGCATGATGGCTAACGATAGCTCAAGCCGAGGTTCGGAATTGTGGCCCGCCTCACAGTTCTATAGCGGAGCCGCGAGGGCGATTGGAGGCTCGCGCTTGGCTGCGAATCTCGAGACAGGATTCCACTACCGACCATTTCCCGCCTTAAGTACGACCCGATCGTCGGAGATCGACTCCGTTCCGGGCTCGAAAGGGGGCGAACTGCGAAGAAATCGGTTAGACTCCCGCGTTCACAGAATGCAGATTCAGCCATCGTCTTCGACCCATTTGGTCCTCCCGCCTACCTGTTCGTACCGCGCAGGGATTGAGACCTGAAGCGACCTTAGGCTTCCCGTAGGGCATGGGGTGATGCGAAGCGGTCTCAGTGGAGTACCCAGAATGATGTTCTTTGCTTTCTGGCCAGCTCAGCACGTCTGTTGCGATTATAGGCGCCGAGCGCAACCTGCGACGAAAGGATCCCCCGTCTTGGAAAAGACGCTGACACAAACCCCTCTATACCTCGTATAGGCACAGATTGCGCCCTCTTAACCTAGCTCTGAGTAAGCCTCGTTAACCTGCTGTATTTATTTTATGCTTATCGCTACCGTAAAGCCGCCGTGTACCTTGATGTGCCGATGATCAGTATCGAGTTTACTGAGCAAGACTTGAAAAGAATTAAGCGCTTGCGCTACGAGCATGGGCTCTCCCGGATTTCGGGGGGTCTAGCGATTCATTTTAAAACAAGCATTTAGTGGCGATTTGGGCGTACACGCAGA
>NZ_JAAIJQ010000134.1 GCF_010820565.1 Thiorhodococcus minor | reverse complement strand
AGAAAGAACTCGATTCATTGCTCACGTTGAATTTTCAGGCATTCAAGAAATGTGATCTTGTGCCTATATGAAGTATAACCGATATTGTTGACCGGGTCTATTACGGCAACGCTCTTTACCAGGTTGATCTTTTTTTTATTCGTCAGGATAGGGTGCAACAAACATACAAGCCGGATTTAGCATCAGGATTTAAGCGCGAACTTTGGCAACCTGTCTCTTAACGTCCGTGTGCGTACCATCGAGCCACAACTTTGAGTTAACGTTCTATTTGGGAGAGAAGAAAATTGCAATCGAAGAAGCCCGTTGCGCTCGTTTTTGCGGAGATTCGCAAGCTAATTGATGCGGGTAAGCAACAAGCAGCAATTGTTCAACTGGAAGCTGTTAAGCCGTTGCTCTCAACCGAGTTGGAACACAACGTCGCTCGTGGGTTTGCTCAATGTATCGCACGGATCAGTAGTCAGGATTTAACGATCAAAACATGGTCAAAGCGTAATGGACAAAACCACGAGCAGTTTTTTATTATTGTTCCAGTAAAAGACGGTGAAAAAGAAATTGAAGGAACCTTGAAATCAATTTTTCGCATTCGTAGTTCCTGTCCGATTTTCGTTCATGTTCAAGATGGGTCGTCCACTGATCGCACGCTTGAGATTGTCAAGGATATGCAGTCTGAGGCTGCCCAAGGATCCATAGCATTGACCGTAGCATCGGCCAAAGATCGTTCGATGTACGAAGCCATTGTTCGTGGTTTCCATTCACTTAAACCACCTAACGAATCTTGGGTAACATGGATCAATGCGGGCGATCACCTTGAGGAGAGGGTCATTGAGAACATTCTGCAAGCCCAGAAAGCAAACGGATGGCAAAACATTAGCTGGATTTGTGGTTGTAAGAGTGTAATAAATCTCGAAGGCCAATTGATCCGCTACCGACTGCCAATTAACACAAAGTACATCAGTGCGGGTATTTGCGATGGTGAGCACTTCCACCATCATCAGCAGGAAGGCACCTTTTTTCGTGCGAGTTTATTTCGCGCTGTTCCGCAAGAACAATTCGCATCATTTCGACTGGCCGGGGACTATTTTCTATGGTGGACGCTCGCGAAAAGCGGCAAAACAATTTTTGTACATGACGATGCCTTTGGCACCTTTGTTCAAAGTCCGGATCAACTGTCGCGCCGCGAGCAAGAGACTTACAATAACGAAGTCGCACAGATTCTCGCCAAAAAGGAGCGTCAGCGTGCTTTTCAAAGCTTTGTTGGTAATCCAACCCAGGCGGTATCGATTAAGCAAGATGGGAAGGTGTTACGTTACCTAGTCACGCTCGCAAAGAAAATGACCGCTCGCGTCTTCACTGTTGAGGATGTTGAGCGTATCGTATCGCAACGATCCATTGACCGGGCTATTGAGAATCGATGTACCTGGATCGATCCATATTTTCTTCAAGGCGACTCTAACAGCCAAATTGTATTCAGTATCAAGAAAAAAAAACAACCCTTCGGCATTATACTTTTTACGCATACTCGCCACGACGCCTTGCACCTAGTCTTGCGTAGCCTTCAGGAACAAAAAGCGACTGGGCTAACAACGGTCTGGATTGATGGTGCGCAAGGCAAAGAACAAACACGGTTAGCGACGGAAGAAACCGAGCGGATTGCCCACACCTACAAAGTTGCCCAAGTGAAACGCATTAAGGGCAACTACGGTTTTCGCAAAACGATGCTGCACGGTCTTGCGCATATGGCACAACATTATGATAGTTTCCTGATCTTGGAGGATGACTGTTTTCCAACGAGAAAAGCCGTGGCGACTTTCCGCGAGATGTTGAAAGCTACAGCAGATGATGACCGTGTGTTTTCAGTCTATGGGCACCACTTTAGAGTGCTGGGGGAAGGTGAATTGTTCCCGCGTTTCCAAGGGTGGGGCTGGGGCACAACGAGTAGAAAGCTGACGCCCTATCTGCACCGATTAGTTGATCTTTATTCGCTGCTAGAAGAAGATTATCTTAAAGTTGTCAAGCGCATCGCCACGCCAGAAGTGTTGGAGCGGATCGAGATTACCCCGCCACGCCAACCGTCTCACACGTTTTTTAAATTTTTTGCCTGGGATGAAACTCTTGCCCTGCTTACTGGAGCCGATGGCCTGTTTCATGCGAAAACGCCTGAACAGACGATTTATAACTTTGGAATGGGAAAGTCCTCTACGCACTTTGCCGATCGGGATGTGTTTCGCCAGCCGCCTTTCAATCTAATTAGTATCGAGGAGGCTTGGGAGAAGTTTTAAAAACTGCCATGTTTTTTTGCTGTATTGGGCGTAAAAAGTGAAGCGTTTATTTATTGCTGACCCGTCTTTGGATGATCTACGCGGTCATCACTATGGTTTGTCAGTGACTATCGCGGATGCTGCAACAGAATTAGGGTATAAAGTTGCTATTTTATCGAACCGAAAGTCGACGAAGGCTTTACTCAGTAGTCCGCGTTATTCCATTCGGCCAATTTTCTCGGCCTCTATTTACTTCACAGATACGATAAAGTCCCAAAAATGTTGCGGCGACTATCTTAGTCGTGAATTCCGGGATTTTATCAAAACGGAGCAGGTGTGTTCGAGAGATATTGTCATTTTTCATACCGCGATTGGGGAAGTGTATTGTGGATTATTGCGGTTAATTGAATCTCTTCACGACCAGGAAGCAAGCGCGCTTCCTGAAATTCATTTATGTACGCCTTACAATGAAGACTTGATGCCGGGTAATCTTCGCGGGCAAGAGCTTTGCCGGACGATCACAAAGCTTTCGCGGTATTCCGCCTTGAAAGGCGGTAGAATTTATTTTTGGGTAGAAAATTATTCCTTAGTCAATCATTATGCGGTTCGCACTAGCGTGAATCATCCTACGCTCCACATACCGCTTAAAACCGATGTTTTTGCTGCGAATGCTGCTGCCCATGGTTTCAGCAAAAAGCCGTTGGTATCGTATCTTGGCGCTGCTCGCGAGGAAAAAGGTTTTCTGGAAGTCGCGTCGCTGTTACGGGCATATCGCGATGATCTTTTGACTAACAGGCGGAAAAGCTCAGGGCTCCGGTTTTTCGTCCACTGTGTGCCGCAGAAAGTCGGTTATACCAAAAAGATCCAAGACGCCATTACGGAGATGAAATTTCTTTCGGAAGAGTTTGACCTTGTCTTGGATGACCAACCTCTGTCGGAAGACCGATACAGAGAGCTACTCGCGGAAAGTGATGCGCTATTTTTGCTCTATGACGAACGCTACCGGGTGCGTGGCAGCGGTATCCTTGCTGAGGCTCTCACAATGGGTTGTCGCATCATAACCAACCCCGGCACTGTCTGCGCTCGCTACGCTGATGCAAGCATTGACTGCATATCTTCTGAACAGCTAATGCAAATACGTTATCTTTATGAATTAGAGGATGTTTTCGTAGATAAAGGTTGCCCAAAATTACTCACCAGAACGCTGCTATATCAAGATCTTCACGACCCTTTTTTCTTTTTGAGAAAGATCGAAGCTCGGCCGAATTATGAGTCTACCCAAGCCTCGTTCTATACTGCTATGTTTTTTGAGGTTGGCGTTTGCCCGCGAATGGTCACCTTAGGTAAGCTACACCCGCTGTTGAGTTGAACAGACTTAGCTAGTTGATAACTTTAATCGAATTGAGTGAAACAATTATGCCTGTCCTTGAAAGCCGTAAGCTCGTTTTTATTCATATTCCGAAAGCCGCAGGTACTTCTATTTCTAAGGCTTTAGGTATATTCGGGTGTAGAAATACAGGGATAAACGAAATTTATGACCCTACAATTCATTTCGGTCATGAATCACAGCATGCAACAGCAAGAGAAATTTTTCAGCACTTAGAGAATACAAAAAGGGATCCATATGCTTACACTTGGTTTACAGTTTGTAGAGATCCGTTTGCTAAAATGGAATCAGAATACTACTGGCGAAAATCTTGGGATCGAGAAGTTAAAGAATTAGAATTTTTCGATTTTTTTACCACATACATACCGTACGCACTCAAAAACAGTTCAAAAGTTCAATACAGACATTTTTTGCCACAACACAGATTTATAGTCTTGGATGAGCTAAAAATAAAATGCTTTAAGATAGAAAAAGATTATGAAGATTTGCACCGATTTCTTGCAGAGCATGCAAACATAAAAAATATTCCTCGTAGTAATGTTAGTAATAAAAAACAGTTTTCTGATAAGTCTAAAAGAGAAAAAGCTGAGCGTATTATTAAGAAACTATATGATTTAGATTACCAACAACTAGGATATTAATAATGAGAGTACTTGAATCAAATGTATTTGTTGTTTTTCGCGAAAATCCTGTCCACACTGACAGTGTCATCAACTGTTTACGGGAAATTTATTCCAAAAATCAAGACTGTTATGTATTGTTGGTTTCCGAATCGGTTAATTTTGAATTGTCGAAAGACTTGGGATGTGGAATAGTCAAAGCGCAAGCTTTAGCAAAAAGGTTAAATCTTTCAGAATTTAGTATTCGTTATATTTTTGAGTCCTTATGCTCGAATTTTCATCTTCAAAAAATAATGCTGAGTTTACTAAATGCGAAAAGCATTAGCATTGTTTTCTTGTTTCAGGGTAATAACAGAGAGGAAATAAAATTACCACAATATGCTTTTTTTGGTGAAAAGAAATGTGTTAAAGCTTCTGATAATTTTGAAAAGTTTGTTGTGCGCGAGCCAATATTTGATTCTGGCATATTATATTGTTGTTTTGGGGAGCATTTTATTTCTCAGGCCATATATTCTGCGACAAGCGTAAAAAAATATAACCCCTCAATTCCAATAGCGATTTATACAAATAGAACGGATATTGCGATGGAAAAACAATGTTTTGATATAATTATTGAGGGTTACCACAAAGAAAGTTTAGAGCGCATTTTTTTGAATCCAAAACGAATGCACTCAAGTAAAATTATATCATTGACTTCAACTCCCTTCGATAAAACGCTTTACATTGATACGGATAGTGTATGCAACGGGGATTTGTCAGAAATTTTTTTACTTCTTAGGCATTTTGATTTTGTATTTACTAATGAGGATATCTCTGAGCGAGAATACGATGAGAATCTAAAAAGAACAGCTCCTGTTAGGCTAATCTCTATCCAGGGTAGAGGCTTGAACGCTGGAGTATTTGGTTATTCCTTATCGAATAATAGCAAGCAATTCATCGAAGAATGGATTAAAAGTTTTTTAATAAAAGCACAGAAAGACCCAGATTCAGGAAGTTGGCAGGGAGTAAACGACCAGGCCGCTCTAAATGAATCGAAGAAGACAGACATAACATATGCCACGATTCCTAACTATTATTATAATGCTACTCCACGTATTTGGAGAGAGCTTCACGCAATTGGCATGTTAGATCGCGTGAAAATTTTTCACGCACACTGGATGCACAAGTATAAATGGGATGGTAATAATATTTACGAACTACTTAATTATCCAGAGGTAACCTTGACTACATGAATGTTTATATTGGATTTAAATTTTTTAAGTCACCGTGGCGTATATAGATAAAGGCCTTGATCACCGGTTGGTCCACCCGGCCTGGCAGCGTTGCAGACTGCCGCGTAAAACTTTGATTTTATGATGGTAAATATCTTATGCCTGACTGTAGAGCAAGGTTTTGGACCAAACGATGATCAAGGCTCAGATAAATGTTTTTTAACGCTTGAATAACAGGAGAGAACTTTGGCTACAAATATTTGTGTAACTGGCGCTACTGGATTGATTGGGAGTGCTCTGCTAGATGACTTAGCTAGTAGGGATTTTAATGTTACCGCTGTGGCGAGAACTTTACCATTGCAAAGCGAACAAAATTTTTTGGCTAGTAATGGTGATAAGTTTAGTTGGTTGCAAGGGGATTTAAATTCATATTCGGACTGCCTCGATATTGTTAATCAGCAGGAGGTTATTTTTCATCTAGCTCAGAAAAACTCACCTTTAACATCGGATTTGGACTGGCCATCAGATGCGTTGTTAAATATCATTCCTACTCTGAATCTTATCAAAGCAATTAAAGAGTCTGGCAACGTTCCACATCTTATTTACCCTAGTAGTGGAGGTGCCGTTTATGGATCTGTCAAGAATAAAATGCTGATTAGTGAAGCTAATATTTGCTTTCCGCAGAATTCGTATGGCATACAAAAACTTACAGCAGAGAACTATCTTCGTCTGGCTGCTCAAAGAGGGATTCTTAGAGCAACTGTATTAAGAATATCTAATGTATATGGATGGTT
The DNA here is from genome assembly GCF_010820565.1 of Thiorhodococcus minor. GTDB lineage: Bacteria > Pseudomonadota > Gammaproteobacteria > Chromatiales > Chromatiaceae > Thiorhodococcus > Thiorhodococcus minor. The sequence continues at coordinate 3,098 of NZ_JAAIJQ010000134.1, read as the reverse complement.
GCTTTCACCTTCCCGTAAGCAGGGTTTTATCGGTACAGCTATAAATCAAATTAAATCATGCAAACCGATCAGACTGTTTGGCAATCCAGATAATGTCAGAGACTATGTTTACAAAGATGATGTGACGAAAGCACTTCTTTTATCGATTACGTCTGATCAAGACTTTGAAATATTCAATATTGGTACAGGGGTTGGTACGTCAGTAAATCAACTGATCCAGATTATCGAAAAGATTCTTAATCGAAAAGTGGCTATATATAGGGATGATAGTATAGATGGAGAAAACCTTACCGATTGGTGCGTTTTAGATGCTTCAAAGGCTAAAAAATTACTTAACTGGGAGCCTGACGTAAGTATTGTTTCTGGTGTAAAAAAGATGATAGAAAATTGTTTATAAATAACGGAGTACCCCATGCGCATCATCATCCTAGGCGGCGACGGCTTCTGCGGCTGGCCGACCGCACTTCACCTCTCGGACCTCGGCCACGACATCGCCATTGTCGATGACCTGTCCCGCCGCAAGATCGATGTCGAACTCGAATGCGAGTCCCTGACGCCAATCCGCCCGCTCAGTCAACGCCTGCACACCTGGCGCGAGATCAGCGGCAAGACCATGGCCTTCCACCGCATCAATGTCGCGCGCAACTACCAGCGCCTGCTCGATCTGATCAACGACTGGAAACCTCAGGCGGTTGTGCATTTCGCCGAACAGCGCGCCGCGCCCTACTCGATGAAGAGCAGTTGGCACAAGCGCTACACCGTTGATAATAACCTCAACGCCACCAACAACCTGCTCGCCGCCATCGTCGAGAGCCGACAGGACATCCATGTCGTTCATCTCGGCACCATGGGCGTCTATGGCTACGGCACCGCCGGGATGAAGATCCCCGAGGGCTATCTGCCGATCAAGGTGCAGACCGACGAAGGCGCGCTGATCGACTCGGAGATTCTCTATCCGACCAATCCCGGTAGTGTCTATCACCTGACCAAGTCGCAAGATCAACTGTTCTTCTTCTACTACAACAAGAACGACGCCGTGCGGGTGACCGACCTGCACCAGGGCATCGTCTGGGGCACCCAGACCGCGCAGACCAAGCAGGATGAACGCCTGATCAACCGCTTCGACTACGACGGCGACTATGGCACCGTGCTCAACCGCTTCCTGATGCAGGCAGCAGTGAACTATCCGCTGACTGTCCACGGCACGGGTGGGCAGACACGCGCCTTCATCCACATCCAAGACACCGTGCGCTGTGTTCAACTGGCGATCGAGAACCCGCCCAATCCGGGCGATCGTGTGCAAATCTTCAATCAGATGACCGAGACGCACCGGGTACGGGACTTGGCGCAGATGGTCTCGGAGCGCACCGGCGTGCCAGTTGATCATGTGCCCAACCCGCGCAAGGAGGACGACGAGAACGAACTGCATGTCACCAACAAGCGTTTTCTCAACCTGGGGCTGGAGCCGATCACCCTAAGCGAGGGATTGATGGAGGAGGTGACAGAGATTGCGCACAAGTATGCGGATCGCTGCGACCATTCGCGCATCCCCTGCGTCTCGGCCTGGAATCATGACCGCTACGAGGCGGTGAATGCCCGCTACCATCTCGACGAAGAAACCTTCGGCTAACGGATCACCGTCGTCGCGCGCCGCCGGCTGGCGGTGCCGGCGCGCGGACAGGAGTTGCCGGCATGCTGCACGCACAGGCGTACATTGAACAAGCCCACGCGGAGGCCGCAGGCCGCTTGGTGCTGACGACCTCCGGCGGCGAGACCTCAGCCTTGATGCCGCACCTAGTCGCCTCAGTGATCGGCACGGCCTTCCCGCTGATCTTTGTCGATCACGGCTTCTACGGCAGTGCGACCTATCGGCAGATCGACTTTTTCCGGGAGCAGGGCTACGACCTGCGCGTCTACCGCAGCGCCCTGACCCCGGGCGATATCGAACGCCACTACTCCGGCTGGCGCGATCCCGTCTCGCCCCATTTCTCCTTGGTGGTGCGCAAGATCAAGCACGAACCCCTCAACCGAGCCTTCGCGGAGCTAAAGCCCAGCCGCTGGCTGCGCGGCATCATGCGCCACGAGACCCCGGAGCGCCGTGCCGCCGAACCGATTCAATTCAAGAACGGGCTTTACCAGGTCCATCCTATTCTGGACTGGAGCAAGGCCCAAGCGCTGGAGTATCTGCAACGCCACGGCCTGCCGATCAATGATGATCACTGGGACCCGACCAAGGGCCGCGACCAGCGCGGGGAGTGCCTGATCGGCGACTATTGCGGCTTGCACCAGCGTGCCAACCCGCCACGAGAACAGGATCAGACCGCATGAGCGACTGGCAACGCCTGCGCGAGATCGTCCGCATCCACTCCGACTGGGTCACCCTCATCGCCGAACGCTGGTTGTGTGACAAGGGCAAGGAGCTGGAATACTGGCGCGTCGAAAAGGTCGATTCGGTGATCGTGCTGCCAATTCAGCGCAAAGAAATCCTCTGCGTCCGCCCCACCTTCCGCCCCGGCATCCAACGCGCCACCCTCGACTTCCCCGGCGGACGCCTGCCGGCAGGCAAGCGCCCGGACGAGCTGGTGCCCTTGCTTCTGGAGCGTGAACTGGGCCTGCCCGCGACGGCCATCGTCCACACCCGGTCCTTGAACGTGACCCCCTGGGTGATCAACAGCGCCTTCTCCAACCAGGGCCTGTGGGGCTTGGTGGCCGAGATCGACCCCAGCCACCCAGTAGCCGAGGAACACATCGGCCAGCGCGCCCCAGCGGCCGAAGCCGGCGTGCGAGAGCTGCTCGAAGCGCTCGATTGCCTGCAATGTCGCGCGGTGCTGCTGGAATGGGCGCGGGGTGAGGGCTGCGCGTCTGAGGGTTTCGGGGAGGCGCTGTAGATGAGCGGTGATTGTAGTGCTGTTGGCGAATGCCAAGGTGGTCACGAGCGAGCTCGCACCCAGGCACTGGCGGCGACGCTGAGAAACCTAACGAATAAGGTTAGATCGTCCGAGCGAAGCGAGCGACGATCTGAACCGGTTGTTGGACAAGCCCGGGATCGAGGAGGTACGCAGGGGGTATAGAAAATAGCTTTTCGAGGCCGAGGGCTC
>NZ_JAAIJQ010000133.1 GCF_010820565.1 Thiorhodococcus minor | reverse complement strand
TCTGCAGCGCGCAGCCGACTTTGTGCTCGCCTTGGAGGCGCAACGATCCGTGAGTGGGACTTATGGGTAACGATATGAGATGAAAATAGCGCAATTGATTCTGGCAAGCTGAATGAGATTGATGAAGTCTACTTTTTCCTTAGAGGTAAGCTTCATGATCGTTTCCCGCGATCTCTAATAGACGAGATAGCCTATCGAAAGAAGTTCAATGTTCGCCATCCGCAGCCTTGATCATCGTTTGGTCCAAAACCTTGCTCTACAGTCAGGCATAAGATATTTACCATCATAAAATCAAAGTTTTACGCGGCAGTCTGCAACGCTGCCAGGCCGGGTGGACCAACCGGTGATCAAGGCCTCAATGTTCGCCATCCGCTACCTTACTTCGAGTGCGCATACAGGAATAACCAACACTTCAAGTCGAGAAAACATCCTATTGCAAATCAGATCCTTCCGGATGGAAGGGTGATAAGAAATGACGGTGATACTGATAGAGTCTTATGATCTCTGTAGGAACGAAACTTACTGGATCTTCTTCTGTCACTACTCAGCAAGACGAGTGATGGAAAGCGTTATCTGGATTCTGAGTACCCGCTTCCCCGCGCTCTCCCGACGTCGCAGTTCCAGCCTAATCCGACCGCTACCCGCGTTTTGCTGCCGTACAACGCAAAATCGGAATGCCCGCTTTCTCACTCACGCATCGTACCTGCGCGACATCGCCAGCTCGCCAGTGCCCGATGACTGACTGCGAACTGACGACCAGCTCCAGAAATGCGAATCGAGCGTCGAGCGGTGCGCCGAAGAGCGGCATTCGGCGCCCGCAATCAACCGGCGTACTCAGCGCAGCAAATCCGCCTCACGCCACTGGTGTAGTCCGGCGGCGATCAGCGCGACCCCCAGCACCATGCCGAGCAGAATCGCAGAGCCCAAGGCGCCCATCGCGATGAGCAGGACGCCAAGCAGGATGCTTGCCCACAAGCCGATTTTTCGAAGCCGTGGCGGATTCACGATTCCGGCGTCGCGCAGCGCGGTCAAACCGGTGATGCCGCTCAGGATGAGACCGCCGCCCAGAAGCACAGCCACCAGCCAAAGGGCCAACTCCGGCCAGATGAGGACCACCAGGCCAGCGATGATTTGCGCCCAAGGGCCGAAGACGCTGACAGGCAAACCTTGTTTGCGCACGTCGATGACGAAGAACAAGGAGACGATGCCGCTGGCGAGCATCACGCCGCCAAGCGCCAACACCGCCAATGTACCGAAGAAGTAGGGGAGCGCAATCGCCGCCACCCCGAGCAGAATTGAGACGATCGCAAAGCGTTTTGTTGAGGCCACGATGTCGCTCCTTGTTGCGCTGCGGACACGCCCAATGGTCGCCCCGTGGCGGCGAGCCTGCCCCGATGACTTTAGCGTTTGTAGGGTGATCTGAGTCTAGCGCATCGCGCGATGGTGCTCGACCAGCAACCGGTCACCGCGGCTCAATGCGCCGGGTCGGCGACCTGATGGATCGGCGTTCGTGGCCGATCCTTGTCGATTAGGCTGGGTCGAGCCTGCCACTGCTAGCGCTGTTCAGGCCTGAATCTGGCTGATCGCGGCCAGCGCCTGCGGTTCGCTGTCGAGACACCCTGCCCTGCCCTGGCCATCCGTCCGAACCCGCTTCCAGAGAGGCGAGATAACAATCGAACGCCACAAAGCCGCCGCTCACCAGGAGAGACATGCGTCCGACTGGGACGCCACGACCTATGACCGCATCGCGGACCCCATGACCCGCTGGGGCGTGACCGTGCTCGACCGCCTTCATCTGGATGGGCACGAGCGCGTGCTCGATGCCGGTTGCGGCTCGGGCCGGGTCACCGAGCATCTCTGCCAGCGCCTGCCGCGCGGGAGGGTCATCGCCCTGGACCTCTCCTCGGCAATGCTGGTGGAGGCCAGGCGCAGACTCGCCTCCTATGCGAATCGGGTGAGCTTCGTGCGTACCAGCCTCGCCCACCCGCTACCGCTCGCACCTGTGGATGCCGTCTTCTCCACGGCCACCTTCCATTGGATTCGCGACCACGAGGCCTTGTTCAGCAACCTCGCCGCGGTACTGCACCCTGGGGGTCAATTGGTCGCGCAGTGCGGGGGTGCAGGCAATATCGCGCGCGTCCACGCCGCCGCCAGGGCGGCAGGCGTCGATCTCGATCCAACGCACTTCGCCACCCCGGCTGAGATGCAGCAACGGCTCGAGGCGGCCGGTTTCATCGACGTGCAGTGCTGGCTGCAGCCAGAGCCCACGACGCTCGCGCCAGGGGAGCCGTTCGAGACCTACCTGCGCACGGTCTGTCTGCGCCCCCATCTTGAGCAATTGCCCGAACAGGACCGCCAACCCTTCCTGCGCGAGGTGATGCGGCAGCTCGGCGAGCCTGTGATCGATTATGTGCGGCTCAACCTGCACGCGCGCCGGGGGGCCGTCAGGTGAGCGCGTCCACGTCAACGGCGATGCCCTCCGCACGCAGCGCCGCGACGATCGCGGCGGTCAGCCTCGCGGCGATCGCGGGCGCTGATCGCCCTTGAAGACGCTGCTTGAGCGAGCGCACCTGCGTGACGAAGACAGACCAAGCCACGGGCTGGCCGCCATCGCCTTCGCCGGGGTCGGATTGACTGCCGCACCCGATCATGAATTCGGCGTCACCCTCGTGGTACTCGATGAGCCAGCCCCAGTCCTCGCCGACGGGATAGCTGGTCACGACGCCGCTTTTCACGAGCGTCTGCGCCAACCACCAGGCCAATTCAAACCCGTAGGCGCCAGGATTGACCTGGCAGTCTTCCGGCAGGACCGGAAGGAACTTCGCGCTGGTGAATTCGATCTGTGCCATTCAAGCCTCGCTCCGACCTGGATCTCGCTTAGACTCCTACATCAACGTCCTGCCCAACTCGCAGGAGTCACCTCCGCTCGCCCCTGTTCGGCGACGCCCCTTCAGAGCGCCACCTGGCGCTCCGGTCGGACGTGACGCCCACCCGACAGGCTATCCGCTCGCGGCGTCGCGTCAATCGCGATGCGGCGAGCTTCAAGGCGAGGTCGGCTCGACCGCCCGCGGCAAGGTCTCCAGCGTCTCCTCCCAGCCTTGCGTCTCCGCATTCCGATTCGCCTCTCCGACCGTCTGGACGTCGCTCAGGTCCTCAAGCCGATCGGCCGTGCGGTTGCCCTGCCCTTCGGTCAGGGTCTCCAGGTCGAGGTCGGTGGTGGTCAGGATCAAATCCGATTCCGTCAGCATGGTGAGCCATTCTGAGAGATCGATGCGACTCCAGTCGACCTGGGTCAGGGTCTCGACCGTAATCCCTGAGCAGTTGGGATGCTTGGCGCTGCCGTAGCCGCCGATGCTGGCCTGTCCTCGGATCTGCTCGTTGAGGATGCGCGACAGCGGCGAGTTGAAGCAGCAGAAGCTGTCGCGGCTCTCGATGCAGGCCCCGAAGAAATTCTTCTTGCAGTAGGACCCGACCCGGTGACAGGACTTCAGCTCGCGCTGTACGCCGAGCGTGAACTCATCCTCCGTGCATTCCCAGATGAGGCGGATCAGGATCATGACGATGGTGTAGATCAGATAGGCCCACATCACCCAGTAGAGCACGACTGAAATGGCTGGATTGAGGGCCACGGTCGCGGCCACTGAGCCATCGGCCGCCACGGCGGCGCCACCGGTCGCGGCATTGACGAAGAGGGCATTGGCCGCTTGGGGGCCGAATACCGAAGCGGTCCATTGCACCGTCTGCTGCAGGAGCTGCTGCTTGAAGGTCGCGATCAGCCCCTGCTTGGCCGCCTCCGTGGTCACAGCGGTAGTATTGCCGGTGATGTTGTTGACCGCCGAGGTGAAGGCGTCCTTCACCGCCGACCAGGTGTCGACCAGGGGTGAGCGCAGGGTCTCCCAGGCACCGAAGGCGGGATTGGAGACACCCGCCTTGACCAACGACATCGTCACGCTGTCGAGCTTGGCGACGGAAAACATGAGCTGCAAATAGAGCCCGAGGGAAATGCCGCTCGGGCGCTCGCAGCAGTTGACGATGCCGCCGACCGCGCGCTTGCACTCCAGGGCCTCGCCCTTGAAGACCTGACAGCTTCCCCTCGTGCAGTCGGCATCCAGGGACACCATCTCCGCCGCATTGAGCGCAGCCACCGCCTCGTCGAAGTCGTCCGAGGATTCGGGCTCGATCGCGACACAGTCGTCGCCCAGACAGCGGATCTCACCGCCGCAGTCCAGCTCGGAGGTGCGCTCGAGGCCGGCGATCTCCTGGTCGGTGCCGCAGTCGTAGACCAGTTGGTCGACATAGCAGACGCCTGAGCGACCCGTGGCCTCCTCGGCGCACTGCCGGCTCACCTGCCGGCAGTTGGGATTGGCGTCGAGGACAGCACAGTTGTCCAGATCGCCGGGATTCTCGGGGCAGTGCTCGACGCCATCGGGATCGGTCCAGCAGTCCATCCGGCCTTCGTTGAAGCTGGTGCAGTCGAGGGCGACACCAACCTGCATACAGGCCGCACCGATGCCGGAGAACTGCTCCCAAGGCTCGTTGCCGGTCTCGTCCAGATAGGGCGGTGCCACCAGCTCGCTGCCGCAGAGCTCGCCGCCGATCACGGGGACACAGTCCGCATCGGGGTTGCTGGTGCAGGTCGTGGTGCTGCGGCAGAAGCCGTCCATGAGACGTTCGTTAAGCGTTTCGAGACAGGCGGCCGATTCCCAGCCCCAGGTATCCACCCGCTTCTCGACGCGCCGCACGTACTCGATGATCGGCTCGCCGGTCTCGGGATCGGTGCCGACCTCGACCGGATCCCAGTAGACCGTCGCGTCCAGGGTGCGACTGGCCGCGCAGCCGAGCTTGGGCTGGTCCTTGTCCGGGATCAGACAGGCTTCGTATTCGGGGACATGCACCATTCGGGGAAGGCTGAGAAAGGTATTGTCCCAGGTGCAGTCGGCATAGGTCGTGTTGAAGTCGTCCAGCGAGCTGACGGTCGCATCGGTGAACGCCCATAGCGGATCGCTGCTCAGGTCGCTGCGCGGACGATCGACCGGTTCGAGGAGGGTCTGATATGCCTGACCGGTCGGGGAAGACTCGGCGTAGGGCGTGTCGACCAAGTCTTGCTGCCTTTGCAGCCCCGCCGTTTCGAGTGCCGAGGGATTGCCGTAGAGGGCGCTCCAGTCGGTGGCCTCGCCTTGGTCAGCACCCGGAAAGTAAACCCGATAGTCCGCCGGCTGATCGAAACGGGCCAATAGCTCCGGATCCCTGCCGAGCTGAGTCCCAAAACCCTGCCCATCGGTGGCCGCCTGATCGAAGTCGAGTGCCCGGCGCAGGCCATCGCCCCAGACCAGCGCCCAGGGCGTCCAGACAATCGCGATGGTCAGCAGTCCGACCAATCCGCGCCGAACCCGCATACGCGGATTTGGCACGCACCGTCCCTCAGAGCCAGGTGAGACAGCAATCACGCCAACGCCAGATCAGATAGAGGTGATCCTCGCCCACCCCGGGAATGTTGCGCCACATGCCCCAGCGCAGCTCGCTCTCGCCGATCACGTGGTTGGAGTTGGCCTCGGGCAGCGGATAGAACTGGGAGAGACGGTACTGGGTCTTGGGCAGCATCACGGCGAAAGGCGCCTCGCAGAGGGCGGCATCCCCGACGGTCTGTCGCGCCAGTCCACGCCGATGCAGGGCCGCGAGCACCCGCGCGCTCGCCAGACTCATCTCCGAGGGACGGCCGTTGAGCGTCGGGGTGCGCCCGGTGAAGGGATAGAGCCCACCCCAGGCGCCCGCGCACCAGAAGAACGTATCGAGCGGCTTCTGCACCGTGGTCGCGGACGCCGCGTCGATGAGACAGGCCGCCTGCGCCACGGGATTGGCGACAAACGCCGCCTCGGGATTGGTGAAGAAGGCCAGCTCGTCGTTGTTCCAGGTCGGATCCAGCTCGGAGAGGTAGAGCACGTCGAAGTCGGTCAGGTGATCGACGTTGCAGCGGTCCGGGAAGAACAGATCGAGCATCACCAGGACCGGAAAGGCGTAGTAATGGTAGTTGTAGAAGGCCTTGTCCGAGCCGTCGTACTCCGCCTGTCCCGGCGTGCCGAGGGTGCGCCAGGACCCCAGATCGAGCCGGGCGCCGCCCAGTGCGGGCATGCAGCCCGGAAGGCGGACCAGCTCGACGATCCGAGCCGGCTCCCACATGCCGATCACCACGCCCGGACTCGGCAGACCGGCCGGGTCGGTGCAGGCACACAGCGCCTGGTCGCTCGCACCGCGGGGGACCGCCCCTCCCCCAATCGGCGCCCCGGCGATCTTGAGCGGGAAGAGACAGCTCCAGCAGATGTCGGTGATGAGCTTGGGACCGAGCAGCTCGGCGTCCGGGCAGACGGCGTTGCCCAGACCGGTTGCGGTGTTCTCCTGGGCACGCACCGCCAAGGCCACCAGCAGCAGGAGTCCAACCAGGACGGTGGATGGAAGAAAGCCGCGCGCGAGCCGCTTGGACATGCTCAATCCTCCGGCGGCCATTCCGCCACCACCAGGAAACCGTCGCGCGACTCGACCACGGCGGGCACCCGCTCGATCTGGAAGCGGTGCTGGACGTCGGGGGTCAGGAGATAGAGCGGATCGTGCAAGGCGGCCTGAACGGCGCGGTAACCGTCCCAGCCCGCGGCACGATCCAGCCGGGTCGCCAGATAGAGCGGCAGCCGCCCCTCGGTGCGACTGGCCGCGCCACGCCGCGCGACCTCCGCCACCTGACGCGGGTCGGTGGCATCGAAGACGAAGAGGCGCTGACGGAAGGGCAGAATTTCGAGCGGATCGACGTGCTCACCCGCCTGGATCACGGTGCTCCCGTCCGGGAGCGTCACGTCGGCCTGAGCGACGAGCGTCAGATCGAGCCGCCGCTCATGGGGTCTGTCCGCCACCGGCAGCTCGGCAAAGGTCGCTTGTTCCCAATAACGGGCCAGCGCGGCCTCGCGCCGGGCATTCCAGTCGATGCCGGACAGGCGCCGTTGCAGCTCCACGATCAGATCGGGCTCCGTGATCGCAACCGTCGAACCACGCACACCGAGGTCGCCACATCGCCCCTGACCCACCTGCTCGAGCAGCCAGTCCGGACGGCTGATCCCACTGACGCGGGCGATCTCCTTCCCAGCCCCATCGGTAGCGATCAGTGTTGGAGCCGCTTCAACCAACGGAGTCTGAAAGGGATGCGGATCGATATCGATGCGGGGAACTGCGTCGCTGTCGGTCTCCCTCCGCGCTTGACGCAGAAGGGCGTGGATCTCGCGGATGAAGGCACCCAGCGATTCGCCCGGCGCCACGCCGCGAAAGACGATCCTGACATCGGGCCGCCCGGCTGCCTGGGCGAAGAGGTCGCGCAGTTGGGCCTCACCCAGGGCACGCGAGGCGAGGATGGTGACGGTGAGCTCGCGGCCCTGTGGAGTCACCGCTGGCTCGGGGGGGCTTCGGAGCGCGGACGACAGCTGAATGCCCTCCCCGGCTTGCAGTAGCTCAGCCGACCAATCGGCGGCCGCCCCCTGCGGCTGCGTTAGCCAAGCCGGAAGCGGCGTCGAGAGCGCCTGCTCTTGGAGGCGCACCGCCTCATCCCGAAGCCTGGTCTCGGGAAGCGGCGACTGAGCCAGAGCGCAGGCGGCTCCAACGCAGACGACAAGCCCTAAGACGGATGCCGCCAACCAGCACTCAGAACAGCGCATAGGCCTTCCCGATCATGCGCGCCACCGGAAGAAAGCCCCAGTAGCGCGAGTCGAAGCTGTCCGCGGTCTCCCCGAGCATCCAGAAGTGCTCGACCGGCACGCGCTCGTGGCGCGCCAGGCTGGCGGGATCGCGTTGCAGCGCGGGAGCCAGCGCCAAGCCCTGCGCCATCGGCATACCGTTGATCGCGGTCGCGGCGGGCGTGACCGTCACCCAATCGCCTGGCACCCCAGCGGCATGCTTGACGAACAGTTGGCCCTCAAAGGCCGGCACCCCCAGCCCCTGAGCCCGAAAGGCCACCAGGTCGCCCTGGACCACGTCCTCGGGACCGGCGAAGGTGTCGATCAGGAAGACGCGCGCCGATTCCAGGCAACTGTGGGCCTGAAGATCGATCCCGAGGCGGTAACGGATCGCCCCGTAGGTGCCCAGTCCCAGCGTCAGGCAGAGCGCCATGAGGGCCAGAACTGCCCAACGCCAGCGGAGCAGTCGGACGCGCTCCCGCCAGCGTTTCACCGGACGTGGGCTTGGAGCGCCTGCCTCCGCCTCACTCGGGCGCATGCGGCACCTCCTTCTCCCCAAGCGTCAGCGCCGCCGGAGCGGCCAGCACCGCATGCCGGTCGAGGACCAGCACGCCCCGCGCGGCCAGACGTTCGGCCGCTTGGGTGTAGTCGCGCAGGATCTCCGTCATCTGGTCCGGGCTCGCCCCACGGGCGGCTTCCGAGAGGTCCAGTAGGAGCACCGGCGGGCGCAACTCCAGCGCCAGGGCGAGCTGACGCTGCCACCAGAGGCTGAGCAGGACACCAGTGGCAAGGCACAGGAACCCGGCGACCAGGACGACGATCGCCCAGGATGGGCGACCCTCAGCCATGTCCTTGCTCCGCCAGCAACCGCCGGATCGCCGCATCAAGGGTCATTCCCTGACGACGCAGCGCATTCAAGGCTGCTACGTCACGCGGATGGGTCGAATAGAGCAGCTGGCGGAAGGGATCGACGATGAGGCGCCCGATGCCGGCCCCGTAGTCGCCGATGACCAGGATCTCCGAATAGACGCCGGGGACCGTGTGCACGGTCTTGAGCAGCTCCGCCCCGCCCTCGGTGAGCGGCAGGCGCTTGTCCGCGCGCAGCTGATCGATCGCCTGCGCCGGCTGTGCCAGGAGAAAGGTATGGGCCGAGTTCTCGGCGATCGCCCGCCCGGTCGGGTGGGCGTAGAGGTCGTTGAGCGACTGGGTGACCGTGACCGCGGCGCCGCGGTACTTGCGAAAGCGTCGGTAGCCGGTCTCGATGAAGCGCGCGACATCGCCCTGGGTGAGCAGGTCCCAGGCCTCGTCGAGGATGACCAGCTTGGCCTGGTCGCGTTCGCCCAGATACATCGCCTGCTGGATCTGATAGATCAGCTGCAGCAGCACGACTTGCTGCAGGTGCTTGCGGCCTTTGAGCTCCTCGAGCTCCAGCACCACGAAGGGCGCCGAGAACTCGATGCTGTTGGGTCCGTTGAAGAAGCGCCCGTACTCGCCCTGGGTGGTGAAGGGATAGATCTGGGTGCCCAGATCCTGGAGCCGCGGATCAGTCTCGGCGCTGAGGGCCGCGGCGATGCCGTCGATGGTCATCGCCGTGCCCTCGGCATCCCAGAGGGTCTTGAGCACCCGCTTGAGCCCGGAGAGCGCGTAGTCGTCCAAGCCGCCCGAGGGCGCGATCATGGCCCCGACCAGGGCGGCGATCATGTCGGCCTCCTCGTCCCAGTGGCGCACCAGCTCGAAGGGATTGAGACAGATCCGCGCCTCACGGGTGAAGGCCAGGAACTGGCCATCGAGCGCTTCGCAAAGCTTCTCGTAAGAGCGCCCGACGTCGATCACCCAGCAGCGCCCGCCGACGGACAAAGTCGTGGAGATCAGCTCATTGGTCAGAAAGGACTTGCCGGCACCCGACTGCGCGGCGATGCAGGCGTTGTAGTTGGA
>NZ_JAAIJQ010000132.1 GCF_010820565.1 Thiorhodococcus minor | reverse complement strand
CGCAGCTACATGTCTCATCAGCAGTTCACATGGCAGCCACCTCGCAGGCTGCTAGACTGGCCAGGTTTCTCCTGGCACACCAAAGGCGCGAAGGACACGAAGAAAAACAGAGGTTTGCATTACTACGTCGCTTCACCCTCTGGGTGAGCATCGCTTCGCAGACAAGATGTTGAAATCCTTTGCGCTCTTTGCGCCCTTTGCGGTTCAACTGCTCTTTTTAGGCTCAAGAACCCAATGGCGCGAGGTCCACACCAGGGAGCGCATCGCCCCAAATGAAAACGGGGCCCGAAGGCCCCGTTTCAGATTCACGCTCTAAGACCTTAACGGCTTAGAACTTATGAATCATGCCGACCGAGAAGCCGTCCCAGTCCGAGAATTCGACGTCATCGTCGACCTGAGTATAGAGAATGTAGGCCTTAGTGCGCTTGCTGAAGTTATGGTCGAAGGCCACGCCCCAAGTGTAGAGATCGCCCTCAAGCGTGCGCCTAACGTCACCGAGAGAACTATCCTGGTCAATCCTACTGAAGCGTGCGTCGCGATCAACACTACCGTACATGCCCTTGACCATGTTGTTGCCGAAGGCGTAACCGGCCTGAATCTGCCACAGCTTCTGCTTATCGTTCACAGAATTCGGGATGTCAGACTGCTCCTCATAGATACCAGTCAGGGTGAAACCGTTCCAGTCGAGCAATCCGAGACCGACACGCCACTTGGTGTAGTCGTCGTCCACGTAGCCCAGGCGCAGATTACCATTCGGGAAGGTCCGACCCAGGAAGCTCGTCTCGGAGTCCATGAAGAGCTCGCTGCCGAAGGACTCGTAAGCCAAGGACGCATAGAAGGGACCGTTGCTGTAGATACCGGCAATCGAGTAGCCCTCTGCCAGGCTGTCGGAGTTCACGTTCTCCTCGGAGATTACGGTTTCCCCGGCACCGGCGTGCACCGCAGCGGCGAGCTGGAAGCCAGACAGATCCGGGCTGATGTAGGCGATCGCGTTATCAACACGCTTGTCATCGAAGCCGACGGTGCCGTTGTAGTCGGCCATGGTATCGGCGAAGAGATCCAGCTTGCCGGTGGAGATCTTCAGCGGGGTGTCGTGACGACCGACCAGGAAGGTACCCCAGCCGCCAGCCAAGCCGACGAAGCTGTTACGCATGCCGACGGTGTTATCTGAGCCGCTCGCCGCGTTGCGCGACGTGCTCGTCTCGACCAGCTGAACGCCGAATTCCACCTGATAGATCGCCTTGAGGCCGTTACCCAGATCCTCGGAGCCCTTGACACCGATGCGGTTCGACCGAGGAGCGCCCGGGAGAGAGCCCCCACCATTCAGCCCCCAGCCACGGAAGTCTTCACGGCGAAGGCCGGTGATCTCACCCGTCACCGGATCCGTGATCGGTGCGACGCTGTAGCTCTCGCGGTCGGCATAGTCGATCGACATATGCAGCTTGCCGTAGAGAATAGCCTCTGCCATTGCTGCGGTCGGAGCGACCATGGCGGCGGCGACCGCTAGGGTAAGGAGTTTCTTGTTCATGCTGTTCTCCGCTGTTGTGAATTTGTCAGTTTGACTGCAGAAACCGAGCGCAATCATGCTTTGCGCTGTGAACTATAGAGGACGGCAGGGCGTTTTGCAACAGATTGGGCGAAAAAAAGACACACCCCGCGAGCCTGTATCATTTTTACACCAAACGCATCAATATAGGAGCCACGCACCGCAACAAGCACAGGAATTCCCTCACAAAGCCTCACCATCGCAGGAGACCTCAAGTGCAACACGCTCACCGCCCGAGCGCAACCGACGCACCACGCTCAAAGATAGGCGACAGGTGACGCACAAGAAAACCTGACCGAGATCAAAGAAGTAAGCCAGACCGACCCGACGACCCCGAACATCAGGCCACCCAGAGACCAAGCCTACCGCACCCCTAGAAGGGCACGCACCCGATTGTTGCAAATAGAGCACATTTTAAGGGGAAGATCCGCTCGACACGCACTAGACGGAGAGCCCGACGATCGAGCCGCAGTCTGGCGCATGAAGATCGCAAAGGATCTCCATGCGCGCCTGAACAGTGGATGCCACACAGCGAGCGAAGAGCCCAGGCTGCACAAGCCCGCCCCCACTTGCCCTTGCCCCGCAGCCAGCTTTGGGGCTTCGCGCTTTCAAATGCCGGATTCAGGATGCCAAGCCAGTGAAGACCAAGCCCCAAGCCCGCCGAGGAAGAGCGACCCTGATCGACCGAAAAGAAGCCCGCAATACGATTTCCAGAAATCGGCATCCCTGCAGCCGGCAAGATGGGCGCGCCCGCCAAGCCGCAATCAGCCCTGCCGGCGCTCCGCCAGAGGCCTTACCCATCCGACGGACGCCCATGCCCCAACAAGAAGATTCTCCGGAAGTCGCCCACAACAAAGGCCCCGACTCATTGACTGAGTCAGGGCCTTTGTCGTAGCTCGAAATGGCTGGGGGACTAGGATTCGAACCTAGGTTGACGGAGTCAGAGTCCGCTGTCCTACCACTAGACGATCCCCCAAGAACTGCTTTGCCGAGCGCCGCCGCATCGCGCGAAAACTAGACTAGCGAGCCAGCCGCCGAGATGCAACGCGCGATCAGCACTCCCCAGCTTAGCGCTTGGAGAATTGAGGACGCTTACGCGCCTTGTGCAGGCCGACCTTCTTACGCTCGACAGCACGCGCATCCCGGGTCAGAAAGCCCGAGCGACGCATCGGGCTGCGCAGCTCTTCATCAAACTCCACAAGCGCGCGCGCAATTCCGTGACGGATTGCGCCGGCTTGACCAGTGGTACCACCACCACTCACGGTCACCCGAACGTTAAGGCGATCGGCGAGACCAGCGGTCTCCAACGGCTGGCGAACGACCATCCGAGCGGTCTCGCGACCGAAGTATTGATCCAGCGGACGACCGTTCACGGTGATGTCACCCGAGCCCGCCGTCAAGAAGACACGCGCAGCGGAGGATTTCCGGCGACCGGTACAAAGTTGCGTCTCCGACATCGACTTGATTCCTAAACGTTGAGCTCGAGAACTTGAGGCTGCTGAGCCTGATGCTGATGATCCGGCCCGGCGTAAACGCGCAGCTTCTTCAGCATGGCCCGACCAAGAGGCCCGCGGGGCAACATCCCTTTGACGGCGAGCTCGATGGCACGCTCCGGCGCGGTCTCGAGGAGCTTGCTCAAGCTCGTCGACTTGAGACTGCCGACCCAGCCAGTGTGCCGGTAGTACATCTTGTCCTGAAGCTTGTTGCCAGTCACCCGAATCTTTTCGGCATTGACCACAACAAGATAGTCGCCGGTATCGACGTGCGGCGTGTACTGAGGCTTGTGCTTGCCGCGCAGGCGCCGGGCAAGCTCGGCAGAGAGTCGACCAAGGGTCTTGCCCTCGGCATCGACCAGATACCAAGCGCGGCGAACCTCGGCGGGCTTGGCGCTAACAGTCGTCGTCATGATCCTTCGCTCCGGGAAGCCCGCGCACGATTAAGGATCAGCGCGCTGGCCGTGAATACGTTATCTGCATCGAGAAAGACCGCGAACTATACGCGAGAGAATAGGGGCACGCAACCCCAGATGAGCGCGATTCCAGTGACGCCAGCTCACGACGTCCTCTGCGCTCGGCGCAGGGGGAGGCAGGCCCTTCAGTCGGGAAGCCGCAGCCGCTCCACGGGGCGACCGCCGATCAGATGATCCTGCAGAATCTGCTCGAGATCCTCGCGATCCACATAGGTGTACCAAACGCCTTCGGGATAGACGACAGCGACTGGCCCCTCGGCGCAACGACCGAGACATCCAGCGACATTGACCCGAATCCCGCCGGGGCCAGCCAAGCCAAGCGCCTTGGTCCGCGCCTTGAGAAAATCGCGCGCCGGCCCGGCTCCGGACAGACTGCAGCACTGGCTGCCATCGTCGCGCTGGTTCGTACAGAAGAAGACGTGATATCGATAGAATGCCATCGTCAATAACCTGAATTGCAGCAAGCAGGGCGGGTAGGAGGTTACTATGGTGACCGCAACACCTGCTGCAGCCAATCCCGCACCCCACACCATACCCGCCCGAGACTTACGTCTCCGGGCTGCGCCCGATTCGTTTCAGCTCAATCACTCGCAGACCAGCACCATTAGCAGACCAGCCTTGAGACCAAGGGTATTGCCAACCGCCCCGCAAACAACCCCAGATGCCGCAGACCAAGAGCTGCTCCGCCTGGCCGATCAATGCGTGAAATGCGGCTATTGCCTAGCCGCCTGCCCCACCTACCTGAAGACGAGGAACGAGGCCGATTCGCCACGCGGACGGATCGCACTCGTCCAAGGGTGGGTCTCCGGCGAGATCCCAATGTCCCGGGCGCTCGCGCGACACCTCGACGGCTGCCTGACGTGCCGCGCCTGCGAGACGGTCTGCCCATCGCTCGTTGCCTACGGCCGCCTTGCCGACGGCGCCAAGGCAAGGCGGCTTGCCCTAAGACCGGCGTGGCGCCGCGCGCTGCTGCGGCGCGCACTTCAAGGCCTATCGAGCGCGACCGTCAACCGCCGGCTGGCCCAGCTCGCCCGGCGTTACGTCTCCAGCGGATTGGCCCGCTTCGCCGAGCGAATCCATGCCACCCGATCACCCTTGAGACGCGCCTACCACCGGCTTGCGATCGCTATGGCCGAGACCTCCCGCCAGCGTCTCGCCCAATCGCCCAAGCTCACCGACTTCGACCTCTTCGTCGGCTGCACGGGGCTCAGCGCCCAGGGCGCCGCGATCGCTGCCACCCTCGAGGTATGCCGGCGGCTCGGCCTCGAGCCCCGCATCCCGACAGCGCCCGAGTGCTGCGGCGCCATCATGAGACACAACGGCTTTCCGGAAGAGGCTCGCCACCACCGTGAAGCCACCGCACACCAACACGCTCAGCGACCGCTAGTCGGCGTCGCCAGCGCCTGCATCGCCGAGCTGCGCGAGCAGCCAGGGCTCGCCCAGGCGGGAGAGATCTGCGCCTTCATCGACGGGCAGCCATGGCCGAGCACGCTCGACCTCGAGCCGCTGGCGCGCCGAGTGCTCGTTCACGAGCCCTGCTCACACCGTAATCTTCTCGGCGGCACCGAGGCGGTCTACAGCCTACTGAGGCGCATTCCGGAGATCGATGTCGCGCCGATGCCCGGCAACGAGCACTGCTGCGGGGCCGCCGGAACCTACCTGCTGCAGCAGCCGGAGATGTCCAACGCACTGCTCGAGGACAAGCTAGCGGCCCTGCGCGAGCGGCGCCCGGACATCGTCGTGACCACCAACCCAGGCTGCGCGCTCCACCTCATCGGCGGAATCCAAGAGGCCGGCCTGGCGATCGAGGTCTGCCATCCCGTCGAGCTGATCGCCCGGCAGCTTCCGGATGACGACTGAGCTTGAAGAGGGCTCTCAGGCGCCAGTCGCCAGTTTGCTGGACCCAAGGGAGATATGCAGCCCGAGGCCGCCCGGCGGCACCTGGTTGAACCAAGATCCGGCAGTTGACCGCTTCGCGCTTCATGCAACGCCTTGATCACTTTCAAGATCGGGGCTTCCTGCTGGCTCACCCGCCGGGTGAAGCCCGCTACGGCCGGATCTAGGTTGAAGCGTCCGCGGCGAGCACGCAGAATGTCGATCTAACGATCAGCTTGGACCCAACCCCCGACATGAAGACCCACACCGCGAGCACAAGACGTTATTCGTCGCTTGACCGGCTCTTTATCAATGCGGACCACGCGATGCGCACGCTCTTCGGCCGCCCTCAGACCACCGAGCGGAGCAGTCCAGCGACCAACCTCACGGAACCGGAGCTCCGCAAGGATCAGCGTCGGCATGTCGCTCGGCTCATGCGCATCAACCATACCGGAGAGGTCTGCGCGCAGGCGCTCTATCAAGGCCAAGCCCTAACCGCCAAGCTGCCCGAGACCCGTCAGCGCATGGAGCGGTCGGCAGAGGAAGAGAACGATCACCTGGCCTGGTGCGAAACGCGCCTGGAGGAGCTGGGTGATCGCAAGAGTCTGCTCAACCCACTCTGGTACGCAGGCTCATTCGCCATGGGGGCGACGGCCGGAATCGCTGGCGACAAATGGAGCCTCGGCTTCGTCGTCGAGACCGAGCGCCAGGTCGAGAGCCACCTAGACGATCACCTCGAGCAGATCCCGGCGCAGGACGAAAAGAGTCGAGCCATCCTGGAGCAGATGAAAGTCGACGAGATCAAGCACGCGCAGGTTGCCAAGTCGGCCGGCGGCGCGGATCTCCCCGGCCCCATCCGCCTGGCGATGAAGCTCACCTCGCGCATCATGACCCGCACCGTCTACTGGGTGTGACGGCACCCGACTGACCAGGCAGGCGCGGCCGTCGCCGAGACGGCTCCGCGCAGCCCGGACCTAGCCTCCCCCGATGCGCGGGAGGCCGTCAGTCCCCCATGAATTCCAGGTTCCGGCCCAAGTTGCGCCCGTAGAAGATCTCGCTCAGCTCACGCCTTAGCAGCTTCTGGATGCGCTTGTGGTCCTGGGGGCTGAGATCCGCCTCCTTGATACAGAAGAGGTAGTCGTCCAGCCGGAAGTCGCGGATCACCATCTTGGTGTGGAAGATGTTCTCCTGGTAGACGTTCACATCCACCATCTGATAGCGGTTCTTGGTGCCGCGCGACAGGTAGTTTTGGATCGAGCTGATGTTGTGGTCGATGAAGTGCTTGCGCCCCTTGACGTCGCGCGTGAAGCCACGCACGCGGTAGTCCATGATGACGACGTCCGACTCCAGCGCATGGATGAGGTAGTTGAGCGCCTTCAGCGGCGAGATGCGCCCGCAGGTGGAGACGTCGATATCGGCCCTGAAGGTGCTGATACCTGTCTGCGGATTCGTCTCCGGATAGGTGTGGACGGTGATGTGGCTCTTATCGAGATGCGCGATGACGGCATCGGGCAGCGGACCGGGTGTCGCATTGTTGGAGATGCCCTCCGCGACGATCGCCTCCTCCGAGATCAGCATGGTGACGGAGGCGCCCTGGGGATCATAGTCCTGATGCGCGATATTCAGGATGTTCGCGCCGATGATCTCAGCGACGTCCGTCAGGATCGCGGTCAGGCGCTCCGCATTGTAGGCCTCGTCGATATAGGCGATGTAGGCCTCGCGCTGCTCTTCGGAGCCCGCGTAGCAGACGTCGTAGATGTTGAAGCTGAGCGTCTTGGTGAGGTTGTTGAAGCCATGCAGGCGCAGCTTCTTGAGGGTGGTGGGCATCACTTCCAGTCCGGAAAAAACCGAGACCGCGCAAACTAACCATGAGGTGCGCGGAATGCAAGAAAAAGCATCGGGCTACGCATGGTTTTGCGCCGACGCCAAGCGGCAGCCCGGCGAGCCCCAGCCCTAGCCCTCGCGGATATCGAAGTCATGGGTGATACTCGCCGTCGCCCCCAGCATGATCGACGCCGAGCAGTACTTCTCGGCGCTCAGCCGGATCGCCGTCTCGACGCGCTTGGGATCGAGCCCCTTTCCGGTCAGGATGAAATGGGCATGGATCCGGGTGAAGACCT
The DNA here is from genome assembly GCF_010820565.1 of Thiorhodococcus minor. Taxonomy (GTDB): domain Bacteria; phylum Pseudomonadota; class Gammaproteobacteria; order Chromatiales; family Chromatiaceae; genus Thiorhodococcus; species Thiorhodococcus minor. The sequence goes on along the minus strand of NZ_JAAIJQ010000132.1, from coordinate 2,320 downwards.
TGGGATCTTCAGCGGCACGCTCGGCCTCCAGCTCCACCACACAATCCGTAACGGCCTGTCTTGCCTTGCGCAGGATCAGCAGCACATCGAATTGGGTGCAGCCCCCCATGCCCAGCAGGAGCATCTCCATTGGCCTCGCACCAAGATTCCGCCCCCCAAGCTCCGGAGGGCCGTCCATGACGACACCATGCCCCGAGCCAGACTCGCCAAGCATCGCAACGCCATCGATCCACTTGACTCTCGCCTTCATTCGCAACCCCGCTCAATCGACTAATCTTGGAATGGCCGTCAGCCTAGCGGCTGACGGCCCAACGGCAGAGCCGCTAACATGGACACCCCGAGAATGAATGACCGGCTATGATGATCACTCAGCCTGATGGCGACCTATGCTGATGATGACCCGAGCTCTGGATGCCCGCTTAAGGTGACCCAGACGCGCCATTGGGGCCAAAACGCCGCTCGGAGCCAAAGCCCCGCTCTCCGCCCCCACGGCAAGCCAGCACAGGAAGCTCGGCGAATGTCGGCCCTGATCGCAGAGTGCGGGCGAGGCTAGCACAGTTCGACAAGGCGGCGCAGCGCACCTAGAATCCCGGATAACCCGTCCCCTACGACAGGCCCAGCTATGAGCAGCATCGTCAAACCGCCGAAAGAGCAGCCGAAGTGGCTCGAGCCGTTTCTCGCCCAGTGCCATACCAAGACCTACGATAAGAACGTCGAGTTCATCCGCCAAGGCCAAACCGCCGAGAGCCTCTACTACCTCATCGAAGGCTCTGTCTCCGCCCTGATGTACGACGAGGAAGAGCGCCGCGAGCTCATGCTTGCCTACATCAACAAGGGCGAGTTCATCGGCGAAATGGGCCTGTTCATCCCGCAAAACATGCGCAGCGTCATCATCCGCACGCGCACCAAGTGCAAGGTCGCCGAAATCACCTATCAGCGTCTCGACCGACTGCTGAACGACGAGCTCCAGGATGTCGCCAAGGAATTTCTCTACAGCATCGGCGAGCAGCTCTCCATGCGGCTCCAGGTCACCAGCCGCAAGGTCGGTCATTTAGCCTTCCTGGACGTGACCGGCCGCATCGCCGGAACACTCCTGGACCTCTGCAAGCAGCCTGACGCCATGACCCACCCGGACGGCATGCAGATCCGCGTCACCCGTCAGGAGCTCGGACGCATCGTCGGCTGCTCGCGCGAGATGGCCGGGCGCGTCATGAAGAACCTGGAGGAGCAGGGGCTGGTGAGCGTCAAGGGCAAGACGATCGTCGTCTTCGGGACGCGCTAGCAAGCGCAGACGCGGCGCCCGTCCGCGCGAGGTCGCCGCGCACGGGCGAATCGGCCCATGCGCGACCGACCGGCCGATGATCCGAGGGCGCCTGCCCCCCGGCTTCGCGATTCGCCCTGCTGTCGTCGCTCGACAGGCTCAAGCAAAGAACAGGCTCGCAAGCGCAGCCCCTGGATCGGGAGCCCGCATGAAGGCCTCGCCGACCAGAAAGGCATTCACGCCATGGCCGCGCATACGAATCACGTCCTCACGACCCAAGATGCCGCTCTCAGTCACCAGCAAGCGGTCCGCCGGGACGGCGCCGAGCAAATCCAAGGTCGTCTGCAGACTGACCTCGAAGGTGCGCAGATTCCGGTTGTTGACGCCGATGAGACGCCCCGGGACCGCCAGCGCGCGCTCCAGCTCTTCCGCGTCATGCACCTCGGTCAGTACGTCCATTCCCAGCTCATGCGCCAGAGCACTCAGCTCGCTCAGTCGCGCATCGTCCAAACAGGCCGCAATCAGCAAAATGCAGTCGGCCCCCATCGCCCTTGCCTCATAGACCTGGTACGGGTCGATGATGAAGTCCTTGCGGATCACCGGCAGGCTGCAGGCCGCGCGCGCCTCCTTGAGATAGGCCTCACTGCCCTGGAAGAAGTCGACATCCGTGAGCACCGACAGGCAGGCCGCCCCACCCGCCGCATAGCGCGTCGCGATCTCGGCCGGCCGAAAGTCCTCGCGCAGCACCCCTTTGCTGGGACTCGCCTTCTTGATCTCGGCGATAACGGCGGGCTGGCCGGCCGCAAGCTTGGACTCGAGTGCCGCGGCGAACCCCCTGGGAGGACTGGCCTGCGCCAGGTCGGCGATCAAGTCGGACTGCGTGCGCTGGGCGGAGCGCGTCTGGATTTCTTCGAGCTTACGCCGAACGATCTTCCGGAGGATGTCTGGGGTGTCTGACATGGATGAACCTAGATTCGGCAATTGGAACCGGTAGAGTAGAGGCCAGGGTCGCCCCTGGCCCCCCTCGTCAAACGCAGCATGCAGATTTCCCGCACTGCG
>NZ_JAAIJQ010000131.1 GCF_010820565.1 Thiorhodococcus minor | reverse complement strand
GGGGTGATCCCCGGCCCCCCCCGGGGGCGGTGTCCCCCCCCCCTCCCCCCGCGGCCCACCCGGGGGGGGGGGGCGCCCCCCGCGGGTCGCCCGCCCGCCGGGGGGGGGGCCCCCGCGCGGCGTGGTTTTTCCCCCCCCGGCCGTCCATTGGGGCGGGGGGGCGGCCCCCCCCCCGCTCCCACGATCGTTCGCCTGATGCCGCCTCGAATCGGCGCAGGTGCAATCTCCACGGAGGATCGAGCATGAGATCCATCGACAGTCTGCGTCTTGTCATCCCAGTGCTCGGACTGCTGGTCTCGGGCAGTCCCCAGGCGTTCCAAGCGCCTACTGATCCGGGCGCGCCATCGCCCATCCCGTCGGACCAAACCCCAGCCTCCATCACGGCGCCGGACCTCGCGGCGATGCGCCGCGACGCCGAGGCCATCATCGCCGAGCTGGCCGACAACAAGGATGGCGAGGTCTACTCGGGCGCCGTCGAAGGGACAGTCCCGGACGACTTCGCCATCGCCGTGGCCTTGGTCGATGGCCGCACCCTGAATGCGGGACGGGCCGAGACCCGCTTCCCGCTCATGTCCATCTCCAAGCCCTTCACCTTCGCGCTCGCGGTCGAGCAGCGCGGCATCGGCTTCCTGGTCGACAAGGTCGGCGTCAGCGCCACCGGCATGCCCTACAACGATGTCGCGGCCGGGGCCGTGCGCGACACCACGGAGCAGAACCCCCTGGTCAACGCGGGCGCCATCGCCACCCACAGCTTCGTCCAAGGCGACGGTCCGGAGGAGAAGATCGGCGCCGTGGTCGCCCTCTACTCCGCCCTGGCCGATCGGCCGCTGGCGATCAACGAGGCCTGGCGCGCCCAGCCGCGCGCGCTGACCTACACCCTGGCCTACCAGATGAAGGCGGCCGGCCGGCTCGAGGGCGACGTCGACGACGTCACCGACCGCTATCTCGAGGCCTGCATCGTCGGGGTGACGGTCGAGGATCTGGCGCGCATGGGGGCCACGCTCGCCAACGACGGGGTCAAGCCGGGGAGCGACACGCGCGTCCTGAGCCACGAGACGGTGCGCGCCGTCCTCTCGGTCATGGTGATCGCCGGGATGTACGAGCACAGCGGGCTCTGGTGGACCCGCGTCGGGCTGCCCGCCAAGAGCGGCGTCAGCGGCGCCATCCTGGCCGTCGTCCCGGGCTGGGGCGCCATCGTCGCCTACTCCCCTCGTCTGGATGCGGCGGGCAACAGCGTGCGCGGGGCCCTGGCGATCGAGCGCCTGGTGGACCAGTGGCGGCTCCACTCGATCGACCGCCTGCTGCGTGACTGAGTCCCGCTGGCCTTGCACAGAGCTGGCGCGCTCGAGTCGGCCAGCTGCCCGACTTGGAGGCGCTTCCAGCTGGCCGGTCGCCGCGATCGGCCTGGCACTCGGCGCGTGCGTGAGCTCGGTGGCGGCGGTCGATCCGCCGCCACAAGAGCGGCCAACGGGCCCTGCCGTACTCGAGGACACACCCGCCCGTGCGCGCGAGGAGGAGGCCGAGGAAGACCCCCTAACCAAGCGTCAGCAAAGCATTCAGCGAGCAGCAGAGACCACGCCCGCGAAGACCCCGGCGAAAGAGCCCAACGCGCTCTCCGTCTATGGCAGCCTGCGGGTGCGCTATCGCGCGACGCCCGAGCGGCAAGGCATCGAAGACGGCAGCTCCAGGGTCGGCATCCAGGGCCGCTATCAGCTCTTTCCCCAGCGCTGGATCTCGGCCCGTGGCGAGGCCGGATTCAAGCTGCTCGACGAGGTCTCCGCCCTGGCGAACGGCAATTCCCCGTCCGGGGGGCGCGGCGACAGCTTCTTTCCTCGTCTCCATTACCTCAGCTACGAATCGCCCAACCTCTTCCTGGTGCTCGGCAAGACCTGGTCCGTCTACTACAAGGTCACCAGCTTCACCGACCGTTTCGCCGGCACCGGCGGACAAGCCGCCGGGACCTACAACGCGGGCACGGACGGCGGCCGCACAGGCACGGGCCGCGCCGACGACGCCATTCAAACCCGCATCCAGCTCGACCTCTTGCCGAGACTCCTGGGCTTCGAGCCCCTGAGTCTCAACGTCCAGGTACAGAACGGCCAGGCCATCCCAGACGCCTGGAGCGCACACTATGGCCTCGCCTTGGGTATCAGCACCCTCCTCGCGACGACCAAGGATTTCTCGCTCGGTGTCGCCTACCACCATGCGGAGATCCCAGAGCAGAGTAACGGGGGCCTGCGCGCCCTCGGCATTCATGGAAATGCCGAAGCACTGGCGATCGGCGCGCGCTGGCTGGACGACGACTGGTACCTCGGCACCGTCTTCGCACGGCTGCGCAATCATGAGACCACGGATCAAGGCCGCTACTTCGACGGACGCGGCTGGGAGCTCTACGCCCAGCGCCGCCTGTCCGGACGCTGGTGGGGCACCCTCGGATGGAACTGGCTCCAGCCAGATGGCGGACAGCCGCTTGCTGGCGACTATCGGCTGAAGTATGGCGTGGTTGGCCTGCGCTACGCACTCAAGGACTTCGAGCGCTATGTCTACGGGAACCTCAAGCTGGAGTCCAGTATCGACGAAGACGGCAGCCACCTCGAGAACGTCCTCACGGTGGGCCTGCGCTGGAATTTCTGAGATCGGAGCGGCGGCGCGCTGCAGGCCTGCGGGCTTCGCGGCGCTCCGCTCAGGACCTATCGGTCGCCCGCAAGCGGGCTCCTCCAGCGACGGACCCGCAGACGGGAAACGGCCAAAGTGCGGACCAAGGCACAGCAGGACGCCGGCCACCAGCGCACCATGAACGACCCAGCCAAGCCACACACTGACGCCCCGAGCAGCCGCGGCGCGCTGCCCGCTTCGACCGGATCCAAGGATCTCGCCTCATGGACAACCTGCTCTCCGACTGGGCTCCGCTCCTCGCCATCCTCTGGATCACCCTGCTCTTGGTGCTGCGCCTCATTCTGGCGACCCGCGTCGCCGAGCGGGCGAGGTTCTTGGCGGTCCAGTCGGTGGATATCCCGCCGGGCTGGCAGCCGGCCTTCGCGGACACAGATGCCGAGCTACGCGATCTGGGCTTCGAGCATCTCTGCTGGTGTAGGACCGAATTCGCGCCGCGCGAGACCCTGGCGCCCGAGCTGGCGCGCTTCTACAAGCACGGCTCCGAGCCGGTGGTCGCCCGCGTCCTGCCGCCTCAAGTCTTCGCCTGGCCCGACCGCTGTGGTGTGGCCCTCTTCTCCCTGGAGTCCAGCGGCACCATCCTCGCGACCGCCGACCGGCTCCCGGAGCTGTTCCCACGTCCGCCGGAGTCCTTGGCGATGGGCATCGTCACCGTGGCGACGAGCCTCGCAGACCTGCTGGACGCGCACCGGATGATCCTGGCGGCACGCGAGGACCAGCTCGCCCTCTGGGGCGACGCCGAGGATGTGATCGCGCGCATGAATGCCTTCGAGGTCGCCAACATCCGTTGGCTGCAAGACGCAAAGCTGGTGGCCGCCCACCCGGAGGGAGGCTTGGTACCGCGCCTGCGCACGGCCCTGGGGTTTATCTGGCGGAGTCTGCGCGGCCAGGTCGTGCAGCCACGACCCGAGTCCGAGCCCCTGAAGCCCGAGCACGCTGCGCTGCTCTTCCAGCAATGGCGCAAGGCGCAGCGGCTCACGCCGACGCCCTGGGTGCAGTGGGGACTCTTCAGCCTGACCGCCCTCGGCTTCCTGATCGCGGGCGGCATCCTCTGGGATTGGCTGCTCACCACGCTGCTCCTCGCCGCGGTCGTTTTCCACGAGCTCGGGCACTACCTGGCCATGCGCTGGCTGGGCTATCAAAATCTCCAGATCATGATGCTGCCGCTGCTCGGCGGCCTGGCGACCGGGGTGGAGCGCCGCCCGACGGCGGCCAACCGCGCCTTCGTGAGCCTGATGGGCCCCGTGCCCGGCATCCTGCTGGGCTGGCTGCTGGTCTCTCTCGCCAGCGGCAGTCCTCACCAGGAGCCCATGCTGGCCATGGGCGTCGTGCTCCTCATCCTCAACTATCTGAATCTGCTGCCACTGGCCCCGCTCGACGGTGGCCAGCTCGTCAAGGCGCTGATTCCGCCGCGCTGGCTGGTGCTCATCGTCATCTTCGAGCTGCTGGGCGCGGGCGCGCTCTTCTGGGCGGGCATCGCGCTCGACCCCGTCCTCGCCCTGATCGGACTGGCTCCGCTGATCGGCGCCATCCTGCTGTGGCGCCGACGCCGGCGCCTGCGTGAGCTGCAAGATCTTTGGGAGAAGGCGGGAAAACCAGAGGATGAGCTGGGGCGGATCGCGCTGGCGATCCAGGTCGAGGATGCCCACGGCAAGCGCTATCGCCCCGTCGTCAAGAAGGCCCGGGCACTGCAGGAGATGCTCGACACGCTCGCGCTCAAGCCGCCCGCGGCGGCGACCCGAGCACTGCTGCTCAGTGTCTATCTGGGGCTCTTCCTCGTCCCGCTCGCCGCCGCACCCGGCTTCGGCAGCGACTGGATGACCCTGGTCAAGGCCGGCTTCCAGGCCGAGCCTTCGCAGCTCGAGCGTTTGCAGGAGGAGGCTCACAGCCTTGCGTGGGCCGAGCTGCTGGATCAGCTCAGCCGCCTTCAGCTCCAGACATCGGACCCCCTCGATCGGCAAGACGCGGCGGAGGGGATGCCCGAGCCACCGGCAAGGCTCCTGCGTGCGCCGGCCTCCGCGACGGCCATTGCGGAAGCCGAGCGACGCCTCGGCCTCACCTTTCCGCCCAGCTACCGCGCCTTCCTCGCACAGAGCGACGGGCTGCAGGATCCCTGGACCACCAAGGGCGAGCCCTGGCTACTTCCGGTCAGAGAGGTCGCCACCATGGCCGAACGGCTGCCCGAGCAGCTCGCGACCCTGAAGGAAAGCCTGTCGGAATCGGAGCACGAAGGCGATGACCCCGTCATCCTGGTCTTGCCCGGCATCGACTTCGCCGCCGAGCCCAAAGGTCTGGTCGCCGATCAGCTCGATGACATGCTGGTGATCGGCATCGGCGGGATCTATGACGACTTCATCCTGCTGACCCCGGACCTGGGGGAGACGCCCGGCGAGCTGGGCGTGCTGCAGCTCAGCCAAGACCTCATGGCCACCGGATACCCGAGCTTCCGCGCCTTCGTCGAGGCGCACTATGCCATCGCAAAGCTCAGGAGCACCTCCCCGTGCAGATGACCAGCCCGCAGATCGAGCGAGGCGGGTCAGCTCCCCGGGCGCTCGATCCCGAGCTTTCGCATCCGCGAGCGCAGCGTATTAGGGTTGATGCCTAACCGGTCAGCCGCGTTGCCCCTGCCGTTGATGCGCCAGGCGCAGCGCTCGCAGACGCTGAAGATGTGATCGCGCTCGACCTCGGACAGGGTTCGCCAGTCGTCCGACGACGGGGCAGCGGCAGACGCCCCAGAGGACGCCGCGCCCAGTCGCGGGAGACCGTCGACCTGCAGACGGCTGCCCGGCGAGACGATCATGGAGCGCTCGACGATGTTCTCGAGCTCGCGCACATTGCCGGGCCAGTCATAGGCCATCAGCTCGGCGACCGCCTCGTCCGGGATCTGGGTGACTTGCCGACCGAGCTTGCCGCGCAGCCGGTCGACGAAATAGGCGGTCAGCAGGGCAATGTCTTCCTTGCGCTCGCGCAGCGGCGGCACTGTGATGGGAAAGACGCCGAGCCGGTAGAAGAGGTCCGGCCTGAAGCCGCCCTCGCGGGCCATCGCCTGAAGATCCCGGTTCGTCGAGGCGACCACGCGGGCATCCGTCTTGCGCGTCTTGGTCGAGCCCAGACGCTCGAATTCGCCGGTCTGTAGCACACGCAGCAGCTTCGCCTGCAGCTCCAGCGGCAGCTCGCCGATCTCATCCAGGACGATGGTCGCACCGTCGGCGACCTCGAAACGCCCCATCTTGCGCGACATGGCGCCAGTAAAGGCCCCCTTCTCATGCCCGAACAGCTCGCTCTCGATGAGCGTCGCGGGCAGGGCCGCGCAGTTCACGCGAATCAGCGGGCGATCGGCGCGTCGGCTGCGCTCGTGGATCGCGGTCGCGATCAGGTCCTTCCCGGTCCCGGTCTCGCCGAGGATCAGCACAGTGCTATCCGTCGCCGCGACCTGCTCGACCTGCATGAGCACGCGCCGCAAGGCTTGGCTGTCGCCGACGAGATCATCGAAATCACGGCAGTGCAGCACCTGCTCGCGCCAGACCGCGTTCTCGGCCTCGACCCGCCGACGCAGCGCCAGGTTCTCCGCCATCGCAGCATCCAGCGCGAGATCCTTCTGCTTCCTGAGCAGGGCGTTCGCAAAGACGCCGGCAATGAGCCCCAAGCGGCGGACCTGCCCTTCCGACCAGTCGTGCTCCCGACGCACGGCAGCGAAGGATAGCCAGCCCAGCACCTCGCGCGCGCTCATCAGCGGGACGACGGCGAGAGATCTCAGCCCGAGCGCACGCAGCGACTGCAAATCCGCAGCAGCGCCAGGCGGCAGCGGATTGCCCTTGCCCCAAACCAGCGCCTGTCCCGCGCGGATCTGCCCCACCATATAGGGGAAACGGTCCTCCGCGATCGGCGAAGGGACGGGCTCGATCCCCGGCAGTGCCCAGGTATGGGTGGTCACCAACTGGCCCGGCAGCATGTCGTAGCGACCGAGGGTGCCGCGATCCACCCCCAGGAACCGCACGATCCGCCGCAGCGAGGCGACCAACAGTTCGTCCAGGGCCAATGGCTCGACATTGACGAAGGAGACGGCCAAGTGCGTCAGGAGATCCTCGAAATGCCCGTCCTCGGTGTCACCAGAGGTCTCGGGCAAAGTCATGTCCGGCGACGACGACATCGCGTTCTCCTGCAAGCGTCCAAGTTCGACTCCATTCCCTCACGACATATCGCGACTAACGACATGTCGTCATCCAAGCTCACGACATATCGTGACGAAGGAAAAGCATAGCAAGCGCACACCCGAGTGTTTTGCTCGGATATCTCTCGCCGATTCAACCGGCTACCACAAAGACTCGACTGCCCGGCGAGCATGGCCCGATTTCTGCGCTACGTGTCGGCATGACCATTCGCATCACAGCGACGGATGCGCCAGATCGCCGCATGCTCAAGATCGATGGCCGCTTGCAGTCTGAAGATCTTCCGGAGCTGGAGCGGGTCTGCGCGGACGATTTGCAGGGCCTCGAGCTCGATCTCTCAGGTCTCCGTGGCGTGGACGAAAGCGCCGTCGCGCTGCTTCGCCGCCTGCGGACCCAGGGCGTCCGACTCACCGGCGTCTCCGCCTATGTCGCACTCAGACTCGGCGGAGCAGCGGAGTGAATGGTCATCGCACGACAGGCAGCGGCGTCGCCTGCCAGCTCCACCGCATGCCCATCGCGTGTCTCCGAGCCAAAACCTAAACGCAGCGAGGAATCAGATGATACAGCCCGAAGATCAACAGCCTGATCGGCTCAGGCACCGCCGGGGCCGACTCGTCGGTGCGCTCGGACTAGCACTGACCGCCTTGGGGGTCCTGTCGTCAGCCACGGCGGCCGACAAGCCCAACATCCTGGTCGTCTGGGGCGACGACATCGGCCAATCGAACATCTCCTATTTCACCCATGGCCTGATGGGCTATCGGACCCCCAACATCGACCGCATCGCGTCTGAAGGCATGACCTTCACCGACTACTATGGCGAGCAGTCCTGCACCGCCGGGCGCTCTTCCTTCATCACGGGTCAGAGCGTCTTCCGCACGGGTCTCTCCAAGGTGGGTCTCCCTGGTGCCGAAGAGGGGATGCAGGTCGAGGATCCAACCATCGCCGGCATCTTGAAGGCCCAAGGCTACGCCACCGGTCAATTCGGCAAAAACCACCTCGGCGACCAGAACGAAATGCTGCCGACCAACCACGGCTTCGACGAGTTCTTCGGCAACCTCTATCACCTCAACGCCGAGGAAGAGCCGGAGAACGAGGACTACCCGAAGGATCCCGAGTTCCGCAAGCGTTATGGCCCGCGCGGCGTCATCCATTCCTGGGCTCAGCCTGACGGCACCCAGAAGATCGAGGACACAGGTCCGCTCACCAAGAAACGCATGGAGACAGTGGACGACGAGACCTCCGAGCGCGCGCTCGCCTTCATCGAGGAGCAGACCAAGGCCGGCAAGCCCTGGTTCGTCTGGTGGAACGGCACCCGCATGCACTTCCGCACCCACGTCAAGGACGAGCTGCGCGGCATCTCGGGCCAGGACGAATACTCCGACGGCATGGTCGAGCACGACATGCACATCGGCAAGTTCCTCAAGAAGCTCGACGAGCTCGGCATCGCCGACAATACCGTCGTCTTCTACTCCACCGACAACGGCCCGCACATGAACACCTGGCCGGATGCCGCCATGACGCCCTTCCGCGGCGAGAAGAACACCAACTGGGAAGGCGGCTGGCGCGTGCCCGCCATGGTGCGCTGGCCCGGCAAGATCAAGGCCGGCACCTGGAGCAACGAGATCGTCCATCACATGGATTGGCTGCCGACCTTCGCGGCCATCGCCGGCGAGCCCGAGATCAAGGAGAAGCTCCTGAGCGGTTATCAGGCCATCGGGCGCGACTACAGGGTCCACCTCGACGGCTACAACATCCTGCCGCTGCTGACCGGCGAGACGGAGGAGAGCCCACGCAAGGAGATCTTCTACTTCTCCGACGATGGCGACCTGACCGCCCTGCGCTACAACGACTGGAAGGCCATCTTCCTGGAGCAGCGCGCCGAGGCGACCTTCCAGGCCTGGCGCGAGCCTTTCGTGCCGCTGCGCGTCCCGCTGATCGAGAACCTGCGCCGCGATCCCTACGAGCGCGGCATGGTCACCTCCAACACCTATGACGACTGGTTCCTGGATCGACCTTATCTGCTGCTGCCGGCACAGGATTACGTCGCCAAGTTCCTGATGACCTTCAAGGAGTTCCCGCCGCGTCAGAAGGCGGCGAGCTTTAGTCTGGACAAGGTGATGGAGAAGCTGACCAGTTCCACCGCGCACTGATCTAGCGCCGGCTCAACGGACAGGGATGTCCTTCGATCCCGCATGGGGAACGCCATGGGAACGTCCAACGCAATCCGATCGCAAAGCCATTTCGAGCATGGCAAGTTGCCCTAAACGAAACGAGGAAAGTTGTTATGTCACTGATGAAACGCGGACTCGCCGAGCTCATCGGCACCTTCTGGCTGGTACTGGGCGGCTGCGGTGCCGCCGTTTTCGCCGCGGGCGTGCCCGATGTGGGGATCGGCTATCTCGGCGTCGCCTTCGCCTTCGGCCTCACCGTCCTGACCATGGCCTATGCCATCGGCCATATCTCGGGCTGTCATTTGAATCCAGCCGTGTCGGTCGGTCTTGCCGTGGGTGGGCGCTTCAGCTTCGCCGACCTGCCGGTCTATGTGATCGCCCAAACCATTGGCGCCATCATCGCCGCCTTCCTCATCCTCTTCGTCGCCGCCGACATGGGGTTGTTCAAGGAAGGTCAGGCGACCTTCGAGCTGACCGCCAGCAGCCTGGCGGTCAATGGCTATGGCGAGCTCTCGCCCCAGGGCTACGGCATGGTCTCGGGTCTGGTCACCGAGATCGTCATGACCATGATGTTTCTCTTCATCATCCTGGGCGTAACGGACAAGCGCGGCACCGCCGTGGCGGGCGGCCTGGCAATCGGCCTAGCGCTGACGCTCATCCACCTCATCTCCATCCCCGTGACCAACACCTCGGTCAATCCGGCGCGCAGCACCGGCCCGGCCCTGGCGCTCGCCTTCTCGGGCGAAGGCAAGGCCCTGACCCAGCTCTGGCTGTTCTGGGTCGCCCCCATCGTCGGCGCCGCCATTGCGGGCGTGATCTATCGCTTCTTCGAGGAGCCCAACGGGTAGCCCCCCACCGAGCCGAATGACCACCTTGAGGGACTGCGCAAGGCTCGCCGACCCTAACTTGCCCAGCTCCCTGTGAGTGTCGCCCGCGAGGGCGACACCAGTCCTTGGAATCGACCCCCACAGAAGACGCAGAAGACGCAGAAGACGGTGTCAGGTCTTGCCTTTTGCCTTTGCCCGACCTGCGGGGACGCGGGAATTGCCCGGGGAGCGGGGTCACAGACACGCAAGGAATTCCGGTGACAGTTTACTCAATGGAGGAATTCCGGTGACAGTTTACTCAATGGCGGGGAAAACTCAGCGTCAGCGATCCGCTCGCGCGCACCACGCTGCCGAGCGCGGTGCCCTCCGGGGCCGCCGCCGACAGCCGCACCACCATCCGCCTGCCGAGCGGACTGACCTATATAGTGCCTGAACGAAAACCCCGTTCAATTCAGTGGCACACTCTGCCCTGGAATTAAACGAGGCAGGATCGACTTCGA
>NZ_JAAIJQ010000130.1 GCF_010820565.1 Thiorhodococcus minor | reverse complement strand
CGCAGCTACATGTCTCATCAGCAGTTCACATGGCAGCCACCTCGCAGGCTGCTAGACTGGCCAGGTTTCTCCTGGCAAACCAAAGGCGCGAAGGACACGAAGAAAAACAGAGGCTTGCATTGCCGCGTCGCTTCACCCTCTGGGTAAGCATGGCTTCGCAGACAAGATGTTGTAATCCTTTGCGCTCTTTGTGCCCTTTGCGGTTCAACTGCTCTTTTTGGGATGAAGCGACTTCCCTCGGGCGCAACCGCCCTCACGGTCGACCTCGGCGGCAAAGGTGCGCAAAAAGCGGACTTCTACGCCAAGCTGGTCAACAAGGATCTCGCCGAGATCAACTCCTACTGGGCTCGCCTGATCTTCTCCGGCCAAGGCTCGCCGCCCATGCAAGCAGACACCGCTGAGGACGTGCTCGAGATCCTGGAGAACAACAAGGGCGCGATCGGCTATGTCGACGCGGACAAGGTCGGGCCAGGCGTCAAGGTGGTCTTCACCCTGCCCTGATCCCCGATCGGCATCCGACGCGACTGGATACCCGACAGGGTCGTCATCCGGCCAGACCTCCTGGCGGCCCCGCCAACGGCGGGCGGCACCCGCGCGGTCGCCGCCGCGCCCATCCGATCCGGCGCCTGGCAGCACGCCCTGACGTTTAGGATCAAGCGCTTCCGGCCCGGCTCAACCGCCTCTATGCTATCCTTCGCGCCCTTCGTCGGGAGGCGAGCGTCTGGCTGAGCCTCCCGTTTTGCGGCCGATCCAAGCGCGGTACCGCAGTCTCATGACTCTTGGAGGACGTTGTGATGGCCATTCCTCACCGATTACTGATCGTCTCGGCACTTATCGCCGCAGGCGGGGCCTCGCTGTTCGGGCTGGTCGCGGCTCAGGAGCCCGCCGCCCCGACAGCAGAGGGGACCCCCGCCCCGATCGCCGAAATGATTCCCCCACCCGCCAGCGAGAGTCCTCGCTGGACGACGGTGGAGCGCCGCAGTCTCGGCGGCAATACCACCGTGGGTGGCACCGTGGTCCCCTTGGAGGAGATCACCTTCACCGCCCAGATGCCGGGCAGTGTCGAAATGATCGCGGGCAACGAGGGCGACTTCTTCAAGCGCGGAACGACGCTCGCGGAGCTCGACGAGAGCGCGCTGCGGGCGCAGCGCCAGGCCGCGATCGCCGCCATCACCAACGCCCAGGCGGCGGTCCGCAATGCCGAGGTCCAATACCAGCGCGAGCGCGAGGACCCCAGCCCCAAGCAGAGCGGCAACATGATGAGCCAGATGATGCCCATGCCCTTCTTCGGCGGCGACCGCGAGACGGGTGTGACCCGAGGGGCCACGCTGCATCAGTACCGCACGCAGATCGAGCAGGCGCAAGGCGCCGTGGTCACGGCCCAGGCGCAGCTGCGCGAGGTCGACGCCAAGCTGGAAGACGTCAAGAGCGTCGCCCCTTTCGACGGCTACATCACGCACAAGCAAGTGAACGCGGGCGACACCGTTCAGCCCGGCCAGCCCTTGCTCAGCTTCGCCGACATGACGCACCTGCAGGTGCAGACGGACGTCCCGACCCGCCTCTCGGCCCCCTTGAGCCCGGGCTTCGTGACCAAGGTCAAGCTCGACGACCCCAGTCAGACGGTCGTCATGGCACGCGTCGCCCAAGTCTTCCCCATGGCCGACCCGACCCGCCACACGGTCCGCGTCAAGCTGGATCTGCAGGAGGGCGCCCCCGCCAAGGCCGGCATGTATGCGGAGGTCCTGATCCCGCAGCCGCAGTCTGACATGGGCTCCGCCCCGGTCATTCCGGTGTCCGCCCTGGTCTATCGCGGCGGCCTGCCCATGGTCTACGTGCTCGACGACCAAAACCGCTCGCGCCTGCACCTGCTGCGCCTCGGCGAGCAATACGGCGACACGGTCAGCGTCCTCACCGGACTCCAGGGTGGCGAGCGGATCCTGCTGAATCCCTCGGAGGCCGACTGAGCGCTCCCTTAGCCGTCGGCGGCACCGCGGAGGACTGAGCCACGAAGACAGCTAGGGTGGACGAGCGAGAGCGAAGTCCACCGAGGCCCGCGCCGACGTTGGTGGACTGAGCTGCGCTTGTCCAGCCTACGAGAGCCGGCCGGGCAAGCGCGGGGCGTCGTCTCCAAGGGGAGTGCGACGCCGCGCTAGACCCAAACCATTGTTTCCTTAGTGTCCTTTGTGCCTTTGCGGTTCAAATAACCGGTTTTCGGAGCAACAGCCGAGCGACGACTCGGCCGCTCATGTTTCGACTGCACAGATGCAGCCAACCAAGAGACACCTTCATGTCACAGAGACACCTTCATGTCACACAGCACAAGCCATACGTCCGCTGAGAGGGAGCACAAGCTCGGCCTCGCCGGCCTGACCGCGCGGACCTTCATCCACTCGCCCCTCTCCCCCCTGCTCTTCTTCGCCATGCTGGCGATGGGCATCCTGGGTCTGATGTCGACCCCGCGCCAGGAAGACCCACAGATCTCGGTCCCCATGATCGACGTCTTCGTCCAGTATCCGGGCGCCTCCACCGACCAGGTCGTCAGTCTGGCCGTCAACCCGCTGGAGCGGCTGCTCTCTGAGATCCCGGGCGTCAAGCACGTCTACTCCGCTAGCGAGCGCGAGCAGGGCGTCATCACGGTCCGTTTCAAGGTCGGCGAGGAGATGGGGCCCTCCCTGGTCAAGGTCCACGACAAGCTCCAGGCCAATCGCCAGGTCCTGCCGCCCGGCGCGCTGGAGCCCGTCGTGCGGCCCAAGGGGATCGATGACGTCCCAGTCGTCACCCTCACGCTCTGGTCCGAGGTCGTCGACGACGCCGCCATGCGCGCGCTCGGCGCCAAGCTGCTCCAGAGCCTGTCGCAGATCCCCAACGCGGGCCAAGGCTTCGTGGTCGGCGGACGGCAGGAGCAGATCCGCGTCGAGGTCGAGCCCCAGCGGCTCGCCGGATTCGGCGTCACCTTCGACCACATCGCCGAGACCATCAAGACGGCCAACGCCGAGCGCCGCACCGGCGACGCCGAGGCGGACGAGCGCCACCTGACCGTCTATACAGGCTCCTTCCTGCGCAATGCCTCGGATGTCGAGCGCCTCATGCTCGGCACCTACAACGGCGCGCCCATCTACATCCGCGACGTCGCCCGCGTCAGCCTGGAGCCCGAGGAGTACAAGCAGCAGGTCAACTACTACACAGGCCCCAGCTACCCGGGCGATGCCGAGGCCGACGGCATGCCGGCCGTCACCATCGCCCTCGCCAAGAAGGAAGGCAGCAATGGCGTCACCGTCGCCAATGCCATCCTCGACAAGGTCGAGCAGCTCAAGGGTCAGCTCATCCCGGACAACGTCCGGATCGAGGTCACGCGCAACTACGGCAAGACGGCCAACGACAAGGTCAACGAGCTGATCTTCAAGCTCTTCGTCGCCACAGGCGCGGTCAGCTTGCTGATCCTGCTCGCGCTCGGCATCAAGCCGGCCATCGTAGTGACCCTGGTCATCCCCGTGGTGCTGCTGATGACGGTCTTCTCGGCCTGGATCCTCGGCTACACCATCGACCGCGTCAGCCTCTTCGCGCTCATCTTCTCCATCGGCATCCTGGTGGACGACGCCATCGTCGTCGTCGAGAACATCTACCGCCGCTGGCTGATGAAGGGCGAGACGGACACGAGCACCGCCGTCGCGGCCGTCGCCGAGGTCGGCAACCCGACCATCATCGCCACCCTCACTGTGGTCGCGGCCCTGCTGCCCATGGGCTTCGTCTCTGGGCTCATGGGGCCTTACATGGAGCCCATCCCTGCGCTGGGCTCGGCCGCCATGCTCTTCTCGCTGTTCGCCGCCTTCGCCTTCACGCCCTGGCTCGCGATGCGCATCAAGCCCGGCCTTGCCGCCATCAAGAAGGCGGAAGAGCGCGAGCACAAGACGGCCGAGACGCTGGAGGGCTTCTTCCGCGGCCTGCTCGTGCCGCTGATCGAGCGCAAGCCGCTCGGGTACGCCTTCCTGTTCGGGCTGATCGGCGCCTTCTTCCTGTCGTGCGGCCTCTTCTACGCCAAGGCGGTCGCCTTCAAGATGCTGCCCTATGACAACAAGCCGGAGCTCAGCGTGGTGCTGGACATGCCGGAGGGCACGGCGCTCGGCAAGACGGTCAACACGGCCCGCTTGCTGGCCGACCAGGTGCGAGGCATCCCCGAGGTGCTGGCCATCCAGACCTACGCGGGGACCGCCAAGCCCTTCGACTTCAACGGCATGGTCCGCCACTACTACCTGCGCCAGAAGCCCTGGCAGGGTGAGATCCAGATCCAGGTCACGGACAAGCACGAGCGCGACCGCAGCAGTCATGAGATCGCACTCGAGGTGCGGGATCTGCTGACGCCCCTGGCCCAGGACGCAGGTGCCCGCATCACCGTGGTCGAGATGCCGCCCGGCCCGCCCGTCCTGCAATCGGTCGTCGCCGAGATCTATGGCCCGGATGCCAAGACCCGCCGCCAGGTCGCCGCGGACATGACCCAGATGTTCGAGGAGGTCGACAGCCTGGCCGACGTCGACAACTACATGCATGAGCCCTATGAGATCCTGCGCTTCGACGTCGACGCCGAGAAGGCGGTGCGGCTGGGCATCTCGGTCGACACCGTCATCCGCAACCTCGACATGGCGCTCGGCGGCTTCCAGGCCGGCGACGTCAAGCGCGGCCGCCTGCTGGAGCCGACCTTCATCACCATCGAGGTCCCGCTGGCGATGCGCGCCAACCTCACCCGGCTCTCGGACCTGCCCATCCCGACGGCGGACGGACGCGCCGTGCCGCTCACCGAGCTTGGCAGCTTCGTCAAGACGCCCCAGGACCCCATCGTCTACCACAAGGACTTGCGCCCCATGGAATACGTGGTCGGCGACGCCGTCGGCAAGCTGGGCGCACCGCTCTACCCCATGCTGGAGATGGAGGAC
Organism: Thiorhodococcus minor; assembly: GCF_010820565.1. Taxonomy (GTDB): domain Bacteria; phylum Pseudomonadota; class Gammaproteobacteria; order Chromatiales; family Chromatiaceae; genus Thiorhodococcus; species Thiorhodococcus minor. Next base: position 5,581 of record NZ_JAAIJQ010000130.1, on the reverse strand, counting down.
AAGCTCAAGGACTACCGCACGCCGGACGGCGTGACCCTGTCGGGCACCATGTTCACCGGTGCGCCACCGGACAACGGCCAGTCCGGGTTCGAGTGGTCGGGCGAATGGACCGTCACCTATGAGACCTTCCGCGACATGGGCCTGGCCTTCGGCGTTGCCTTGGTGCTCATCTACATGCTGGTGGTCGCCGAGTTCGGCAACTTCGTCACGCCCGGCGTCATCATGGCGCCCATCCCGCTGACGCTGCTGGGCATCGTGCCCGGCCACTGGCTGCTCGGGGCCGACTTCACGGCGACCTCCATGATCGGCTTCATCGCCCTGGCCGGCATCATTGTGCGCAACTCCATCCTGCTGGTGGACTTCTCCATCGAGGAGGTCGAGCGCGGGCAGAGCGTCACCGAGGCCGTCATCAGCGCCTGCAAGGCGCGCACGCGGCCCATCCTCATCACCGCGCTCGCCCTGGTGGCAGGATCCAGCGTGATCCTGACCGATCCCATCTTCCAGGGCATGGCCATCTCGCTGCTCTTCGGCGTGCTGGTCTCCACACTGCTGACCTTGGTGGTCATCCCCTTGGGCTGCGTCAGCGCCGGCAAATACCTGGTCCGAAGAGGGTCCACGCACGCCTAGCAAGCCGCCATCGAGACTTGCCAGCGAGCCTCGGATGCGGTGAGACGCGAGCGCCACCTCGGAGACGAGCTGCGCGACTCGCGCCCTCACCGCAGTCCACCTTGCCCGGCGCGCCTCGATGGCTTGCAATTGTGTTGACGACGTGCCGGCCGCACCCGCGGTGCGGTCGGTGACGCCATCGATCGAAGATATCGTCGCAATGGGCGTTCGCCTGCAACGGCGGCACAACCTCTTTTCGGGGGCTTATCAGCGGCGCTGTACGACGAAGAGAGCGCCCGCCCCTCAGGGCCGAGATCGTCCTGGCGACGCATACCGCATCACAGCTTCCAGGCTCAGCGCCGCCCCCCTATGGATCAGGCACTGGCGGCAGCCGGCGCCGATGCAAAGCTCGTAGAGGGCGCGCCTCTCGATATCCGTGAGACCGCCGTCGAAGTCCCGCTCCGGATGGAGGATGCCGAGCGCGACCGAGCTCCACCAGCGCCCCTTCGTCAGGGGGCGAATGGCCGACTTCAGGAGGCTCTCCGCCGCCGCGAAGTCGTCGATGACGATGCGCGGATGCGCGAAGGGGTTGACGACCCGAGTGCCCGCGCGCCCTTCGAGCGCCCGCGCATCGGCCCCGATCGCGAGGACGCGCGCCCGGCCAGGCCGATCCTCGAGCGCGATCAGTGGCTCGCACTCGAAGCTGGCGGCTCGCTGAGGGCTGGAGACCCGAAGACGCCGCTCTGAGCATTGGATGTAGAGTCGGATACCTAGCATCTGCGGCGTCTCCCTGTCATACCTGCGTCACCGCCCGCGACAGGGCCCAGGCACTCATAGCCCCAGCTCCTTCCAGCGCGTCTGGATGCGCTTGACGGACACCGGCAGCGCGGTGCCGAGCTGCTGGGCGAAGAGGGAGACGCGCAGCTCTTCGAGCAGCCAGCGGATCTCGTCCAGGCGCGGATCCTGTCGGCCGGCCGAGCGGGCGGCCTGCGCGCGCTCGCGCCAGCGCGTCTGGAGATCCGCCATCTCCGCCATCCACTGCCGATCTCGGGTCGGCGCGTGCGCCAGCCGGTCGATCCGTTGCGCGACCGCCTTGAGGTAGCGGGGATAGTCCTTGAGGTGTGCGTAGGGAACGGACTGGGCGAAGCCGCGGAAGACGAGGTTGTCCAGGTGATCGCGAATGTCCATCACCGAGGGCATCCAATTCACCTGGGTGATGTTCGCGAGGCGTTTCCTCAGCGCCTGATAGGTGCCGAGGATCTCGCCGACCAGGGCTGACACCTCGTTGGCGGTCGAGAAGAGCAGCCCCTTGCGCTCGCCGAGCCTGGCCTCGAACGCCTGCTGCGAGCGGATCTCGGGCAGTCCCTCGGTGAAGGTCAGATCCAGGATGAGCGCGACCAGCTCGTCGGCCAGATCCGCCCCCTTCTCGGCTTTCGCCTTGCCCCCTTTGCCAGCGCTGGACTCGCCCAGCCTTGGCGCCTTGGCATATTGCAGCCGCATCCGGTCGAGATTGGGCAGCCCCTTGCGCAGCCGGCGCACATCCGCCCCCAGGTGCAGCATCAGGAGCCGGCGCAGGCCAGCGCGCTGGGCCTTGGCCGCACTCTCGGCGGAGTCCAGGACCTGGATCGCAACACTGTCCCCCATGTCGACCAGGGCCGGGAAGCCGCGCAGCTTGATGCCGCCGCGCGTGAGATCGACATGCTCGGGCAGATCGCCGAAGTCCCAGCGGGTGATGCCGGTGCGCTCCAGATCGCTGGTCGGGATGTGGGCGAAGCCTTGCTGCGCCTGGTCGGCGAAGTCGCGCTTGAGTCGCGCCGGGTCGTCGCCGACGGCGAGGCGCTTCCCGGACTCGTCGACGAGCCGGATCTTCATGCGCAGGTGCTCGGGCACGGCCGTCGGGTCCCAGGCATCCTCCGGGACCTGGATGCCGGTCATGGCCTTCAGCTCCTCGCCCAGGGCCTGGATCAGCGGGCGATCCGAGGGCGCCAGCCGGCTCGCCAGCTTGGCGGCGGTATCCGGGATGGGCACGAAGGACTTGCGGATCTGCTTGGGCAGAGCCCGCAGCAGCGCCGCAATGCGCTCTTCGATCAGCCCAGGCACCAGCCACTCCAGGCGATCGGCGGAGACCTGATTGATGAGCGGCAGGGGCACCACCAGGGTCACGCCGTCCGCGGCACTGCCCGGATCGAAGTGATACTCCAGGGGCAGCGCGGTGGCGCCGACCTGGAGGCTGTCCGGGAAGACCTGCTGGGTGATGTCCGTGGCCTCGTGCTGCATGAGGTCGGACATCTGCATGTGCAGCAGCTTGGGCTCCTTGCCGCTGGCCCGGCGCAGCCACTGCTCGAACTGCGGCTTGGAGTAGATGCCGCTGGGGACGCGCTCGGCGTAGAAGGCGTAGATGGCCTCCTCGTCGACCAGGATGTCGCGCCTGCGGGACTTGGCCTCGAGGTGGCGGACGTACTCGATGAGGTCCTGATTGTGGCGCCAGAATGGGGCGCGCGTCTCGAAGTCGCCCTCTGCCAGCCCGAAGCGCAGGAAGATCTCGCGGGCCTCGGCCGGGTTGATCGGCCCATAGTTGACGCGCCGCTTGGGGACCAGTGTGACCCCATAGAGCATCACCTTCTCGAAGGCCGCGACCTGACCGGATTTGGACTGCCAATGCGGCTCCGAGTAGCTGCGCTGGACGAGATGCGCGGCGGTCCGTTCGATCCAGGCCGGCTGGATCTTGGCGGCGGTGCGCCCGTACTGGCGCGTCGTCTCGACCCGCTCGGCGACCACCAGCCACTTGGGCGGCTTGGCGAACAGCACCGAGCTGGGGTGGACGAAGAAACGGCTGTTGCGCGCGCCCTGAAGCTCCCGCTCCGCCTCGCGGAAGCCGATATTGCTCAGCAGCCCCGCCAGCAAGGCCCGGTGAATCTTCTCGAAGCTATCGACCTGCTGACCTTTGCTCCCAGCCGCTGGCGTCTGCCCACCGGCGGCTGGCGGCTGGAAGCTGGCGGCGGACAGCTTGAATCCCATCTCCAGCATCTGCTCGCGCAGCTGGGTGTGGATGTCGCGCCACTCCTGCACCCGGTTCCAGGACAGGAAGTGGCGCTGACAGAGCTTGGTGAACTTGTTGCGGGAGAGCGCCTTGCGCTCCTTCTCGATGAAATTCCAGAGATTGAGGAAGCTCAGGAAGTCCGAGTCCTCGTGGGCGAAGGTCGCGTGGATCTCGTCGGCGGCCTGCTGCTTGTCGAGCGGGCGCTCGCGCGGATCCTGCACGCTCAGGGCGGCCGCAATGATGAGCACCTCCTCCAGACACTGATGCTCGACGGCCGCCAGCAGCATGCGCCCGATGCGCGGATCGACCGGCAGGCGCGCGAGCTGACGGCCCAGAGACGTCAGCTCGCCCTTGGCGTCGATGGCGGCCAGCTCTTCCAGGGTCCGGTAGCCGTCCGAGACGAGCTTGGCGTCCGGCGGATCGACGAAGGGGAAGCGCTCGATGTCCCCGAAGCCCAGCAGCTTCATCTGCAGGATGACCGCCGCCAGGTTGGTGCGCGCGATCTCGGGCTCGGTGTACTCGGCGCGGGCCTGGAAGTTGTCCTCGCTGTAGAGGCGGATGCAGACGCCCGAGGCGACGCGCCCGCAGCGTCCCTTGCGCTGATTGGCGCTCGCCTGCGAGACCCGCTCGACCGGTAGACGCTGGACCTTGGTGCGGTGGCTGTAGCGGCTGATGCGCGCGAAGCCGGGGTCGACCACATAGCGGATGCCGGGCACGGTCAGCGAGGTCTCGGCCACGTTGGTGGCGAGCACCACCCGGCGCGTGCTGTGCGACTGGAAGATGCGCGCCTGCTCCTTCGGCCCCTGGCGCGCGAACAGCGGCAGGATCTCGGTCGACGGCGGATGGTGCTTGCGCAGCGTCTCGGCGGTCTCGCGGATCTCGCGCTCGCCGGAGAGAAAGACCAGCACGTCCCCCGCCCCGAACCGCGCCAGCTCGGCGACCGCGTCCGAGATGGCCTGCTGCATGGCCTCGTCGCGCTCCGCCGCGCTCTCCTCCTCGGGAGGCTGATAGCGGACCTCGACCGGATAGGTGCGGCCGGAGATCTCGATGATGGGGGCGGGATGGCCCTCGGCATCCGCGAAGTGCTTGGCGAAGCGCTGCGGGTCGATGGTCGCCGAGGTGACGATGACCTTGAGGTCCGGGCGCTTGGGCAGGATGCCGCGGAGATAGCCGAGCAGGAAGTCGATATTGAGGCTGCGCTCGTGGGCCTCGTCGATGATGAGGGTGTCGTACTCGTTGAGGAAGCGGTCCTGCTGAATCTCGGCGAGCAGCATGCCGTCCGTCATCAGCTTGATGGCGGTCTCGGGGCGGACGCGGTCGTGAAAGCGCACCTTGTAGCCGACGAGCCCGCCCGTCTCCGCCCCCAGCTCTTGCGCGACGCGGCTCGCCAGGCTGCGCGCGGCGATCCGCCTCGGCTGGGTATGGCCAATGCGCCCGAGCATGCCGCGCCCCAGGTCCAGGCAGATCTTAGGCAGCTGGGTCGACTTGCCCGAGCCGGTCTCGCCGCAGAGCACGACCACCTGGTTGCGCGCGATCAGCTCGGCGACCTCGTCGCGGCGCTCGCTGACGGGGAGCTCGGGCGGATACTGGATTTTGGGCACGCCGGCCTTGCGCCGCTCGACGAGGGCTTGGGACTCGCGGATGGCCTGCCAGAGCCTGGCGAGCCCCTGATCATAGGGCTGGCCCTGCTTCGCGCGGCGGCGCAGGCCGCGCAGCCGTCCGCGAAAGGCATGGCTGTCGCGCGTGAGACAAGGCTCGAGGTCGTGCTCGGTGGGGAAATCGGTCGTGGTCAAGCTAGATCCAAAGGGGTCGATGAGCAGTGGCCGACGGGAAGCCGCCGAGGGCTGGCGGCGGCCTTTAGTCCCTTATCGACAAAATCTTTGACAAAACGATGAGAATTCTAAAGGGCCTCCAGCACGAGACTCGGCTGCACAA
>NZ_JAAIJQ010000012.1 GCF_010820565.1 Thiorhodococcus minor | reverse complement strand
GACAGGGCGCCTCGACAAACAGCTCGTAGAGATCGCCCTCGCGATCGGCGATGTAGGTCAAGCGGGTGTCGGGCAGGCGCTCGGCCAGTTCATTGACGCGGGCGAAGCCATCGACCCAGCGCGCGCTTTCTTTTTTTTCCAAGGGACGGTGTGCTCCCTTGTCCTGCCCGAGACTTCCCGGCTCACGCACCCAGGTGTGCAGATCCAACAGCCCCAACGGCACCCGCTGCGGGGTCACCGCCAGCGTCGGATGCAGATACATTCCCCAGCGGTTCTCGTAGTTCAGCGGCCCCAGATCTGGAATCAGGGTTTTCTTGGTCGTGAAGTCGAGCTCGGTCGTATCCTGGATGCACAGCACCCGCGGATGCTCACGCAGACGCGCTTCGGTGCAGGCGATATGGGGCGCCAGCACGCGTTCGGCTGTCACTCCGTCCTGGTCGAACAGGCGATAGGCGGCACGCGTCTCGCCCCAGCCCCCACAGGCCGTAGGAATGCTCACGGTTGGCTTCGCTCCCAGTTGCTCCAACACCCGGCGCGCCCGTCGATTCAACCGCTGATCACCCAGATCAATGGTGGCCAGCTCCTCTGCCAGCACACTCATCCGGCCTGCCCTCGCGCACTTGCCGGACACACGCCGCGCCGATTCCGCAACCGCTCCCACAACTCGTTCGAGCCCCTTCGTTATCAAAGGGGCGCGATTTAAATCGAAGCGCAACCTCCATGTCTACCCCCCGAGGTCGAACGCAAAGCTGGCGTGTACGAACGAGGGGCGAGATGTGGGTAACGATATGGCCAATGGCTGGGCGCAGGCGACCACGACCACGGCCATCCTGGCGGGCATCTTCTTCTTTTCGATCCTCTTCGAAGCGCGCCTGCCGGACATGGAGCTCGGCGACCCGAACGCGATCACCCAGCGCATCGCACCCTTGGGCTGGGTCCTTGTGGTCTGCTCGCTGCTCGAGCTTGCGCTGGCCTACCGGCTGCCCCGCGTCAGCGAAGGGAATGCGCTGCGCTTTCGCTGGAGTCAGTACGTTTCCGGCCGCTACCTGAAGCAGAACCTTGGCGCGGCCTGGGGCAATCAGGTCATCTGGCTGTCGGTCGTCGGTCTCTCCGTGTTTTGGGCGATCTCCCAGGTCATCCTCGCGGCCTTTCCCGCCTTCGCCAAGGACACGCTCGGCGAGACCAGCACGGTCGTCATCCAGGGCATGCTCGCCTGCTCGGGCCTTGGCATCATTCTCGGCTCTTATGTCGCCGGGCGGCTCTCGCGCAGTCATATCGAGACCGGGCTCATCCCCATCGGTGCCGTCGGCATCGCGATCGCCCTCTTCGCGCTGCCAGGGCTCGGCTCGGCCTGGGCGCATGCCTTCAACTTCCTGGCGCTGGGCTTTTTGGGCGGACTCTTCCTGGTGCCCCTCAATGCGCTGATCCAGTTCAATGCGGGCGAGGAGGGGCTAGGGCGGGTCCTGGCCGCGAACAACTTCGTCCAGAACCTGGTGATGCTGGGCTTCCTCGGGCTGACGGTCTTGGCCGCCTTCCATCAGGTCAGCGGATTGCCTGTGATGGTGGCGCTCGCCGTGGTCGCGCTGATCGGGGCCTTGTACACGCTGCACCAGCTCCCGCAGTCGCTGGTCCGTTTCATCGTCGCGCGCCTGATCTCGACCCGCTACCGGCTGACGGTGATCGGGCTGGAGAGCATGCCGGCGCAGGGCGGCGTCCTGCTGCTGGGGAATCACGTCAGCTGGATCGACTGGGCCATGGTCCAGATGGCCAGTCCACGACCAGTCCGCTTCGTGATGGAGCGCTGGATCTACGAGCGCTGGTATCTGCGCTGGTTCCTCGACTTCTTCGGCGTGATTCCCATCTCGCGCGGGCGCAGCCGCGACGCCATCAACGCCGTGGCGCGCTTGCTGGACCAAGGCGAGGTCGTCTGCATCTTTCCCGAGGGCACCCTGAGCAAGACCGGGCAGCTCTCCGAGTTCAAGCGTGGCTTCGAGCTGTCGGCGCGCGCCGCCAAGTCCGGCGTCATCCTGCCCTTCTATCAGCGCGGACTCTGGGGAAGCCGTTTCTCCTACGCGAGCCAGAAGCTCCAGGCAAACCGCAAGGACGGCCGCGTCCGCGAGATCATCGTGGCCTTCGGCAGCCCCTTGCCGCTCGGCGCGAGCGCGGAGCGGGTCAAGCAGGCGGTCTTCGAGCTCTCGGTGACCTCCTGGAAGAGCTACGTCGAGTCCCTGTCCAGCCTGCCCGAGGCCTGGCTGAGGTCCGCCAAGCGGGATCCCGGCAAGATCGCGGTGATCGACTCGATCGGCACCACCCTCACCAATCGGCGTCTGCTGACCGCGGTTCTGCTCTTCGCCGGAAGGATCCGCCGCCTGGCGCCCGAGCCCGCGGTCGGCATCCTGCTGCCGGCCAGCAGTGCCGGCGCCATCGCCAATCTCGCGGCGCTCTTTGCCGGCAAGAGCGTCGTCAACCTCAACTACACGGCGAGCGCCGAGGCCCTGCGCGCCGCCGTGGAGCAAGCGGGCGTGCGGCACGTCATCACGGCGGATCGCTTCTTGAGGAAGCTCGAGCAGCGCGGCATCGAGGTCGGCGCCCTGCTGCCGGGCGTGAGCCTGCATCCCATGGAGCCCATGCGCGGCGAGATCGGTCGGCTCAGCTCCTTGCTCGCCCTCGGCGCAGCCACACTGCTGCCGGCGGCCCTGCTGACCAGGATCTTCGCGCGCCGGACGCGGCCCGACGCGACCGCGGCCATTCTCTTCTCCAGCGGCAGCGAGGGGCTGCCCAAGGGCATCGAGCTGACGCACCGCAACATCATGGCGAACGTGCGCCAGATCTCGGACGTGCTCAATACGCGGGCGGACGACGTGGTGCTGTCCAACCTCCCGCTCTTCCACGCCTTTGGGCTGACGGCCACGACCTTCATGCCGCTGCTCGAAGGCGTCCCCATGGTCTGCCATCCGGACCCGACCGATGCCGTCGGCAGCGCCAAGGCCATCGCTCGCCATCGCGTCTCCGTGCTGTGCAGCACCTCGACCTTCCTGCGGCTCTATATTCGCAACCGGCGCGTCCATCCCTTGATGCTCGAATCCCTGCGCATCGTCGTCGCCGGCGCCGAGCGGTTGAGCGCGGACGTGCGCGAGGCCTTCGCCCTCAAGTTCCACAAGGACATCCTGGAGGGCTATGGGGCCACTGAGACGACGCCCGTGGCCAGCGTCAATGTGCCGGATGCCCTCGAGACGCAGACCTGGAAGATCCAGTCGGGCTCGCGGCCGGGGACGGTCGGCCTGCCGCTGCCGGGCACCAGTTTCCGTGTCGTGGATCCAGTGACGCTGGAGGCGCTGCCGCCTGGGGAGGACGGACTCATCCTCATCGGTGGCGTTCAGGTGATGAAGGGCTACCTCAAAGCCCCGGACAAGACGGCGGATGCCGTGGTGGAGCTGGATGGCATGCGCTGGTACAAGACCGGCGACAAGGGGCATCTGGACGCCGACGGCTTCCTGACCATCGTCGACCGCTATTCGCGCTTCGCCAAGCTCGGCGGCGAGATGGTGAGCTTGGGCGCCGTCGAGGAGCAGGTCCGTCAGGCGCTGGAGCGGCCCGAGCTGGAGATCGCCGCGGTCAACCTGCCGGATGCCCGCAAGGGCGAGCGTATCCTGCTCCTGGTGACGGAGGACATCGATGCGGACGGGCTGCGCAAGGCGATGCTCGACGCCGGGGCGAATCCGCTCAGCATTCCCTCCGAGGTCGTGCGGGTCGATGCCATCCCCAAGCTGGGCAGCGGCAAGACGGATTTCGGCGCCGTCAGGCGGCTCGCGGCGGCCGCGTGAGCGCTGAGATCCTGAAGCCGGCGGATTCGCTTGAGTGTAGGTTTATCTAGCTGATTTGTAATGGTTATTGAGGCCTCGCTCGACCGCCTGAAGGCCGTGCTTGAGCTATACTTTAGGTAGGAATCCAAGAGAAGGAGGACTGCCATGAAAACCAAACGCAGAGAAATGACAGAAGCGGTCCCGCGTCGTGACATCAGCTTGTTCGACGAGATGGATCGTCTCTTCGACACCATGGCGCATCGTGGGTGGATGCATCCGTTCCGTGAGATCCTGCCCGACTGGACGGGGCTCGACGAAACCCTCGCCATGACACCCAAGGTCGATGTGGTGGATCGCGAGGCCGAGATCCTGGTCCGCGCGGAGGTTCCGGGTGTCGATAAGGACAATCTCCAAGTCGAGCTTGCGGGTGACCTCCTGACCATCACGGGCGAGCGCAAGCACGAAGAGACCAAGGAAGAGGGCGCCTTCTATCGCTCCGAGATCGCCCAGGGCAGCTTCACCAGGACGATCCGTCTCCCGGCCGAGGTGGCCTTCGAGGAGACTCAGGCCGAGTTCAAGGACGGGCTGCTCGAGATCCATCTGCCGAAGACGCAGAAGACCGAGCGGCGGCGCATCGACGTCAAATAGGCGAGCGTGGAGAGCGACCGCGGCCCTGGCTTAGCGGGGCCACGGTCCGCCACTCGAAAGGTCGGCCAAGGAGCCGGCCTTTCTCGTTGTTGCCGACCCCAAGAATGGCCATCCGCGGATGGGTTTCTTAGCGTTCTGTCCGTACCTGGCGTTCTGGGTGCGTGGGGCTCCAGGTCAACAGCTGGCGGCCTGGAGGCCGTCACGCCCAGCGCGGGTCTCTTCAGCCTGAAAAGCGCTGCTGAGCCGCGAAGCGCACGAAGCGCGCAAGGGGGTTCGGTGCGTTGCTGAGTGAGTTTTGCTCACCCAGCGGGTGAGAGCGTGGCATCGATCAACCTAGAAAGAGCCAGCAGCGGCCAGCCTAAGGCTTTGTTTTGGGTCTGCTGTCAGGTCTTCTCCGGGTCACCCAACGGGTGAGCGGCTGGCCGGCCAAAAAATCCGGCAACTGTATGATTGTCCGGCGCTGGCGGCTGGCGGCTGGCGGCTGGCGGCTGGCGGCTGGTAGCTGACTGCTCTCATTTCGATCAATTCTTTGTTTTCTTTGCGTTCTTTGAGCCTTTGCGGTTCAAGTTGCCGAATCTAGGTTTAGCGGCTCTGGTTTGGCCTCCAGAATGACAGACCGACTCCGACGGCGCGGATCACTCAGCACCATGACATCTCAGACACTCAGCTTCACCATTCTCGGTACAGGCGCCCTCGGCGGCTTCTACGGGTCGCGGCTCTTGGTCGGCGGCTTTCCAGTGCGCTTCATCGCCCATTCCGATGTCGACTACATCCGCGCGCATGGTCTGCGCGTGGATTCGCCCCTCGGGGACCAGCATCACTTTCCCGTCGACGTCTATCGGGCATCCGACGCCCTTCCTCAGAGTGACCTGGTCTGTGTTGCGCTCAAGACGACCCAGAACCACAGGCTGGTCGACCTCCTTCGGCCCTTGGTCCGTCCTGGGACCGTCATCCTCAATTTCCAGAACGGCCTGAGCATGGAAGAGGAGCTGGCCGAGGCCTTTCCCGAATCCCCGGTGATCGCCGGACTCTGCTTTCTCTGCTCCAACAAGGTCGGGCCGGGCCATATCGCTCACCTGGACTATGGCCTGGTGAGCTTCGCGCCCCAGGACGCGCGTGGCCAGGCTTGGGTCCCGCGCTTGATGGAGGCCTTCGCATCCAGCGGCATCAAGGTCGAGAGCTTTCCCTCGCTGCTCAAGGCACGCTGGCGCAAGCTCGCCTGGAACATCCCCTTCAACGGCCTCTCGGTGCTGCTCGACGCCAACACCGACAGCATCATGGCGGACCCGGATGCCAGGGCGCTCGCCGAGCAGCTCATGGCGGAGGTCGCCACCGGCGCCGCCGCCTGCGGCGCGCCCTTCGACACTGGCTTCACGGGAAAGCTGCTCGAGGTCACGGAGGCCATGACCCCCTATGCGCCCAGCATGCGCCTGGACTACCTCGCCAAGCGCGAGCTCGAGATCGCCTTCATGTATGAGCGGCCCTTGCGGGAGGTGGCCAAGCGGGGCGTCCGTTTGCCCGCGGTCGAGGCCATCGCGCATCAGCTGCGCTTTCTGGATCGGCGAAATCGAGCGGGCGGCACCTGAGAGGCTGTCTGGATATCGCGACCACCCGTGCTGGAGGGGCGAATTCACTCGCCCTCTCGCCAGCGTCAAGGGCGATCAAAGTGGCCCCTAAGAGGTTTTCAGACGGCCTCTAAGGAGCTGTCTAGGTCTTGTTTCGCGATTTGGGTCTCTGGTGACGCAGCTCCAGCTGCGTCACCCGCGAGACGAAGCTCCGCTTCGAGAGTCTGAGGGTGAGCCCTGCTTTCGGCCTGGTGCAGGGGGCGGAAGCGCTCGGCGTCGTGACGCCGAGCTTCGTCGCCGAGGTCACGAAGCAGGAGCTTCGTGACCAGAACAGCGGGAGGCAGTTGACGGACACTTCCTAAGCCTTGCGCGAGGTCAAGCCGCCGTCCACTGAACGTGCGCGCTGCTTCGGCCCTCGGGTTATAGTCCTCATCCAAACACGGGATGTCGAGGAGAAGCACATGCGGGGAGCGCCAATTCTCATTGCAGTCATCGGGGCCTTGTCGCTCAGCGGCCTGGCTGAGGCCGACCCGATCGAGCGGATCCGCGGCTACTACAATCGGGTGACCACCGAGATCGCGCGTTGCGATGCGCGCGCCGGCTCCAAGCGCCTTGCCGAGTCCGGCGACTGCGGGCTCTATCTGGTCGAGGTCGTCGACAATGCGCTGCATCGCCCGGTCGCTGCGGTGGGCATCTCTCAGAGCCGAGCGCGCTACTGGTACGATCCCTCCGGCTTCACCGGCCATGCGTCCGCTCGAGCTGGAGGCGGCCATGGCCCCCTGGTCCGGGCAGAGCTCAGCGGTCAGCGTGCTGCCGTCGAGTGGCTCGAGGAGTATGTCTACCAAGCCGGGTCGCTGGTCTTCTATTTCAAGAAGAGCGATTTCGGTGCCTTCCGTTTCTACTTCCAGGCGGGCGAGCTGGTCGATTTCGTCCCGGCCGACGGCCCGGCCGGCTCGGATGATCCCAGTTACGTCATGGAAAGATCAGACTGGCCAGAGGTGCTGAGGCGCTCGCGCTGCTATCAGAAGCACGTGCCGGGCGACGCATGCACGGAGAGCCGGCCGGCCCCAACGGAGGACTTTGGCTCAAGGCATCTCTGCGCCCTTGGCGCGGATGCGGCTGTCCCTGAAGAACTGCGCATTCGCGAGGCGGACCTCACCAACGAGGCGGCTTGGAGCAGCCTCGAATTCCTCGATACCCAGGTCCTCGGCAAGCTCGCGCGCGCGGACGGCGAGGCGGAGATTCCCTGGGAGACCCTGAATATTGGCGTGCCCAACGCCTTGCGCACCATCCGTGGGGCGCTCCTCAGGGCGCGCGCCCTGGCCCTCGCCGAGGAGCGCCGCCAGCACCCAGAGCGACTGCCGGAGAGCGTCGTCCGCGCCGCGGTCGACGCCTACTGCCGGCTGCTGAGGGAGTCGGCGCTGGTCGATTGATCCTAGAAGGCGCTGGCAGCCGCTCGGGGGACGCTGATCGAATACCGTCCTGGCATTGGAGCAGCGCGCGACTTGCGCATCCCTGTTGGCGCCTCAATGAGCGCACTCATTTCTCGCGCCAGACGGTCGTATAGAGGTCGTGGCGGCGGTCCTTCAGGTTCTGGACCGTCCCGCTGTTGCGGGCGGCGCGGAGTGCTTCGAGGCGCAAGTCGGCGAAGGCCACCGTCTCGACATTGGGCGTGGTATCGGCGGCGATGCCGTCACGGGCGAAGGGGAAGTCGCAGGGCGTGAGGATGCAGCTCTGCGCGTACTGGATGTCCATGTTGTGGACGTTCGGCAGGTTGCCGACGTTGCCGGAGAGCACGACGTAGCACTGGTTCTCGACCGCGCGCGCTTGTCCGCAGTAGCGCACCCGCAGGTAGGACTGGCGCTCGTCCGTGCAGAAGGGCACGAAGATGATGTTGGCCCCTTGGTCGACCAGGTGCCGCCCGAGCTCCGGGAACTCGGCGTCGTAGCAGATGAGCACGCCAATGGGTCCGCAGTCGGTATCGATGGCGTTGAGCGAATGGCCGCCCTCGATGTTCCACCAGTAGACCTCGTTGGGCGTGGGGTGGATCTTGGGCTGCTCATGGACTTCGCCGCCGCGCAGGCAGATATAGCAGATGTTCTCCACCCGGCCATTGGGCATGCGCGTCGGGTGGGAGCCGCCGATGATGTTGGTGTTGTAGCGCACGGCCATGTCGCGGAGCGCCTCTTTCAAGGGCTCCGTGTACTTGGTGAGCGCCTCGATGGACTCTGCCGGCGACAGCTCCTGGTCCTCCATCGAGAGCAGCTGCAGCGAGAAGAGCTCGGGAAAGACGACGAAATCGGCGCGGTAGTCCGCCGTGACATCGACGAAGTAGCGCACCAGGTCGAGGAACTCGGCGAAGGAGCCGACGCGGCGCTGCATGTATTGGACGGTAGCGACTCGCACGGTGTCCGGAAGTCTGGCACCATAGGTCTTGGCGCGCTTCTCCTCTTGCTCGTCAGGTGCGTTGGGGTTGCGCCATAGCAAGTGAACCGCGTGGCCGAGCGACTCCTTGTCCTCCGGCAGGTAGTCGTCCAGCAGCCCCAAGACCGCAAATCCATTGCGCATCTGGAAGGTCAGGACGGGATCGCGCTGGCGGCTGGCCTTGACCTCTTCCAAATAGTCTTCGGCCGTTCCGAACCGCCGCAGGCGCTTGGCGAGCGTCGGCAGCCGGCCGCCGAAGACGATGCCCTTGGCGCCCCAGGAGCGCGCCAGCTTCTTGCGCTCGTCGTAGAGCCGCTGTCCGATGCGCAGTCCGCGATAGTCGGGGTCGACGCAGACCTCCATGCCGTAGAGATAGTCGCCGTCCGGGTCGTGCCGCGAGGCATAGCCGCCGCCAGTGATCTCGCGCCAGGTATGCGGCTTCAGGGCGTGCTGGCCGTCGATCAGGAAGGTGGCGCAATAGCCTACGATGACCCCTTGGTATTCGGCGACGAATTGGCCTTCCGGAAACTTGTTGATCTGGCCCCGCAGCATCGCTGGCGAGTAGGTGCCCATCTTGGAGGCTTCGTACACCTTGGAGACGAGGGTGCGAATCGCCGCGATGTCTTTGATGCGCGCGTTGCGGACGATCAGCCTCTGCTTGGCGGAGCTTGGTTTGGGTTTCGCGGGCACGCTGGGTCTCCAGGGGGAATTGGGGCGCCGCATACGTTACTCGATTCCGGGTGGCGACAGAAGGCGAGGTCGCGGCGCCGTGTCGGGGCGGGGCGTCGGGCTGTTCAAACGGTCCGGGTGCCCCCATCTTTCGCACGAGAAACGAGACCCTGCTCGGTCTCGAGAATCGCAAACGGCCGGCGTGCGGTCGGCATCTTTGTCTGGAGGCCTTTGGGCAGTCATGAAAGCGATCGAGATAAGAGAAACCGGCGGATTGGACGTCTTGGCGACCGTCGAGCGCTCCACGCCCGAGCTGAATGACCCCGAGGACATCCTGGTCAAGCTCTGCGCGGCCGGCGTCAATCCAGTCGATACCAAGGTGCGTGCGAACGGCCCGATGCTGCCGGATGGCCTTCCCGCCGTTCTGGGCTGCGATGGCGCCGGCGTGGTCGAGGCCGTCGGTTCCGATGTGACGCGCTTCAAGCCGGGCGACGAGGTCTGGCTCTGCTGCGGGGGCATCGGTGGTCCCGTCGGCAACTACGCCGAATACATCCTCCTCGACAATCATCTGGCCCAGGCCAAGCCGCGCAGCATCGGCATGACCGAGGCCGCCGCCGCGCCCCTGGTGCTGCTGACGG
Organism: Thiorhodococcus minor; assembly: GCF_010820565.1. Classification (GTDB taxonomy): domain Bacteria; phylum Pseudomonadota; class Gammaproteobacteria; order Chromatiales; family Chromatiaceae; genus Thiorhodococcus; species Thiorhodococcus minor. The sequence continues at coordinate 80,854 of NZ_JAAIJQ010000012.1, read as the reverse complement.
CTTGGGAGGCCTTGCACGACCGCGCGCGGCTGTGCGAGGGGCAGCGGGTGCTCATCCACGCGGGCGCCGGTGGCGTCGGGCACGTCGCCATCCAGCTCGCGCGGGCCGCCGGCGCGCGCGTCTGCACGACGGTGAGCAGCGCCGATAAGGCCGACTTCGCGCATGCCCTGGGTGCGGAATTCTGCATCAACTACAAGGATGAAGACCTCGTCGAATCCGTGATGGAATGGACGGAGGGCGAGGGCGTGGATATCGCGCTGGACACCGTGGGGCCTGAGGTCTTCCGCCAGACGATCCCCGCGATGGCGCATTACGGCGATCTGGTGACCATCCTGGACCCAGGTGATGCCTTGGATCTCAAGGAAGCGCGTATCCGCAATCTGCGGATCAGCCTGGAATTGATGCTGACCCCGATGCTCAGAGACCTGCCGCGCGCGCGCGTCCATCAGGGTGAGATCTTGCGCCGCTGCAGCCATCTCATCGATCGTGGCGATCTGCGCATCCATGTCTCTCAGACGTTCCCCTTGGCGCAAGCGGCGGAAGCGCACCGGCTCATCGAGCAGGGGCATGTGACCGGTAAGCTGGCGCTGACGATGGATTGAGGGCGGCGAGCAACCGAACGAGGCGCACAGTGGATAAGATCGCGACCATGGGCAAGGTGCGGATCGCGCTGCTCTCGGACACCCACGGGGCGGTCGATCCGCGCGTTCAGGAGGTCGTCGCCGGCTGCGATCTGGCCGTGCATGGCGGCGACATCGGTCGCGCCTCCATTCTCGCGGAGCTTCAGCCGAGGCTCGGCCGCGTGCTTGCCGTCTTCGGCAACAACGACGTCGCGCGCAAGTGGCCGGAGGAAGATCGGCAGCTCTTGGTCCACCTGCCTGAATGGATCGAGCAGGGGCTTCCCGGAGGCAAACTGGTCGTGATCCACGGCCATCAGCTGCCGGCGCGCGACCGCCATCGTCTGCTGCGCGCTCGCTTTCCCGATGTCCGCGCCATCGTCTACGGCCACAGTCATAGGCTCGTCGAGGACCTTCACAGGCTGCCTTGGGTGCTCAACCCGGGGGCCGCGGGGCGGGCACGCACGCACGGCGGTCCGTCTTGCATGGTGCTGGTCGCGACGCCGGGCGACTGGCATGTCGAGACCTATCGGTTTCCGCTGAGCTTACTGAAGCGGAGACTGAGATACACTCACCTCCATGAGAAGCCCCAATCCCACATTGGCCAAGCCGCCCAAGTCGCTGCTCCGGCAGGTCGGACGCGCGATCGCTGACTTTCGCATGATCGGCGACGGAGACCGCATCCTCCTCGGGGTCTCCGGCGGTAAAGACTCGCTGTCCCTGCTCCAGATCCTCAGCCACCTGCGGACCTATGCCCCGGTCCGCTTCGAGCTCGGCGTCCTCACGGTCGACCCGGAGGTGCCAGGCTTCGACCCGCAATCGCTCAAGGACTATTACGACCGTATCGGCGTGCCTTGGCACTACGAGCAGCAGCCGCTGATGGAGCAGGCCAAGTCGCATATGGACGGCGACTCCTTCTGTGCCTATTGCTCGCGCATGAAGCGCGGCATCATGTACCGGATTTGCCGGGAGCAGGGCTATAACGTCCTCGCGCTCGGGCAGCACCTCGACGATCTGGCCGAAAGCCTTCTGATGTCCATCTTTCATGGCGGCCAGCTGCGCACCATGAAGGCGCATTATCTGAACAATGAGGGCGATATCCGCATCATTCGGCCGCTGGTCTACTGTCGGGAGCGCCAGACCGGGGACTTTGCGCGCCGGGCCGGTCTGCCGATCATCCCGGACTCCTGTCCCGCCTGCTTCTCCATGCCGACGCGGCGCGAGCACATGAAGGCGCTCCTCGCGCGCGAGGAGGAGCTTCACAGCACCCTCTTCGCCAATCTCCTCCATGCCATCAAGCCGATCATGACCGAGGGTGGTCTCCCGCGGCCGGGCCGCAAGACGGAAGATCCAGAGGCGGCGTGAACGCCGGTGCGATAGGACGGGGGACGGCCAAGACGCCGATGAGGCCCCGAGGGGCCTTGGTGACCGTCTTGGCCGTCTGGGCCGGGATCGGACTGAGCGCGGTCTGGCTGCCGTCGGCCGTGCTGCTCTGGCAGGCGGTCGGGGCCCTCTTGCTTGGGGCGGCCGCGACGGATCTCTTCTTGCTGCGAAGGTTGCCATCGCCAAGGCTCGCACGCCGGATGAACCGGACCCTGCCGCAGGGCGTTTGGAGCCAGGTCGAGCTTCGCTTCGCCAACCCCTCGCCATATCCTCTCAGGCTCGAGGTCCACGATCTCCATCCGGCCGAGTTTGGCGTCAGCGGGCTCCCGCAGACGCTGCGTCTCGCCGCCAAGGTCCGCGCCAGCCTGAAGTATCGGCTTCGCCCGGCCACGCGCGGCGATTTCCTCATGCCAGGCTGCGACCTCCTGCTGCGCTCGCCGCTGGGGCTGTGGCAGCAAAGGCGCACCCTTGGCCTCCAGGTCCAGCTGCGGGTCTTTCCGAACTTCGCCGAGATCAGTCACTACACCCTGCTGGCCGCCAACGATCAGCTCGCTCAAGTGGGGGTGCGTCGCCTGCAGCGACGCGGGATCGGGGCGGAGTTCCACCAGCTGCGCGAGTATCGACGCGGTGATAGCCTGCGCCAGATCGACTGGAAGGCGACCTCGCGCATGCGCAAGCTGATCTCGCGCGAGTATCAGGACGAGCGCGATCAGAGGCTGGTCTTCCTGCTCGATTGCGGGCGCCGCATGCGGCATCAGGATGCCGGTCGCGGGCATCTCGACGAGGCGCTCAACGCGCTGCTGCTCCTGGCCTATGTCGCCGTTCGTCAAGGCGACGCCGTCGGACTCATGACCTATGGCGGCCCCAAGCGCTGGCTGGCGCCGCGCAAGGAGCCCGCGACGGTGAGCCGGATGCTGGAGACCATCTACGACCTCCAGCCGAGCATGGAGGCTGCGGACCCGCTGAGCGCGGGACAAGAGCTTCTGCGGGCCCTGCCGAGGCGGGCCCTGGTGGTCATCATCACCAATAGTCGCGACGAGGATCAGGCCGGATTGGAGCAGACCGCCGCGCTGCTGCGCCGGCGCCATCTGGTCGTGATCGCGGATCTCCGCGAGTCGGCCCTGGACGAGACCCTGGATGCGCCCATTCAGGACCTCCGGGGCGCACTGCGCTTTCATGCCGTCAATGACTGGCTCGCAAGGCGGCGACGTCATCAGGAGCGTCTGCAGCACTTGGGCGTCCATGTGCTCGACCTGTTGCCGGCCCAGCTGCCGGTCGCCTTGGTCAATCGTTATTTCGCGATCAAGCGCGCCGGGTCGCTGTAATCAATGGTGCCTGGAAGACGTCCCCGAGCGCGCTTCTGATTTGGGCCGGAAGGCGCGTGCCGGCTATCATGGCAGCTCCGTCGTGCGACGGGATTCCTCCTGCTCACCGCGCGAGCCGCTTCTGAGCCTTGCTCGGCCGGCTATGGGCGTCCGATGATCCGCAAGGGGCCCCTGAGCAAGGACCCGCTCGGTCCACCTGTCCTACTCCCACCTGCAACGCATGCACATCCGAACCAAGCTCGCAGTCGGGCTGATCGCCATCCTGATCGTCAATCTCATCGCGAGCCTCTACGGCTTCTACCTCCTGACCCAGGCCGCGAGCCGCGAGGCGGCGGTCCGGGATAGGACGTCCGAGGTCCTGGTGAGCGCCCTCAACGCTCAGGTGCACTTCAAGAAGCAGGTTCAGGAGTGGAAGAACGTCTTGCTGCGCGGTCAGCGCCCGGAGCTGTACGACGACTATTTCGAGCGCTTCGAATCCGAGGAGGCGAAGACGCGTCGGAGCATCGCGGGTCTCATCTCCCTGCTCGACGACAGCCTCGAGGCCAAGGCGACCGCCGAGCGCTTCCTCGCCGCGCATCGGCGTCTCGGCGAAGAGTACCGTGCGGCCTTGGCCTTCTATCGCCGCGACGATCCCAGTCCCCAGCTCGAAGTCGACAGACGCGTCCGGGGCATCGACCGCGAGCCGACGGATCTGATCGACGAGGTGGTTGCGGCGGCGCTCGATCACAAAAGGCTTAGGCTCAGCCAAATCGAGGCCCGGACCGAGCGGATCGAGCAGTGGATCCTGGTGCTCATGATGGCGGTGATGAGCATCGCTGTGCTCTTTCTCATCTGGCTGGTGGATCGGGCCATCGGTCAGCCGATTGCGACCGTCACCGCGGTGGCGCGACGCATCAGCGCCGGCGATTTCTCGACGCCCATCCAGATCAAGGGGACGGGCGAGCAGGCCGAGATGCTGGGGGCGCTCAAGGCCATGCAGGAGAGTCTCGCCAGATTCCAGGCCAGTCTGACGCAGAGCGAGGCGCGCTCCCGGCTGCTCCTGGAGTCCACCGGCGAGGGCATCTATGGCGTCGACAGCCAGGGTCGCTGCATCTTCTGCAACCCGGCCGGCGCACGCATGCTGGGCTATTCGTCGCCGGCGGGTCTGATCGGCCGCAACATGCACGAGACCTTGCACCACTCCCGCCCGGACGGGACGCCCTATCCGGTCGAGCGCTGTCGCGCCTACATCACCTACCGCGACGGCATTCCAGCGCGTGTCGACGACGAGATCTTTTGGCGCGCGGACGGGACGCATTTCCCCGTGGAGTACTTCGCCAATCCCATTCGGCAGGAGGGGGAGCTGGTCGGTGCCGTGGTGACCTTCTCCGACATCTCGGCGCGCAAGGACGCGGAGGCCGCGCTCAGGGTGGCCCATCAGGCCTTGGCCGAGGAGCGCTCGCAGCTCGCCGAGCGGGTGCGCGAGCGCACCCTGGAGCTGGATCGGGCCAATGCCGAGCTGGCCCGCTCGGCCCAGGCCAAGGACGAGTTCCTTGCCGCCATGAGCCATGAGCTGCGTACCCCGCTGACGTCCATCCTCGGGCTCTCGGAGACCATGGGCGACGGCTTGCTGGGGCCGCTGACCAAGCAGCAGGACAAGGCCGTCCGCATGATGCACGAGAACGGCCGGCATCTCCTGGAGCTGATCAACGACGTTTTGGATATGTCGCGCGTCGCCTCCGGGCAGATGAGCCTGCGCTGGGACCAGGTGCCGGTGAGCCAGCTCTGCGATGCCAGCCTGCGGCTGATCGGTCCGGCGGCAAAAGGCAAGGATCTGCAGGTATCCCTGAGCATCGATCCTGAGGCTCGGCTGGTGCAGGGGGACAGTCGTCGGCTGAAGCAGATGCTCGTCAATCTGCTCAGCAACGCGGTCAAGTTCACCGCCGAGGGGGGCTCCATCGGTCTGGACGTCAAGGTGGACGCGGCCGCCGGAGAGCTGCGCTTCGGCATTTGGGATACCGGGGTGGGCATTCCGGAGGATCAGTTCGAGCGGCTCTTCAAACCCTTCGTCCAGCTCGACAGCCGCCCGGCGCGTCAGTTCGACGGCACCGGCCTGGGGCTTGCCCTCGCCGCCGGCATGGCCGAGCTGCACAAGGGGCGGATCGAGGTCAGCAGCCAGGTCGGCAAGGGCAGCCGCTTCGAGATCATCCTGCCCTGGTCCCCGCAGATGCAGGCGTCACAGGGGCTAGGTAAGGTTCAGGCTGGTGATGGCGGGGCCAGCGAGCCGAGCGCACCGCTCGAGCGGCCTGGCGTGCTGCTCGTGGACGACAACGCGAGCAACCTGGAGATGTTCTCGACCTACCTGCAGATTCAGGGCTGCGAGGTCTGGACCGCCAGCGATGGCGTCAAGGCGATCGCGCTGGCGCGCGACCGACATCCGGACGTCATCCTCATGGACGTCCAAATGCCGGAGATGGATGGCCTGGAGACCACGCGCCGACTCCGCAAGGACCCCAAGCTGAGGCGTACACCGATCATCGCCCTGACCGCCCTCGCCATGCCAGGCGACCGGGAGCAATGTCTCGAGGCCGGCATGGACGATTACTTGAGCAAGCCGCTCGGGCTCAAGGAGCTTTGCGCGGCCATCGATACCTGGATCAGCCGCACGCGCGGTCAGTGACTGCTGGCTTGCTGCTTGCCCGGTTGACCCCTTATCGGATATCAGGCGGCCCGCGATTCGGAGACTTGAGCCGCAATGGCACGAAGGCCGCGAAGAGAGACGACGGGCTTTCTTTGGTCTGTTATTGCCCCTGATGGTGAGCGTCCGGGTCCTGCATCACACGGAAATCCTCGCGATCTTTGTGGCCTAAAAAGTCCTTTAAATACAGTCCTGCCGTGTCCAGAGGTGCGTCTCAAGAAAGCGATAGGATTAACGAGATCGCTTTAGGCTCAACGGCGATCCAGGCTCTTTTGGGGCGAAGTCGCGCAGCTGCGCGCGCAGTTGCTCCAGGTTTTGGGGCGAAGCGCTTGCGCTGTAGCGGCTGGGGATGTAGAGCGCCAGGAAGCGACCGACTGGCCCAGCCAGGTCTGGGCGCTCGGCTGTCACCCTGCGCCCATAGTCGCGCGGGCCTTCGTGGTGATGCTTGGGCAGCCCGGCGCGGGCGAGCTTGCGGCAGAAGCGCGCGTAGAGGGCGTCTAGGGCGTCCTGCGGGGGATTGTCGCGGCTGAGCGCGAGCAGGATGACGGCCAAGGTCAGGGAGATGGCTAGCATCATGAGGGCCGCGAGGCCGTATTCCCGAAAGGCGCTCAGGCCGAGCTTGTCGAGCAGGGCCAGCTGATCCTCGGTCGAGAAGTCGAGCACCCAGTTCTGCCAGGTGGCGTCGAGCGTGTCGGCCAGCAGTCGCATGCTCCGCGCGAAGCGCGCGAAACCGTTGGTCTCGTCGATGCTGAAGCGCAGCGAGGCATTGGCCCCAAGCAGGCGGGACGCGCTGCGGCGGTCGATCCGCGAGGGGTCCACCGCGGCCGTGGGATCGACGCGGACCCAGCCGCGCTCCGGGATCAGCACCTCGACCCAGGCATGGGCGTCCGACTGGCGGACGATCTTGTAGCCGCCGATGTCGTTGTCCTCGCCGCCGAGATAGCCGAGCACGATACGCGAGGGGATGCCGGCGATGCGCATGAGCAGCGCGAAGGCACTGGCGTAGTGCTCGCAGAAGCCGGCGCGGGTCTCGAAGAGGAACTCGTCGGCCGGGTTGGCGCCGAGCGCTGGAGGCAGCAGGGTGTAGTGGAAGGCTTCGCGGTTGAAGAACGCCAGCCCCCGCTGGACTAGCTGCCATTCCGTCTGGGCTTCTGCGCCCCAATCCGCGACCAGCGCGCGCATCCGCGGCGTGATGTTGTCCGGCAGCCGGAGGGCGAGCAGGCGCACCTCTTGGCTGGGCGCCTGGGTTGCGTAGCTCATCACGGAGCGCACCCGATAGCGCCGCAGCGCGTTGATCGGTTGTCTCGCGACGACCTGGAGCGCGGGAGTGATGAAGGCATCGCTCGGGGCGGTGACGGGCATGTCCAAGGCGAAGAGCCAGCGCTGCCGCGTCGGCTCGAGCACCACCTCGTACTCGATCGGCTCGCTCGCCGCGACCAGCTCGCTGGGTCTCGGGCTTTCGTGGGGCGCGTCGCCCTGGGTCCAGCGCCTGCCGTCCATCTCCCAGAGCACTGGGCCGCGCCAATAGAGCTGGCCGCTGTCGGGGGGGGCGCCCTCGAAGCGCACCCGGAAGGCGCCCTCGCCGTTGACGACGAGCTCACTGATGGCGCCAGGCTCCATGGTGTCGGACATGCCGGTCATGGCGGCCTCGCGCTCGAATCCGAGATTCCAGAGCGGCGCCTCCAGCCGTGGAAAGAGCACGAAGAGCACGAGCGTCAAGGGCAGCGCTTGCAGCGCGAGCCGATAGGTGACGCGTAGGGCTGGGCGCGCCCCGGCCTCGCCCAAGCCGCCGTTCAGCTTCACCAGCAGCGCAATCATGCCCAGGGAGACCACGCCCAGATAGGCGGCGATGCTGAAGGACTCGTCGAAGAGGAACTGCACCACGATCAGGAAGCCGACGAGGATGGTCGTCAGGCGCAGGTCGCGTTTCGAGTCGAGCTCCAGGAGCTTCAAGGTGATCATGGTCGCGAAGAGCGCGGCCCCGCCGTCCTGGCCGGCGAGGGTGTGGTAGCCGTGCAGACAGTTCGCGACCCCCGCGAAGGTCAGCAGGATGCGGAGGCCCCTTCCTGGCATCGCCGACGGCCAGCGCAGTCCCAGCAGGCGGACGGCGAAGACGAGCGCAAGGAAGGCGTTGACCTGCCATCGCAGGTGGGGCATCACGGGCAGGCAGGCGGCGATGACGAGCAGGGTCGTCCAAAGGACTTGGCTGGGCTTCGCGCGCTCGCCGGCTGGGATGCGCCGCTCAGGCATGGCTGAAGAGCGCGAGCCGCTTCAGGCAGCGTTGGGTGTGTGAGGCCCCTCGCGCCAAGGGCTCCATGCCGTCGGGCAGCCTCAGCCCGAAGCGGAGTCCGGCCTCGGTCGCGTCGAGGACCTGGCGGGTCAGCAGGCTGAGACGGGTCTCGGTGTCGCCTGCCCGCAGCGCCGACCACTGGATCCAAACGTCTTGGCCCTCGTCGCCGCCATACTCCTTGACCAAGAGCCCCCGCTCGCGCGCGAACGCCTTCCAATCGATGTGGCGCGGCGAGTCGCCCGGTCGGTAGCCGCGCGAGCCGAGATAGTCTTCCGCGCCCTCGCCGCGATGCCGGTGGGGGCGACGGTCGTCGCCCGCGTCATGGCTTGGGTCTGGTGCATGTGCCGCCGGTGCGGGATAGACCAGGGTGGTCGCATCGGTTTCGACATAGCACCAGGCGCGAAAGAGGCCCATGGGGTGGCTCGTCTCGAGGGTGAGCTTATCGAGCTCGAGCTGGCCGCGCCTTGCGGTCCTCAGGCCCAGTTTGACCGTGGCCTGGTCGCCCGCGGCGATCTGCAGGCTGGGGGGCGGCTTGTCGTCGCTACGGGCCCGCAGATCGTAGCGCGCGCGACGGCCCTCGGCGTGCAGGGTGATCTCGAAGGTCGCCGTCTCGCCACAGAAGACGGCGGGACCGCCGCGCACCTGCGCCGCGAGTCCGAGCAGGCTCAGCCAGGTGTGGTGCATGGCGATGATCGCGACCGAGGCGAGGAAGAAGGTGGAGAGCAGCCCAAGGTTGTTCTGGTAATTCAGCGAGCCGAGCAGCATGACCAGCATCACGGCGCCATAGGTCATGCCCGTCGCCGTCGGCAGGATGTAGATCTGCCGCGCCCCGACGCGGGCGACGCCATCCGACCCCATGGGGACTCGGCGCAGCATGCTCTCGAAGTAGCGGCCGACGCGGCCCGCGATCCGGCCGCGAAGGCTGGCTCCCTGTCCGCTGGCGCCGTCCCTGCGCCGGTCCGCGCGATGTGCTGCAGCTGATGGCATGCCGACCCTCGGCGTCACTAGACTGGGACGCTGTCCAGGATGAAGCGCGCGGCGTCCTCCGCGCCCTCGCGCTGACCGATCTCGCCGGAGGCCAAGCGATGCGCGACGCAGGCCGGCAGCACGGCTTGGACATCCTCTGGGATGACATAGTCGCGGCTCGCCAACAGCGCCCAGGCCTTGGCGGCATGCAGCATGCCGAGCCCCGCGCGAGGCGAGAGCCCATAGGCGAAACGCTCCGAGCCGCGGGTGAACTGCAAGACGGCGTGGACATAGTCGATGACGGGCGGTGCCGCATGGATTTGCGTCACGGAGCGCTGCAGCTCGATCAGCTCCGCGTTGGTCAGCGCAGGCGCCTGGCGCGCGACCATGTCGCGTCTGTCCTCGCCGCCGAGCAGTTGTTTCTCCTGCTCGGCGTCCGGATAGCCGAGCTGGATGCGCATCAGGAAGCGGTCGAGCTGAGATTCGGGCAAGGGAAAGGTGCCTACCTGGTGGAGCGGGTTCTGGGTGGCGATGACGAAGAAGGGCTCGGGGAGGGGCCGCGTCTCGCCCTCGACCGTGACCTGGCGCTCTTCCATCGCCTCGAGCAAGGCGCTCTGCGCCTTGGGCGTCGCGCGGTTGATCTCGTCGGCCAGCACCAGCTGTGAGAAGACCGGGCCGGGGTGGAAACGGAAGCCCTCCGCGGCCCGGTCGTAGACGGACACCCCGATGACGTCGGCCGGCAGCAGGTCGCTGGTGAACTGAATCCGCGAGTAGTCGAGCCCGAGGAGGCGGGCGAGCAGGTGGGCCAGCGTCGTCTTGCCGACGCCAGGGAGATCTTCGATCAGCAAGTGCCCGCGCGCCAAGAGGCAGGCGAGCGCGAGCCGCAGCTCTCGATCCTTGCCGAGGATGACCGCGCGGGCGCTGTCGAGGATGCTGTCGGCGAGGGCCGCTCGCGGCCGAGGCTCATTCTGGGGTCGACGTCGCGCTAGGCTCATGCTCTGGTTGCTCCCTCAGCGGCGCGGGCCCCTTTGGGCCGCGCATCGGTTTCTGCTCTCGAGCGTTCTTGTCGGGCATGACTGCTTCAGCCCGGATTGGGTTAAGCTAACGAGTTCGATTGGCTCAGGTGCACTTCGATGATCGCAAGCGATTCCTACGACGTCGTGGTCGTTGGTGGCGGACACGCCGGCACCGAGGCGGCGCTCGCGTCCGCCCGCTGCGGCGCCCGCACCCTGCTGCTCACCCAGAACATCGAGACCATCGGTCAGATGAGCTGCAACCCGGCGATCGGCGGCATCGGCAAGGGGCATCTGGTCAAGGAGATCGATGCGCTCGGTGGCCTCATGGCGCGCGCCACTGACCGGGGCGGCATCCAGTTCCGCGTGCTCAATGCCAGCAAGGGGCCGGCGGTGCGTGCCACGCGCGCCCAGGCGGACCGAGCCATCTACAAGGCGGCCGTGCGCGCCGGCGTGGAGAGCCAGCCCAATCTCGCGATCTTTCAGCAGGCCGTCGACGACCTCGTCGTCGAGCAGGATCGGGTCGTGGGCGTGCGGACTCAAATGGGGCTGGAATTTCGTGCGCGCGCGGTCGTGCTGACGGTGGGCACCTTCCTCGGCGGACGCATCCATATTGGGCTGTCTAGCTATGAGGGCGGCCGTGCGGGAGATCCACCGTCCAACGCCCTTGCCCGCCGCTTGCGCGAGCTGCCCTTTCGCGTCGAGCGCCTCAAGACAGGCACGCCGCCGCGCATCGACAGTCGCACCATCGATTACGGCCGCCTGCAGGAGCAGCCGGGCGACGATCCCATCCCTGTCTTTTCCTTCCTGGGCAGTCCTGCCGACCACCCGCGTCAGATCAGCTGCCACATCACCCACACCAACGAAAGGACGCATGAGATCATCAGCTCCGGGCTGTCGCGCTCGCCCCTCTTCACCGGCGTGATCGAGGGTGTGGGGCCGCGCTACTGTCCTTCGATCGAGGACAAGATCGTGCGCTTCGCGGACAAAGCGTCGCATCAGATCTTCCTCGAGCCGGAGGGACTCGATACCCACGAGGTCTATCCCAACGGCATCTCCACCAGTCTGCCATATGACATCCAGGAGGCGCTGGTGCGCTCCATCGCCGGACTCGAGCAGGCACACCTCACGCGCCCCGGCTACGCCATCGAGTACGACTTCTTCGACCCGCGCGACCTCGGGCCGTCGCTCGAGACCCGCTTCATCCGGGGCCTCTTCTTCGCCGGCCAGATCAATGGCACGACGGGCTATGAAGAGGCGGGTGCCCAGGGCTTGCTGGCGGGCGCCAACGCGGCGCTCCAGGTCCAGGAGCGCGAGCCCTGGCTGCCGCGCCGCGACGAGGCCTACCTGGGCGTCATGGTCGACGACCTCATCACCCGTGGGACCAACGAACCCTACCGCATGTTCACCAGCCGTGCCGAGTACAGGCTCATGCTTCGGGAAGACAATGCGGATCTGCGCTTGACTGAGAGCGGTCGGCGGCTCGGCTTGGTCGGGGACGATCATTGGCGCCGTTTCGAGGCCAAGCGCGAGGCGATCGAGCGCGAGCGCCAACGTCTGCGCGGCACCTGGGTGAGGCCGGAGGCGCTGGACGCGGCTCTGATGGCGCGCGTGCTGGGCGAGCCGCTGCGGCGCGAGGCGCGCGCGCTGGATCTGCTGGCGCGCCCAAGCGTCGACTACGCCGCCATTCGCGCCCTGACCGGCGATCCGCCCGAGCCGCTGTCGCGCGACGTCACCGAGCAGCTCGAGATCCAGGCGCGCTATGACGGCTACATCAGTCGCCAGCGTGACGAGATCGCGCGCCAGCGCGAGCAGGAGGCCAAGGCGCTCCCCGAGGGCTTCGACTATGATCAGGTCCGCGGTCTCTCCGTCGAGGTGCGGGAGAAGCTCCTGCGCGTGCGCCCGGCCACCATCGGGCAGGCGGCGCGCATCCCGGGCGTCACGCCGGCGGCGGTCTCGCTGCTGCTGATCCATCTGAAGCGACAGGCCGCGGCGTCATGACGGCCTCGGAGGTCATCGACGATCCGCGCTTCGCCGAGCGGCTGGCGGCTGGCAGTGGCGAGCTGGGGCTTGCGCTGACGCCGGATCGGCAGGCGGCCTTGCTGCGCTATCTGGGGATGCTGGCGCGCTGGAATCGCGCCTACAACCTGACGGCGGTTCGCGATCCCTTCGAGATGGTCGCCAAGCATTTGCTGGATAGTCTCGCGATCCAGCCCTGCCTCTTCGGCGATACCGTCCTCGACATAGGTACAGGCGCGGGTCTGCCGGGAATTCCGCTTGCCATCCTGAATCCCGCACGGCGTTTTTGCCTGCTCGACAGCAATGGTAAGAAGGTGCGGTTCGTGCGCCAGGCGGTCTTGGAGCTGGGCCTCGCGAACGTCGAGCCCACTCAATCGCGGATGGAAACATACCGGCCGCAGGGAAAATTCAGTACCATAGTGAGTCGCGCAGTTGCCGCCGACGCCATTCTGCGAGCCCCGACCGCCCAGTGGCTCGCGCGGCCGGGGCGCTTGCTTCTCATGAAAGGCCGCCAAACGGACGAGGCCCTCGACGCCTCGGGCTTCTCCGCCGCTGCCCCGAAGGTCCATCCCCTGCGCGTGCCTTTCCTGGACGAAACACGACACTTGATCGAAATCCGGAGTGATTGAGCCGACTATGGCCAACATCATCGCGATCGCCAATCAGAAGGGCGGGGTCGGCAAGACCACGACGGCAGTCAATCTCGCCGCCTCGCTGGCCTCGCTGAAGCATCGCGTGCTCCTGGTGGACCTCGACCCCCAGGGTAATGCGACCATGGGCTGCGGGATCAACAAGCACGAGCTCGATTATACGGCTTGCGATCTGCTGCTCACCGACATAGCGATCGCTGATTGCATCCAGCGCGTCACCGAGCCGTCGCCCGGCTTCGATCTGCTCCCCTCGAATGGGGATCTGACCGCGGCCGAGATCGGCTTGATCGACTCCCCGGACCGGGAGCGGCGTCTGAGCAAGGTGCTGGGCAGCGCGGCCGAGGCCTATGAGACTGTGATCGTGGATTGTCCGCCGTCGCTGAATATGCTGACGGTGAATGCCCTGGTCGCGGCGCATGGGGTGCTGATCCCGATTCAATGCGAGTATTACGCCCTGGAGGGGCTGTCCGCGCTGCTGGATACCGTCGAGCAGATTCGCGAGAGCCGCAATGCCGCCCTGCGGATCGAGGGTATCTTGCGCACCATGCACGACCCGCGCAACAACCTCGCCAATCAGGTCTCGACCCAGCTCATCACGCACTTCAAGGACGACGTCTACCGCACCATCATCCCGCGCAACGTCCGTTTGGCGGAGGCGCCGAGCCACGGTCAGTCCGCCCTGATCTATGATCCGCAGTCCAAGGGTGCGATCGCCTACCTGGCGCTGGCGAGCGAGATCCTGCGTCGGCACGATAAGCGGCAGCGCGCCGCCTGAGGTCCGGTCGTATGGACATGGAGCAAAAACCTTCGGCGAAGAAAAAGGGGCTGGGCCGCGGTCTGGACGCGCTGCTCGGCGCCGCGCGCACGCCGCAGGTTGCGGTCGTGTCGGGCGCTCCCGGCGAGTCCGAGGTCGAGGCCAAGACTACGACCTCGGATCAGATCGCCCATCTTCCGGTCGAGCACATCCAGCGGGGCCGTTATCAGCCGCGCCGCGACTTCGATGCCGACGCGATGCGCGAGCTGGCCGATTCCATCCTGGCGCAGGGCGTGATCCAGCCCATCGTGGTGCGTCCGCTGACCGAGCCGGGCGACGGCGGGGCCTGCTACGAGCTGATCGCCGGCGAGCGTCGCTGGCGTGCCTGCCAGCAGGCGGGGGTCGCGGAGATCCCAGTGGTGATCCGCGAGGTCGACGAGCAGACGGCGCTGGCGATCGCGCTCATCGAGAACATTCAGCGCGCCGATCTGAATCCCTTGGAGGAGGCCGGCGCCCTCGCGCGACTGATCTCCGAGTTCGGCTTGACGCATCAGCAGGTCGCGGAGGCCGTCGGCAAGTCGCGCACCATGGTCACCAACCTGCTGCGGCTGCTCGAGCTCGAGGCCGACGTCAAGGCGCTCGTCGAGCACTCCGAGCTGGAGATGGGGCATGCGCGCGCGCTTCTCGGGCTGAAGGGTAAGGCGCAGAGTCAGGCGGCCAAGCAAGTCGTGGCCGCGGGGCTCTCCGTGCGCGAGACCGAGCGATTGGTCAAGCGTCTTCAGCAAGCGGACGATGCGGGGGAGACTGCCCCTGCGCCCGAGCTGGATCCCAACATTCGGCGTCTTCAGACGGATTTGACCGACAAGCTGGGGGCGCAGGTGCAGATCCAGCACGGCACCCGCGGCTCCGGCAAGCTGGTGATCGCCTACAACACCCTAGACGAGCTCGACGGAATCCTCTCGCACATCAAATGAGCGGGCCTCATGATGCGCCGCTCGCTCCGCGAGCTGTAAGTGGTCGAATAGGCGCATAAAACTCTTTGAGGTCCGTTGACCCAATATCGACAACCCCTTATACTGCGCGCCCGGTGAGCCAGGCGCTCACCTACTCGCGATAATCTGATGCAACAGCCTGACGTGCGCCAGGCCAAGCGGATCGTGAAGATCCAGTTTGTTCTTGGTCTGCTCCTAGCAGTAGCAGCTCTGCCGTTTGGCGCTCCAGTTGCAATTTCAGTGCTGATCGGGGCCGGAGCCTGCGTGCTGGCAAATGCCATGCTCGCGGGCTGGGTTTTTCGCGAATACCGTGCTCAAGAGCCAGAGCGGCTCGTTGGTCGTTTCTACGCCGGCGAGATCGCCAAAATCGTATTGATTGTCGGCGTATTCGCCGTTGCCTTCGCAACGCTCGACGACTTGAACATAGCGGCATTGCTTGCGGCCTATTTCGCGGTCCAAGTGATTGCGACCGTCATTGCCGCTCAACTGGACAGCCGAACCACGAAGTGAGAATGACCTGATGTCTTCTTCTGAAACGCTCACCTCCCAGGGGTACATCCAGCACCATCTGACCAATCTCACGCTCGGGGTCCATCCGGAGCATGGGCTCGGTTTCGCCCACAATAGCGCCGAGGCGGCCGAGATGGGGTTCTGGGCGATCAACGTCGACACCATGTTTTTCTCCATACTCCTGGGTGTCGTCTTCATCTGGCTGTTCCGCAAGGTCGCCGACAACGTGACTGCCGGCGTTCCCGGCGGCGCGCAGAATTTCGTCGAATGGATCGTCGACTTCGTCGAAGAGAACGTCCGGGGCTCCTTCAGCGGGAAGAACCCGATGGTCGCGCCCCTGGCGCTGACGATCTTCGTCTGGGTCTTCCTCATGAACCTGATGGATTTGATCCCGGTCGATCTGATTCCGCATCTCTTCGGTCAGCTCATGGCCGTTCTCGGGGCGGATCCGCATCACGTCTATCTCAAGGTTGTGCCCACCACCGAC
The DNA here is from genome assembly GCF_010820565.1 of Thiorhodococcus minor. Classification (GTDB taxonomy): domain Bacteria; phylum Pseudomonadota; class Gammaproteobacteria; order Chromatiales; family Chromatiaceae; genus Thiorhodococcus; species Thiorhodococcus minor. The sequence goes on along the minus strand of NZ_JAAIJQ010000012.1, from coordinate 65,171 downwards.
CCCAACGCCACCTTCGGCATGGCGCTCATGGTCTTCTTCATGGTGCTCTACTACAGCATCAAGATGAAGGGTGTGGGTGGCTTCCTCGGCGAGCTGACCCTGCAGCCCTTCGGCAAGTGGGGCATGCCGGCCAACCTCATTCTCGAGGGCATCAGTCTGCTGTCGAAGCCCGTTTCGCTCGCCCTTCGGCTGTTCGGCAACATGTACGCCGGCGAGATGATCTTCATTCTGATCGCGCTGCTGTACAGTGGCGGCGTGGTCCTGGCTGGAACGGCTGGCGTCCTGCAATTCGTCTGGGCCGTCTTCCACATCCTCATCATTACGCTTCAGGCCTTCATCTTCATGGTGCTGACCATCGTCTACCTCGACATGGCTCATCAGGAGCATCACTGATAGCGTTTGCTGTTTCCGTTTCTCGACGGTTTTCTTTCAAGCTGATTCTTTAACAGACTCTTCAGTCTCAACTCACTAACCCTTGGGGGATCTCATGGAGCTCGAAGTCGCACAAGCATTCGCTATGGCTATCAAATTCATCGGTGCTGGCCTGATGCTCGGCCTCGGTGCAGTCGGTGCCGGCGTTGGTATCGGTATCCTGGGTGGCCGTTTCCTGGAAGGCGCTGCGCGTCAGCCTGAGCTCATCCCGATGCTCCGTACCCAGTTCTTCATCGTCATGGGTCTGGTCGACGCGCTGCCCGTCATCGCGATCGCCATGGGTCTCTACCTGATGTTCGCTGCCTAATATCGCGTCCGGCTCAGCCGGGGCCGGGCGACCGCCTGTCACCCTGCTTCGCTCAAGGCTAAGGCACGAGGCAAGTCTATGAATATCAATCTGACCCTGTTCGCCCAGATGATCACCTTCGCGGTGTTCGTCGGGTTTTGTATGAAGTATGTCTGGCCGCCAATCGTGAATGCGTTGGCGGAGCGCAAGGCAAAGATCGCCGAAGGTCTCGCCGCGGCCGAGCGTGGCCACCAGGAAAAGGCGCTTGGTGAGCAGCGGGCGCTCGAGGTGATGAAGGAGGCCAAGGCAACGGCTGCCGATATCGTCGGGCAGGCGCAGAAGCGTGCCACAGATATCGTCGAGGAGGCCAAGTCCGACGCCCGCGTCGAAGGCGAGCGCATCGTCGCTGCCGCGCAGGCGGAGATCGAGCGCGAGGCCAACCGGGCTCGCGAGGAGCTGCGCGAGAAGGTCGCGACGCTCGCCATGGCCGCCGCCGAGAAGATCCTCCAGAAAGAGATCAACGTCGATAGCCATCGCTCGATCGTTGACGATTTCGCCAAGCAGCTCTAGGGGTTACCCATGGCCGGAGATATCACCACCATCGCGCGCCCCTATGCCGAGGCCGTCTTCGCGCGCGCCAAGGAGAGCGGGCAGGTCGATGCCTGGTCCGAGGCGCTGGAGCTGCTCGCCGCGGTGACGTCCGATACGCAGCTGGTCGCCCAGATCGGCAATCCGACGGTGCCGAGGGAGTCGATTCGGGATCTCATTCTCGAAGTGTGTGGCGATGCCCTCCCGGGCGAGGCCGTCAATCTCGTGAAGCTGCTCGCGGAGAACTCGCGGCTCGAGGCCGTGGCCGAGATCGCTCGGCTCTTCGAGGAGCGACGTGTTGCCGATCAAGGCGTCCGGCAAGTCCTGGTCCGGACTGCATTCGAGGTCGACGCCGCGCAGAAGGACGCGCTCGCGCAGGCCCTATCGAAGCGTTTGGGCGGTCAAGTCGATCTCGAGATCGAGACCGACAGCACCCTGATCGGCGGCATCGAGATCCGCGCCGGCGACCTCGTCATCGACGACTCGGTTCGCAGCAAGATCAAGCAGCTCGCCCACGCTTTGCAATTCTGAACTGGACACCGCCATGCAACTGAATCCATCCGAGATCAGCGATCTCATCAAGCAGAAGATCGAGAAGTTCGATCTTCAGACCGAGGCCCGGACCGAAGGGTCGATCGTCAGTCTGACCGACGGTATCGTGCGTATCCACGGTCTGTCCGACGCTCAGTACTACGAGATGCTCGAGTTCCCGGGCAACACCTATGGACTGGCGCTGAATCTGGAGCGCGACTCAGTGGGCGCGGTGGTCCTGGGCGACTACACGCACCTGTCTGAAGGCGACTGGGTCCGTTGCACCGGGCGCGTCCTTGAGGTGCCGGTCGGCGAGGGTCTGCTCGGTCGCGTCGTCGACGCCCTGGGCAACCCGATGGACGGCAAAGGCCCCATCGAGGCCGCTGCCACCTCGCCGATCGAGAAGGTCGCCCCCGGCGTCATCTCGCGCCAGTCGGTCGATCAGCCGGTGCAGACCGGCCTCAAGGCCATCGACGCCATGGTGCCTGTCGGTCGCGGTCAGCGCGAGCTGATCATCGGCGACCGCCAGACGGGCAAGACCGCCGTCGCCATCGACGCCATCATCAACCAGAAGGGCACAGGCGTTAAGTGCATTTACGTCGCCGTTGGCCAGAAGAACTCCTCCGTCGCGACCATCGTGCGCAAGCTCGAGGAGCATGGCGCCATGGAGCACACCATCGTCGTGTCCGCCCCCGCGGCCGAGTCGGCGGCGATGCAGTTCCTCGCGCCCTACGCCGGCTGCACCATGGGTGAGTATTTCCGGGACAAGGGCGAAGATGCGCTCATCGTCTACGACGACCTCACCAAGCAAGCCTGGGCCTATCGTCAGGTCTCCCTGCTGCTGCGTCGTCCGCCGGGTCGCGAGGCCTATCCGGGTGACGTCTTCTACCTGCACTCGCGTCTGCTCGAGCGTGCCGCACGCGTCAATGCCGACTACGTCGAGAAGGAGACCGGCGGCAAGGTGAAGGGGCAGACCGGATCGCTGACGGCGCTGCCGATCATCGAGACTCAGGCCGGCGACGTCTCTGCGTTCGTTCCGACCAACGTCATCTCGATCACCGACGGTCAGATCTTCCTCGAGACCGACCTCTTCAACGCGGGCATCCGTCCGGCCATCAACGCCGGTCTCTCGGTGTCTCGTGTTGGTGGCGCGGCCCAGACGAAGATCATCAAGAAGCTCGGCGGCGGTATCCGTTTGGCGCTGGCCCAGTATCGCGAGCTGGCGGCCTTCTCGCAGTTCGCCTCCGACCTCGACGAGGCAACCCGCAAGCAGCTGCAGCGTGGCGAGCGTGTCACCGAGCTGATGAAGCAGATGCAGTACTCGCCGATGGGCGTGGGTCAAATGGCCATCTCGCTGTTCGCGGCCAATGAAGGCTATCTCGATGACGTCGATGTGAAAAAGGTCGTCGATTTCGAGCATGCCCTTCAGAGCTACATTAAGTCCGCGCAGGCCGATCTGCTCGCCAAGATCGATTCGACCGGCGACTACAGTGACGAGATCCAGCAGGCCATGCATGCTGCGATCAAGGACTTCAAAGCCAACAACACCTGGTAATAGCCGCCAGCGGCCAGCGGCCAGCCTCCAGCCGGGGGCGCGGCCGCTGGCGCGGTGCGTTTACAAGTATCGAACCTCCTTAGTCGACCAGCCAACAGGCTGGCGGCTGGAAGCTGGAGGCTGGGAGCTAAAAAATGGCAGGCGCCAAAGAAATCCGCACCAAGATCGCGAGCATCAAGAGCACGCAGAAGATCACCAAGGCCATGGAGATGGTCGCGGCGTCCAAGATGCGCAAGGCCCAGGACCGCATGTCCGCCTCCCGCCCCTACGCGGAGAAGATGCTCCAGGTCATCAGCCACTTGGCGAATGCGACGCCTGAGTATCGCCACTCCTACATGGCGGTCGAGCGCGAGCGCAAGCGCATCGGCTACATCGTCGTCTCTTCCGATCGTGGACTCTGCGGCGGCCTGAACAGCAATCTCTTCCGTCGTCTGCTGGCGGAGATCAAGGAGCAGCGTGCCGCCGGTATCGAGCCGGTGTTCTGCACCATCGGCTCCAAGGCGCTGGGCTTCTTCAAGCGATTCGGCGGCGATGTCAAGGCGCAGGCGACGCATCTGGGCGACAAGCCGCACATCGAGGACCTCATCGGTACGGTCAAGGTCATGCTAGACGCCTTCGAGTCCGGCGAGATCGACGCGATCTACATCGCGAGCAACGAATTCGTCAACACCATGACGCAGCGTCCCGTGATTCGTCAGCTGGTGCCCATTGTCGGCGGCGAGCGCGACGACATGCCCTATCACTGGGACTACATCTACGAGCCGGACGCCCGCACGGTGCTGGACGCGCTGCTGACGCGCTACATCGAATCGCTCGTCTACCAGGGCGTGGTCGAGAACGGCGCCTGTGAGCAGGCGGCGCGAATGGTCGCGATGAAGGCGGCGTCCGACAACGCCGGCAGCCTCATCAATGAGCTGCAGCTCGTCTACAACAAGGCGCGTCAGGCCGCGATCACGCAAGAGATCTCCGAGATCGTCAGCGGCGCCGCCGCCGTCTGATTGCCGTGCCGACCCAGTTTTCAGACTCAGATCCAGACAGAATCGCTAGACGCCGCAAGGCAGAAGAGGAAAAGACTTATGAGCTCCGGTAACGTGGTGGAAATCATCGGTGCCGTCGTGGACGTTCAGTTCCCGCGCGGCGAGATGCCCAAGGTTTACGACGCACTGAAGATCGAATCGACCGGGCTGACGCTCGAGGTTCAGCAGCAGCTCGGCGACGGCGTCGTGCGTACCATCGCCATGGGCTCCACCGACGGCTTGCAGCGTGGCGTCGACGTGACCGCGACGGGCGCCCCGATTCAGGTGCCGGTCGGCACGGCGACCCTGGGTCGCATCATGGACGTGCTGGGCAACGCGATCGACGAGAAGGGCGACGTCGACAGCGAAGCGCGCTGGTCGATCCATCGCGAGGCGCCGAAGCTCGAAGACCAAGCCGCCAGCACCGAGATCCTCGAGACCGGCATCAAGGTCATCGACCTCATCATGCCGATCGTCAAGGGCGGTAAGGTTGGACTCTTCGGCGGCGCCGGCGTGGGTAAGACGGTTACGCTGATGGAGCTCATCCGTAACATCGCGGTCGAGCACTCCGGCTACTCCGTCTTCGCGGGCGTCGGCGAGCGTACCCGTGAGGGTAACGACTTCTACCACGAGATGAAGGAGTCGAACGTCCTCGACAAGGTCGCCCTGGTCTACGGCCAGATGAACGAGCCCCCAGGCAACCGTCTGCGTGTGGCCCTGACCGGTCTGACCATGGCCGAGTACTTCCGTGAGGAAGGTCGTGACGTCCTGATGTTCATCGACAACATCTACCGTTACACCCTGGCCGGCACCGAGGTCTCCGCCCTTCTGGGTCGTATGCCTTCAGCGGTTGGCTACCAGCCGACCCTGGCCTCCGAGATGGGCGCCCTGCAGGAGCGCATCACCTCGACCCGCACCGGCTCCATCACCTCCTTCCAGGCCGTTTACGTCCCTGCGGACGACTTGACCGACCCCTCGCCGGCCACCACCTTCGCGCACTTGGACGCGACCCTGGTGCTCTCGCGTCAGATCGCCGAGCTGGGCATCTACCCGGCCGTGGATCCGCTGGACTCCACCAGCCGTATCCTCGACCCCAATGTCGTGGGTACTGAGCACTATGACACCGCCCGCGCGGTGCAGGGGACGCTGCAGCGTTACAAGGAGCTCAAGGACATCATCGCAATCCTGGGTATGGACGAGCTGTCCGAAGAAGACAAGCTCACCGTCTCCCGTGCTCGTAAGATCCAGCGCTTCTTGTCGCAGCCCTTCTTCGTCGCCGAGGTCTTCACCGGTGCGCCTGGTAAGTTCGTGTCCGTCAAGGACACCATCAAGGACTTCAAGGCGATCGTCAACGGTGAGTACGACCACCTGCCCGAGCAGGCCTTCTACATGGTCGGCGGAATCGACGAGGCCGTGGCGAAAGCCGAGAAGATGGCCAGCTAAGGGGACTTTCCCATGGCAATGACAATCCACGTCGACATCGTCAGTGCGGAGGGGGCCATCCACTCCGGCATGGCGACCATGGTGTACGCGACCGCCGAGATGGGTGAAGTCGGCATCGCGCCGCGCCACACGGCCTTCATCAGCCGGCTGCGTCCTGGCGACATTCGCGTCGAGAATCAGCACGGAGAGCAGGAGCACTTCTACGTCTCCGGCGGCATGCTCGAGGTTCAGCCGCACGTCGTGACCGTCCTGGCCGACACGGCGATCCGCGCCCACGATCTCGACGAGGCCGCCGCGATGGAGGCCAAGCGCCGCGCCGAAGAGGCACTTGCCGGACACGCCGCCGAGTTCGAATACGCCAAGGCCCAGGCCGAGCTCGCCGAGGCGGTCGCCCAGCTGCGTGCCATCGAGAAGCTGCGCAAGCTCAAGGCAGGCTGATCGGCGGCGCCGCGAGGCGCTATCCTGATCGTGCAGATGCAAACGCCCCTATCGCAACGATAGGGGCGCTTTGCGTTCTACGGGAAAAGAGCTGCCAGCCTCCAGCGACCGGCTTTGTCGGATCAGTCGGTTGGTCGGCACCGTGTAGGAGCGCCGCCCCGGCGCGATGAGAGCTGCTCCGACCGCCCCAGTCGCGGCGCAGTTTCCAGGAAGCGAGCGGTCGACCCAATCTGACGTCCTTCGGTCGAGCCATTGAGTGAGCGCTACGGCCTCCTTTCTTGGATGACAGCTCATGAAGATCCCCACGTCTCCAGCGGGTCGCCCGCTCGTCCGCTAGCGTCTGCGAGCGAGCGTCAGCCCGTCGCCGATCGGCACCAGGCTCAGGGTTATGCGATCGTCCTTGAGCAGCGCCGCCTTGAGCGTGCGGATAGCCAGGGTGTCGGCGTCCTGCTTCTCGGGATCCGCCACGTCGCCGCCCCAGAGGGTGTCGTCCATTAGCATGAGGCCGCCCGGCCGTAGCAGCCGCAAGCAGCGCTCGAAATAGGCGCCATAGCTACCCTTGTCCGCATCGATGAAGGCCAGGACGAAGCGGCCTTCCTGCCCCTCGGCGAGTAAGGTATCGAGGGTCTCGAGCGCCGGTGCCAGCCGCAGCTCGATGCGCGCCTCGACCCCGGTCTTGCGCCAGAAGTCGCGGGCGATGTCGGTCCATTGCTCACTGAGGTCGCAGCAGATCAGCTCGCCCCCCGCCGGCATGGCCTCGGCCATGCACAGCGCGCTGTAGCCGGTGAAGGTTCCCACCTCGACGATGCGCCGGGCGCCCAACAGCTCCACCAGCAGCGCCATGAATCGACCCTGCTCCGGGGCGATCTGCATCCCACCTTTGCTCAGCGCGGCCGTGGTCTCGAGCAGCCGTCGTTTGACGTCGCTCTTGCGCAGTGAGCGCGCGAGCAGCTAGCCGTGAAGGCGGTCGTGGTCGTCGACGGTGATGGTTCGATTGCTCATGTCGCCCCTCTCGCGGGCAAATCGGCGCGAGACCGCGCCGCCGTCGAGGGCTGGGGCTCAGTCGGCTACGCGCAGCGCGTCGCCAAGCAGGCATCTCAAGGTGGCATCCCTGTCGATCAGCTGATGCTTCAGCGCACCGACCACAGGCAAGACAATGGCGCCGACGAGCAGGTTACCGCCCCAGCCATGCAGCGCCTGCCCTACCTGCGCCAGTGCGGCGTTGAGCGGTATCACCTCCTGGGGATTGGTCGGATCCGGATTGGGCGGGACCAGCTCCAGGCCGAAGAAGGCGACGCCGTGCCCACCCATTCTTGAACCGCAAGGCGCAAAGGACGCAAACAGGCATTGAGGAGAAGCCGGCCAGCGGGCTGACCGGTGTCCTGGCAGGGCTCTACTCGAACAGGGCGTGCATCAGCTCTGGGGGCTGGGTGCCGTTACGCGAGGCGATCTCTTGGATCGACTGCGCCGTGCTGGCGACCTTGAAGCCGCCGGCCTGCAGCTTGGTGGCCAGGCTCTCGGCACTCTGGTCCAGCAGGGGCGAGAGCTCGGTCAAGGGCGCGCGCTCGAAGGTCTGAAAGATCTGATGCTTGACGCTGCCGCCCTCTCGAGTGGCGGAAAGCCCGATGAGCGATGCCGTCGCCAGCGCCACGACCGCGATGATCCCGAGGGCCGCACGCCGCGAGAAGTAGCTGGTGAAGCCCCGCCAATGCGTGGTGATGTGAAAGACGACGAAGACGGCGAAGGCCAGACCGATCCATTCGTGGGCCAGCGTCACCGGGTCATGCATACCGAAGAACATCAGTACGCCGGAGACGGACATGAAGACGCCGGCCGCGATGACGGCTGGGGTGGACCATTGACGGGTGCTCAAACGAATCATGGGGTAGAACCTCTCTCGATGCGATTGTGAAGCCGGTTGGAGCCGCGGTGACCAGCGAGTCGTCGGAGCGGGCCGCCGCGTTCCATGGGTGCTATTTAACGGCTCCCATGTGTCCAGGACTTGCCGAGAGAGGGCGGGTTTTGTGACGTTCTGTGACAGCGCCGAAAATCGACACAGGCTGTCACCAAACTTGGCGATACCATCGAAAGGCCGCCGCTCCAGCGCGATGTCCACATCCAAATTGCAGCCAAGCGCGTAGGCTGGACGAGCGCAGCGAAGTCCACGTGCCCCGCGCCGGCGCTGGTGGACTGCGCTGCGCTTGTCCACCCACAAGGCTTGCCCAGATGGAACGCTCATGAAGCTCGTGACCTACCACGCCGTGGAAGAGCTGCCAGAGACTGCCGACGCGCTTTTTGCGGAGGCCGACAAGCAGAGCATGTTCCTCTCGCGTCCATGGCTCGAGAACCTCACCCAGACGGGGCTGCGCGATGGTGAGACCGCCTTGTTCGCCTGCGTGGTCGATCAAGACTCGGTGCTGGCGATCCTGCCCCTGATGACGCGCGGCGGCGATACCTGGTATGCCCTCAAGCACCGCTACACCTCGCTCTACAGCCTCTTGCTTACTGATGAGAACCGGCAGGCGATTCTGGATTACCTGGTCCAGGGCTTGGTCGCGTCAGGCCTCGACGCCTTCCTATTCGAGCCGGTCTGCGAGAACGACGTGGGACTGGGCGCCTTGCGTGCGAGCATGGAAAGCGCCGGATTCACCTGTCACCAGAGTTTCCGTTTCTACAACTGGGTGCACAGCGTCCGGGGCCAGTCATATCGCGAGTACATGGCAAGTCGTCCTGCCAGACTGCGCAACACCATCGAACGCAAGAAGCGCAAGCTCCAGCGCGAGCAAGGCTATGAGATTCGTCTCCTTTCTGGTGACGAGGTCCCGCCGGCCATGCCCCACTACCATGCCGTCTACAGCGCCAGCTGGAAGGCCAATGAGCAGTATTCGGACTTCCTGGACGGCATGGTCACCGCTTTCTCGAAGTCGGGCTGGTCGCGGCTTGCCGTTCTCTCGATCAAGGGGAAGCCAGCCGCCGCTCAGCTTTGGCTCGTCAAACACGGAAGAGCCAGCATCTTCAGGCTCGCCTATGATGAGACCTGGCGACACTACTCGGTCGGCTCCATCCTGACGGCCTATCTCATGGAGCAGGTGATGGATACCGAGCAGGTCGAGGAGATCGACTTCTTGACCGGAAACGAGGCCTACAAGCAGGACTGGATGTCGGAGCGCAGAGAGCGTTGGGCGTTGAGCTGTGTGAAGCGTCAGCAGCCCATACGCAGGTTTGAGTTGTTGAGTGGAGGGATACGGCGGGTTTTCAGACGAGGATAATGGCGTCGTGAGCCTTTCCTGCGGCTCCGGTCAAGAAAGCGAGAGAGCGGCCGTGCGTTGTATGGTCGGGATTTTGAGCGCCGTCCAGCTGAGACCCGATGGATTCGAGCTGCGGCCGAAGGTTTCCGCGGCTGTGCGTGCAGCGGCCGCGCGTCCTGTTCGCGAGCTGCGCATCCTGTCCCCGGATGCCATTGCCTCTCACCCGCATGCAGGGGAGCTGGTGCGCTATCTAGCATGGAAGACTGCGTTAACAAGATAGCGGCTCAATCCGTGCGAAAGACGCCCGAGTGACCGATCACAAGCCGATCTAGCACCAAAGATCCGCCAACCGAATGACGATGGCGTCGATGGGTGCGACGGTGACCGTATCGTCGTCTCGGAAGACGCCAATCGGGTGCCATACCGCACCGGCGAGCCCATAGGCCTCGAGTGTCCGTGTCTTCGGGTCGACGAGCCAAGCGAACTGGACACCGTAGTGAGCGTATAGCGGCATCTTTTCCTCGCGCTCCGTACTCTTCGAGGACGGCGAAAAGATCTCGCAGATCCAGTCTGGCACGATCTGGATCTTGTGACCCTGCGGCGGTATTGGCATGCGCTCCCGGCGCCAGCCTGCGATATCCGGGACGACCACTTCGGTATCGAGGACGAGGTGGACCTCCGGCTCGTCGATGATCCACCAGCCTCCGGGACCACCGCGCCCTCGCCCATAGGGGCCTTCGAGATCGGCTCCCAGTCGCGAGGCGGCTAGCCCATGAGCCCAGGACGGACGGGGCTGTGCTCGCAGCTGTCCGTTGATGATCTCGCCGGTCAAGCCTTCCGGCAGGGCCATCAACTGCTCGTAGACTGAGAGCTTTCTTGCGGCTTGTGGGCTCATGGGCAACCCGCGTGTAAGAGCCTTGAGATCAGGCCGTTATCTTAGCTCATAGGTGCTCGATCGCAGGCATGGCCTCCAAGCGGGAAGTTGATGGCTCTGCGGCGGCCGCCTGTGAGCGCCCTGTCGACAGGTAGGCGCTGGGCTCGAAGGGCTCGTCTGCGAGCATCACAGAGTACTCCGAGCTGTGATTTTTGGTCTGCGGTGAGATTCGATGCCGAGGCCGCTTCGTTGAGCTGGCGGTCGAAACGCTGCTGGATCACCGCCGCCAGCCGGGTGCGCTGCGCGGTATTCAGGATCCCGAGCAACTGCTGATAAGCCAGATACCTGGAGTCGGCGGCCCGGCTTGCTTCTTCGTCGAGGATGGCCTGGATGGCATCCGCTTGCGCCGAGCTAGGATTCAAGGCCGCGATCGTGGCTCCAAGGCCGGAGTCCCATCGGACGGCGTGGCGGTCTCCATGGCGCCGATCATGGTCCTGCTCGCCGTCTTGCGGGGGGGCGAGCAGCATCAGGCCGAAGGCCGCGATGGCGATGCCGCCGATGATGGCGAGCGCCGCCGGCTGCGAGAAATATCTCTTCACGACAGGCCAATGCGTGGCGACGTGGACGCCGACGAAGACGACGAAGGCCAGGCCGATCCATTCGTGGGCCAGCTTCACCGGGCCATGAACGCCGAAGAACAGAAGCAGGCCGGAGACGGCCATGAAGGTGCCGGCCGCGATGACGGCGGGTGTCGACCATTGGCGGGTGTTTCGTTTGGTCATTGGGGTCGCCTCCCTTCAGCGCGTCGCAGGATGTGCGGATCGCGGTCGGCCCGGGAAGGCCCTGGCGCTGGTCGGCGCAATCCACGGCGACGATTTCGCCGCGCGCATGTGTCCGGCCATTGCCAAGCGTTGGCGCGATTTGTGACGTTGTGTGACAGCCGACCAGGCGGACAAGAATTGTCACCGAAAGGGGCCTCGGCGCCACGCGCCAGGCTCTACACTCTGCCGAATGGAAAGACAGCCACACATCCTTGTCGTCGATGACCATGCCGAGATCCGGCAGCTGTTGCAGCGCTATCTGGGCGACCATGGTTATCGGGTGACGACGGCGGCGAACGGCACCGAGATGCGGCGTGTCCTGGCGGATGCGGCCATCGATCTCATTATCCTCGACCTCATGATGCCGGGCGAGGACGGCCTGACGCTCTGCCGCAACCTGCGGGCCGGGCCTCACGCCGGACTGCCGATCGTCATGCTCACGGCGATGGGCGAGGAGACCGACCGCATCGTCGGCCTGGAGATGGGCGCGGACGACTATCTGCCGAAGCCCTTCAACCCGCGCGAGCTGCTGGCCCGCATGAAGGCGGTGATGCGCCGCACCTGCACCCATCATGATCAGGGCGTCGTGGAGGCGGCGGAGCGGCTCTGCTTCCTCGGCTGGACCCTGCTGCCGGATGCCCGCGAGCTGATCGACCCGGATCAGACCCTGGTGCCGCTCAGCACGGCCGAGTTTGCCTTGCTGATGGCGTTCGTCACCCGGCCTGGCCGGGTGCTGAGCCGCGATCAGCTTCTCGACCTGGCCCGCGGCCGCGACGCCAAGGCCTTCGACCGCGCCATCGACACCCTGGTGAGCCGCCTGAGACGCAAGCTCGGGGACCAGTCGCGCGACCCGCAGATCATCAAGACCATCCGCGGCGACGGCTACCTCTTTGCCCCCAAGGTCGAGCGGCGCGATGCCTAGCCCGCCGTTTCCTCGGGTCTGGCCGCCGGCGCGCCTGGATACCCTAGCCGGCCGCATTCTGACCCTCCTGGTTGGCATGTCCCTAATGCTCATCCTGGGTGCCGGATTCATCCTCCAGGACGAGCGCAAGGACCGATTCGAGGAGCGCAATCTGGCCTATCTGCTCGATGAGGTCACCACCCTGGTCTGGCTGCTGCAGGACACGGACGGGGCCGAGCGCGAGCGCATTATCGAGCGCTTCTCGCGCACCGGGGACCTGATCAGCATCACAGATGCCCCCAAGCTGGGGCTCAGCCGGCCGTGGGGCCATGCCGTCGAGCACCTCATCCACCACAAGCTGCGCAGCGCCCTCGGCATCAAGGATCGCGAATCGCTGCGCGTCCGCGTCGAGATCGACGCGCATCACGACGGCGCCGAGACGGAGCGGCTCGCGCTGCCGCCGAATGCCCACCCGCTCCATCAGGACGGCCGTCACAGCGGGGACATGGATGATCACCGCCTGGTGCGCGACGAGCCGCCGCCCCCGCCGCCCATGGACGACCGCCAGCTCCGCGAGGACATCCGCACGGATGACGTCAAGGCCATCGTCATCTGCGCGCGCCTGCGCGACGGCCACTGGGTCAACTTCCGTACCACCCGCATCGACCAGCCGCCGCCCTGGGCCGGCAAGACGCTGCAGCTGTTGGGGCTGCTGCTGATGGCCGTGATCGGCACAGGCCTCTTGATCGCCCGCAAGATGGCGCGCTCTATGGCGGACCTGGCCGAGGCAGCCAATCGCTTCGGTCGCGGCGAAGACCCGCCGCGCCTGCGCGAGCACGGCCCACGCGAGGTCCGCGAGACCATTCGCGCCATCAACCTGATGCAGGAGCGCCTGCACAAGCATCTCCAGGATCGCTCGCGCCTGCTGGCCGCGGTGTCGCACGACCTGCGCACCCCCATCACCACCCTGCGGCTGCGCGCCGAGTACATCGAAGACGCCGATATGCGTGAGCGCACGCTCGCGACGCTGGAAGAGATGGAGGCCATCCTCTCCGCCACGCTCAGCTTCGCGCGTGACGAGGCGGCCGACGAGACGACGCGCTCGACCGATCTAGCGGCGTTGGTGCAGAGTCTGGTGGACGATCATGCGGATCTTGGCGGGGATGTCGCCTACGAAGGTCCCGAGCGCCTCATCGCCCGATGTCGGCCCGTTTCGCTCAGGCGCGCGCTGTCCAACCTCATCGACAACGCGGTCAAGTACGGCGGCAGGGTGCGGGTAACCTTGTACGCAGCGGAAGGCGGCCGGGTGATCCAGGTCGACGACGACGGGCCGGGGATCCCGGATGGAGATCTCGAGAAGGTCTTGGAGCCTTTCTTTCGGCTCGAGGCCTCACGCAGCCGCGAGACGGGTGGCACAGGGCTTGGGCTGTCCGTCGCCCGGACCATCGTTCATGCCCACGGGGGTTCGCTGCGATTGAGCAACCGGCCGGAGGGCGGCCTGCGGGGACTGATTCGACTGCCCGAAACGGAGTGATGGTAACCGCCGGAATGGCCCTGGCGCTGAGACGTGGAGGGGTGCGCCGGCCAGTCCCAGAATCGGCTTCTCGCCAAGAGTCGGAGCGGAATAGCTGACGAGGTAGCGGGGAGATCCTAGGCTCTCGAAGGCGGCCGCGTGTGGAGGCGGACACCCATCCTGTGGCCGCCTCGCTCCTTAATGCCTTGCTTCAGGCCCAGGCTAGCCCTCAGCCGATGTGATCTTGTAGAGATCTCGCTTGGGACCGCCGCTCTCGCCGTAGGTGACCCATTTGCGGTGCAGATCCAGCTGCAGCTGCACGTTGCGCGAGGCGTCGTTCAAGTACACCGACCAGGCATCTCGGCCGGTTTCTTGGAAGTTGTAGACCCGCTTACCATTGGCGTCGTACTCGGACCAGGCGCTCCCTCCCGTCTTGAGGAGCTTTCCATTCTGCATCTGGACGCTCGTTACGGTTCGACCTGTGACGGACTTTGCATCCGTTATCCTGTAGAGATCTCTCTTGGGGCCACCGTCCTCACCGTAGCTGACCCATTTGCGATGCAGGTCCAATTGCAGCTGTATGTTGCGAGAGGAGTCATTGAGGTAAACGGACCAGTCGTCGCGATGCGTTTCTTGAAAGCTGAATCTGGCCGCACCGCTATTGCCGTATTCGACCCAGGTGCGGCCGCCCGTTTGGGCAATGCTCCCGTCTTGGAACTGAACGAAGGCCACATTCCGGCCGTTGACGGGGCTCGATCCTGCAACGGCGATCGAGGAGCCAGCGACGAGGAAGGCGAGTACAAACAAAACCAGTCGAGCTGAAGCCTGCGGGAAGCGATGCATACGGGACTCTCTGTTCTAGTTGTACGGGCCTAAGTAGGTTGCCCTTGGCGTCGAGCTTTCAACTCACGTAAAACCTGCCAATCTCGCGGGTTGTGCGACGCGCACTTTGCCGAAAGGGCTATCAATCTCAGGGGGAGGCCTGAGGGGAGAAGCCAGCTCCCCAGCCGCTCTGTCGCGATAGATGCCGCCTTGTCCGGCCACTATCATCCAGTCTTCAGTCACGTTCGCGAGACCTGCTATGTCCCCTTGGAGCGCCGTCCTGTTGGACCTGTCCACCATCGACCAGGGCGACCTCGACCTATCTGCTCTAGACCAGGTCTGCGGCCACTGGCAGCGTCATGCCTACACCGAGCCTGCAGATACGCTGGAGCGTATCCGGCAGGCTCAGGTCGTGGTGACGAACAAGGTCGTACTGGACCGTGAGACCCTGACTGCCGTTCGCGAGCTACGGCTGATCTGCATCGCGGCTACGGGGACCAACAACGTCGACCTGGAGGCGGCCCGGGAGCTGGGCATCGCGGTGACCAATGTCGTGTGCTATGCCACGCCGGCGGTCGTGCAGCATGTCTTCGCCTTGATCCTTGCGCTCACCACCCGCCTGCCGGACTATCAGCGCGCCGTCTCCGCAGGGGCCTGGCAGCGCCATGACCGCTTCTGTCTGATGGACTATCCGATTCGCGAGCTCGCCGGGCGCACCCTGGGCATCGTCGGCTTCGGCGAGCTGGGGCAAGCGGTTGGTCGCGTCGCCGAGGCCTTCGGCATGCGGGTGCTCGCCGCCCAGCGTCCCGGCGGTCCACCCCAGGAGGGTCGGCTGCCGCTGAAGGCACTGCTGCCAGGGGTCGACGTGCTGAGCCTGCATTGCCCGCTGACGGACAGCACGCGTGGTCTCATCGGCGCCCGCGAGCTGGGCCTGATGCGCCCTGACGCCTTGATCATCAATACGGCGCGCGGCGGCATCCTGGACGAACAGGCCCTGGCGGATGCACTCCGCCAGGGCGCCATCGGTGGCGCCGGTGTCGACGTCCTGAGCGCCGAGCCGCCGCGCGCGGGCAACCCGCTGCTGGCGCCGGACATCCCCAACCTCATCGTTACGCCCCACATCGCCTGGGCCAGCCGCGAGGCGCGTCAGCGCGTCTTGGTCGAGGTGGCGGCCAACATCGCGGCCTTCATCGCGGGAGAGGAGCGCAATCGGGTGGCTTAAGCCAGAAGCTCTCCTTGGAGGCTGGTGCCAGGAAAGCTTGGCGAGAGTCCATCGCAGACGGCGCATGGGGAGGCGCGAGCCGAGCGCCACCTCCCTGCCTGGGCTTCGGGGGCAAGCTCGTCGGCGTCCCCTAACGCCTCCTTATAGCGGGCGCTGGCGAGGCTTTCTGGCCGGAGCCTTGCGGCGGGAGCCGAGATCCCACCAGGGGGACGCGTGCGACGGCCCAAACGCATCCCGCCGCATTGAAAAGCGCGCTCAGCCCCGCAGATTGCGAAGGATAATGACGGCATCACAATCGGGCGCAAACCGGTATTCGGGAGGGCATCGATGAGCGAAATGACCGGACAGCAAGGACTTAGTCAGGGTGACCCACTGGTGAGCCGAGTGACGCTGAGCCACCCCTGGCGATGGTTGGAGAAGGGATGGGGGGATATTCGTGCTGCCCCCCTCTACAGCCTGAGATACGGTGCCGCCATCGTCATCCTGAGTGCTTCGATCTTTCTGGTGACCCTGCTCGGTCACCTCAGTTTTCTGGTGCCCTTTCTGACCGCCGGTTTCTTTCTGATGGCGCCCCTGCTCGCGATCGGACTCTATCGGATGAGCGACCATCTCGAGCGCAACGAGTCATTGGCGCACTGTCAGGCGCTGGAGGCGATCAAGCGCAATCAGGCCCAGCTCGGGATAGCGACCGGGTTCCTGCTGATCATCATGCAGCTGTGGATCCTGGCCTCGGTCTTTCTCTTTATCATGCTGTTCCAGGATCCATTTCCGACCTTGGAGAACTTCATCCCGACGGTGGTCTTGTCGGGTGAGCATATACCTCTGGTGATCGCCGTCATCCTGGTCGGGGCCTTCTTCGCCGTCTGCGCATTCTGCGTCAGTGCCATCACCATCCCCATGCTGATCGACCGGCCCGTGGACGGTTTCACGGCCATGCGGACCAGCGTGCGGGCGGTCGCCCAGAATTGGCTGCCGATGCTCCTCTGGGCCGTGCTGCTGGTCGCCATCGTCGGGGCTGGTCTTCTAACCTTCTATCTCGGGCTCTTCATCGCCGTGCCCTTGACCGGGCATGCGACCTGGCACGCCTATCGAGATCTCGTGCCGAGGCCGTCTTGAGGTCTGGCATCGAGGGTACGACCGCGCTCGCAGGTTGCAAGTCGGCCGCGCAGCCGCAGAGCACGCTTGCCTGGCCGAGCGCGTGCAGGAGGGCAGGGCAGCCCGGATCGCCCGTTGCCTGGCCGAGCCTTGTCCGCCCCCACCGCACTCGCTACCCTCAGCGTCGATCGCATCGGATTCGCTCCCGCCAGCCAGCCCAGCACGCCTCCAGGGCTCGGTTGGAGGCTCAGGCAAGTGGAGACCAAGGCGGGCTTCAAGGCCCTCGCCCAGCATGAACGACCGACTCGCCTTCGAGGCGCTGTGCGCCGAGCTCGCCGCGCTGCGCCAGGACCTGCATGCCCACCCCGAGATCGCCTTCCGTGAAGAGCGGACCTCGGCCCTGGTCGCTGAGCGTCTCGCCGCCCTCGGGCTGGAGGTCGACAGGGGGCTCGCGGGCACCGGGGTTGTGGGTACGCTGCGTCGGGGCGAAGGCGGGACCATCGGGCTACGCGCGGACATGGATGCCCTGCCTTTGGACGAGCAGACCGGGCTCGGCTATGCCTCGCGCCATGAGGGGCTGATGCATGCCTGCGGCCATGACGGGCACGCGGCCATGCTGCTCGGGGCCGCCACCTGGCTAGCCCGGCACGGCGGTTTCCGCGGGACCTGCCACTTCGTCTTTCAGCCCGCCGAGGAAAACCTCGCAGGCGGCAAGCGCATGGTCGAGGAAGGGCTCTTCGAGCGCTTCCCGATGGATGCCATCTTCGGCCTGCACAACTGGCCAGGCATCGAGGCCGGCTTCATGGGCGTTCGCTCCGGCCCGGTCATGGCATCCGCCGACTTCTTCGAGCTGCGCATCTGCGGCACCGGTGGGCATGCCGCCTATCCCCACCGCGCGCGCGATCCCATCGTCGCCGCGGCCCAGATCGTCAACGCCTGGCAGACCCTGGTCAGCCGCTCCTGCGATCCCCTGGCCGCGGCCGTCATCAGCGTCACGCGCATTCGGGGTGGGACCACGGATAACGTGATCCCGGACCGCGTCACGCTCGGCGGCACGGTGCGCAGCTTCGACGAGGCGGTGCGACAGGGTATTGAGCAGGGTATGCGCCGCATGGCCGACGGGATTGCGGCGGCCCACGAGGTCGTGGTCACGCTGGACTACGAGCGCCGGTATCGCTCCACGGTCAACGACCAGGCTGCCGCCGCGGTCGCGTTGAGTGCGATGGAGCGCGTCGTCGGGTCCGAGCGGATCGTCCGCGACCTGCCGCCGACCATGGGTGCCGAGGACTTCGGCTGGATGCTCGCCGCCTGCCCCGGCGCCTATGTGATGCTCGGCAACGGTACCCAGGGCGCCCACGGCCGGGCGCTGCACAATCCTGGCTACGACTTCAACGACGCTGTCATCGGCGTGGGTGTCCGCTACTGGGTGGAGCTGGTGCGCAAGGCCCTACCCGAGGACTGAGTCGACCCTTCCTGTCTGGCAGAAGCTCGCCCGTCGGTGCTGTCGCCGTTCATCACCCGCTCCTCCACCAGCTCAGGCATGCAGGGCGGCATGGCTTTGAAGGTCACCTTTCGTGGTAGGCCGCCCGCGATCCGCGATTGAGTGCTTCAGCGCTTGCTTCCCGTCTGGCGTTGTGCGAGCAAGCGCGCGACGGAGAGATGGGGTCTGCTCGGATCTTGCGTGCGCGCCAGAGGGCGCGTCTTGGGTCCGCGTGAATGCTTGCGATGCTTGCGCAGTTGGACAGGTTGCGCGGTGGCGAGCAGCCACGCGGCCCATCTCGTTGACGAGGTAATAGCCAGAGACCTGGGCGTCGATGGTGTCGGCTCCATGCACCCGACGCAGGGCCGCCTTGACCGCCGCCCAGGCGTTATAGGCGACCACGGCCATGGCCAGTGCGAACAGCGCGGCCGGCGGATAGGCCAGCAATCTCGCGAGATCCCTCTCCCGGTCAGGGAATAAACCGCGCTCGGCGGCCGTTTGTCATCCGATCGCCCGGGTTGATCGCGGGTGACCCTGCGACGATCGATGGCCCTGCGACGCCTGGGCTCTGCCGTACTCCCTGTCGGCGGGAGACACTGTCTACTCCTGGGACGGCGCGAGCTGGGACGAAGGCGCCCGATTCGACCTGCCGGAGGCGGCCACCATTTCTTGGCGTGACCTGGCCAAGACAAGGGATTGCGACGCCTGGGCGGTCGGCGGCTACCACGGCGGGACGGCGAATCAACCATTGGCTGCACGTCTGATTCCCAGCAGCGAGCCGCCTCCCGACAATACGCCTCCTGTCGCCATGACCGAGCTTCTCGGACCGGACAACGGACCTGTCCCCATCAATCGCGTCTTCAGCTTGGCGCGCTTCAATGACCCTGATGGCTCCATCGCGGACTGGGACTGGGATTTGCGCGGAGACCGATACCAGGTCGCGGATTCGCCGCGCTTCGCGTCCGGGAGACAGCTGGCAGCTGCGGGCCTTGATCATCGATTGACCCAGGCGCGCAGTCGGTGGGAGCGGCGCCTCGCCGCGATCGGGCGCCCGTCGCGCCGGGGCGCCGCTCCCACATGGCACGACCTGACTGACGCGCGATGTCCATTGAACCGACTGGTCGATCCGATGATCAAGGCCCAACCGCGCTTTCGCGGTGACGGACCCGCGACTTCAGTCGGCGCTGCTCATCTCGGTAATCCGGTAGACGTTGTCGCTGCCGAGCTCGATGCCGAAGTCGACCGCGTCTCCGGCGCTCACGCCACTCAGATCGACGCCCTCGGTGACCGGGAGATCCATGGTCATGGTCGGCCAGCTCAACGCGGGGATCGGCTCGTGGGTGATATTGACGGACCGCCCGGCGGCGTCCACGGTATTGATGACGCCCTTGCCTTGGGTGGCGCCGCTCGTCTCGGCCTGCGTCATGTCCCCGTGGCCCATGGCGCTGTGGTCGGTCATTCCGCCAGGCTCCATGGCGAAGGACGGGGTCGGGAGGGTGCAGAGCGCAGCCGCGCTCAGGAGCGCCGTGAGTAGAGGTTGTGTCTTCATCCGCTTCCTCGATGGTTGTCGTTGCTTGTGTGCGCGCGAGCCTCGATGCGGGGCTCACGCAGTGAGATGCGGCCGAGAGATCCAGCCACAACGGCCGCGATGCCACTCGCGCAGCAGCCCCTGGGAGCGGGCTATCCAGCCTGGTTCTGCGGTTTCACCTCTTTCCTGCGCCAGACCAGATAGATGGCCGGGATCACGAAGAGGCTGAGCAGGGGTGCCGTCACCATGCCGCCGATCATGGGCGCGGCGATGCGGCGCATCACCTCGGAGCCCGTCCCCTGGCCGACCATGATGGGCAACAGACCGGCAAAGATGGTCGCGACCGTCATCGCCTTGGGCCGTACCCGCATGACGGCGCCTTCTATGATCGCCGCCTTCAGGTCAGTCAGCTGACGCAGGTCACCACGCGCACGCCTGTCCTCGAGCGCATTGTCCAAGTACACCAGCATCACCACCCCGAACTCGACCGCCACCCCGGCCAGGGCGATGAAGCCCACGGCCACAGCGACCGAGAGGTGATAGCCCAAGAGGGCGATCAGCCAGAAGCCGCCCACCAAGGCGAAGGGCAGCGAGAGCATCACCAGCCACACCTGTCCGAGCCGGCGGAACACCATGTAGAGCAGTACGAAGATGATGAGCAGGGTGAAGGGGATCACCTGAGTTAGGCGCTCCTTGACGCGCAGCATGTACTCATACTGACCGGACCAGGTGATGGAATAGCCGGGCGGGAGCTGCACCTGCTCGCGCACCCGGGCCTGGGCGGTATCGACATAGCGGCCGACGTCCACGCCGCGGATGTCGACGAAGGTCCAGCCGTTGAGGCGCGCGTTCTCGCTCTTGAGCATAGGCGGGCCGTCGACGATCTCGACTGCGGCGATCTGCCCCAGCGGGACCTGGGCGCCGGTCGGGGTCACGATCGGCAGCGCGCGCAGCTTCTGCACGTCGTCGCGCTCCTCACGCGGAAAGCGCAGATTGACCGGGTAGCGCTCCAGTCCCTCCACCGTCTCGGTGACATTGACGCCCCCGACGGCGGCCGCGACCACCTGGTTGATGTCCGCGATGTTGAGCCCGACCCGCGCCGCCGCGACCCGGTCCGGTTGGATCTCGATATAGCGCCCGCCCGCCACGCGCTCGGAGAAGGCCGAGGCGGTGCCCGGTACTTCCTGCAATGCCCGCTCGATGTCTTCGCCGATGCGCTCGATCACCGCAAGGTCCGGCCCGGCCACCTTGATCCCGACCGGGGTCTTGATGCCGGTCGCCAGCATGTCGATGCGGGTCTTGATGGGCATCACCCAGGCGTTGGTCACGCCCGGCAGATCCAGGGTCGCGTCCAGCTCGTCGATCAGCCCCGCGAGCGTCAGGCCGGGGCGCCATTGGTCGCGCGGCTTGAGCTGAATCAGCGTCTCGATCATGGTCAGGGGCGCCGGATCCGTCGCCGTGTCGGCCCGGCCGATCTTGCCGAAGACGCGCTCGACCTCGGGCAGGGATGCAATCATGCGGTCGGTCTGCTGCAGCAGCGCCTGCGCCTTGCCGATGGAGAGCCCCGGCAAGGTCGTCGGCATGTACATGAGGTCGCCCTCGTCGAGCTCGGGCATGAACTCGGAGCCCAGACCGGCGCCGAGCCGCCGCAGGCCCGGCAGCTCCTGCGTCATGCGCTCCCAGCCGTCTGTCAGCCCGTCCTGCCAGTGCCCGATGCGCTCCGTCGCCGCCGAGCCGACCGCGCCGCCTGTGACCAGTCCGGCGGCTTGGAAGGGCCACTTCAAGGGCGTGAGCAGACCAGCGACCCCGTAGAGCGGGACCAGCAAGCTCAGCACGATCAGCAGCGAGGCGAGAATCGTCGTCCGCGGCGCCGCCAGCACGCCGCGCAAGAGCGGCCGATAGACCCAGATCAGCAGCCGGCTCAGGGGGTTCTTCTCCTCGCTCGGGATGCGGCCGCGAATGAAATAGCCCATGAGCACAGGCACCAGAGTGACCGAGAGCCCCGCCGCCGCGGCCATGGCATAGGTCTTGGTGTAGGCGAGCGGGGCGAACAGCCGTCCCTCCTGCGCCTCCAGGGCGAACACCGGCAGGAAGCTCAGGGTGATGATGAGCAGCGAGAAGAAGAGCGCCGGTCCCACCTCCCGGGTGGCCTGGGCGATGACGCCCCAGTGCGCCTCGCCGCGCGGCGGCTCGCCATGGGTCTCGCGATAGCGCTCCAGGTGCTTGTGGGCGTTCTCGATCATGACGATGGCGGCATCCACCATGGCCCCGATGGCGATGGCGATCCCGCCCAGCGACATGATGTTGGCGTTGATGCCCTGGTACCGCATGACAATGAAGGCGGCCAGGATCCCGAGCGGCAGGCTGACGATGGCGACGAAGGCGGAGCGCAGGTGGAAGAGGAAGAGCAGGCAGACCAGGGCGACGACGACGAATTCCTCGACCAGCTTTTCCTTGAGGTTGTCCACCGCGCGCAGGATCAAGGCCGAGCGGTCATAGGTCGGGACGATCTCGACGCCCTCGGGCAGCCCCTGGGCGAGCTGGTCGAGCCTGTCCTTGACCGCCGCGATGGTGGCGAGCGCGTTCTCGCCATAGCGCATCACCACGATGCCGCCGGCCACCTCGCCCTCGCCGTCCAGGTCCGCGACCGCGCGGCGCATCTCGGGGCCGATCTGCACCCGCGCCAGGTCGCGCAGCAGGATGGGCGTACCCTCCGCGGTCACCTCCACCGGAATGGTCTCGATGTCGGCGACCGATTGGAGATAGCCGCGACTGCGGATCATGTACTCGGCCTCCGCCAGCTCCACCACCGAGCCGCCGACCTCCTGATTGGCGTTGCGGATGGCGCTCGAGAGCCTGGCCAGCGGGATGCCGTAGGCGCGCAGCTTCTCGGGATCGGCGACGACCTGGTACTGACGCACCATGCCGCCGACGGTGGCGACTTCCGCGACGCCGGGGACGGTCTGCAGCTCGAACTTGAGGAACCAGTCCTGGAGGCTGCGCAGCTCGGCCAGATCGTGCCGGCCGCTGCGGTCGACCAGGGCGTAGCTGAAGACCCAGCCGACCCCGGTGGCGTCCGGCCCCAGCCGGGGGCTCACCCCCGCGGGCAGGCGCGAGGCCGCCTGGCTCAGGTACTCCAGCACCCGAGACCGCGCCCAATAGAGGTCCGTGCCGTCCTCGAAGATGACATAGACGTAGGAGTCGCCAAAGAAGGAATAGCCGCGCACCGTCTGCGCCCCAGGGACCGAGAGCATGGTGGTGGTGATGGGATAGGTGACCTGGTCCTCGACCACCCGCGGCGATTGGCCGGGAAAGCTGGTGCGGATGATGACCTGGACGTCCGAGAGATCCGGAATGGCATCCAGGGGCGTCTGCCGGACGGACAGGAGACCCCAGCCGGTGAGGACGAGGGTGGCGAGCAGGACCAGGAAGCGGTTGCGGATCGACCAGTCGATAACCTTGTCCATGGGCTCACCGCATCCGCCGGAAGCTGGCCTGGAGGCTCGACTCGGAGTCGATCAGGAACTGGCCGGAGACGACGACCTGGTCGCCCTCGGCGAGCCCCGAGCGGACCTCGATCACCCCGTCGGACGCCATCCCGGTCACCACGTCGACCGGCTGGAAGCGCCCGTCGCCGAGCGCCTTGACCACGCTCTCGCGCGTGCCTGTGACGATGAGGGCGTCGCGCGGGATCTTGAGCACCTCTTGCTTGGGATCACCCGCGATGACGACATCGGCGAACATGTTGGGCTTGAGCGCGCGCTGCGGATTGGGGAAGACCAGGCGCACCCGCAAGGTGCGCGTCTTGGGATCCAGGTCCGGATAGAGGTAGTCCACCTTGCCGGTCCAGGTGCGGTCGGGATAGGCCGGTACCTGCATCTCGGCGGGCATGCCGGGCGCCACCCAGGCGAGCTGGTGCTCGAAGACGTCGACCAGGACCCAGACCTCGTCCAGGTCCGCGATGGTGAACATCTCGGTCGATGGGGTCACGTACATGCCCTCGCGGGCCATCAACTGGGTGACGATGCCCGCCGCCGGGGCCTCCACCGGGATGGTGTTGCGCGTCTGGCGGGTCTTCTCGATGTCGCGGATGACCGCCTCCGGGACGCCCAGCAGCCGCAGGATATTGCGCGCCTTGTCGGGCGCGACCCTGGCCGAGCCGTTGCCGCCGCGCTCCAGGGCGATCAGGAAGTCCACCTGCGCGGAGAGAACCTCCGGGGCATAGACGTCGGCCAGCATGTCGCCCTTCTCCACTGGCTCACCCTCGGCGCGCAGGCTCAGTCGCTCGACCCAGCCGGCCGCGCGGGGATGAACATGGGCCAGACGGGTCTCGTCGTAGACGACTCGGCCGACGGTGCGAATCTCCCGGCGCAGCGCGCCGCGCTCCACGGCGGCCGTGCGCACGCCCAGGCTCTGGACGATGGCGCCGCTGAGTGCGACCTCGGGGTGTGCGGCGGCCGTTTGCGCCGACGCCTTTGACGTCATGCGCTTCTCGACCAGATCCATGCCGCAGATGGGGCAGGTCCCGGGGTGATCCTGCACGATGTTGGGATGCATGGGGCAGACGTAGGTCGGGTCGAGATGCTTGGCGGCGTGCTCGAGGGCGGTCTCTTGCGCGGAGCCTTGCGGCGCTGGCGTGATGCGCTTCTCGACCAGATCCATGCCGCAGATGGGGCAGGATCCCGGGTGGTCCTGGACGATGTTCGGATGCATGGGGCAAACATAGGTGGGGTCGAGGTGCTTGTTGGCGTGCTCCAGGGCCGTCTCTTGAGCAGGCAGAGGCGCGACCTCGGATGCAGTCGAGCCTGCATCCGATGTCGAGCTGTCACAGCCGGCAAGGGCGGCGTACAGGAGTGCCAGGCCCGCAGCACGGCGGGGGATAGGGGAACTGAGCATGAGCGTCTCCCAACGCGAGCAAAGAACGCGGCCGGCAGCGGCTAAGGGCCGCTGCAGGAAACCCGATTCGCGAGGCGATCAGACGCGCGGGGGTCGCTCGGGGAGCGCGGGAATGAAGCGGTAGAAGTGACGTCCGACGGTTGCGACCGGGCTTGGAGCACCCTGCAAAGCAAGCATCGGAGGGCCGTCAACCATGGGCACGGCGACCGTCACCAGGCAGTTCAGGGCGCACTTGTAGCAGTCGAAGGGATCGAGCTGCGGCGACGCCGTAGTCATGTGGTCAGCCGGCTGGGCATGGCAGGATGCCAGCATCTGTACATCGTGCCCGGCTTCATGCCGGCACCCGAGCATGGCCGAGGCCCACACCTGCGCCTGCAGGATGAGCAGGCACAGGGTCAGAATGATGGCTGTCGAGCGCCGGGAGAGCTTCATGACTATCACAGTAGGCATTCAGGGTAGCTCTCTCAAGCCAAGTCGCAGAACAATGGCGGACGACGGACCCGGCGACCTCTCCACGAAGTCGCTGCGAGATCGAGGTGTCCGGCCAGACGGTGACGACGTCGCGCATCTAGGCAGGGCGCGCGCTGAGCCCGTCTCTCGGCCCGAAAAGGTACGGCCACGGCAGACGCGGGATGCCCCGGTGGCCTCGGCTCCCGATCTCTCTGGATGCGCTGTGGCTCGTGGGGCGTCCCTCACGCCATGCCGCGAAGGCTTCTCAAGACAAGTCGCGCCGACACTGCCAGACTCCCGTCCACTCACAACCTCGCAACTCGACCGATGCAAGGCGTGGCTCGCGTCGGATGCGGGCTGGCTCCGCTAAGCTGGAGGATGCCACCCGGCAACCACCCGGAGTCGGCGTGCGGGCAGGATACAGGGATTGTTCATCCTGAGAGCATCGACCGTCGCACGCCCCGAGGGGGCCAAACCGAGAATCCAAATGCCGTCCTCGCTCCAGGCAAAGTGCTCAGACCAGCATTACATCCTCGGATTGAACAACGCCGCCAGCTGGCCGCTGTCGGGATCGATCGCTTCGATCAAGGCTCCCCTGTAGCTGTTGCACCAAGCGCAGGACAGCCAGAGGTTGGACTGCTCAGAGCGTCCTCTCGTAGCGCGCGGAATCAGGTGCTCGATGTGCATTGGGCGCCGCTGACGCGCTGGTCGGTGAGGCAATATCCGCAGCGGAAAGCGGCTTCGGCAGCGATGCGGTCGCGCGGAGATTTCGCGACTGTCTCGCCCATCAAGGCGCCTCGGATCTGGTCAGCAGACGCTTGCCGCTTCGCACGCTCAATAGCGCCAAGGCTCGCGCCTTGCGCAGGGTGACCTTGCCGTAGTCGAAACGTAGCTGCTCGATCTCTTCGGCTTCCGAGTCCGACAGAGGAGCTTTCCCGCCCAGCTTGGCCATACGCTGCTGCTGGCTTTCGGGGATCGTTGCGTCCGCCGCGTCCATGAGTGCCGCGTCGTCCCACCAGGCCATCCCGGCAAGCTCAGCTCGCATGTCTTCGGGCGCATCCTCAAGCGACGGCAAGGCTCCTTCGAGCACTGCGGTGATGACCTCTTCGATGGGTCTGTCCATCGCCAACGCAGCCCCGCCAGCACGGCGTGCAAGTGAATCCGGTAGATCGAGTGTAATGCTTGTCATAGTGGCGTTCCGAAACAGACTGGCGGGCCAGGGCGGCTCAACCGGGGGCTACCGTCACCAGCCGCCGTCTTGCATGTCCCGCGCCCTGTGCGCAGGCTATCGAGGATCTCAGCCGGGGCAGCACTGTCTTCGAAGATGGAGTCTCCAGCCAAGAATGCCCAGGAATGACCCCGTCATTCAAGACCACGGACCGGATACGCGTAAAGGTGACGCCAGGTAGCGAAGACACACCGTCAATCGTGGTGATCGGACTCCGCCGGGCCTCCCGTCCGCCCTCGTTCTTGGCTTCACCCTCCCGAAGACCCCGAGAGACGTCGGCGCCGCCGAGCGCAATTCCCTGTTCATTGGGCTCGCGGGAAAGCTCCTGTTTGCAGGGAGGCACATTGGAGCGATGAGCCGTTCGTGACCCACAGGCTCGGAACACCAAGATGCTTGGGACGACCCTTGACTCTGTAGTCGACTACAGGGTCTAGGCTCTATTCAAAGCACGAATGACCCCAACGCCGAGCCAGCGCAAGCCAGAGGTAGCGACGATGCAGCCACTCACCATCGGCAAGCTCGCCAAGCAGGTCGACCTGAGCGTGGAGGCGCTGCGCTACTACGAGCGGCTGGGACTCATCGCGCCCCAGCAGCGCAGCGCGGCGGGCTATCGCCTTTATGAGTCAGGTGTCGTGCGGCGCCTGCGCTTCATCCGCCGCGCCCAGGCGCTCGGCTTCTCGCTCGGCGAGATCGCCGAGCTGTTGGCGCTCAGCGGCAATCCGGCCGCGAGCGCCGGTGAGGTCAAGGCGCTGACGCAGGCCAAGATCGCCGACATCGAGCTGCGCATCCGCGACCTGGAGCGCATGCGCGCGGCCTTGGCCGGGCTCGCCGAGCACTGCCCCGGCCACCGTGCGACGACGGTCGATTGCCCGATTCTCGGCGCCCTGAACGGAGAGGATCAATGACCCAGAACATCACCCCGACGGCCGCGGCCGAGACCGACACCGTCGAAAAGGTTCAACTGAAGCAGCTCGAGCTCGGTGTGCAGGGCATGACCTGCGCGTCCTGCTCGTCGCGCGTCGAGCGTGCCTTGGCGAAGCTGCCGGGAGTGGCCGAAGCCAGCGTCAACCTGGCGACAGAGCGGGCGAGTCTGCGCTTCGATCCGACCGCGCTGCGGCCGAAGGCGATCGTCGACAGCATCACCCAGGCCGGCTACACGCCAGTCGTCGCGGACCATGAGACCGGCGTCGGCGGCATGACCTGTGCGGCCTGCTCGGCGCGTGTCGAGCGCGCCCTGGGGAAGCTGCCAGGCGTCGTCGAAGCCAGCGTGAACCTGGCGACCGAGCGGGCGACGGTGCGCTACCTGCCGGAGATGCTGAGACCGGCCGAGATCGCGCAGGCGATCACCGATGCCGGCTACGAGCCCAGGTCGCTGGGCGACGGCGGCCTTGGCGCCGAGGCTGAGGACGCCCACGAGGAGCAGCGTCGCGCGATGCGCCGCGACCTCTGGCTGGCCGTCGCGCTGACACTGCCGGTCCTGGTGCTCTCGATGGGCGCAGAGATGATTCCCGGCCTCGCCGAGCTGCTAGGCACAGTTGCACCCCTGTCCGTGTGGAACGGGCTGCAGGCGGTGCTCACCACGGCCGTGCTGCTCGGTCCGGGGCGCCGCTTCTTCCGCCCTGGCCTGATCGCCTTCCGGCATCTGTCGCCGGATATGAACAGCCTGGTGATGACCGGCACCAGCGCGGCCTGGGCCTACAGCCTCGCCGTGGTGCTCGCACCCGGCCTCTTTCCGCCCGAGGCGCGCCATGTCTATTTCGACTCGGCAGCGGTCATCATCACGGTCATCCTCTTCGGCAAGACCCTCGAGGAGCTGGCGAAGGGCCGCACCTCGAGCGCAATCAAGAAGCTCATCGGTCTGCAGGCGAAGACGGCGCGCGTGCTGCGCGACGGCGCCGAGGTCGAGGTGCCAGTCGGGCAGGTGCATGCCGGTGATCTCTTGGTGGTGCGCCCCGGCGAGCGCATCCCGGTGGACGGCGAGGTGCGCGAGGGCGAGAGCCATGTCGACGAATCCATGCTGACCGGCGAGCCGGCTCCAGTCGCCAAAAAGGTCGGAGACCGCGTCGTCGGTGCGACCATCAACCAGCACGGGCGGCTCAGCATCACCGCGACCCAGGTCGGCCGCGACACCGTGCTGGCCCAGATCGTCCGCCTGGTCGAGCGCGCCCAGGGATCGAAGCTGCCGATCCAGGGCCTGGCGGACCGTGTGGTCCGCGTCTTCACGCCGCTGGTCCTGCTGATCGCGGCGATCACCTTTCTCACCTGGCTGAGCTTGGGTCCGCCGCCGGCGATCACCCTGGCGCTGGTGAGTGCCGTCTCCGTGCTGGTGGTCGCCTGCCCCTGTGCCATGGGGCTGGCGACGCCAGCGGCCATCATGGTCGGCTCCGGGCGCGCCGCCGAGCTGGGGGTGCTCTACCGCAAGGGCGAGGCGCTGGAGTCGCTTTCCCATGTGGATAGGGTCGTCTTCGACAAGACCGGCACCCTGACCGAGGGCCGCCCGCGTCTGACCGATCTGGAGGCCGTCGACGGCGATACCCGCGGCGCGCTGGCCATCGCCGCCGCGCTGGAGACGCACAGCGAGCATCCGCTCGGCGCCGCGATCGTCGCCGCTGCCAAGGAGCAGGGGCTCGGGCTGCCGAGCATCGACGACTTCACCGCACTGCCCGGATATGGGGTGCAGGCCAGTGTGAACGGGCAGCGCGTGCTGCTCGGCGCCGAGCGACTGCTGCAGCGCGAGCAGATCTCAACCGCCGCCCTGACCGGACAGGCCGAGCGTCTGGCTGACGCCGGGCGCACTGCCATCTACCTCGCGATCGACGGCCGGGTGCGGGCCCTGCTCGCGGTCGCGGACCCGCTCAAGGCACAGGCGCCGGCGCTGATCCAGGCGCTGCGCAAGCGCGGTCTGCGGGTGGCGATGATCACCGGCGACGCGCAGCCCACGGCCGAGGCGATCGCGCGCCAGGCGGGCATCGACGAGGTCCAGGCCGAAGTGCTGCCGGATGGCAAGGCGGCGGCGGTCGCGGCGCTTCAAGACGCTGGGAGCAAAGTGGCCTTCGTCGGCGACGGCATCAACGACGCCCCCGCGCTCGCCCAAGCCGAGGTCGGCATCGCCGTCGGCAGCGGCACTGACATCGCCATCGAGGCGGCGGACGTCACCCTGACTCGCGACGATCTCGGTGGCGTCGTCACCGCGATCGATGTCGCGCGCCGCACCCTGCGCACCATTCGCGGCAACCTCTTCTGGGCCTTCTTCTACAACATCCTGCTCATCCCGCTCGCTGCCGGCGTCTTCTATCCGGCATTCGGGCTGCACCTGCACCCCATGATCGCCGGGGTCGCCATGGGCTTCTCCAGCCTCTTCGTCGTCACCAACAGCCTGCGGCTACGGAGGCTGCGCCCGGTCATGCTGGATGAAGGGGCCAGGTCCGCGACGGACAGTGGTCTTGCCGAGCCTACTGCGGCGATCTCATGACCGGCGCTTGGTCGAGAATCGCAAATTCCACACGAAACGGAGAACGACATCTTATGAAAACGCGGATCCAAGTCACTGGAATGACCTGCATGCATTGCGTCGGCGCTGTGACCAAGGCGCTGCAGCAGGTGCCCGGGGTCGAGCAGGCCGAGGTCAGCCTCGAGGAGAAGCAGGCCGGCGTTACCGGCACGGCCGATCCGGAGGCGCTGGTCGCTGCGATCAAGGAGGAGGGCTATGCGGCGGAGCTGAGGTAGTGGGTGTCGCCAGAGGGCCTGGCCATTCTCGTCCACCGGTCGAAGTCAGGCGGTGATCGTCGGCCATGAGCGGACACCGTCAAGCCATGCTCAATGGCGATGTCTTGCCCGGGCAGCCTGAACGGCTCTCGGGTCGACGCTCGGATTGGCTGAGCGCATCCTCAAGCGATTGCGCTGAGCCCGAACTGTGCGGCCTCGCCACGAGCTCACTTGAGATAGGACCGCAGGACGCTGAGCACCTGCTCCAGATCCTCCTGCCGTTCCTGCGGTGTCCGCTCGTCCCCGCCCAAATGCTCGCGCAGATGGCCCTCTAGGACCTGCGCCATCAGACCGTTGACCGCGCCGCGAATCGCGGCGATCTGCTGCAGCACCGCCGAGCAGTCGCTCTCTTGCTCAAGCGCGCGCTCGAGCGCTGCGGCCTGCCCCTGAATGCGTCTGACGCGCGCAAGCAGGGGCTTCTTCTCTTTGACGGTATGGGGCATGGCGGATTGTCTTGCTGCGTATAGGGTACCTGGGTAGAGTATATAGCCTCACCGACGCAGAGGCCCGCGACGATGTCAGACACCGCCACGCTTGAGAACTGGCAGCACACCCATGTCTTCGACGAAGGCAATCCGCTCGCCGAGCGCAATACGCGCTGGGTGGTGTGGCTGACCGCGACCATGATGGTGGCGGAGATCGCCGGTGGCTGGATCTTCAACTCCATGGCGCTGCTCGCCGACGGCTGGCACATGAGCTCGCATGCGCTCGCGCTCGGGCTCTCGGTGGTCGCCTATGCCGCCGCGCGGCGCTTCGCGCATGACCCGCGCTTCGCCTTCGGCACCTGGAAGATCGAGATCCTCGGCGGCTATACCAGCGCGGTCTTCCTGGTCGCGGTCGCCGCGCTCATGGTCTTTCAGTCCGTCGAGCGGCTGCTCGCCCCGACGCCCATCCATTACAACCAGGCGATCGTCATCGCCGCGCTAGGTCTGGTGGTCAATCTGGTCTGTGCCTGGCTGCTCAAGGACGGGCAGGATCACGCGCACCACCATCATCATCATGGCGGCCATGCGCATCATCACGACCACCACCATCACGACTTGAACCTGCGCTCGGCCTACCTGCATGTGCTCGCCGATGCCGCGACCTCCCTCTTCGCCATCGTCGCCCTCTTTGGCGGCAAGCTCTGGGGGGCCGCCTGGCTCGATCCCGTGATGGGGCTTGTCGGCGCGACCCTGGTATCGGTCTGGGCCTACGGCCTGCTGCGCGACACCAGCCGGGTGCTCATCGACGCCGAGATGGATCGCCCCGTGGTCGCGGAGGTCCGCGAGGTGGTCGCCGCGCTGCCGGTGGCGGCCGAGATCGCTGATTTACATGTCTGGCGGGTCGGCAAGGACAAGTACGCCTGCATCCTGTCGCTGGTCGTCGATGACAGCATTGCGCCGGATGCCGTTCGGCAGGCACTCGGCATTCACGAAGAGCTGGTCCACGTCACCGTGGAGATCAATCGCCGCCGCACCGCAGAGGCCATGGCGGCCTGATTCAGCTGACGCCGGCAACCCCCAGGCCACCTCACGGGGTGGCTCACCACGGACACCTGGCTTGGCCACCAGGCGCGCTCAGCCATTCATCGCGAGGCTCAAGATGAAACCGCTACTCCCGCTGGCCCTTGCCTGCTTACTCTTCATCCCGCTCGCCCAGGCCGAGGAGCGCACCGCCGATCAGCTCGTCGCCTCCAAGCGGCAAGCCGACATGACCTATCGTCAACTGATGGAGACCATGGGTGCCTCCCTGGCGATGATCCAGGAAGGCATCGTGCGCGAGAACGCGGAGCTGACGAAGACCGCCGCGGATCTGATCTTGAAGCACCCCGCACCCAAGCAGAAGCCTTGGACCATCATGGCGGACGCCGATCAAGCCGCCTTCAAGCAGAGCCTCCTGTCCTATGACGAGGTGCTCGACCGCGAGGCCAGGCGCATCACCGAGGCGGCGGCTGCTGGCGACTGGCTCAAGGCGAGCCAGTCCGCCTATGCGCTGACCAACGCCTGCATCACCTGCCATGTCCTGTGGAAGAACAAGGTCGTGACTGCGGCCGATTGAGCGTCAAGGCGCACGGACGACGTCCTTATCGGCCCAGCCTGCGGGCGTGAGGACAACCGGAGTGGCCGCAGAACGTCAGATCGTAATCTGCTGATAGACCGACTCGGCGACACCCAAGAGCGCCATGCGATCGACCTCGCCGGCAAGGGCATAGGTCAGCGCCCCCTCGATCCAGTAGAAGACCGAAACCCCCTTATCCTGCGCGAACCGGAAGGCGGTATCGCGCTCGGCGTCCTCATTGCGGCAGGCATAGAGCAGGACGCGGCGTCCTTCGGGATTCTCGTACATGAGCAAGGCGCCGGGCCCGTCATCGCTCGAGAGCAGCCGCCCGCCCATCAGTGCATACCCCAGGGTCTCCAGCGAGCTAAGTGAGATAACTAGCCGGGACGACAGTGGTACGGCTGCCGGTCGTACACGACAACGCGAGAAGACGTGTACAGGGCAAGTCAGGGCGCTACCAACTTAATTTCTGGGAGCTCCGTTCTGTTACCAACTTAGTTCTGCTGCTACCAACTTCATTTCACAAAGCCAAGGGGGGGATCATGCCTATTCGACCGTTACCGATTTCGCGAGGTTGCGCGGCTGGTCGACGTCGGTGCCCTTGAGGACGGCCACGTGATAGGCCAGGAGCTGCAGCGGGACGGTGAAGACGAAGGGGTCGATGAGGTCGTTCGTCTCGGGGAGGCGGATGACCGTGACGCCTTCGCCTTCGTCGAGGGGCACCTGGAAGTCGGCGAAGACGTAGAGCTGGCCGCCGCGGGCGCGGACTTCCTCCAGGTTGGACTTGAGCTTCTCCAGGAGTGCGTTGTTGGGCGCTACCGCGACGACTGGCATCTGCTCGTCGATCAGGGCCAAGGGGCCGTGCTTGAGCTCGCCGGCGGGATAGGCCTCGGCATGGATGTAGGAGATTTCCTTGAGCTTGAGCGCGCCCTCCATCGCGATGGGGTACTGCTCACCGCGTCCGAGGAAGAGGGTGTGCTGCTTGTCGACGAAGTCCTCCGCGAGTCTGGCGATACTGGAATCGAGCGCCAGTACTTCCTTGAGCTTGGCGGGCACGGATCGCAAGAGCGCGACGAGCTTCGACTCTTCGGCAGCGTCGAGCCGCTTGAGTCGGCCCAATGCGATCGTCAGGAGGAAGAGCGCGACGAGCTGCGTGGTGAAGGCCTTGGTGGAGGCGACGCCGATCTCGGGGCCGGCGTGGGTGAGGAAGACCAGGTCCGACTCGCGCACCAGGGAGCTCTCGGGGACGTTGCAGATCGCCAGGGTCGTCGCATAGCCGGCGTCCTTGGCCTGTCGCAGGGCCGCCAAGGTGTCGGCGGTCTCGCCAGACTGCGAAATGGTCACGAACAGCGCCTCTTTGGGCACCACGTGTCTGCGATAGCGGTATTCGCTCGCGACCTCGACCTGACAGGGGATACCCGCGATCGCTTCCATCCAGTAGCGCGCGACCAGCCCCGCGTGGAAGCTGGTGCCGCAGGCAACGATGCTGACGGACTCGATGTCCGCGAGCTGCGCCGTGGCTTGGCTGCCGAAGATCTCGGGCAGGATACGGTCGTCCGCGAGACGGCCTTGCAGCGTATTGGCGATCGCCTGAGGCTGCTCGAAGATCTCCTTGGACATGTAATGGCGGTGCTCGCCGCGCTCGGTGGCGTCCGCCGAGACCGTCGAGGTCTTGACCGGGCGCTCGACGAGCCGACCGTCCCGGTCCCAGATCCGCACGTGCTCGAGCGTGAGCTCCGCGATGTCGCCTTCTTCGAGGAAGATGAAGCGATTGGTGACGGGGAGCAGGGCGAAGACGTCGGAGGCGATGAAGTGCTCGCCGAAGCCGACGCCGATCACCAGGGGACTGCCCTGACGCGCCGCGACCAGGTGCCCCGGATCTTGCGCATCGATGACGCCGAGCGCGTAGGCGCCGCGGAGCTTGCCGGCCGCCTGACGGACGGCGTCGACCAGGGCGCAGCCGCCCGTCAGCGCGTCGTAGATGGCATGGACGACGACTTCGGTGTCCGTGTCCGAGGTGAAGCTGTGGCCGGCGGCCGCCTGTGCGCGCCTGAGCTCTTCGTGATTCTCGACGATGCCGTTGTGCACGATGGCGCAGCGCTCGTGGCTGACGTGCGGGTGAGCATTGTGCGTTGCCGGGGCGCCATGGGTGGCCCAGCGCGTGTGGGCGATGCCGAGTGTGCCCCTGAGCGGGCTGGCCGCGACTTCCTCAGCGAGCTTCGCGACCTTGCCCAGGGTGCGAACGCGCTTCAGCCCCTCGGAGGGGTCCAGCACCGCGATACCGGCGGAGTCATAGCCGCGGTATTCCAGTCGCCGCAAGCCCTCCAGCAGGATGGCCGCGACAGGGCGCTGCGCGATGGCACCAACGATTCCACACATGGCTGAGACCTCTGATCGAGCCGAATCAAGACTTCTTCTGGGGGCGCTTCCAGCCCGTGAGCGTCGCCTGCCGGGATCTGCTCAGGGTCAGTGCGTCGGCGGGGGCGTCCCGCGAGATGACGGAGCCGGCCCCGATGGTGGCGCCGGGGCCTACGCTGACCGGGGCCACCAGGGCCGTGTTGGAGCCGATGAAGGCACCGTCCCCAATGATGGTCTTGGACTTGTTGGCACCGTCGTAATTGCAGGTGATGGTCCCCGCCCCGACATTGACGCCGGCGCCCACCTCGGCGTCGCCGAGATAAGTCAGGTGGTTGGCCTTGCTCCCCTGGCCCAGCCGGCTCTTCTTGATCTCGACGAAGTTGCCGACATGGGTCTCGTCCGCCAGCCTGGCCTCTGGGCGCAGCCTGGCGAAGGGGCCGATCCGGGCATTGGCGCCGACCATGGCGCCTTCGATCACGCAGTTGGCCATGATCTCGGTGCCCGACCCGATGGTGCAGTCCTTCAAGAGACAATTCGGGCCGATGCGCACGCCCGCGCCGAGCCTTACTTCTCCTTCGATGATGACGTTGATGTCGACCTCGACGTCCGGCTCTGTGACGAGCCGGCCGCGCTGGTCGAAGCGGGCTGGGTCGGCAAGTGTCACGCCTGAGCGCATCAGTTCCTCGGCGATGCGGCGCTGATAGACGCGCTCCAGCTCGGCGAGCTGCACGCGGTCGTTGATGCCGGCGATCTCGGCGAGCTGCGCGGGCTGACTGGTGGCGACCTGGACGCCTGCGTCCGCAGCGATGCCGATGATGTCGGTGAGATAGTATTCGCCTTGAGCATTGTCGTCGCTGATCCCGCCCAGCCAGTCGGCGAGGCTGGGGCGATCCGCGACGAGGAAGCCGGTATTGATCTCATCGATGCGACGCTCCTCGGGGGTCGCGTCCTTTTCCTCGACGATGCGCGTCACCCGACGGTCGCGGTCACGGACGATGCGCCCGTATCCAGTCGGATCTTCGAGCTCGGCGGTCAGTAGCCCGAGCGGCGTTTCCGCGCCGAGAGCGACCAGGTCACGCAGTGTCTCCGCGGCGATGAGCGGCACGTCGCCGTAGAGGACCAGGACCTGGTCCAGGCCTTCGACCGCTGGTAGCGCCTGGATGACGGCGTGGCCGGTGCCGCGCTGCTCGCTCTGCTCGATCCAAATGCAATCCTGATCCGCGAAGGCCGCCTTGACCCGGTCGCCACCGTGACCATGGACGACGACGATCCGCGCGGGCTCGAGCCGCTGCGCGGCATCGAGCACATGTCCCAGCAAGGGGCGCCCGGCGAGCGGGTGCAAGACCTTCGGCAAGCTGGAGCGCATCCGCTTGCCCAAGCCCGCGGCGAGAATCACCACGCCTAGTTTCATAGAATCCCGTTTCCTTGCAGCGCCTGCTGCCAAAGATGCGCGCTGCCAAAGACGCGCGCAGTCAAACGATCGAGTCCGGTTGGGCCGATTCGCCCGAGCATGCCGCTCAGCGGCTGGCTGGCGCCCAGCTTCGCACGCGGCCCGGAGCCGGTCTGCGCGCCCGCGGTGCTCCTTGCCAAGAGATACCGAGCGGAGCCATCTTGCCCCGCATGGCGGCGCCAAGCGTTGTGGGTCACGTCATCACCTGTACGACGAAGCCGATAAGGGTACCCATAGACGGCGGCGAGGTCACGCCCACCCGATGGGGGCTGGGTGAGGCGATGGATGCCTGTTCAGAACAGGTCAAGACGGGGAGCGTTCGTTACAGCTGTGCTGGCATAGAGGCATCGGCGGGGCGCTCAGGGGAGCCTGATCCTCAACGGCGGCGAGGCCGGCAGAGCTGGCGCCTGCTTCGACCTAGATCCGGTAGTCGACCGCTTCGCACTCCATGCAGCACATGGATCATGATCGAGATCCTGGCTTCCTGCTGCTTCCCCCGCGAGGTGAAGGCCGCTACGGACCCCAGCGCACGCGCCGCGCGGCGCCTGGGCGCGTTGCAACGCCTTGTCATAGCACCACTACGACGCCTGGTTGCGCCTTGCCAGATGCCACGCCGGACGCACCCTGGAGACCGTCCAACCGCCGGATCTAGGCTCAATGCCAGGGTGCGCGGCCGAAATGATCCAGGTGCGGGTGATTATGCCCCATTGATCTCGCTGTCCGCGCGCGCCCTTCGCGGTATCTCTCTGCTTCCTCATCGGCCGCGGCAAGAGTCGGTCGACAATCCGCTGCCAGGCGCGTGCGAGTCGCCTCGGAGGCTGCTGCCGTCTCTAGTGAGGCGAATGGCATCTCGGTTGCAGCGGACGACCCAGCGTCGTATGAGGCTCTCCAGAGAGGCAGTGGCCGCAGAGCCTCGGGCCGCGCTCGAGTCCACGAATCTTTCGAGCCCATAGGAGGTTTCGCATGCTTCGTTACGCGCTTCTGTTCCTCATCGTCGCCATCGTCGCCGGGGCCTTTGGCCTTTCCGGCGTCGCTGGGGCAGCGACCGACATTGCTTGGATCCTAGTCCTCGTCAGTTTGGTCGCCGCGGTCGTCTTCTTTCTCACCGGGCGTGGCCCCGTTTGCGCTGATCGGGGAGGCGGCCGGCCGACCCATGAGCCTCGCGCGCTCGCGGAATGACCCCGGAGTTAGGGTGGGAGGGCTGTCAGTAGGCCGGGATTCGATCGTCCCCGAATCCCGGCTGCCTGGAGTAGACGGCTTCGCCGTGAGACGTCGCTCGTTGAGATGCCTTTTCGGAGTCGGCCGAGACGCTCTCGAGCAAAAAGACGAGAAGCAGGGCGAAAAAAACGCCCAGAACGATCAGGAAATCACGCTTGATCAGAAACACGAATGCCCCCTAGGTCGTGGTCGAGGTCGAAGTGACACTGCATGGTGCCAGCAGCTTGGGGCTCAGAGCTGCGGAGTCCCGAGCATCATTCACGCTGGAGCTGTCTGTCTGTGGCTCCGTCTTGCGGCGGGAAGCACGGCCCAGCCCTTGGATTGACTGCGCTCCAAGCGATGCTCAACAACTTGCTTCCAGAGAAGCATAGACGCTTCCTTTAGGTACACAAGATCCGCCATTGCTAGGAATGACCGTCCTGGCGCCCTGGCGGCTCTCGGGAGTCTGCAGTGGAGACGCCATCGTCTGCAATCGCGTGTCCGGTCCGGGCTCAGGCCGCACCCGAGCTCGTTTCGGACGGAACAGCACCCATGTTTCCAGTCGATGCCGATTAGGCCGATACTCGATGAGCGATCGCGCATCCTTCTGGACCCGAGAATTCGAACCTGAGTAAGGAGATGATTGTGAACGAATCGAAAACGACGACAGCGCCCAAGCTTCCTTTCGGCGACTTGCCCGATAACTGGGGCTGGCTGGTCGGGCTCGGCGTGGTCTCGACCCTGCTCGGGGTCGTGGGGCTGGGAATGACCTTCGGGCTGACGCTGGCCGGGATCCTCTTCTTCGGCGTTCTCCTGCTGGTTGGCGGCCTGCTCCAGCTCTTTGATGCCTTCAAATACAGCGGCTGGAAGAGCACCTTTCTGCAGGCCGCGATCGCCTTGGTCTACGTCCTCGCCGGGTTCCTCATGGTCGTCGACCCGGCGGGCGCGGCCGTGGCCCTAACGCTCTTCCTGGGGGCCGCACTCATCGCCGCCGGGGTCCTGCGCGTGGTGATCTGCATCCAGCATCGGGATCAGCGCGGTTGGGTGTGGATGGCCGCGGGCGGGGCCGCTTCCATCGCCCTGGGGGGTGTCATTCTGGCCGGCTGGCCCGTTTCCGGTCTTTGGGTGATAGGCCTCTTC
Organism: Thiorhodococcus minor; assembly: GCF_010820565.1. Classification (GTDB taxonomy): domain Bacteria; phylum Pseudomonadota; class Gammaproteobacteria; order Chromatiales; family Chromatiaceae; genus Thiorhodococcus; species Thiorhodococcus minor. The sequence goes on along the minus strand of NZ_JAAIJQ010000012.1, from coordinate 26,854 downwards.
ATCGCCATCGAGCTGCTGATCAACGGCTGGACCGCCATCTTCCTCGGTCTGGCCGCGCGCCGCGTGAAACGTGCGCAGGACGCGGAGGATGCCCAGATCTTGGCTTGATGCCCGGGGCCTGCTTGGCGGCAGGCCTTGCGTCACCTTGACCTCCAGGTCAGCCGCTGTCGGCCCGGAGGCCGAAACTCCCGGCGCTGATGTCTCAACTTGAATTGAGATGCGGTGCTGGATGTCCAGTGCGAGTGCAGCTTTCGTCGAGCCGAGCGCGCACTGGGCGAGCGCGGGAGCGCCTCGGGCGGCAAGGACTGGCCTCGCCGCCCGAGGCGGCGGCGCTCAGGCTAGGCCATGCCGCCGCTGGGGGATGGCTCCGCGGCCTTGAGCACCTACTTGCGCTCGTGGCTCAGACCCATGTAGAGCGCGACCCACATGGCGAGGAGGACGAGCGTGAAGGGGAGTCCCGCGCTGATCGCCGCGGCCTGAAGTTCCCCAAGCGCGTTGGCGCCGCCGCCGAAGAGCGGCGCTGCGGCGATGAGCCCTTCCATGCTCGCCCAGAAGACGCGCCGCGGGATGGGGGCGTCCAGCTTGCCGCCGGACGCGGATCCCTGGGGGCGTCGCTGCGCCCGCGTCCGGCCTCGTTGTTGGGGGCGCGTCTAGCCAGTGATGGCTAAGCCGATCTCGGTACCTCCAGCGCGTCGATGACCTTCTTCACGCCCGCGATGCCGCTGGCGATTGCGGTGACTTCGTCGCGCTCCTGTGCCGTGGAGACGCGCCCGCGCAGGGTGACGACGCCATCCTGCGTGGTGACGTGGATCCGGCTGTGGTCGATGGCTTTGTTGAACCTGAGCGATGCGGTGATCCGGGCCGTGATCCAGGTGTCCGATACCGCCTTGGCGGCCTCTTGCGCCACTTGATTGGCCTGGGCGCTCAAGGTGTCCTCCGGCGCGACCTGTAGCTTGTTCTCCACGCTGTCGACGCCCTGGGTGTGCTGAGCGATGCGCTCGGCCAATTGGCGCTCCTTCTCCGTGGACACGTTGCCGGTCAGGGTGACCTGCTTGCCTTCGGTCTCGACCTCGATGTCCAGCCCGCTGGTGGTTTCGTTCCACAGCAGCTGCATCTCTACGCGGGCCGTCGTGTTGGCGTCCTGGACGAAGTCGAAGAGCTTGCGCGCTGTGTCGTCTTCGACCCGCGGGGCCACGCGCAGCCGATTGTCGACGACGTCGATCCCGCTCATGTCGACCGCGAGGCGCTCGGCGAGCATGCGCTGCGCCTCGTTATCGACCTCTCCCTCCAGAATGAGGCGGTTGCCGCGTGCGTCGACGTCGATTCTGAATGGGCTCAGATGCTCGTTGAGCGCATAGGCGGTATTGATGCGGGCCTCCGTCATGAGGTCCTGCATCTTGGAGCTGGTCCCCTCGGCCCTTTCCGGGGAGCCAGCGAGGGTGCTCCCGCTGATTGCCAAGGCGGCCAAGATCGCGGCAATCCGTCTCTGTGGATGTCTCATGCTGTGCTGGTCTCCGTTGTAGTGTCCGATGGAGCCGCACGCGCCCTGAGGGCGCCCGCGGTCGGGAAGGAGCCCGCAAGGGCGGCCGGTGGGAATCCACCGGTCGCCGTGCGATATCCACCATCAGTGTCGAGCGACATGACTCCCTCTGCACCCGCACGCGGGGTCAAGCTGTCGGTCGCGCGCGCCGCGAGTCGCCGTCCTCGGACTTGCTCTGTCCCATCAGCGAGCCTCCCGTGAGCACGGCCCGCATGGCCTGCTCTGCACCGACGTCCAACGGCTTGACGCGCTCGCGGGGCAGATAAAAAGTGTACCCCCCGATCTGATAGCTCATGGGACAGAAGACAGCGACCTGATCGGCGGCTGGCTCGGGTGCGTCGCCAGGCAGGCGCGCGTGCTCCTGCATCACGAATCCGACCAGACGGATCCCGTTCAGCTCCACGGAAACAGGTCTCCCGAGCGAGCCTTCGCCGTTGCGCGACACGAGCCGGGCCATGTCCTTCAGGCCTTGAAAGAGGGTCTTGACCAAGGGGATCCGGTCGACGATGCGCTCGGCCAGATTCACCAGGCGGCGCACCAGAAAGATGTTGGCGACCAGGCCGGTCGCAATGGTCAGCAGGACTCCGACGGCCAGCCCCAGACCAGGCACATACCAGTGAGCAGGGAGGATGCGCCGCAGCAGATCGCCGACGATCAGCTCGACGCTGCGCCCGAGCCAGACGACCAGGGCGATGGTGATGATGAGTGGTGCAAGCAGTGCGATGCCTTGCAGGAAGAGATTGCGCAAGTGCGCGATGGAAGCTCCAATCTGCATCCGAATACTCCTAGAACAAATTGGCGTGATGACGGACTGTCTTGGCGGACGAGACCTTCGCGGTCCGTGGCAATGGCCGGTTGGCGAATAGCCTACGCGAGATCGGGTGCGACGCGTGCGCTCGGTTGAGCTGAGGCCGCGTGTCGCGCCGTCTCGGCGCCTCGGCCCCTGCCTTGCATGAGAGCGACGACAAGCCATTGCCTGATGCGCCTGGTCGGCGCGGATCGACAGCTGTCATCGGGCTCGGGCCCTTGGCTCGTCGAGCGATCGGGCCGCCGGAGTCCTCCGCCTCTTCGCGGGCGAAGGCAGATCAGCGCGTGATGGTCGAGCTCCGAGGCCATCACGGCTGCCAGCTGGCTGCTGATTGTCAGAGCAAACGACAAAGAGAGGTACTCACGCCATGACGACGGGGCGGGACAAGACAGAGGAATCGACCTGGCCTTCCGTGCGGGAGCAACATCGCATCGCCGATCTGGAGCGCCAGTCTCTGCTCGCGGAGCAAGCGCGCCAGCTCGCGCATGCCATCAGGACGCCCTTGAGCGTCGTCGACCTCATCGGCGAGACGCTGCAATTGGAGCTGCAGGAGCATCCGGAGGTGGTCGAGCGTTTGGGGCGGGTCCTCAAGGCGTCGGCGAAGATCTCAGCTGCCTTGAGCGAGACCCTGCGGTCGGCGCCTTTCCCCGAATCCTGCGCGCAAACCGTCGACGCGGCTGATCTCGCTTCCAGGTTGATGCGTCAGGTTGGCGGAGACGTCGAGCCGGGCCAGCTTGCCGCAGGGGCCGATGCTCGCGTCCGTATCGCGCCGGATGCCCTCGAGGCGGCGCTCGTCCATGCGCTGCGTTTGGTCACGGAGGGCGATCGAGCGCCCGTCTTGGGCCTGAGTCGCGACGGCGACCTCATTGTGCTCCGACTCCTTGCCAAAGCCGCTTCGGCGGTCAGCGACCGGCCCGAGCGGGAGGATCGCCACCTGATGCGTCAGACGATCGAGCGCATCGCCCGCGACGCTGGCGGGCGCGCCAGCCACGGGCCGGGTCTAGTCGAGCTGAGGCTGCCGGTCGCAGTCGATGACGGCAATCGGGCGAGCGAGCCTTAGCCCGGACCACGGCCTCGCCACCAGTGCGATGGCGCGCCCGCTGTCCCGCTTGCTCATTTCTGCTAGTGTTTCAAACTTCCGGCTAAAGGTGGGGCGTGCGGGCCTGCGCATGCGACCATATTCCCCCCATTGCGCGACCGTTTCGGGTCCGGTCGGTCCTTGTCGGCAACTGGCCAGATGGCTCTCAACGACCGATGGCTCTTTAAAGAGATCCAGTATGGAGGACGACAGCCTGCAATTCTGCGAGACCCTTGATGCGGAGTCGCTGTCGCCGCTCCTCGATGGGTGGCGCGCGCGTGCCCCGCAGGGCGGCGTCCTGGCCATGGTGGCGGAGTCGGAGCGGTCGCGGCTGCCAGTGCTTCAAGCGGCCTGCCGCGCGGCAGGTCTAGCCCTGGTCGGCGGGCTCTTTCCGGGCCTGGTCTGGCAGCAGAGGTTCATCGCTCGTGGGGCCGTGCTCGTTCACCTGCCCTGGCGGCCGGTCTACGCGCTGGTCGATCGGCTGGACTCGGAGGACCCGTCGCCGGCCGCGCGCATCACCACGCTTGTGCAGGCTCACCTGGACACGGCGGCGCCGCCCACCCTCTTCATGGTGTTCGACGCCATGGTCCCCAACATCGCCAGCATCCTGGATGCGCTCTATCTCGAGCTGGCCGATGGCGTGCGTTATCTCGGGGTCAATGCCGGGAGCGAGCGCTTCCAGCCCATGCCTTGCGTCTTCGATGACGCGCGGCTGATCGGTAACGGCGTGCTCTGCCTCTTGCTGCCGAATGACTGGTCGAGCGCGCTGGTCCATGGCTATCGCGCACCGGAAGAGACGCTCACCGCGACCGCGACGGTGGGCAACAAAATCGTCCGGATCGATTGGCAGCCCGCCTTTCCTGTCTATCGCGACAAGGTCTTTAAGCGCTACGGCATCGCCTTGGACCATGACAACTTCTATCGCTACGCGGTCCACTTTCCCTTCGGCATCGCGCTCGCCAATGGCCAAACCCTGGTCCGCATTCCCGTCGCCCTGGACGCGGACGACGGCATCCTCTGCGTCGGTGAGGTCCCGGCCAATGCCCTCCTCAGCTTGCTGCAATCGCCAGAGGTCGATTCGATCGATACCGCGCGCTCCCTGGCCGATGCCTTCGCGTCCGCCTGTCCGCCCCGTCCTTTGCTGTTCTTCTACTGCGCCGGGCGTCGGCTGCACCTGGGCGAGGGGGCCGAGCGCGAGCTGACCGCCTGCGAGCGCGAGACGGGCATGCGCCTCGCGGGCGCGCTCTCGCTCGGAGAGATCGGCGGAGCGGGCGATGCCTCCTATCCTCTACTCCACAACGCAGCCGTCGTCGGCGTCGATTGGGAGGAATCGGACCGCGGTCCCGCATGAGTGAAGAAACACGCCAAGTTCGTCTGCTGTCGATGCTGTACGATTTGGTCCGCGTCATCGGCGGGGAGCTCTACGTCAAGCCGCTGATGACGCGCGCCATCCAGCGCCTGCTCTTTCACACCGGGCTTCCCGTCGGCGTTGCGCTGCGGGCGAGCCCGGACCAGCCCGACACCGCGCACCTGGTGGCCGCGGTCGGCAGTCGGCGCCTCATGGAGCAGTGCGGTCGCGGCATTCCCGTGCCGTCGCCTTGGCTGACCGGCGACATTGCCGAGGCTCGCTGCGACCGGGATCGGGACGCTCTGCCGCCCTTGTGCGGCGGCTATGGTTATGTGGTCAAGCTGCCGGTGAGCGGCTTCGGGGCGCTTCTCCTGCTCGGGCCTTCCGGCTACGCCTCGGATCTGCCGCTCGCCGACCTCTTCCCCCCGGTGTTGGAGAACCTGGCCAAGGCGGCCCAGCTGTGCCAGGCGAACGAGGCGCATGCGCGGCGCCTGAAGGAGGACCGCGACGCCGCCCAGACGCAGCTCGCCACCAGCAACCGCCTGCTGAAGGCGGAGCGCGCCCGTCTCCACGCCCTCATGGAGGCGGTGCCGGACGTCATCTGGCTGAAGGACCCGAACGGCGTCTTTCTGCTCTGCAACCGCGGGGTCGAGCGGCTCTACGGGGTCAGTGCGAGTGAGATCGTCGGCAAGACCGACTACGACTTCGTCGATCGCGCGCTGGCGGATTTCTTCCGTGCCAACGACCGCAAGGCCGCCGAGCTGGGGCAGTCGTCGATGAACGAGGAGTGGCTGACCTTCGCCGAGGACGGTTATCGCGGACTCTTCGAGACCGTCAAGACGCCCATGTACGACGCGCGGGGGAGGCTGGTCGGCGTCATTGGGGTCGCCCGCGACATCACCGCGCGTAAGCGCGAGCAGGCGGAGCTGCAGCGGCGCGAGGAGATCTATGGGGCCATCGTCAATCAGGCCGCCGACGGCATCGTGCTGATCGACTGCGAGACGCGCGACTTCGAGGAGCTCAACGCGGCCGCGTGCCGGATGCTGGGCTACACCCGGGCCGAGCTGGCCGAGCGCCGGCTGGAAGAGCTGACCGGATGCTCGGGCACCGAGGTCGCGGCGCAGCTGCAGGACCTGCTTGCCGCGGATGGCGGCGTCTTCGAGACCCGCTACCGCCGCAGTGATGGCTCCATGCTGGATGTCCTGGTGAGCAATCGCGCGGTGCATATCGGCGGGCGCGACTATGTCGCCGCCATCTGGCACGACGTGAGCGAGCGCAAGCGCATGGACGCCGAGCTCGCGCGCCACCGGCAGCACCTGGAGGAGCTGGTCGCCGAGCGTACCGCCAAGCTGGAGGCGGCGAGCCAGGCCAAGAGCGTCTTCCTGGCCAACATGAGCCATGAGATCCGCACCCCGATGAACGCCATCATCGGGCTCACGCACCTGCTGAAGCGAGACGTCCAGGTGCCGCGTCAGCGTGAGATGCTCGATAAGGTCTCATCCGCCGCGGAGCACCTGCTCGGCATCATCAACGACATCCTGGACTATTCCAAGATCGAGGCCGGCAGGCTGGTCTTGGAGTCGGGCGACTTCGACCTCGACCAAGTCATTGCCGACACCACGGGTCTGCTCGCGGACAAGGCGCTCGCCAAGGACCTCGAGCTCGTCATCGACGTCGCGGCATTGCCGCGCTTCGTGCGTGGCGACGGCCTGCGATTCGGGCAGATCCTCATCAACCTGGGCTCCAACGCCGTCAAGTTCACCGAGCGGGGCGCGGTGCTGATCCAGGGCCGCGTCCTCGCCGAGGAGCCGGATCGTTTCCTGACCCGCATCGAGGTGCGCGACACGGGCGTCGGTATGGGCGAAGCGCAGCGCGAGCGCCTCTTTCAGCCCTTCGAGCAGGCGGATGTCTCGACCACCCGCGTCTACGGCGGCTCCGGACTCGGTCTCGCCATCTGCCGACGCCTGGTCGAGGGCATGGGCGGCCGGCTCGGCTGCGACAGTGTCCCTGGTCAGGGCTCTACCTTCTGGGTCGAGATCCCCTTCGCGCGGGCGGCGGAGTCCAGATCGGCCGTCCGGCCATCCATGGCTTGGCGCGACTGGCGTGTCTTGCTGGTGGATGACCGCCCAGAAGCGCGCGAGGCCTTGGGCGCGATCCTGCGTCGGCATGGGATCCTTGTCGATACCGTCGCATCGGGCGCGGAGGCGATCGAGCATCTGGGGCAGCGGGGTGCTGGGGCCTATGACCTCATCTTCATCGATGCCCAGATGCCGCTCATGGACGGCTTCGAGACGGCCCTGAATCTGCGGCGTTTGGGCCTCGGCGGGCAGGCGCGACTGATCTTGCTGGATGACGCCTCGGCCGCGCGCCCGGCGGCGGATGTGGCGGCCTATGGCTTTCGGGGCGTCATCCCCAAGCCCTTTACCCCGAGGATCTTCGCGGCCCGCTTGGCCGCAGCGCTGAGCGACGAGGATGCGCTGCCGGTCCAGGCCGTGGCGAGCGACGCGGAAAGACGACTCGCGGAGCATCGCGGCCAGCGGATCTTGCTGGCGGAAGACAACCCCCTCAACCGCGACGTGGCACTGACGCTCCTGCAGGCGGTCGGGCTGGAGGTCGCGGTGGCCGAGAATGGGCTCGCCGCCGTGCAAATGGCCGCGGCCGCCGACTATGACGTGATTCTCATGGACATCCAGATGCCGCAGCTGGACGGACTGGCGGCTTCACGGCGCATTCGCGCGCTAGCGGCGCATCGGCAGACGCCCATCCTCGCGATGACCGCCAACGCCTTCGACGACGACCGGGAGACCTGTCTCGCCGCAGGCATGAACGATCACATCCCCAAGCCGGTCGATCCGGATGCGCTCTACGAGGTGCTCCTGCGCTGGCTGCCGTCGCCCGCCGGGGCCTCTGCCGTCGCGGAGCCCCGGGAGACGAGCGAGGCGCTGGAGACGCGGGACGGACCCTCGCAAGCCGTGCTGGACGCCCTGCAAGGCGTTGACGAGCTGGACTTGGGCGTTGCCATGAAGTCCGTTTGCGGCCGTGTCTCGCTCTACGCCTTGCTGCTGCGCCAGTTCTTCGAGCTGCACGAGCCCGACCTGCCGCGCCTCGCCGAGCTGGTCGCCTCGGGCGAGACCGCCCAGGCAGGTCAGGTCGCCCACTCGATCAAGGGGTCGGCCGCGGCGCTCGGGATGCGCCACGTACAGTCCTGCAGCGCCGCCCTGGAGCGCGTGCTGCGCGACGGGCCGGACCCAGGGCGTGCCGAGGCGGCCCTGCGCGAGCTAACCCTTGCCATCGCCAGCCTCAAGCTCAGGGTCTCCGCTTCGCTGCGGGAGGCCGAGGCCGGCTGAGCGTCGCATCGAGCAGGGCCCCAGATGCCTTCGGCTTGCAGCGCAGTCGAGCGGCGTCGGCGCGGGATTCGGTGGACTTCGCTCGGGAGACTGTGAGAGTAATCCAAGCGCACCGCGAAGATCGCAGATTGGTGTAGGTTGGGCCGACGCAGGAGGCCCAACAATCAAAGCGTTAGGCTAGCCGCCATGTTGGGCTTCGTACCTCAGCCCAACCTACGCAGAATTTCTTCACAGTCTCTCGGGCTCGTCCACCACACTGCTGCCCACTGCCCACTGCCCACTGCCCACTGCCCACTGCCCACACAAAGGGCCAGAGCTACAAGCTTGACGTACAATGTCGGACATTCAGTTCCACGCCAATCTGGAGTCACCGTCCGACATGAGCTCGAGGTCCGAGGCGCCGGCCTTCGCCCATCGCGCCTATGCCATCCTCACCAACGACGACGAGGGGCGAATCTGCAAGGATATCCCCGAGAACGCCTGTCACGACCAGCCCGGCAACTTCATGCGTCACGTCGTCAGCCTGGGTGCGACCAAGACGGCGGATGGCTTGGCCGATGCCAAGCTGGTGCTGGCCTGGCTCATGGGCGCGCTGGGCGCGCCGGCCTATCTGATCGGTCTGCTCGTGCCGGTGCGCGAGGCGGGGGCGCTGTTACCTCAGCTGGCGATTGCCGGCGCCATCCGCGCGCGCCCCATCCGCAAGTGGATCTGGGCGGGCGGTAGCGTGATCCAGGGCCTGGCGGTCATGGGAATCGGACTGAGTGCGCTCTTCTTTGAGGGGGCCACGGCGGGCTGGGTGATCGTCGGTCTGCTCAGCGTCGCGGCCCTGGCGCGCGGCGCCTGCTCCGTGAGCTACAAGGATGTGCTGGGCAAGACGGTGTCGAAGTCGACGCGCGGCACTGCGACCGGCACGGCCGGATCCATCTCGGCCGTGCTGGTCCTGGCCTTCGGCGCGGCGCTCGCATTCGGCATCCTGCCTCGGACGGTGGCCAGCATCGCGGCCGTGCTGACCCTTGCCGGCGGTCTCTGGCTGTTCGCCGCGGCCGTCTTCTCGACGCTGACGGAGGAGCCGGGCGCCACCGAAGGGGGCGGCAATGCCCTCGCGGTGGCCCGCGAGCACTTCGCCCTGCTCGGTCAGGACGCGCAGCTCCAGCGCTTCATCGTCACCCGGGCACTCCTGATCGCGACCGCGCTCTCGCCGCCCTACCTGCTCGCCGTGGCGGGCGGCAGCTCGGGCATCAGCGCGGCCGCGGGCAGCCTGGGGCCCTTCGTGATCGCCTCGGCCCTGGCCTCCATCCTGAGCGCCTACGTCTGGGGCCGGCTCTCGGACCGCAGCAGTCGCCAGGTCCTGATCGCCGCCGCGCTCCTCGCGTCAGGGACCCTCCTGGTCAGCGCTCTGGTGGCCATGCTCGCGCCCGGCTGGATGGCGCTGCCGCTGGTGCCCGCCATCCTGCTCTTTCTCGTCATGGTGGCGCATCAAGGGGTGCGTCTGGGGCGCTCGACCCATGTGGTCGACATGGCGGGCGCCGAGCGCCGCGCCAGCTACACGGCCTTGTCGAATACCATCATCGGTCTCGTGCTGGTCGCCGGCGGGCTCTTCGGGGTGCTTGCCCATTGGCTCGGCGCGGCGGCCGTGCTGCTGACCTTTGCCGGAACGGCGCTCTTGGCTGCTTTCGTCGGGCGGGGCCTTGAGGAGGTCCAGCAAGAGGGCTGACGCCGAGGCCGGAGTGCCAGGCGCGAGACGGCTGGAGCGATTCGCCGGCCTGGTCTTTCGTCGGTCAGCCATGGTCGCCAGTCCTCGAAACCCTGTCTGGCCGCCACCATGTCTGGCGCTCGAGCCAATATTCCCTTGTCCTCCATGGAGAGTGCCCATGTATCTTGCAATGAACCGTTTCTCGATCGCGCGCGGCAAAGAAGATGCCTTCGTCGAGGTCTGGCGCAGCCGCGAGAGTCATCTGGAGGAGGTGCCGGGCTTCGTGCGCTTCCATTTGCTCAAGGGGCCGGAGTCCGCCGATCACACGCTTTTTTCGTCCTTCTCCGAGTGGGAGTCCGAGGAGGCCTTCGTCGCCTGGACGCACTCCGAGGCCTTCCGCGCGGCACATGCCAACGCCGGCAAGGAGACGCGCGACTTCTACCTGGGTCCGCCCCAGCTGGAGCTGTTCGAGTCGGTGCTTTGATTCCCTGGGCGCGGTGCTCCGCTCGCGCCGGCGCTGGGCTCCCATGGGATGCCTGCCGGGGCTGGCTAGGGCTCCGACCGAAGGAAGCTGTGCACGGCGCCAACCTCCGAGCTGTGCGTCCTGTCCGGGAAGCGTGATCGGAAGAAGCAGGTCGCCTCGGCACCCGTGCAATGGATGGGTGCGAGGTAGTCGACGTCGAGCGCCTGCAGGCGCTCCGCAGTGAAGTCGAGTCGCTCCGGTGTGGCGCGGAGCAGGTGCATGCCGCCGATGACCGCATGGATGCGGCGGCCTTGGGTGAGCTGCGCGATGTGCTCCAGGGTGTTGATGACGCCCGAATGCCCGCAGCCGAGCAGGACCACGGTGCCCTCGGCCGCATCCAAATACAGGGCCTGATCGTCGAGCAGGGGGTCGACCTGGGTGCGCTCGGCGTCCAAGTGGAAGGGGCCGCCGGTGTCTTCGATGCCGTGGCGGCGCGGGATCTCCCCGGTGAGATGGATGCCCGGCGCGATCCTGACCGGGGCTCGGGCCTCGACGAGACGGCGCACGCGACCCTCCAGCTCGTCCGACTCCAGCGCGGGCGTGCCGATGGCCTTGCCGATGCGGTTGTACTTCGGGCGTCGCGCCTCTGGATGGAGATAGAGGTCGACCGGACCCGTGACGCCGAGCGCGTCGCCCAATCCGCCTGCATGGTCGTAGTGACCGTGGCTGAGCGCGATGGCCTCGACCTCTGCGAGCGGTAGCCCGAGTCGCTCGATATTGTGCAATAGGGCCTGTCCTTGCCCAGTGTCGAAGAGGACGCAGCGCCCCGCGGCCTCGACGAAATAGGCGACGCCATGCTCGCCCAGCAATCCTCTTCCGCCCGCCGTGTTCTCCACGAGCTGGGTGATGCGTACCTCGCGGCTCATGCGAATGCTCCCCTCTGATTCCGTCGTCCACTGCGGCGATCTCTTCTCGGGCTTCGACATCAACAAATCGTCTCGAAGCCTTTTGAAAGACCAAGTGCTCGACTAAGTTTACAGCTGTAGTCGGCGCAGTTCCTTGATAACAATTTGAACGCCGAGGTGAGCGATGGGCTACAGCGATATCCTGATCCACATCGACGAAGACTTGGACGACGATAGTATCCACAACCTGGAGCGTGAGCTGTGCAACTGTGATGGCGTGATGTCGGCCTGTGTTTCGGACAGGCGGCGCCACTTGATGCTGGTCGATTTCGACCCGGAGGGCCTGCGTCCGAGCGCGGTGATTCGAGAGGTGAGGGCCCAGGGTGTCGGCGCCGAGATGGTCGGGCTCTGACGGAAAGCCCACGCCGATCCACACGGAGCCGGGTGCCAGTGTGACCAGCCCCCCAGCCTGCTCCATGCTTCCGCGCACGATCACGGCGCCTCCTCAGGCGCCGTCGACTCCCGTCTTCGACGCTATCCGATGCTTCGCTTCCTCGAGCACGCCTGTCAGCAGCTGGATCTCGTCGCGTCTTAGCTCTTGACGCCATCTCTGAATGACGCCGCCTGCCGGAGCAGCCCTGTCGATAGGTCAGCTCACGCAATTTGGACGCTCCTGATCCGCTTTGTGACGCCGCTCGCAATTTTCGGTTCTGGTGGATGTCTGCTTTCCGCCTTGAATTCTGCGTTTTAACAACAGCTTACTCTTCCATTCTTCTGCCTCCCAGCAACCGACTAGGTAGTTGTCTCGGTAACGGCTCGTCGATCGGTGGCCTAGTCTTCGTAGGGTCGCGCGCTACCTCGCGGACGTACGCACGCACGCGCCGGCCGGGAGGGGCCGCGGCAAGCCTCGGTCGATTTTGCGCCCCTGGTCGCTTCACTCCGGGGCGCGGTTACAGATAGCATTGCGAGTAGCTCGCCGTTTCGCGGGCCTTGATTGCGTGCACCTGTCAGTGCCGGCTTCATCGCAGAGGATTCCCTCAGTCAAGGGCCGCGACACTAGGCCTATGAGCGGGCAGCGAAGACAGGGAGGCGCGATCGGGGGGCTTGTGATGCGGCGGCAAGCCCCTGAGGCGGAGGCACAGTCTCTTTGTTTCGAGACCGAGGCGACCCCTGCATGCTGTGTTGGCGCCGGTAGCTACCATGAAAGAACGACCATTGGCCTCCGCCCTCATCAACAAAGCGACGACCAGCAACGAAGCGCCCGGCTCCACGGAGAAGCGCAGCGGCGCTGTGCGCCAGGCAGAGTGGGAGCGCGATCTCTTCATCGGCGGGCCGGTCGCCGTGCTCGTCTGGCGACCGGATCCCGGCTGGCCGATCGAGTACGTCTCACCGAACATCGGCGCCATCCTCGGCTATCGCGTCGAGCAGATGCTGAGCCCAGGCTTTCGCTATGCGGAGGCCATTCATGCCGATGATCGCGATCGGGTCGCCCAAGAAGTCGCGCGCTATCTCGCCGAGGACCGCGAGGCCTGGGAGCAGCGTTATCGCGTGCGTCGCGCCGACGGCAGCGTCCTGTGGCTCTACGACTTCACGCGGGTCGATCGCGACGCCGACGGCGAGGTGGTTCGTCTATGCGGCTATGTCATCGACGAGACCGAGCCGCTGCGGCGCGAGCGCGACCTGCGCGCGGTCACCGCGGCGATCGGCGATGCCGTCTGGATCCTTAGGCAGGACACAGGCTTCGAGCACGCCAATCCTGCCGCCTTGAGGCTGACCGGGCATGATCTCGGGACCCTGGGCGAGCTGACCCTGGCCGATCTGGCCGCTCAGCGTGATCGCGACCGCCTGGCCGCACTCCTGGCACAGCTGGAGGGCGTCGGCAGCCTGCGCGTCGATCTCTGGGTGCGGCGTGCGGAGCGGACCGAGGTGCTCGTCGATCTCCTGCTGCAACGCCTCGATGACGGGCGCTATCTCGGCATCGGCCGCGACGACACCGAGCGCCAGGCGAGCGAGACGCGACTCAAGGCGGAGCTGGGGCTGATGCACACCCTGATCCGTACCGCCCCGGACCTCATCTGGCTCAAGGATCCCGACGGCGTCTACCTGGCCTGCAACCAGCGCTTCGAGCGTTTCTTCGGCGCTGCCGAGGCCGAGATCGTCGGCCGCACCGACCGGGATTTCATGCCGCCCGGGCTGGCCGACTCCTTTCGCCAGCAAGACCTCAATGCCCTGCACGCCGGTCGTCCGACCATCAACGAAGAGACCATCACCTTCGCCGACGACGGTCATCGGGAGCTGCTGGAGACCATCAAGACGCCCATGCGCGATGCCGAGGGGCGCCTGATCGGCGTGCTCGGGGTCGCGCGCGACATCACTCAGGCGCGGCGTACCCAGGACGCCCTGCGCGAGCGCGAAGAGCTCTACAGCGCCATCGTCAATCAGGCCGCAGACGCCATCATCCTGATCGATGCGGAGACCCTGGGCTTCGTCGAGTTCAACAACGCCGCCTGCCACGCGCTCGGCTACACGCGCGAGGAGTTCGCGCGCCTGCGCGTCACCGACATTCAGGGCGAAATGGCGGCCGAGGAGGTGGCGCGCCGCGCGGAGCTGGTCAATCGCACCGGCCGGGGCGACTTCGAGACCGCGCATCGCCACAAGGACGGCAGCCTGCGTCGCGTCCAGGTGACGAATCGTTTGGTCGAGATTCGCGGCGGCCGCTACTGGGCGGCCATCTGGCGCGACGTCACCGCCGCCCGGGAGGCCGAGCATGCGCTCCACGAGGAGTCGGAGCGGCGCCGGGTCATGTTCGAGCGCTCTCGCGACGCCATCGCCGTCCTGGATATGAGCGGGGGCCTGGTCGAGTGGAACGCCCGCTTCGGCGAGCTGCTGGGCTATTCCGACGCGGAGCTCGGACGGCTCCATGTTTGGGACTGGGACATCTGTTGGAGCCGTGCCGAGCTCGAGTCCATGCTCCCCAAGGTCACCGACGTGGGCGTGACCCAGGAGACGCGCCATCGCCGCAAGGACGGCGCCGAGTACGACGTAGAGATCAGCTCGTCGCGGGTCGATTGGGGCGGAGCCAGCTACATCTACGCACTGCACCGCGAAACCACGGATCGCAAGCGCGTCGAGGCGGCGCTGCGGCGCAGCGAGGAGACGCTGAGACGGGCCCAGGCCGTCGCCCAGACCGGGAGCTGGTACCTGGACATCGTCCAGGGGCGCCTCGACTGGTCCGGCGAGACCTACAGGCTCTTCGGAGTCGCGCCCGGCACGCACGTCGACTTCGAAACCTTCGTCCAGCGCGTCTCTGCGGAGGATCGCGATCTGGTGCTCGCCGCTTGGATCGCCGCGCTGGAAGGCGCGCCCTACGACGTCGAGCATCGGGTCCAGCTGGATGACGGCGAGGTAAGGTGGGTCCGTGAGCGCGCCGAGATCCGCGTCGATGCCCAGGGTGTACCCTTGAGTGCCGTGGGCACGGTGCAGGACGTCACCGAGCGCAGACGCCAGGAGCAGGCGCTGCGCGACAGCGAGGCGCGCTACCGTGACTTGCTCCATGGAATGCCCATCGGCGTCCTGGTCTATGACGCGGACGGGCATCCCGTGGACTTCAATGCGACCGCAGCCGCCATTCTGGAGCTGAGTCCCGAGGGCATCTATGCCCTGGACGCCAATCGTATCCATGAAAGCCTGGTCGACGAGCGCCTTCGGCCTGTGCCCCTGGAGCAGCTGCCTGTCAGGCGGGTGATGGAGACGCATCGGCCCGTGCGCAATCAGCTGGTCGGCATCCGGCACGCTCCGGACCAGGCCCCGCGCTGGGGGCTGGTCAGCGCCGACCCCGTGCTTCGCGACGGCGTGCTCGAGCAGGTCCGCGTGGCCTTCGTCGACATCAGCGAAAAGAAGCGGGCCGAGGACGAGCTGACCCACTATCGCGCCCATCTCGAAGACCTGGTGCAGACGCGCACCGCGGAGCTGGAGCACGCCAAGTCGGCGGCGGAGGCGGCGAATCTGGCCAAGAGCACCTTCCTGGCCAACATGAGCCACGAGATTCGCACCCCGCTCAACGCCATCATCGGCATGACGCACCTGCTCAAGGCCGGCGCCAAGGACCGCGAGCAGACGCAGCGGCTCGGCAAGGTGACGGACGCGGCCTACCACCTGCTGCGGGTAATCAACGACATCCTGGATCTCTCCAGGATCGAGGCCGGCAAGCTGAATCTCGATCCGGTCGAGCTCGAGCTGCAGCACAATTTCACCAAGCTCAACATGCTGGTCGCCGACGAGGTCAAGGGCAAGGCGCTCAAGCTCAGCCTCGTCATCGATCCGGAGGTGCCCGAGCGCCTTTACGGCGATCCGCTGCGCTTGGATCAGATCCTGCTCAACCTGGTCGGCAATGCTCTCAAGTTCAGCGATGAAGGCACCATTCGGGTCCATGCCTCGCTGCTCGAGCGCTTCGGCCCGGATGTCAAGGTGCGCTTCGTGGTGAGCGACGAGGGAATCGGCATCCCCGTCGAGCGCCAAGAGCAGCTCTTCCTGGCCTTCGAGCAGGCCGATAGCTCGACCACGCGCAAGTTCGGCGGCTCGGGACTGGGCTTGGCCATCTGCAAGCGTCTGGTGGAGCTGATGGGCGGCGAGATCGGTGTCGAGAGCACCCCGGACGCGGGCAGCACCTTCTGGTTCACCGCGCGCTTCGGCCTGGTCGGCGTCGGGCAGCAGGCCACCGCGGAAGAGGAGCTGGACAGCGCCTTGACGCGCCTGGCCGGTTATCGGGGCGCCCGTGTCCTGGTCGCGGAAGACAACGCGATCAATAGCGAGGTGCTCAAGAGCCTGCTCGAAGAGGCCGGCTTGGTGGTCGACATCGCCGAGAACGGCGTCGTTGCGGTGGAGCTGTCGTCCAACCGCGCCTATGCCGCCATCCTCATGGATATGCAGATGCCCGAGATGGACGGACCCGAGGCGACGCGGCGGATTCGCCGGCTGCCAGCCTATGCGACCACGCCCATCCTCGCCGTCACGGCCAATGCTTTCCACGACGACAGGGACGCTTGCCTGGATGCTGGCATGGACGACCACATCGCCAAGCCGGTGGATCCCAACCGCCTCTACCTGTCGCTGGCGCAATGGCTGGAGCCGAAGGCGGCGTCGGCGACCCAGCTAAGAGACACTGCGCAGAAGGCGGCGACGCCGGTATCGGACCCGCTTTCCCAGGTACCTGGTCTGAGTCCGGACGTCGGCTTGCGCAACGTCGGGGGGAACGAGCGTCTCTATCGGCGGCTCCTGCGGAGGTTCATCGAGACGCACGGCCAGGACCTTCAACGAGCGTCCGAGCTCCTCTCGGTTGGCGAGCGCGACCAGGCGAGGCGGCTGGTGCATGCCCTCAAGGGCGCCGCCGCGACTCTGGGTCTGGAGGAGATGCGCGCGCAGGCCGCCGACCTCGAGGCGGCGATCTCCGAGGGGCAGCCCGAGGCGGAGGTCGTCCAGAAGCATGGGCTGCTCGCGGCCAATGTCGCCGACGTCGTTTCGGCCCTCCAGCGCTGCGAGCTGGAATAGCGGGTCGAGCTAGAGAAAGCCGCCAGCCGCTAGCTCTTAGGCTGGGCTCGCCCGGTTGAGCCGCGAAGGCGCAAAGGACGCGAAGAAAAACAATGATGTGGCCGATGCCCGTCGCTCACCCGCTCGACGAGCAGCGCAACGTGCTGACATTCATCGCGCACCTCGTGCCCTTGGGCTTCTCCCGTTCTTTTCCGGATCATCGCTGGTCGCTGGTCGCTGGTCGCTGGCGCCTCAGCCCACCCAGAGGGTCTTGGCGTTCACGAATTCGTGAATGCCTGGCGTCCCCAGCTCGCGTCCGTAGCCCGAGTCCTTGATCCCGCCGAAGGGCAGGCGGGGGTCGCTCTTCACCATGCCGTTGACGAAGGCGCAGCCGCAGGCCATCTGGCGCGCAAAGCGCTCGCCGCGCGCAGCGTCCATGGTCCAGACGCTGCCGCCGAGGCCGAAGCGCGAGTCGTTCGCGATCCTGAGCGCCGCCGCTTCGTCATGGGCGCGGATGACGGCTGCCACCGGGCCGAACAGCTCATCCTCGTAGGCCGGCATTCCCGGCGTCACCTGGTCCAGCAGGGTTGCCGCATAGTGCCAGCCCGGTCCATCCAGGGACTTGCCGCCATGGAGCAGCCTGGCGCCGGCTCCAAGGCTGGCCTCCACCTGCTCGTGCAGCGTCTCGCGCAAGTCCTTGCGGGCGAGTGGGGCCAGGGTGGTCTTATCCTCCAAGGGGTCGCCCGGGCTCAGCGCCGCGATGCCGGCCTGGAAGGCCTCGAGAAAGCGCTCGGCGATGGCGTCGACCAAGACGAAGCGCTTGGCGGCGATGCAGCTTTGCCCGGCGTTCAGAAACCGCGCCTTGACCGCCGTGCTCACGGCCAGTTCCAGGTCCGCGTCCTCGAGCACGACGAAGGCGTCCGAGCCGCCGAGCTCGAGCACCGTCTTCTTCAGATGCTCCCCGGCGATGCTGGCAACCCGTCGTCCGGCGGTCTCGCTGCCGGTCAGGCTCACGCCGCGGATGCGCGCGTCGGCGACCACGCCTTCCGCCGTCTTGGCGTCGATCAACAGGGTCTGGAAGACGCCGGGCGGCGCGCCCGCGTCGCGCAAGACCTCCTCGATGGCCAGTGCGCAGCGCGGCACGTTCGAGGCGTGCTTGAGCACCAGGGGATTGCCCGCGGCCAGCGCCGGAGCGGCGCAGCGCAGCACCTGCCAGAAGGGGAAGTTCCAGGGCATGATGGCCATGAGCACGCCGAGCGGCTGGTAGGCGACCAGGCTGCGGCTCGCATCCGATGCGACGGGGCTGTCCGCCAGTTGAGCCCCGGCGTTGTCCGCGTAGTAGTCGCAGACCAGGGCGCACTTTTCGACCTCGGCCTCCGCCTCCCCGATCAGCTTGCCCATTTCGAGCGTGATGATGCGGGCCAGTGCGGCCTTGCGCTCCCGCAGCAGTTTCGCTGCCGCTCGGAGCAGGGCGCAGCGCGCCTCGATCCCCTGCTCGGCCCAGCGCGGCGCCTGCTCGGCCGCGGCGGCGAGCGCGCGCTCCACGGCGGCCTCGCTCATCGGCTCCAGGGTCTCCACCACCTCGCCTGTGTGAGGATTGGTGCTTTCGAATGGTTTCGGCATGGTGCCTCCTTGTTGCATATGCAGGGTCTCACACGCAGGACTTCGATGCGTCGAGCCTCTGCTGTCCGGTCGTAAGCAAGGGCGACGCCAGTGCGTCGATCGCGCTCAGACGGGACGGCTGCGCCAGGTGCTCGGGCTCGGTACGCTAGGGTGCTCCCCGGGCCCGATAGGTTGAAAGGCCCCAGGGTTGGGGTTTTCAACCGATCTGCGCTGGGTAGATCGAAGGGGCCTCTGTCGAGCCGAGACAGGTCGGGGAGGCTCAGTGGCCAAAGCCCTGGATTGCGAGGGGCCGAGCCGGCAGCGCCCCGAGCGCCTGGTGCTCGGCCATGGAGACCGGATACACCGACGCTCAGCGGCCTCAGCCTCGAGCGAGCAGTCGAGCCGCCAAGAGCATTGAGGAGCTCAAGGGGGCCTTGTCGCTATCTACCAAGCGGATGAGATGTAACGACTGGTCAAGCCCTTGTCCTTCTTCGCGTCCTTTGGGCCTTGGTGGCTCAAATTGCGGATGCTGCGCTCAATCCTGGAACAGCTCGTCGAAGAAGCCCTGCATGCGCGCCCAAGAGCGGGCGTCCGCTTGCGCATCATACTTGAGGTTCTCGATGCCGTACTCGCCGACATCCGGGCTGGTGAAGCTGTGCCGCACGCCGCCGTAGATGTCCATCTCCCAGTTGGCGCCCGCGGCCTCGAGCTTGCTCTGGAAGTTGGCGACCACGTCCGGCCCGACGAAGGCGTCGGCCTGGCCGTGCAGCACTAGGATCTTCGGACCGATCTGGCCTTCGGCCTCCTCGGGCGCGGCTGGGAGGGATCCGTGGAAGCTGACCACGCCGAGCACCTCAGCATCGCCATAGGCCATCTGCAGCACAGTGCCGCCGCCGAAGCAGTAGCCGATCGCGGCGGTCTTGTCCGGGATGACCAGATCGCTGGCCTTGAGCTGGGCGAGGGCGGCACCGGCGCGCAGGCGCCAGAGCTCGGGGTCGACGGTGACTTCCTGCATCCAGTCGCGCGCTTGGCCGGGGTCCTTGGTGACGCGGTCGCCACCGTACATGTCGGCGGCGAAGGCGACATAGCCAAGCTCGGCGAGCATGCGCGCGCGCTTCTTGGCGTAGTCGTTCAGCCCCCACCACTCATGGACGACCAAGACGCCGGGGCGCTTCTCGGTGGTGGCGTCGTCCCAATAGAGGTAGCCGGTCAGCGCCGTCCCCTCGTCGTCGTAGCTGATCGCCTTGGACTGCACCTCTGCATGAGCACCCGTGACGATGCCGAGCAGACAAAAGAGGCCGATGAGATTGCGCATGAAACCCTCCTGATTCGAGCTGTTTGTGATTGGTGGGCAAACCTGAGGATCAATGAATCAGTGACCGGTCGCCGAAGCCGCCAGGACGATCGACGTCGAGCCGGCCGGCTTTAGCGCCTTGCTGCCGTCAGCGGGCGAGGAGCACCACTGGCGCACCTGCCAAGGCGAGCCTTCGCCCCACCAAGGTCGACTCCCTCAGGGTTGTTTTCAACGGTTTGTCGATCGGCGCGTCGCGCTGTGGTGAGTGCGCATCGAACTGCAGGCCGGGACGAGTGGTTGAAAAGCACCATTCAAGTGCGCCCCTTGTGGACAACGCTTTGAAGCCTTTGGCGCTGAAAGGATGGAGTGCCTTCTCCAAGTGATTGTCGGGAAAGCCGTTGCTGCGACAGTCAAGGCGGCCAGGGCCGATTTCAGATAAGTTTGGTATGTTATCTGTAGATCGCTCATCACACTTTGTGCTGCCTCGGCTCACTGATTGACGGCCGACCGAGGACACCTCGGAGACATTCATGGAAACCGATTCCACTTCAGCCTTGGCCCTCGACGATGGGTGGGCGACTGGCGACCGATCGGGAGATTCCGACGGCAGGCGTCAGCAGGCACAGGTCGTGGCATCAGAACGGCGCGGCCTGGACGGCCTCTTCGAGCCCGGTCGCAACTGCTGGCGCGTCGCCCGCGCCGAGCGTGTCGGTGTCTTGGTGGACGGCGAGGAGTATTACGGCGCAGTGCGCAGATCCATGACCAAGGCGGGCCGGCGGATCTACATCGCCGGCTGGGACCTGCACAGTCAGCTGGAGCTGGTGCGGGGACCGACCCACGACGATTTGCCCACGCAGCTGGCCGACCTGCTCATCGCCTTGCTGGAGCGCAATCCAGAGCTGGATGTCTACGTCCTCCTCTGGGATTTCGCGTCCATCTATGCGCTGGAGCGCGAGCCGCTGTTTCTCGGCGACAATCCCTGGGAGTCGCATCCGCGCCTGCACTTCTGCAAGGATGACAAGCACCCCCTTACGGCGAGCCAGCATCAGAAGCTGGTCGCCATCGATGGCGCCATTGCCTATTGCGGCGGATTCGATCTCAGCAAGTGGCGTTGGGACTCCAACGACCATGCCGCGCAGGACGACCGCCGTATCGACACGGATGGGGAGCCTTATCCGCCCTTCCACGACCTCCAGATGCTGGTCGATGGGGAGGCCGCCGCAGCCGTCAACGACATGCTGCTGGACCGCTGGTATTGGGCCACGGGCATCCGCATCGCGCCGCCGAAAGAGGCGATTCAGGAAGATGCCTGGCCGGACGGCGTCCCCGCCCTGCTTCGCGATCAAGAGGTCGCCATTGCCAGGACGCTGTCGGCATTCGAGGAGCGTCCCGAGGTGCGCGAGATCGAGCGGCTCTATCTGGACAGCATCGCGCGCGCCCAGCACCTCATCTATTTCGAGAATCAGTACCTGACGTCGCGCTCCGTTGGCGATGCGCTCTGCGCCTCCCTGGAGCGCGAGCAGGGGCCGGAGATCATCATCGTCCTGCCGCAGCGCACCGGCGCCTGGCTGGAGCAGCACACCATGGATACCCTGCGCGCGCGCATGCTGGAGCGGCTGCGCGAGGCGGACGAGCACGGGCGGCTGCGGGTCTATTACCCGGACGTCGTCGGGCTCGAGGAGGAATGCCTCATGGTCCACGCCAAGCTGACCATCGCGGATGACAAGCTGCTGCGCATCGGGTCCTCCAATCTGAGCAATCGCTCCATGGGGCTCGACAGCGAGTGCGACGCCTCTGTCCTTGGCGAGACGGATGAAGCGATTGCCGCCATCCGCGGCCTGCGCCATCGCCTGCTCGGGATCTTCTTGGCGGCGGATGCCGAGCGGGTCGGCCAGGTCGAGGCCGAGGCGCGCGAGCGGGGCGAGGGCTTCATCCAAGCGTTGGAGACCTTGCGTGAGGAGCGCGCCGCCGCGGATGCGCAGCCGCACATCCGACTCGGCCTGCTGGACGACGAGATCGATCCCGAGTGGGACCGTCAGCTCCCCGACGAGCGCATCGTCGATCCGGACCGGCCCATCGACACCGACTTGGTGACAGACGTCGTCGTCGGGGGCGAGGAGCATGTGCCCCATGTGCGCTGGCGTCTGATCTTGGGCGTCGGGCTCATCGTCCTTTTCGTCGGGCTGGCGGCGGCTTGGCGCTGGACGGCCCTGGGTGAGTGGCTCGATCCGAGCAGCCTAGCCAGCGCCCTCAAGGGACTCAGCGGCAGCGTCTGGGGTCCGCCGGTCGCGGTGCTGGGCTTCGTTGCGGCCGCCGTGGCTGCCGTGCCCGTCACCCTGCTCATCCTCGCCACGGCCATTGTCTTCGGTCCCTTCATGGGCGCGACCGTCGCCTTGACCGGCTCGCTGCTGTCGGCCCTCGCTGGCTATGGGATCGGTGGCTACCTGGGGCGCTCCGCGGTAGAGCGCATGGTCAGCGGCGGGCTGGAGCGGCTGCGTAAGCGGCTGCGGCGCTATGGTGTCGTCACCGTGGTGACCGTGCGCGTGGTCCCTGTCGCACCCTTCGCCGTCATCAATCTCTTTGCGGGCGCGTCCCACCTGCGGCTGCGGGACTTCATGATAGGTACGGCGATCGGCATGGCGCCGGCCATTCTGGCGACGTCCGTCTTCGCCGAGGGGCTGATGTCCCTGATCAGCAAGGCCGATCTGCGCGCGGTCGCGCTGGTGCTGGTCGGTGCCCTGGCCGTCGTCGGGCTGGCTTGGTACGGGAGACGGATGCTGGCCGCCGATGACTGAGGCCACTCGGATCAGCGTCGCGACCTACAACATCCATCGTGGCGTCGGACGGGACGGGCGCATGGACCACCAGCGGGTGGCTGGCGTCATCCTCGACCTGGATGCCGACATCGTCGCGCTCCAGGAGGTCGAGACGCCGGCATCCGTCGCGCCCGGTGCCGTGGCGCTCATGCATCGGCTGGCGCAGCAGGGCTATGAGCCCGTGCTCGGGCCGACCATGTGGTCGGAGCGCGGCTCCTATGGCAATGCGCTGCTCAGCCGATTGCCGGTGCGCCGGCACCGGCGGCACGACCTCAGTCATCCGGGACGCGAGCCACGCGGCTTGATCGAGGCGACGCTGCGCCTGAAGCCGCCTGGCCGCCATTGGCGCCTGCCGAGTCAGGGCCGCGAGATCCGCTGCTTCGCCACCCACCTCGGCTTGCGCGCGAGCGAGCGCAGTGCCCAGATACGGAAGCTGGATTCGCTTTTGGCAAGAGCGGCAGGCGTCTCGCCAACCCTCCTCATGGGCGATTTCAACGAGTGGCGGCGCAGGGCGGGGCGACTAAAGCAGCTCCATGCGCGACTGCAGCCGGCGCCGACCCGATCGACCTATCCGGGGTTCTGGCCGCTGTTTCCGCTCGACCGAATCTGGCTCGGAGGTGGGCTGGATCTGGAGGCTGTGGAGGTCGTGCGGGCAGGCTTGGCGCGCGTCGCCTCCGATCATCTGCCGCTGCGTGCGGTCCTCAGGCTCGTGGCGATGCAGTGATTCGGCGATTCAAACCGCGAAGGCGCGAATGAACGCGAAGAACGCGAAGAAGATTGACGCGAAGAAGAGCAAAGGCTTGGTCTATACATAGCCTTCACCCCACGGGCGAGCAAAATCGACGCAGCAACGCATCAAGAGCCTTCCCACCCTTCGTGCGCTTCGCGGTTCAATTGCTCTGCAGGAGCAAGCCTTGGTAAGACCTGCTCCCTCTGCTGGATGCGCCTGGGTGGTGCGCCGGCGCGGAGAGGCCGGCGCACCGCCGTTAACCTCAGTCCGTCTTGCTCTCCACCTCGTCGCCAAGGGCCTCGATCTTGTCGCCGGCGCTCTCCACGGCCTGTGACATCGAGGACTTGGCCTCCTGCATCTCCTCGCTCGCCTGCTCCGCCGCTTCGTCGATCTTCTGGCCCATCTGCTCTGCGGTGCCGTCGTCGGAGTCGCCACAGGCGGTCAAGGACAGCGCCAGCAGCGTGGCGGCGGGGACGAGCAGGGTGCGTTTCGTGTTGGTCTTCATCGGGCTCTCCTTCGATCATCATTAGTCTTTGGACGGGGGGCCGTGTCTAGACGTGGGGGCAACGAATCCTCAGTGAAGCGGCCGGATGCATGTCCGCCGATTCCGCCTCAGTGTCGTTCCAGGTTAAGCAAGACCTCTGCCAGCCTGACGCGCGCGGCACAATAAGCTACGAAATCAAGGATGTGAGTGCGGCTTGGGAGCCCTATGCCTAGCTTTCGGCTGCAGGGAGGGACGGGGAGACCGAAAGATCGGGGAATTTCCCCCATCGCTCCGGCTGAAATGCACCTAGGGTGTAAGCCTGGCTGCCGAGCCCCCGGGGGACGATCGCCCCGCGCTGGTCGCCGGTGGCGGGGGATGCAGAGTCGCGATGGCTGTCAGTGGTAGTGGCTCTTCTGCCGCTTAAGTAGATGATGCTTAAAGATTTTCGTCGTCATGCCGTCGACCTGGCAAGCCAGGTACGCGCATGCAACGTCCTCTTCCAGTCAGTGCTGGCATCCTTCTTGTATCGCCCCAGATGCACATCCACCACGAAGACCGGAAGCGGTCGGGAGCCAGCATCATGATGAATTGGGAGCAGGTCCGCGGTAATTGGGATCAGTTCAAGGGCGAGGTCAAGGCGCGTTGGGGCAAGCTGACCGACGACGATTTGGCCCTCATCGACGGCGAGCGCGATAAGCTCGTCGGCAGACTCGAGGAGCTGTACGGCATCACCAAGGAGGAGGCCGAGAAGAAGGTCGACGAGCTGAAGTGACCTGTCCGCGCTGCTCGCCCCCGGCTCCCAAGCGGGAGCCGGGGCGGCGCTCGTGGGCGTGGCGGCGAGCCCTCATTAGCGGGGCCGGGCCGCTAGGCGCTTCCCGCGCACTCAGCTCGTCGATCTGGTCGTTCAGCGTCCAGTAGTCGTAGATGTATCCCACCAAGAAGAGCCCGCCTGTCAGCAGCCAGATCAGGCCCGTGATCCACTTCCCCATGTAGAACCTGTGAATGCCGAAGATGCCGAGGAAGGTCAGCAGAATCCAGGCGACGTTGTAGCTGACGGAGCTGCGCTGGAATTTGATGTCGGCGCGCCGGCTCATGCCGGGAATCAGGAAGAGGTCTAGGATCCAGCCGATCAGCAAGAGGCCGAGGGTGAAGAGCCAAATGGTCCCGGTGACGGGCTTGCCGTAGTAGAACCTGTGGGCTCCGAGGAATCCGAAGATCCAGAGCAAGTAGCCCATGAGGATGGAGTGTGTCTCATCGCGCTGTTGCATTGGTCCGCTGCTGCATGGGCCCAGGGTATCGAATCGCTTGGCTTGTCCTCGGACGCCACTCGTCCGCCATCCCTTGCCATTTTGCCTGAGTCGGGGGGGGGGCGATCGAGGAGTCGCGCTGGGACTGGAGGAAAGCGATCGGCCCGGAAGTGGCCGGGGCTCGGCTCCCGATCAGGACCGCTGCGCAAACCCGCAGGCACTTGCCTTGCGTCATTCGCCCCGGCTGGGCGAAGCGATGTGCGCGGCGATTTGGGAGCGGCTTGGGCTAGGCTTCTAATGAGGGCGCCGCCTCGGGTGCCTGGATGGACCCATCCTCAAGGGCGAGGGGATTGCGGCGCCGAGCGCCCTTGCGTGCCCTTAGGGACCTGGCTCGCATCGACGCGCTGCCTGGAGGGCCATCGCCATGAGAGCCGTCGGTTCGTCGCTTCCTCCCTTTCCTATCTTGCTCGCCTGCTGCCTTGCCTTGCCGGCGATGCTCGATGCCTCGCTTGCCCAGGCCGTCAGTCAGTCCTGCACCCATGGCCAGATCCTCGTCCAGGCGGCCGATGCGCCGATCGCGGAGATCGTCTGCGCGGGTGCTGGCGATGCGGTCGATTTCCTGAGCGACGCTGGTCTGGAGGCCGGCGAGAGCCTGCTGATCCATGTGGTCGACGCCTTGCCCCCGGGCGTCGAGCCTTCGGCCGCGGGCTGCTACGTTCAGACAGATGCCGGCATCTACCTGCTGGCGCCCGCCGTGCTCGAGCGGATGCACGCCGCGACGGGCATCGATTCAGGTCCGCTTCCTTACCGAAGCATGGTGGCGCACGAAGTCGCCCACGCCATCGCCGCGAACAATTTCCTGGTCTCTCGGCCCAGCGTCCAAGCGCACGAATACATCGCCTATGTGACGATGTACGCGGCCATGCCGCCCGCCACGCGGGAGCTGA
The DNA here is from genome assembly GCF_010820565.1 of Thiorhodococcus minor. GTDB lineage: Bacteria > Pseudomonadota > Gammaproteobacteria > Chromatiales > Chromatiaceae > Thiorhodococcus > Thiorhodococcus minor. The sequence continues at coordinate 1,026 of NZ_JAAIJQ010000012.1, read as the reverse complement.
TCCTGGCCGGCGTTGCCGGTGATGGGTTCGATGGCGAGGACGAGATCACGGAGACGATCTATTTTCTCGCCCCCCATTGGTTCGGTGTCCAGGTCTATCGGCACTATCTCAAGTGCCCCGACAGAAGGGGCCTTCTGAAGGCCATCTTGGCTGGCCAGGCGCTTCGCCGCGCGCGCGAGCGATAGCGCGACAAGCGTCCTGCCAAAGCGGGCCAGGTTGAGATCCGGGCGTTGATGTGGGTGCCATCAGAGCTGGGAGTGTCGGCCTTCAGGCCGAGACCTGTTGGCCTGGAGGTCAGTTGTATCCGGCGATGCGGCCTTGCTCCGCGGCGGCCTGAAGAGATGGCATTCAATCCTGCGTGGCTCGCACCGATGAGGGCAACGTCGACATCTCTGTTCATCACGCGTTTCCTCCAAGAAAGACGGGTGACTCCGGCTCGGATCTGCGGCGGTGGTCGGGAGATTGCCCAGGATGACGGCAATCGAACCGTGGAAGGTAAGAACGGGCATCGCTTGGCGTCTATCCGTGGATATACCTGGCTTCACGGCGGCTCGGGCAAGTGGCAGCCCACTGGCCGGGCCCTGATCGGATGGCTAGGGACTTCGCGGGTGGGAGCCGAAAGCGCCCTGGTCGTGCAGGGTGCGACGTTTAGGGTCAGGCCGATATCGCGGCGGACTCGGCATTAAGCCGTAGTCTCAAGCGGTTGATCTAAAGCGAATCGTGTTAATTCCTGGCGCAAAAGTCGGTCATCTGCCATTTTCATCGGCATTGCGGGAATCCTGGACATGCTTGCGGCTTCGAGGATCTGGACGAACGACTCAAGCGACTTGGGCGATTTCTCGAAATCTTCCTACCAGCCTTCCACACTCAGGAAATGCGTGACGGGATGAGGGCAGGATGCTCTCCGCCGGTCATTTTTTCCGCCTAAGCCCCAGGATCGCCCGCAAGCGGGCTCCTACGGCGCCGTCTTCGTAGGAGCCCGCTTGCGGGCGACTTCGAGAAACCACCCTTGCCGTCGAGCTCGGG